>DAINPP010000004.1:0-95321 GCA_036743375.1 Thermotogae bacterium | reverse complement strand
TTTAGGTAGGTGATTTTATGTTTATCGAAATCAACAGAAATAACAAAATACCAGTCAAAAAACAGCTATACGATGCTTTGACGTTTAAATTCCTCAACGGAGAGATCGATGGGGGATCAAAATTACCTTCCACCAGAAAACTGTCGGATGAGCTCAATATTTCAAGAAGTACCATTCTGGAGATTTATGAGCAGTTGATTGCCGAGGGATATTTATATTCTTCAAGGGGAAGTGGAACCTATGTTTCTGAGAATATAAAAACCAATCGGCAAAAATCTGAAAAGGTGAGGGAATCCGGGAAGCGTTATGACAAAGGGAAAGATCTTATCAGTCTGATAGCCGGTACGCCTGATCTTGACAGTTTTCCGTATAAAGCATGGGAAAAGGCTTTTCATACGGTGTTGTTGAGAAATGACAGGGAAATTTACGATTATGGAAATGATCTTGGATATTTTCCGCTGAGAGAAACGTTATGTGATTATCTGGTGAATCACAAAGGGATCAGATGCGCTATGGATCAGATTATTATCACTTCCGGGACAAAGGATTCGATGAACATCATTGCCTCTTCGTTAAAAAGTTATTTTAACACGCTTATCTCTGAGTATCCCTGTGTTGATTTTATTGAACCTGTTTTCAAAGCCGGTCATTATCACTTTATTAAGGCACGTGTGGATAATGAGGGCCTTGTCGTTTCTTCGATAGATATGAAATCCCCTTCATTAATCTATGCGTCGCCTTCTCATCAATTTCCCCTTGGTGGTACTTTATCTATAGCAAGAAGACAGGCTTTGGTAGAATTTGCCGAAAAATATGATCATGTTATTCTTGAGGACGATTATGACAGTGAGTTCAGATACAGAGGTGCGCCTATCAATTCGCTCTTTCAGTTGAATTCAGACCGTGTTATACATATCGGGACTTTCAGCAAGACGTTGTGTCCATCTCTGAGAATAGGATATATGGTTCTTCCTGTGTACCTTATCAAAAGTGTAAGGATTTATTTTGAAAAAATCGGGAATTTTCCATGTACGCTGAATCAGGCAGTACTCAACGAAATAATAATGAATGGCAGTTATGAAAAGCATGTATACAGGATGACAAGACAATATAAATCAAAGATGACGATTTTATGCAAGACATTGAGAGAAAAATTCGGAAAAGATATATGCATTAACGGGGAATTCTGCGGATTACACCTTGTGGTTTCCTTCAGGGACTGTGAGTTTTCTGAACTCGATCGGACAATTTTTATGGCAGAGGGACTGGAGGTCGATTTTCCGGATGATTATCTTTTGGAGGAGAAAGTTATTAGAGGCAATAAATTGATTGTTGGATTTGGGCATCTTACACATGAAGAGATAGTTACTGCTGTGAACAGACTGGAAAAAGCAATTAATAGGATAAACGGAATAAAGGAGGGGAAATGAATGCAGTATCGAAAATTTGGGAAGACCAATGAGTCTATCAGTATTCTTGGCTTTGGGGCGATGAGACTGCCTGTAATAGATGGGAATGATTCAAGGATAGATCTTGAAAAGGCAAAGCAGATGGTACGCTATGCAATAGACAATGGAATAAACTACCTCGATACAGCCTATCCGTATCACGGTGGAAATAGTGAACTGTTCTGCGCACAGGTGATGAAAGATGGCTATCGTGAAAAGATCAAAATTGCGACGAAGCTGCCGGTTTGGGATGTACGAACACATGAAGATATGGAACGCATTCTTGATGAACAGCTTAAAAAACTTGAAGTAGACGTAATAGATTTTTATCTTCTGCATGCGTTGAGCGGGAAGTACTGGAAAAACACGGCGGCTAATGATTATCAGTCATTTCTTGACAAGGCGAAGGCGGATGGAAAGATACGTTATGCAGGATTTTCTTTTCATGATGATTTTGATCTCTTCGAGGAAATTATCAATGATTATGAATGGGATTTCTGCCAGATACAGCTGAATTATCTCGATGAAAATTATCAGGCTGGAATAAAGGGGATGCGTTATGCGGCTGAAAAAGGACTCGGAATCATTATCATGGAACCGTTAAGAGGGGGAATGCTGGCCAGGAAAGATCTGCCCGAAGATATTCAGAAGGTCTGGAATTCCTGTGAAACAATGAGATCACCAGCCCAATGGGCGTTGAAATATCTCTGGGATTTTAAGGAAATCGGAGTTGTTCTGAGCGGGATGTCAACAATGGAACAGGTCATTGAAAACCTTGAAACAGCTTCCAGTGCATTGTCAGGGTCATTAACCGAAGAAGAGAAGGACGCCTTAAAAAAAGTAAAGGAAATCTTCAACGATAGGATGCTCGTTAACTGTACAAACTGTAAATACTGTATGCCCTGTCCTGCTGGTGTCAATATTCCTGAGAACTTCTGGGCCTATAATCACGCTTCTATTTTCAGTGATCATGATAAGGCGGATTATTGGGTTAACAGCTGGCTGACTGAAAAACAGAGACCTTCAAATTGTATTCAGTGTGGTGCCTGCGAAAGAAAATGTCCTCAGAATATAGAAATCATGAAACATCTTGCTATCATAAAAGACAGATATGAAAAAATTTAAAATCATATGAACAATTAGCTGAACATAGGTCTGCGAACAGGGAAATATTTATATATTTCCCTATTAATCGTTGATTCTGTCGCGTATGACTTTGAGGACCTCTTCCGCATTTTTTATCTGTGCATGATCGAGGTCGTCGAATATATACAGATTTTCAGAGGTGATCCCTTCATGATGTGGGGTCAGATTCTGACTCCAATGGGTTACAAAGCCATCGTTGAGTATATGAGCGTTTTCGGAAATGGTCTCTGCAAAGCTCTGTATGACGATAGAAAGTACTCTCTGAATCATATATTGTATAAAAGGAATTTTAAGCAACTGAGTGTCACTCATCGAATCTTCCGTATCGGGTACAAAATGGAGGAATTTCATTAAAGCAGCGGTTTTGTTGAGAAATTCCTTTGAATTTGATGCGTATGATGTGATCAGTATCACTTTGTCTTTGTATTGATGATGCGTATTCAGAAAATTCAGTTCTTCATTGATCACATAGGTGGTCTGCTTAAATTTAAATTCTTTTTCTAACTTTGTCAGAAAATCAGAGGAGGTATAACGCATTGATTTTACCCCGTCGTAGGGGACGATTTGTCCGCCGGTTACCGGGACGTCATCAAAACTTGTCAGCAGCAGACAGGCAATGACGGGATTATCCTGATAAAACTGAACGAACTGGTCGAGAAAATACTGTACTTTTTGAGGATTGAGAAGCAAATCGGTATAATTGTCTAACATTTTAAGCATTTCATAGAGGAAGGTATCTCTTTCATCTCCATAACTTGTGTTGATTGATTTCAAAGCGATTTCCTTGGTTATAAAAGTAAGCAGATAATCTGTCAGGTTGACAAAATAGGTTCCTTCAAGCACTCCACCGATCAAAAATAAGTTTTCTATTTTATCTCCAAGGCATCCTGCTTCATTATGCAGGGGGGTGTTGATCGCATATTGAGCGACTATTGTTCCCATACTGTAGGTGACCAAATAGATTTCATCGTAAGATTCCAGCATCCCCGATTGCTCCATCAAAGAGACCAGTTTGTCTCCGTAATAAGATGAATCATGAAAATAGGTATCATAATGGTATTCAAAATAATCGACATCATCAAATTGATAATGCTGTTTCCAATAATCCTGCAATTCCTCACTTCGCCATCCGTCACCGGTGTCGCTGTTCAGATTTGACAGCATGTTGCTGTAAACCGCATTCTGTAAACCGTGTATGAAGAGGACAGCCTTTTGATGTGACGGTTCGGTAAGTCTTATCGTATCATTATTCAAATTCCAGACAGAGTCTACGACCCGGGAATTCTTTTCAGGCGTAAAATCTATCTTCAATAACTCGCAATAGGAATTCAGTGGCTGATCGAAAGTAATGTTTATGTTGACCCGATGAGGAAGTGCTTTCAGATAGGTGTTCTTTTCGGTTAATGTCATGTTTTCAATAGCTGTAAGTTGCTGCTCATCAAACATCCACATAAAATGTATCAGAGAAAAGTATTCATTGCCAGTATTGATCAGAATAGGATAAACAGTGGAATGTGTCAAAACGCAGTCGTTTTTCTCGGAATCGCCTATCAAAGTTATTTCCGTATTTATCGAATACACATTGTCGGGAACCGCATCGAAAAAGACAGGTATGACAGTAAAGGGTGTGATGGCTTCTGGATAATCAAGCGAGTATTCAAAATCCGATGAAAAGGCAAATCTCGAAAAAAACAACAAAAGAAGTGCGACAAAGATAAATTTTAAGCCAGTATAATATAAAAGAACACGGTGATGAAATGGGCGATACTTCCCGCCAGGACAAAGAGATGCCAGATCGCATGATGATAGGGTATCTTTCTGATGATGTAGAATGGTGTTCCCGCAGTGTATAAGATTCCTCCCAATACTAACCAAAATAAACCTCCTGAAGAAAGTGTTTCGGATAAAGGACCGATTGCAAAGACAATCAGCCACCCCATTAAGATATACAAGAGAGTTGAAAAGATGACAAATTTCTTGACAAAAAATATTTTATATATGATTCCGACGATTGTCAGTCCCCAGACAATTCCGAAAATCGTCCAGCCCAGCCAGCCTCTGAGGTTAACTAATGTAAACGGCGTATATGTTCCGGCTATGAGGATAAAGATTGCTGAATGATCCATGATTTCAAAGATGTTTTTTGCCTTTCCCGGTCTGAAGCCATGATACAATGTTGAGGCGAGAAAGAGTGCGATGAGGCTGATCCCGTAGATGACGGCACCCACTATCTTCCATGCATCTCCGGTTAAGCCTGAAAAAACGGACAGAAGGACAAGCGCGGTAATTGCATATAAAGTACCGACACCGTGAGAGATGCTGTTGAACAGTTCTTCCTTTTTTGAGAAATTCTGGATATTTTCTATCGTAATCACCTCATTGGTTTCTGATGGTCTTTAATCCTTTTTCCATTTGGCATCTGATGAATTCTTCATATTCTTCAAAAGTGTTAAAGTCCTTTGCATTCACCGAATCTGTAACGAGAGCCGTGACCTTTGCCGGTCTGACAATCCAGCTGCCTTTCGGCATGGCATCTCCCGAACCGTCTATTAAGACAGGGATAACCTTCTTTTTGCTTTTATAGGCTATTTTCAGACTGCCTTCGGCAAATTTACCGAGTGAACCGTCTATTGATCGCGTCCCTTCAGGGAAGATACCTATTTTTTTCCCGTTTTTCAGAAATTCCAGTATCCTTCTTAAAGATTTTACGGCCTTTGACGGATTATTCCTGTCAATCGTTATACAGAAGAGCTGCATGGCCTCTTTGTAAAAAGGTATTTTTTCTAATTCTTCTTTCGCCAGTAAAAAGATATCTGGGGTAAGATATCCGAGCAGAAGCATCGGATCGAGAAAACTCTGATGATTCATGACAACGATAAAATTTTCATCCATGGGAATCTTTTCGGCATCTTTAATCTCGGGATGAATACCAAATAGCGTGAAACAGATTCTTGCAAAAGCCGGTGATTTTCTTCTGATAAATTCCTGTGCAGCATCAAATCCATCTCTATTGGCTATCTTTAAGGCTCTTTTCATTTGAATATAGCCGTATATCAGGGCGATTATTGCCGCGGGGAAAAAATAGAAACTGTAAAAGAAAAGCATTATTTTTTTCATTTAGTACCTCATAATTACAAGGCCTTCCCGATAGGGAAGGCCGGATTTAAAAGAATATTCTGATAACCTTCTGTCCTTATGGCGTAACGAGCGCAAGGATCGACTTGATTGAGTGCATTCTGTTTGCCGCCTGATCAAAGATAACGCTTCTTGGGCAATGAGCCACTTCATGTGTACATTCTTCTCCGTAATGAGCTGGAAGGCAATGCATGAAGATAGCCGTCGGCTTTGCCTTGTTAAATACATCCAGTGTAACCTGATACGGCATGAATGTCTTTTTCTTTTCATCGGCTTGAGCTTCCTGCCCCATACTTGCCCAAACATCTGTATATACGATGTCCGAATCCTTAATACCTTCCTCTATACTATTCGTGACTTCTATGATTGAACCTGTGTTATATCTTTCAGCAATTGCCTTTGCACTGCTGATGACCTCTTCTGTCGGTTCAAAGCCCGGTGCCGTAACGGCAGTGATATGTGTTCCCATGAGTGCCGATGAGAATATGGTTGAATTACATACGTTGTTTCCATCACCGATGTAACAGATCTTGAGACCGTCGAATCTCCTGTATTTCTCATAGATTGTGAGGAAGTCTCCGAGAGCCTGAGTTGGATGTTCATAATCACAAAGCCCGTTAATAACCGGAATAGAAGCGTATTCAGCGAGATCCCTCACCGTTTTGTTTTCAAATACGCGTGCCATGATGACATCGGCCATTCCTGAAAGAACCTTTGCAATGTCTTCCGTCGTCTCTCTCTGTCCCAGTTTTATATCATCCGGTCCAAGATAAATTCCATGTCCGCCAAGATGGGTCATCGAAGATTCAAATGAAACCCTTGTTCTGAGTGATGGTTTCTGGAAAATTTCGGCCAAAGTCCTGTTTTTGAGAATATCCGGTCTCTGACCCATATTGAGTCCTGTCTTAAGTGAAACTGCTGTCTCAATAAACTGGAAGAATTCTTCAGGTGTAAGTTCCTTAATACTGATCAAATCTCTTCCTTTAAGATTTACTGACATGCCACACCTCCGTAGTAAAATAAGTGGTTTTTTCTATATAGTATTTTTTGTGCGTTCAAGGGCAACTGAAGCAGCTCCGAGAATTGCTCCCTTTTCCTTCAAATCGCTTACAATTATATCATACGAATTCATTAAAGAACCATAGGTGTGTTCATAGGCCACCTGTTTGACTTCATCGAGGAAAACATCTCCAGCTCTTGAGATTCCACCGGTCAAAATGATCAAATCGGGATTGAATATATTCACAAGGGAACCGATTCCAATGCCAAGTCCCCAACAGAATTTTCTGACAACGAGTTCAGCCATTCTATCCCCTTCTTTATAGGCATCAAAGATGTTTTTTGCCTGGACGGGTTCACCGGCTGCATATTTAAAGATGAGAGATTCCGGATATCTCATCTCATATACTTTGACCCATTCTCTCATTCCACTGATTGATGAGAATGTTTCCAGACAACCTCGATTTCCACAGCTGCATACCGGTCCGGATGGATCAACAATCATATGACCGAGTTCTCCACCGTACCCATGTCCCCCCACTATTAAATGCCCTTCGGTATAAGCTCCGCCGCCAACACCTGTACCGAGCGTGATAACGATGAAATCATCCGAATCTTTTGCGGAACCGAACCATCTTTCGCCAAGGGCGGCTGCCTTTGCATCGTTTTCTAAAAACGTTTCAAAACCGGTTGCCCCTTCTATCGTTTTAACCAGTTCAACTCCATTGAGTGTCATCAGGTTATTTGCATAAATAACAATTCCGTTTTTTCTATCTATTGAACCAGGGGAACCAATACCAACTCTTACCTGTTCACCGTCGGCAACCTCATTGATTAGTTCGATCATTCTTGAACAGACTCTCTCTTTTCCCTCTTCAATAAGCGTTTTTATAGATTTTTGATTGGTGATATTTCCGTTTTCATCAACCAGACCACCTTTTATATTCGTTCCACCCAGATCAATTCCAACAGTTTTCAATGTCTTTCCTCCTCATATAACTGTTTTTTATGTTTATATGTGTCTATTTTTAACGTTCCGTATAGATGCGTACTCATATGATCAAATGTATGCGATTCGATTTCCCTGAACCTGTTTTGCGTTTCAACAATAATGATACCATTATCTGAAATAATTTCCCTTTTTTTCAAAAGACCGGTAACGAGTTTGAGATAAATCTCTTCAATAAAGGGTGTATCGATAAAAACGACATCATAGACCTCATTTGTCTTTTTTATAAATCTCAGAACATCTTGTTTTATAATGGTAACTTTATCCGGTATATCCAACGATAGAACATTTTTTTTTAGTGTCTTAACGGCTTGAGGAGAAATATCTACAAATGTGCATTTATCTGCTCCGCGACTGATGGCCTCTATGCCTATCTGACCACTTCCTGCACAGAGTTCCAGAAATTTCAAGCCATTGAAATCTATATTCGATGCGATGATGGAAAAAATAGAATTTTTTACCTTGGATGGTGTGTATCTGGTTCTTTTATCGTCTACCCCTTCTATCTTTTTCATTTTCAGATAACCTGAATTTATTAAAAACTTCTCCAATTTTATCACCTATTTCAGAAATTTCATCTGCGGAAAAACTATCTCATCGAGGACTCTGTCAATTTCATTAAGCGCATTATCGAAGCGTTCAAGGAAAAGTTCGATCATATTAATCCATTTGGGCAATACCGAAAAATTAATCTGAAATGTGGTCAGTATCATGGGAATTCCTTTCAAACTATCTGCTTCAGTTAACGGTTCAAAAATATTTGAATAGGAATCACTGATGACGGTCTTTACCATAGAGGCAACTGCCCGATTTTCTGATTCGGTATTATTTGATTCTTTTTTTATCTTCAACGAGAAGAGAACCTTTTCGTTATTAAAATCAAGTCTGTAATTCTTTTCACTCCAGCGTTCATATGAATTCAGTACATATTTGATTTTTTCATCGGTAAATAGACTTGAAACCGCTAATTTTTTTATCCCGAGGATATTCTCTTCCTTCAGAATTTTTACTGTCTCGGCTCGTTTTCCAAAAGCGGCAAAAGAGGAGATCGAAGAGGCTTTTTTTTGCATACTGATAAACATTCTGATATCTTTTGTTTCTGGAGGGATGGCCCCTATTTTTAGGAAAAAAGTTCTGTAAAAGAGGGCAATATCCGATGGAACAGACACTGAAAATTGCTTGGAAAAACAGTTACTTCCCCCTCTTTCAGGTGAAAAACCAACCAAAAACGGACCTGTTTTCCTGACTAAAACATACAGAGCCGGGTAGCCTTTTGCGAAGACAAAGAGGGTCATGTTTTCATAGAAACTACTTTGATGAGCTTCAAAAAATGAACTGAAGCTGAATTTGCAGATGATATCGTGAAAGAACCTTTCGAATTCATCTATGAATGATCGTGCTCCCAATCTGATATAATTGTCAGTCATTTATTCCCTCATATATTTTTATTTCTTCAATGAAACGTGTTCCGTACTTTTCGAGTTTTTTTTCGCCAACTCCTTTTATTTTAAGCATGTCCTCAGCCTTTACGGGTTTGATAAGACTCATCTCCTTTAAAGTATAGTCGGGAAAAACAACGTAAGGGGGTACATTTTCCGTTTCCGATATTTTCTTTCTTAACTTTCTCAGAAGCATAAAAAGATCCTCGTTCGGTTCTTTGTCCGCGATAAAGATCTCTGATGTTTTTCTGATCACCTTTTGCTGACCACGTAGCACTTTCCAGGAATTATCGTTCAACCCGAGCATAGGATACATTCCATGGCTGATATTCAGGAGATTTTCAGCGGCCAGAAAATTGATGAGATCACGAATTTCTTTCTCTTTGAGATTATTCATGATCCCAAATGTCGATAGATGCTCAAATCCTTTTTGCTTTAATCGAGTCGAATGGGAACCCTTAAGGACTTTTGCAACGGTAGAAGCACCATAAGACTGTTTCATCCTGTAAACACATGAAAGAATCTTCTGGGCTTCTATTGTAATATCGTATTGCCTGATATTTTTATTCAGGCAGTTAAAACAATTATTACACTTTTTTTCACTGTCCTCGTTGAAATACTCCGAAATATATTGCCAGAGACAATCGTGTGTATGACAAAAATTGGTCATATCCTGGAGTTTTCTGTTTGCAACAATCGCCCTGTCTTCTGTCAGTTCAGATTTTTCGATCAGAAAACGCTGTATATTTCTGTCTGCCTCAGAATAAAGCATGTATGCCTGTGAAGGTTCTCCATCTCGACCGGCTCTGCCAATCTCCTGATAATAGGCTTCAATCGTCTTAGGCATATTCAGGTGAACGATATATCGAATATTGGGCTTGTCAATTCCCATGCCAAAGGCATTCGTAGCGATCATGAGATTGATATCTTCATGAATAAAGGCATCCTGCATTTCTTTTCGGTCGAGCGCATCCATACCGCCATGATACTTTCCTATATTATATCCCCTTTTACTGAGATAAACATAGTACTCCTCGACACTTTTTCTCGTTGCACAATAGATGATTCCCGCATCATCCCGCCTTTTTTCGATGAGATCAACAATAAATTTCCTTTTGTTGATCTCCTTTAGGACTTCGATATAGATATTTTCCCTTTTCAACCCTAAATTAAATATATCGGGATGATCCAGTTCAAGCAGAAATTGTATGTCCTTTCGGACATTTTTAGTGGCTGTGGCCGTGAAGGCACTGACTACAGGTCTTTTCCTGAATTGTTTAACGAATTCACCAATATTTTTATAACTCGGTCTGAAATCATGCCCCCACTCTGAAACACAATGTGCTTCATCTACGGCAATCTGTGAGATGTTTGTGCTGTAGATCTCTTCCGAAAAACCAAAGGTGGATAGCCTTTCCGGAGCGAGATAGAGAATTTTATATCTATCATTGATAAAATCGACCGTTCGCTCGTAGATTTCCTCATAGGGCAGACTGCTGTTAATGAAACTGGCCTTTATATCCATGGCTTTCAGTGAATCTACCTGATCTTTCATCAGCGATATCAACGGAGAAATCACAATGCTTTTTCCCTCAAACATCAGTGCCGGTATTTGAAAACAGAGCGATTTCCCCGATCCGGTTGGCATGATTGCCAATGTATCCTTCTGGTTCATGATCGATGTGATGATTTCTTTTTGTCCAGGTCTGAACTTGTTGTAACCGTAATACTGCTTTAAAATATCTATAGCTTCCAAGTGCTTCACCATCTAAAACTTAATATACCCGATGATACCATTATTATCATAAGTATATATGAAAAAAACTGTCTGATTTTACTGATTTTATTTACAAACCATTATATTAAGAATATATTCGTCGGTCATCTTCATCGCTTCCGCCCCTATGTTGGCGAGGTTTTTCATGGTCTTTTCTACATCATTATCAACGATCCCATCATACTGGGTTGCCCCTTTCATACCGAGTGCCAATGAAGCAGAAAGAAAAGCGGCATTTACGCCTGAAGCAACTTTCAGCGCGCAACCGGGTTTTGCTCCATCGCAGATCATACCGGTCAGATTTGCAATCATGTTGTTTATAGCCATTTCTATCTGTTTTTCATTTCCGCCCATAAGATAGCAGAGTGCAGCACTCGCCCCGGTAGATGCGGCCACTACTCCGCAAAGGGCGGACAACCTTCCAAGATAGGATTTGATGTGTATGGTCAACAGATGGCTCAAGGCCAGGGAACGCAACATCTGTTCCTCACTGATATTCTCTTTATTGGCATAAGCCACTATTGGGACGGTGGCGTTGATTCCCTGATTACCACTACCGCTGTTACTCATGGCGGGTAATACGCATCCGGACATTCTTGCATCTGCCGCTGCCGCCGTAAGTGCAATGGCAGATGTGGCAGTACATCCTGAACTGAATATCTTTGAATTTTTGTCATCAAGCATCGTTTTACCTATATTAAGACCATAGCCGTCATTCAAACCCTCTTCGGCAATCGCTTTGTTCAGTCTTACGGCCTCTATCAGAAAGTCTATCTCGGAAATATCTACCGTGTTGATGAACTCGATGATCTTTTTAAATGACAGGAAAGAAGCATTCAATTCATCACCGCTTCTCGGCATTTCGTCTTTCTTTTCGAAAATTGCCTTTTCATCTTTTTCGATCAAAACGATGTTTGAGTGTTCCTGCTGAATGATGACTTTTGATTCATGGACCTTGTCCCTGCTGAAACAAATGCATTCGACAAAGAGAGGATTTTCATGTTTTTTGATTTCTATTGTTACAATCCCCTCTTTGAGCATTTCTTTCGCGGAGAGGATATCTCTTGCTTTGACATGTTTTAATACCTCGAGTCCAAACCTCGATGAACCACCACTTGCGCCGAGCGCTGCCGCGATGGGAAGGCCTACCATACCTGTTCCGGGAATACCGACCCCCATACCGTTTTTAAAAAGATTTGGGCTGACAAAGACCTTTAGCTCCCCTATCGGTTCATTCAGCGTTTCCCTGCATTTTGCCGCCGCAAGGGCTACTGCAATAGGTTCGGTGCACCCTAAAGCAGGAACTACTTCCTTTTTAAGAATATTGATAATAGCCTTTTTTTCATCTGTGTTCATATGTGATTCCCCTTTTGCAAAAGAATATAATAAACAACACAAAAGCGGTCTGGGGGGATAGACCGCTTTTCTTGTGAGGGGTTTAATTTTCTATATTTATGAGGGGTTTCTATTTTTCACTCTTCTACTCTTTAGACTCCCCGTAATATAAAAAAGTTCAAACTCACCCAAAAATTCTTTCTGTTCCCCCCATATATTTTCTAAGAACTTCGGGTACGGTGACGGAACCATCTTCGTTCTGATAGTTTTCGAGAACCGCAACGAGTGTCCTTCCTACCGCAAGTCCTGAACCGTTTAATGTATGGACGTATTCCAGCCTGTTTTCCTTGTTTCGGTATCTCATATTTGCCCTTCTACCCTGAAAATCGATATCGTTTGAACAGGAGGATATCTCTTTATAGGCATTGTATGAAGGAAGCCAGACTTCAAGGTCATAAGTCAGCGCTGAACCGAAGCCGAGATCTCCCGTACAAAGCTGGATCTTCCTGTAAGGAAGTTCTAAAGATTTCAAGATGTTTTCAGCGGCATTTGTCAATTTCTCAAGTTCTTCATAGGAAGTCTCAGCAGTCGTATATTTTACAAGCTCTACTTTTTCAAATTGATGGACTCTTATCATTCCCCTTACATCTTTTCCGTAACTTCCAGCTTCTCTTCTGAAACAGGCGGAATAGGCGCAGTAATTCAGAGGCAGTTCCGAGTATTCGATGATATCATCCTTATGCATACCGGCAAGAAAGACCTCTGCGGTGGGGATCAGGAACATATCATCCGGAGTCGTCTTGTAAGCCTCTTCTTCAAATTTTGGTAACTGACCGGTGGCATACATGGTTTCTCTCTTTACCAGATAGGGTACGTTAACCTCCGTATAGCCGTTTTCAGTATGGGTATCTAACATGAAACTGATAAGTGCCCTTTCAAGCCTTGCTATCTGACTCCTGAGGACAACAAATCTAGAACCGCTGAGCTTTGAAGCGCGTTCAAAATCCATCATTCCAAGATCGGGTCCGATTTCCCAATGAGGTTTTGGATCGAAAGAAAATTCTCTTGGCGTTCCCCACTTTAATATCTCAACGTTTTCAGTTTCATCCTTTCCAACGGGGGTATTAACGGACGGGAGGTTTGGAAGCTGTGCGAGTATCTCGTTTTGTTTTTCTTCGACTTCCTTTAATTCCTCATCATATTCTTTTATCTGATTTCCAATATTTTTACTTTCAGTAATATTTTTTGAGGCTTCTTCATGATTTCCCTGTGATTTCAATTTGGCAACGCTTTTAGAGAGCTGATTTCTTAATGCCTTTAATTCATCTGCCTTCTGGATAATGTCCCTTCTCTTTTCATCTAACGAAAGAATTTCTTCAATCGTTTCAGGGTTTTCGTTTCGCGTGGTCATTGCTTTTTTTACTTTGTCTGGATTATTTCTGATTTCTTTAATGTCCAACATCCGTATATCACCTCTTTATTGATATTATTTCCATTCACCATAGGTAATGAGTTTTGTCTTTTTATGGTTCATCTCATGCCATTTGTACTTTATCCTGGCGCCTTTACAATACTTTTCAAAGACCGGGAAGAATTTGTTAATTAAAATTGGCAGTGAAAGTTTATCGGCTTCAGAAAAAAGGACAAAAACGTTTCCGGAAGCAAATGTCACACGATCACCGAGTCTTATTTTCATAAAAAAATCTCTTGAGAAGCCCCTTCTTTCAAAGGCCTTGTCACTCAATTCACTAAAATTCAGCGTGAGAAGCAACGATTTCGGATCCCTTCTTCTGAGCTCATAGGAACAGATTTCCTGAAATTTTCCCATATTAACATAATTTGCATTTTCAGTAAAGTGTTTTGGTATGGCTTCTACTTTATAATCCTTGGTAATGAGAGCCATAAACTCATCTATTTTTGGAGAGGAAGTTATCTTGTATTTATCGATCAATTCCTTTTTATATTCTCTGTAACAGTTTACCGCGCCGAGCAAATCGTTGGATTCGGCTAAATATTTTATCTTTTCAAATATAATTCGCTCTTCTGTTGGATTTATTTTTAAAGCCTTATCAAAGTATATCTCAGGATTACCATCGGGCTTATTTTTTTCTATTTCAATGAGATTGAGTATAATTTCTATTGCCTTTTCCTGGTAAAATTTTCTTTTTGATATGATCCAGGGTTCATCTGCATTTTGGAAAAAATCACCCTTATACAGCTGAATGGCATTAATCAAATGCTCTTCCTTTATTTTATCTGAAAGCTGTTCTGAAGCCTTTGCAAGAAACCCTTCAAACATTTCAAAATCGTATTCGAGTTCTAAAGGTCTGTTTAACCAACATAAATGTGAATTTGATCTGATGAAGAATTTCCCGAAAGAGTCTTTCTGATAAATCAAATCCAGCCCTTTTCTTAAGTAATACAAATTTGACGATAAATTCTGTTTTGCCTTGTTTTCACACATATTTGGCCAGAAAATATCACAAATTTCCTTTTTTAAATTTTTTCGTTTATAGTTACAGAGTAAATATTTAAAGATATCCAATGATTTTTTTGCCCCGGGAAAATCATCTTCGTACAATTCACCATTCTTATAAAAACCCAGAGTGCCAAATGTTTGTATATATCCATTGAATTCTGACTGCATAATAGCCTCCTATTTTTTTATCTGTTGTAAAAGATAATTTTTTAACTGTTCGATACCTGCAGACAGTTTTTTCATCTCTCTGTCGATTTGTTCCCTGTTCCCCTCTTTTGCGAATATTTCTATCTTTTTACAGCAGGTTACAACCTGATCGGCTTCAAAATTGGAGACACTCCCCTTGAGTTTATGTGCAAGATCTTTTAAGGTCGTCCAATCCGAATCATCGTAAGCGGATTGCATTTTTTCCAGCTGTTCCGGATAATAAGAGATGAAATCATTGATGATTTCTACCACATCATCCATATTCCCCAACAAATCAGATAATCTGTCTATATTGCCTATTTTCAGGGTCTCGTCTTTATTCGTATATTCTCTGATCTTTTTTATCAGTTCGACTTCTTCTATCGGCTTTGTCATGTAATCATCCATGCCCGAACTTAAACACTTTTCCCTGTCGCCGACCATTGCATGAGCGGTAACGGCTATCACGGGAATTCTTTTTAACTGCTCTTCATTCTCTATCAGCCTTATTTTTTTAGTAGCTTCAAGACCGTCTAAAATTGGCATCTGTATATCCATGAGAATCAGATCGTAATCGTCATTTTTCATTTCTTCTATAACCTGTTGCCCATTCTCAACGGTTGTTATCTGATAACCTATTTTATCGATCAGAATTTTTATTAAGCGCCTGCTTATCAGATCGTCTTCCGCTAATAAAATCTTGAGTGTCTTCTCCATTTTTTACCACACTCCCTGTTGAGTTCTTGAGATTATCTCATTTTGATGTTCTATATCAAGATCAACAAAATAATCGCTGTAACCGGCCACACGCACAAGTAATCCGGCATATTTGTCTGGATTTTTCTGTGCATCAATCAACTTTTCTGAATTAATCACATTAAATTGGATATGATGCCCTCCCAATTTAAAATAGGTTCTGATCAACAACATCATCTTCCTGATGTCTTCGTCCGTTTTAAGTAATTCCGGAAGAATTTTCTGATTTAAAAGGGTCCCGCCGGTATGTTCCTGATCTAATTTACTTAATGATTTTATCACACTGGAAGGCCCATTTCTATCGGCACCATGAGATGGTGAAGTTCCGTCTGATAACGGTGTATGTGATCGTCTCCCGTTTGGAGTAGCGCCAAGCTTTTTCCCGAAATAAACATGACAGGTTGTCGAAAGAAAATTAATCTGATAAGTTTGGCCCTTGGTGCTGTTTCGTTCATGGATGGTTTTATAAAGTGTATTAAATACCTCTACAGCGAGATCATCGGCAAAATCATCATCGTTCCCATAAAAAGGTGTTTTGTTTTTAAGAGATAAGCGTAGAGGTTCACTGCCTTTAAAATCATTTTTAAGGGCAGTCAATAGGGTTTTTAAAGGAATATGCTTCTCATCAAAGACATGCTTCTTGATGGCTGCAAGACTATCGGCTATCGTCCCTATCCCACAGCATTGTATATAATTCGTATTGTACCTTGCACCACCGTCATAGTAATCCCTGCCATTTTTAATACAATCATCTATTAATACGGAGAGAAACGGGGCAGGCATATTGGATGCGTATATGGCTTCAAACAGATTATTCATCTTTAATTTTTCACTGACCACATAGTCAAGCTGCCTTTCGAAGGCTCCGTATAAACTGTGAAAATCCTGAAAAGTTTCTCCCGTGGCAATTCCCGTCATTTGATCGGTGAGTGGATCAAGCCCGTTAAACAGAGTCAGTTCAAGAACTTTTGGCACGTTGAGATAGCCGGTCAGAATATAGGCCTCTTTTCCGAATGCACCGGTTTCAATACAACCGCTGCAGCCTCCCTCTCTAGAATCTTCGATGGTTTTACCCTGATTTGTCAGCTGTTTTACGACCCCGTCCGCATTAAAAACGGAAGGATAACCATAACCCTTTTTGATTACTTTCATGACGGCAAAGAAAAAATCATCCGGCGTGTCTTTCGAAAGCTGCAGGTTGTTTCCAGGTTGAAGGAGATGCAGTTCATCAATAGATTCCAGAAACAGATAAGAAGTTTCATTTGCACCAGAAGAGCCATCTGCTTTCAATCCCGCGAGGTTAATATTGGTAAAATCATTATACGTCCCGCTTTCTTCTGCGGTTACCCCTACTTTGGGAGGAGCCGGCTGATTGTTGAATTTGATGAGAAAGCATTCGATGAGCTCCCTTGCAGCCTCTTCATCAACATTCCCATCGTTCAGATCCTTTAGGAAAAACGGATTTACATGCTGGTCAATATGTCCGGGGTTCATCGAATCCCAGCCGTTAAGTTCCATGATGGTTCCGAGATGAACAAACCAATACATCTGAAGCGCTTCATGTAATGTTTCCGGTTTATTTCGGGGAACGTTATGACAGACTTCCGCAATCTTGAGCAATTCCCTCCTTCTTGTATCATCTAACTCTTTTTTGGCCATTTCTAAGGCGAGAGACGAATGTCTTTCCGCAAAAATGATAATCGCTTCACAGCTGAGCTTCATCGCCTTCAGCTCTTCGAGTTTCTTTAATGCAGAAGCATCTTCGAGGAAATCCAAACTGGAGATTGCCTCATCTATTTTATGAATAAAATCGGCCATTCCGATCCTGTATATCTTTCCATCGAGTGTTGTATGACCGGGTGCCCGCTGTTCCATGAATTCTGTGAACAATCCGCTCTGATAGAGTCTCATCCATTCAGGCGTCACATTTTTAAAAAGTTTGCTTCTGATGCTTCTGTTTTTCCAATAGGGAATAACCCTGTGCCTGTAATCTTCCAATACGTTTTCTGATACCTGATAGGCAGTCATCTTTCTATCGTTCAGCGTTTTTAGATCATCAATCGTGTGGCAGGTCAATTCCGGATAAGTCGGAACACATTTGGGGGAAGGACCTCTTTCGCCGACGATCAACTCATCTTTTCCTATATAAATCGTCTGATTCTGACAAAGATGCTTGAAAAAAGAAGCACGCATTACGGGGATGGAATATTTACCGTCGTTTTCTGAATAAAATGCCGTTTCAAGGAGCGCCCTTTCGCTGCTGATAGATGGTTTTGTATGAAAACTTATTTCTTTCAATCGCTTGATTCTTTCCGTCATGATAATCACCTTATACTAAACTTATCCCGTTTTTGATAAATATTTCTCTGATCCTGTTATACTGTTCTTCATCTTTTTTTAAGGCTTTCAGTTTATAGGGTATTCCTAACTTCTTATACTTTCCAATGGCAAAGTCGTGATATTGAAGCAGACGGATCTTTTTTATGTTTTTAAGAGAAACGATTATCTGTATAAATTGATCAACATCGTCTTCCCCTGTGTTAATCTCCGGGATGAGGGGAATGCTGATAACGGTATTAATCCGTTTTTCGTCGCATTTAAACAGGTTTTTCAATATAAGTTCATTTGAAACACCGGTAAATTTCCTGTGCTTTGTATCATCAATTAGCTTCAGATCAAACAGAAGTGAAACTTCCTCTATCCTTTCGATCAACCCTGAATGAAAATAGCCGGAGGTATCAACATATACGTCTATATCATCCTTTCTCAGTTCGTGAATCAGATCGAAAAGAAATTTACTCTGATAAAACGGTTCACCACCTGAGAGCGTTACACCCCCACCGGATTCTTTAAAGAAAATGGCATCTTTCCTGACAATTTTCATTATCTCGGAAATCGTATATTTTTTAGTCAAAGAATAAATGGCATTTCCGGGACAACGGTTAATACAAAGACCACATCCTGTACATTTGTTGTTGTCTATTTGTGTTTGACCATTTTCTAACAGGATTGCCCCGGAAGGACAAACAGCCATACAGGTTCCGCATTGTATGCAGCTCTTTTGATCATGATGAAGGACATATCTGTCCCGCAACCTGATCTGTTCTTCAAATATGCCTTCCGGGTTATGACACCACCAACAACTTAAAGGGCATCCGGAAAAAAAGAGCGTTGTTCTGATACCCGGGCCATCATGTGTTGAAAAATGTTTTATATCGAATAAATCTCCAGAAACTTCCATTATTTGAGGACCAACCTTTTAAGGACTTAAAATCTAAAAAGATAACCTTATCTGCACTGTCTATTTTACCATAAATTTCACAATAGTTAAAGTAATGTGTCAGATATAAATGAAAGAGATGCAGGGTCATTTTTGAGCAGAATAAGAGATTCGTCAAGAAAAAACGTTCTGGATTTATAATAGAGTTCTTCCATAGGGGTCTGAGTAAATTTATTCAATTGCCTGTTAATTTTTGGGACGAGATACGAATTATACAAGGGTTCTGAAAATGGGTTTGAGAAATAATTGAAATCAGAAATGGGAACCTCACCGACCAGCAATCCTACCTTATTTTCTGCTGAAAAGGCAAGAAGAGTTCTTACGAGTGGATAAATGGAATATCTCGATGTCAGAAAGAATAAATTACCTGTATAGCTCTTTTCCTGGGGAATCACGGCAATTTTGTTAACTTGTTCAGAATGATTGGAAATTGACTCCGGAATCAGGTAACTCTCCTGGTCGGTAAGAAAGGATAATAACAGCTGAACCGCATAATAATTCGTATCAAGTCCATTGCAGTATGAAACATCTACTACGAGGTTCTCCGGATTTTCTTCAACGATTGTCTGTAATACGGATCTCAGATCATGGATCTTCCGATTATCATAATTCAGGTTATTAATTTTCAGGACGGTCGTTTTCTGATTGCCATAAACGGCAAACAAATCCGAATTCAATCTTTCTTTCCAGCTTGAATATTCCCTCCATGGAATGGTATTGATCACAACATCTTTTACGATGCTATCGAGTTGATAGGAAATGTGGTATTGCGAGGCTTTAAAAAATTCCGGATAAAGGGTCAGATAACCCCTTTCTATCACCCAGAATCTCTTTTCTTCAGCGGTTGAAGCGAAGACCAAATCCTCGAAGTCTGACATGATTTCGGCTATGGGCTTTCCGTTAATCTTTTCTACGGTTGAACCCGAGGGAATGATGTTGCCTACGGAATTTCTCACTACTACTGAGTGATTTAAAAAAATAAAATCTACAGGGAATACCGTCGCGGAATACAGGGATTCTTCCCGAAAATCTACAAAAGTGAAAGTATCTTTGAAGATTGTAAAGGAAGGGGCAATTTTCATTAAATAGTCATATTGCGATGAAAACAAGGGCAAATCACTGACAGCTTTTTTCAAACTGTCACTCAGTTGGGCATATATTTCCTCATCCATATTCGGATGAAGGTTTTCTACCCCTGAGAGAAATTGAGTGATTTCTTTGCTGAGTGTTGGCTTGAACAGAAAATTCATCCAGGACATGGAAAGGAAGTATAAGAACACGGCTATTAGTACAAATGAGGAAAAGTACACAATGAGCGTTTTTTTCATGATTCCCTCCTTCAGATGTTCTGTCAGACTCTGATGGCCTTTTTGTTTTTATCCGATAAGAACCAGATGAACAGTGGTATAAAAAGGATGAACATTAACAGCGATAAAAGTCTGTAGGATTCCGTTAAACCTATGTATTGGACTAATATTCCGCCACCGAGATTTCCGATGAGAAAACTGACCCCCTGAGTGATCATCCAGAAAATAGTCTGTGATTTATCAAGCTTATGTGATGGCATCTTATAATGAATAAAATTAAAAATAGAGAAATAGATTACTATATAGTTCCAACCATGGAAGACATTCGTCAGCATTAACTGTACCGGAGTCTGAGCGAGTGGTGTCAGAAACAGCCTGATACTCATCATCAGAATGGCTGTTGCTACGAGAAATATGGTTCCCGTTTTCTGAATGATGCGATTTGCAAACAAAAGAAAGGGAACTTCTGAAATGGAGAGGATGGCAAAACAGATACCAACCGTATTTTCAGGGAATCCTTTTTCTGTGACGAGTACCGGAAGAAAGGTTCCGCAGAATGAAACACACATGATTCCGAGAGTTGCCGCTATGAGTAGAAAGGTCAATGTTCTGCTTGTACCGCTTTCATCTGTCTTATGGCTTTTCTCAACGATAAATTCAGTGTCTGTCAATTTTATAGAGAAGACAAGTGCGATGAGAAGTGCGATCGTGGAGATGATAAACATAAATGCAAAGCTGATTTCAAAGAGAAATCCTGAAACCAGCGAAATCGCTGAGAAACCAACCGTTCCGATTAATCTTGCTCTATCGAAGTGAAGCCCTTTTTTCATGAGGGAATTCATCACCTGAGATTCTCCGATTGGGATAACACCCGTAGAGAAGAATCCAAAGATAATCAATGCGATGAACTTTGGAAGGAATCCGGGTACGAGATAAACGGACCAGCATAACAGTGCCGCGCTCAGGGTGATGGCGGCAAAAACTCTTTTTTCGCCTATCTTTCTTTTGAGGGAGAACCAGAATGGGTTTGACAGCAAAGAGACGGTGGGAATAACGGCCATTAATGCCCCGATTTGTACGGGAGTAAAATTCTGCGATTCGAAAAACTGGGCCATAATGTTTACCATTGCGAGATGTGAATAAATAAACCATTCAACGATGGACTCAAAAAACATATTTCTCTCTCCTTATTGCAGATGATTCAGGTAATAATCTGAAAGTTCTCTGCTTGTGGGTGTATGAACTCCGATGATCCCGGTTTCATTAGCGGTTTCGATGTTCTTTATCGTATCGTCAAAAAAAACGGTTTCTTCAGGGATAAGGTCAAATTCTCTGAGAATATGTTCATATATCTCCCGATCGGGTTTGATCATCTTAACCCTTGCCGATACAATCATCCCGTTGAAATAATTAAAAAAATCAAATTTTTCAAGGGCCTTATCAAACGCTTCAAGCTGAAAATTTGAAAGAACGTATAAATGATATTTTTTTTCGTACAGCTTTCGAAGAATCTCTACATTTTCAGATATGGGTGGCAGATATTCAATGAAACTCGATAAAGCCATTCTGATATCGTTTTTGAGTGCCGGTATGTCTTTTGAAAAAATTTCTACGGCTTCCTCAATTTCCAGTGTTCCCCTGTCGAGTTCGGCCCAGTATGGCGTATCCATCATGTTTTTTTTGAGGATGACCGCCTTCTCTCTGTCGAACATTTTTTCGAGCAATTCTATCGGGTTCCAGTCCAGCAGGACACCGCCAACATCAAAAATCACATTTTTAATCAAGTAAAACACCTCCAGGTAGAATTGACAGTACAATGTTAGCATACAAACAGTTAAAATACAATAAAAAAAGGATGCCTTAAGGCATCCTTTTTTCTCTATATTTCATTCTGAAATCTTTATACCTATAATCCTTTCTTTTCCAACCTTTTTTTTAACCTTTATTTTCGCTTCTTTGTGATTTGACGCTTCTATCCGAACAGATTTGATCTGCTCTCCATTCATAACGTCTACTGTAAAATTCATCACATACGCCCCCTTTATGATTAGGATATAAATCAAGAATCGCCTATAAAAAAAGACGAAAAAAAATCTACCTTTTTTCACAACAGGGCATTTTATTCTATAGTATTTCCATCAATTTGATATTAAAGATCAGGTCTCTTCCGACAAGTGGAGGATTTCCGTCAAGGATAACATCGTTTCCGAGTATGTCGACTACCGTAAAGGTGGCGACTCCGTTTTCTCCCTGAACGTTCAGCATCATTCCGGGTTTCAGATCAAGTTCTTTAGGAAATTGTGAGATGTCAAAGACTCTTCTGAGTGTTTCGTCATAATCTCCGTAGCCTTCCGAGGGAGGGATAGTAACCGTTATTTCATCACCCGGTTCAAGTCCCTCAACCGCCTTTTCAAAACCCTTGATGACCTGATTGCCGCCAATCGTAAATTCGAGGGGATCTCTGTCTCTCGATGAATCAAATTCCCTGCCATCTTCCAGTGTTCCCGTGTAGTGAACCTTTACTGTATCTCCAATTTTCGCCTTTGCCATATAATACCCCTTTCTTGAGATTGTTTCTCGTCTTGATTATAACATCAATTATACTGGAAAAACAGTTTTGTTATTCCCATAAAAAAACAAGCGATATGATTCGTATTGTGATGTCAGAAATGTATTTTAAAAATTAACGACTGAAAAATAAAATCTTATTCCCCCTTTTTGCAGTTTCGGTATCATTAAATGTTATACTATACAGAGTTACACTGAAATGAGGTACTTTTATGAGTTTAATGAAAGAATCGCTGAAAGAAATTCTTGAAATTTCCGAAAAACTGCTTGATCAGATAAAAAATGGGTTCCCTTTACCCGATACTGAAAAGTATGAGGATTTTGTTTTGTTGCTGAAACGGAGAGAATCTTCCATAGACGGGTTGAAAAATTGTAGGGGCGATCGAAATATCTCTGAAGAGAAGATCATTCTTCATAAAATAGAGAAGATAGAAACTGAAATGCTGACCTTAATGAAGCATGAGAGTGAAAATATTAAGGTGAGCATCGATACGATAGAAAAGGGGAAAAAGGCAGTTAAGAATGGTTATTTATCCAAATATGGAGAATTTTCAGCAAAAAGCAGATTTTCAAAAAGGGGATAGGAATGAGAAAAAAAATATTGAAGAATCTGATGATTCATACAGAAGAAAAACTGATTGAGAACGGTTATCTGATCATAGAGGATGATGTTATTTCAGCCGTGGGAGAAGGAAGTTATCCTGAAAATAACGAGAAGGCAGAGGTATTTGATTTTATCGATAATGACTTTCTGGCCATTCCCGGGTTGATCAATGCACATACTCATTCGGGGATGGCCCCTTTGAAATGTGTTGGAGACGATCTGCCATTTGATAAATGGCTCTTTGATACGATAATACCTCTTGAGGATAAGCTTGATGAGGAGATGATTTATCTTGCCACGCTGATTTCTCAGATGGAAATGACAAGAAATGGTGTGACCTCATTCGTAGATATGTATATGATGCTTGAACAGATTATTTCAGCAGTGTCCTCTTTTGGAATGCGAGCCTATATCTGTCGCGGACTGGTTGATTCCGGTAGCGAAGAGGGCCGATTAAAGAAGAATATCGCTGCCTATGAAAAATATCACGGATCGGCCAATGAGAGAATCTCTATAGGTTTTGGCCCTCATTCACCTTATCTTTGTTCGACCGATTATTTAAAAGCAGTTTCGGAGGTTGCAAAGACGAATGATGCCCTGATTCATATACATCTGAAAGAAACGGCGGCAGAAAGTGATTCCTATACATTTCGAGCCTTAGCCAAACTTGGTTTGTTTGATACAAGGACGGTTGCAGCGCATTGTGTATATGTAACTGATGATGATATACAGGTGTTATCGGATTTTGATATCTGTGTTGCTCATAATCCCTCTTCGAATCTTAAACTTGCAAATGGTATCGCTCCTGTTGAAAAAATGATTCGGAAGGGAGTCAATGTAGCCCTTGGAACGGATAGTGTCTCGAGCAATAACAACCTGGATGTCTGGCGTGAAATGCTTTTGGTTTCTCTCATTCACAAGGGTGTTACAAAGGATCCGGAATGTGTCACGGCACATGATGCGCTACGAATGGCCACGTTGAATGCTGCAAGAGGTCTTGGCTGGGAAGATGTAGGGTTGATTAAAAAAGGGTACAAAGCGGATATTGCAATTATAAACATGGACAATATTAATCTTTTTCCAAATAACAATACGGTTTCAAGTATCGTTTACTCAGGCAGAGGTTCTGACGTTTATGCCACGATGATAGACGGCGAATTTGTTTATCAAAACGGGTGCTATACAACGATAGATGAAGAGGATATCAGAAAAAAATTTATGAAGAAATTCGTCGAATTGTACAGATAGACTGTAAGGAAAGACATCTTAATGCATTTTTTGACGGATCTTAATCTTATGAATTTTATAAGGCAGTTATTGGTGAAAACCCCGGCGGTATTATTGGCGCTTGCGTTTCATGAATTTGTACATGCGGCGACTGCTGTCAGACTTGGTGATGATACAGCCATCAGACTTAAGAGATATACTTTGAATCCTTTTAAACATATAGATCCCATTGGATTGGCCTGTTTTCTCGTGTTTAATTTTGGATGGTCAAGAAGGATACCCATCAATACGTTGAAACTAAAAAATAAAAACAGGGATGTTTTTTTTATAGTGATGTCCGCCCCAATGGCAAATTTTCTGATTGCTCTGATTACGGGATTTGTTTTTTATGGGCTGAGGATTCATAAATACAGCTGGTTATTCAATCCAAATCCGGAATCAGCGTATTTTTATATCAGTTATTTTGCGGATGTCATGGGATCGTTTATGGTTTCAAATCTCGTAATAGCCGTCTTTAACATGATCCCTGTGATGCCACTCGACGGTGCAGAAATCTGGTCGGTGTTCAACACGTCAAAGTATATGAATTTTGTGATGAAATATCAGATTTATGGTATTCTGATATTACTGGTAACGATAATATTCGGGTTAGCTCATATCATCATGAATCCTATTATTGTCGGATTTAATACAATGCTGGTTTATTTGTCTGGATTGTTTTGATAAAATGGAGGTGTTTGATTTTATGCTGATAAATGGTGATAAGAAATACGGATTTATGAATATAGAGAATGAGATGATCAGAACAGTTATTGAAGAATTGCTCGATGTTTATCTTGAATATATTCCGTTTCCTTCAAATTCATTTATTACGGATGATGCAAAAACCATTCCCGAAGGGACACATTTGCAGATTCTTGAAGGCAGTGGGATTTTAGGTTATGTTGATGGTGAGAAAAAGTTTATCATTGAAGATAAGATCAACAATAAAAATCTCTTTCTTGCCGTAAACTGGTTTCTTGAACATAATAAAAATGCGAACTTTGATTTCTGTTCTCCCTATTCAATGAGGAGAAGAATCATTGCGGTTCTTGAGCCGTTTATCGTCCTCATGGAAGTTGAAGACGAAAGAGGTTACAGTCATTCACAGAGGGTAGCCAGTCTGTTCACGGAATTTGCAACGACACTCGGTCTTGAAGAGAGTGAAAGAAAACTTTTTATCCATTATGCCATGCTTCATGATGTGGGACGGATTGGCGTTGAACAGTTGATGCTCTACTCTCCGACACGATTGAGAACCTTTGAAGAGACCGGGCAGGATCATACGATTACCGGTTCAGTCTATATCTCTACCCTCGAAATTCTGAATGACTTTGTACCATATGTCAGAAGCCATCATGAAAGGTTTGATGGCAAGGGATTTCCGGATGGATTAAAAGGGGAGGAAATCCCCTTTTGGGTAAGAGTCCTTTCGATAGTAAATTGGTATGATAATGCCTTGAATACGGTTGATTCAGAATTTTCAGTCGGTGTGATGAAGCCGGAAGAAGCACTTGAAATCATCGCGAATGATGATGGAAAACTCTTTGACCCTGTGTTGGCTGGGAAATTTTGCAAATTCATGGAGGAAAAAATAAGAAATGAAAAGCTATAATTTTTCAGAGCGGATCGCGGCTGTCTGGAATCCAAAAGAAGAGATAGAGTGTCTGCGTGAATATAAAGGAAATACCGTTTTTCTCCTTAGTTCTGATATAGTAAACATTGCAAATCATGTCAGGAAAATAAAAAAGATGGGTTTTAACGTCTTTCTTGATGTGGATTTTTGTGATGGTCTGGGTAGTGGTGAATATGCATTCAGATATGCTTCGCTTCAGGGAATTGATGGGATTATCACTGTGAAACCTAAGATGATAGATATTGCCAACAGTTACGGGATGCCGAATGTACTGAGAAGCTTTGCACTTGATAGTAACTCATTATCCAGAATTAAAGATATGCTGGCGAATACACAG
The DNA here is from genome assembly GCA_036743375.1 of Thermotogae bacterium. GTDB lineage: Bacteria > Thermotogota > Thermotogae > MWEM01 > MWEM01 > DAINPP01. The sequence continues at coordinate 68,614 of DAINPP010000004.1, read as the reverse complement.
CCGATGTTTTTTGAGATACTTCCCGCTGCATCCTTCAGGAAAGTATCCCAATACTTAAGGGTGAAAGGTTTTGACTCTTTTAAAATGATAGCAGCGGGAATGATTGATTCGGAAGAAGAGATTAATCAGCTCATCGATGAAGGGGCCGTAGCTGTTTCGACCAGTAAAAAGGAATTGTGGGAATTTTAAGGAGGCGTAACATGAAAAAGGTTTTTTTGGGTGTTTTTTTTCTGGCTTTAGTGGCAAGTCTATTTGCCTCAGATTTTTTAATGATCTATCCGGACGGCTATGCCGTTAAGGGGAACACGATTTCCACTTCAGGTTCGAAGATCCAGATAGATGTACCGGACACATGGCTTTCTGATTCATTTGTTGCAGATCCCTATCCAGAAGACTATGTTTTTGTTGACAAACTTCCGTTTGACATGTCTGTCGTTTTGAAATCTTACATAGGAAAGGAAATTAAATGGATGTTTAAGGATGGAAGCGTTAAATCATACACTCTTTTATATGATAATCCGGTTCTACTTTCAGGGGATCTTGGTGTGTTTTCACCTGAAGAAGGGTTGCCCCTTTTTGACGCGGTAGAAGTCGGAGAGGCCAGGAGATACCTTGATTTGACTTTTTCTCACGAGACGGAATCACTCAAATATTCATACATGTTTTATAATTTAAACTACAACACGGTCTATAATTTGACCCTTAATGAATCAGATGGTTCTGCAGAGTTGATAGGAACGATAGCCATCTCAAATGATACAAAGGATGAACTCTCAACTGAAAATCTCTTTATATTCTCCGGGGATGTAAACCGGGTGGAATCGACAGTCTATTCCAGAAATGCAAAGATGATGGATTTTGCCGTGGAGAGTTATATGGCGGGGGGAGTTGCCGCACAAGATTTTGAGGATTATAAAATATTCAGCCTTCCAGGAGAATATACCTTTGAAAAAGGGACAGTTCTCTATTCAAAATATCTTGACACAGATATAGATTTTGAAAAGATTTACACCTACAGTGGTTATTATTCGAGCGGCACAGGAGATTTTAAACCGCTTGAGCAGACGATAAAGATCGATAAATTACCCGTAGAACTCATGGCGGGCAAGATAAGAATTCAGAAGGAAAATAACGGGAATATGATTTTCCTTGGGGAGAATTCTGTAAAGAATAAGAGTAAGGGTCAATCCCTTGAGATCGGGTATGGAAACAGTTATGACCTTCAGGGGAAGATCGATCTGATCAATTCCAACAGAAGCGGAAAAACTTATTTCGAGAGTTATAGATTTACCTGCAAGAATTTCTCGGATGAGAAAAAAGAACTTCAATTGAATTTTACGGTTCCGAGAGACGCCAGTGTCACTGTGGATAAAGTGGCCTATAAAAGAGATACGGCTACTTTGCTGCAGATTCCCCTGACGGTTTATCCGGAATCAGATGTGGAGGTTACATTTGAAATCAGCTATGATCGTTGAAAAAATACACGATGAGTTAAAAACATTATTAAAACCAAAACGCCTTCGTCATGCAGAAGGCGTTTTGGATTATTCGGTGATGCTTGCAAAACGACATGGGATCGATGAAAATTCCGCAAAGATTGCCGCATTGTATCATGATTATTTCAGAAATCTGAAAAACGATGAATTGCTTCAGAAAACAGCCGCTTTTGGGATTGTGCCCAACGAATATGAAATAAGCAAGCCTATTTTATTGCATGGAAAACTCGCAGCAGCGGATTTGCTCAGTAAATATCCTGATATAGAAAATGCCGAGGCGATTGCGGAGGCGGTCAAGTATCATACAAGTGGGTATTCCTTCAGTTCTGATATCGGGAAGATATTGTTTATTTCAGACTCTGTGGAAGTGAATCGTGATTTCGAAGGTGTTGAGAGGTTGAGAAAAATGGCCATGGAAGATCTTGATCTGACTTGTTTTGAGATAGTAAAAAATAAAATAGGGCATTCTATTTCAAAAGGAAATATCATCCTTACTGAAACGTTGTATGCTTACAATAAAATGATAATGAACGGAGTTGGAAACAATGATAGACCTGCTTGAGCTTAATCTTTCGGAATTACAGCGCCTGTTTGAAGAAAACGGTATTCAGAAATTCAGGGCCAAACAAGTAATAAACTGGATTTATCAGAAAAATTGCTATGATTTCGGGAAGATGTCAAACCTTTCCAAGGAATTCCGGGTACAACTTCAGAGGGATTATTATGTTGGCTTGCCGGAATTAGCTGAAAAACAAGTTTCAAAGGTTGATGGAACGAGAAAATATCTATGGAATCTTGATGACTCAGAGCAGATTGAATCGGTTCTCCTGCTTCATCCTAAACGGGTAACCGCATGTATTTCCACGCAGGTTGGCTGTAAATTAAATTGTGCCTTTTGTGCAACGGGTAAGGGGGGATTTACAAGGAACCTTCGGGTTTCTGAGATAATCGGACAACTTCTTGCGATGGAAAAAGAGTATGGCGAGAAGATCACCAATGTTGTTTTTATGGGGATGGGTGAGCCTATGCTCAATTACAACAGTGTCAAGAAATCGATAGAGATGATCAATGATAAAGAAATGCTGAATTTATCAAGGAGAAGGATAGCTGTTTCCACAGCCGGTATTCTACCCGGTATACAAAAGATGTCGGAAGATTTTCCGGAAGTGGTTCTGTCGGTGTCGCTTCATGCGCCAGATAACAGGATCAGAGAGCAGTTGATGCCGATTAATCAGCATTATTCCTTTCAGGAATTAATTCAATCGATAAAAAAATATAACGAAATCACTTCAAAGAGGGTTACGATAGAATATATACTGATCAAGGATGTCAACGATTCGAGGGAGAATGCAAGAACATTGGCAAAGAACCTTAAGACGTTGAAGGTCAATATCAATCTGATACCGATTAATCCGGTAGAAGGCGAATTTGAAAGACCGAATCCCAAACATATCAATGATTTTAAGGAAATCCTTGAGAAAAATGGATTTGAAACCGTTGTCAGACAGGAAAAGGGAACGGATATCTCGGGTGCCTGTGGGCAATTAAGGGGCAAGAAATAAAACAATTAGGGGGGACTATGAAAAAGAGACTGTTGTATTTACTACTAACGGTAGCGGCGATTGTTGGGATATTTTTCTTCCTGCGAGCGAATTTTACGAATCAGATGTATATCGAACCGATTATTTTTATTTTTGGACCATTTGAAATTCACTGGTATGGTGTATTGATAGCGAGCGGGATTATCATAAGTTATCTGATAGGAAGAAAAATGGCTATCCGGGAGGGAATAGATGAGGAGCATTTGGCGGAAGCCATAATCGTCGGTGTATTTACCGGTATTATAGGTGCGAGGCTTTACTACGTCTTTTCAAGATGGGATCTCTATTCTACTATGCCCAGTGAGATCTTTATCACATGGCACGGTGGCATGGCGATTCATGGTGGAATAATAGGAGCCGCCGCAGGCGTTTTTATTTATTCAAAGTTGAGAAAAAAATGTACTTTCTCTTTTTTGCAGGGATTTGATATTGCTTCAGTCCTTTTCCCATTCGCACAAGCCGTAGGGAGATGGGGAAATTTCTGTAATCACGAAGCCTATGGAAGACCAACGGATTTACCTTGGAAGATGTATATTCCGCCGAGTTTTAGGATGCCCGGTTATGAATCATTTGAATATTTTCATCCGACATTTCTTTATGAATCGGTCTGGAATATAGGAGTCTTTGTTTTTCTTTTCTGGTATTACAGAAAGAAAAGAAAGAATTACGGGGAAATATTGGCACTTTATATGATTTTTTATTCAATTGCAAGATACTTTATAGAAGGATTGAGGCTTGACAGTCTGTATTGGGGCGATTTAAGGGCCGCACAGGTGATCAGTGTCATCTTGATCATTGCCGGAATAATCTTATTCATCCTTGTCAGAAAATTTGGGAAAAAGGTACCGATTGTGGAAGGAAGTCATGCAGATGCAGGAAATAAACAGGGTTCCGCCCAATGATATAGACGCTGAAAGGGCTGTTCTCGGTTCCATACTTCTGGATCCGGAAGTGGCCGGAGATGTATTTGAAATGCTGAGGCATGAGGATTTTTATCATCAGGCAAATAAGATTATTTTCAGTGGAATGGAGTCTCTTTTTGATGTAGGGGATTCCATCGATCCGATAGCCGTTGCGGATGTTCTTCTAAAGAATCAACAGCTCGAAAAGGCCGGTGGAACCCTTGGCATTGCACAGCTTGCCGATAGTGTTCCAACCTCTGCCCATGCCAAATATTATGCCAAGATAGTCAGAGAAAAATCAATATTAAGAAATCTTATCAATTCGGGTGGAAAGATTGTGGAGAGTGCCTTCGGGCTTGATGAGGTGGATAATATTCTTGATCAGGCTGAAAGGAGCATATTGAGTATTGGTGAAAGGTACATAGAAAAATCTTATGCACCGATTGGTAAAATAGTCAATGATGCTTTTGATAAACTGGATAGCATAAAGTCTCAACATACTGAAGAAGGGCATGTTACCGGACTTTCTACGGGATTCAGGGCGCTTGATGAGATGACAACCGGTTTTCACCGGTCAGATCTGGTGATCATTGCGGCAAGACCTTCTATGGGAAAGTCTGCATTTGCTTTACAAATGGCAAAAAACATGGCGGTAGACCATGGATTGAAAATAGGTGTTTTCAGCCTTGAAATGTCTTCAGAACAGATTGCATTGAGATTGTTAAGTCTTGAATCAAAGGTTAATTTCGAAAAGATAAGAAGGGCGAATCTGACTGCGGAAGAATGGGAGAGGTTGACCATGGCTGCAAGTACGTTTATGAAGGCACATATTATCATCGATGATGATTCTATGCTTGAACCGCGGACTTTGAGAACCAAAGTCCGAAGGATAAAGAAGGAATATGGTCTGGATGCCATCGTTATAGATTATATACAGTTAATGAGCAGTAACAGAAACAGAGAAAACCGGCAACAGGAAATTTCAGAGATCTCGAGGAGTTTGAAAGTGCTTGGAAGAGAACTGGATATTGCAGTTCTTGCCCTTTCCCAGCTTTCAAGATCTGTCGAACAGCGTGAAGATAAAAGGCCGAGATTATCGGATTTGAGGGAATCAGGGGCGATAGAACAGGATGCCGACACCGTCATGTTTATTCACCGTGAATCGTATTATAAAAGGGGGAAAGGGGATGAAGAAGAGGAAGTGTCCGATATACAGAAACTGAATCATCCACATCCCGCTGAAATAATCATAGGTAAACAGAGAAATGGTCCCGTGGGAAGTGTTAATCTCATCTTTGATCCAACGGTTGTTGGATTCTTTTCGATGGAAAAATCATATTTATCAAATGATCCAAAACAGGGGATGAGTGCTAATTGAAGATACTGCTGATCAATCCCTGGATTTATGATGTGGCATCCTATGATTACTGGTTAAAGCCTCTCGGGTTGCTTATGCTGGCAAGAAATCTGCATGAAAGCGGACATGAGCTGGAACTCGTTGATTGTCTCGACAGATATGATCCGGAACTTGAAACCTTAACCGGTAAAAAACCAAAAAGTAAATGGAACGGTACCGGAAAATTTGAAGATCTTGTGGTAAAAAAGCCCACTTCATTGTCTCATATTCCAAGGTATTTTAAGCGGTATGGCCTGCCGGTTGAATTGTTTGTTCAACGGTTGAACGCTTTGAAAAACAGGGGCTGGAGTCCTGATTATATTTTTGTCACATCTGCGATGACTTATTGGTATCCGGGTAGTTTTGAAGCGATCAGAATTTCTGGCGAGATCTTCCCTGAAGCGAGAACGGTGCTTGGAGGGAATTATGCAAATCTGCTCCCGGAACATTCCAGAAAATCAGGGGCAGATCTAATCTGTAATGAAAGCAGGATGGAAAAGGTTCTCTCTTTTCTGAGAGAGAATGGCATTTTTATCAAAGAGGGACTTGAAGAAAAGCTGAATCTTATCCCTTTTTACGATCTTTATAAACATCATACGAGTCATCTTGTCTTCCTGACATCCCTTGGGTGTCCTTACAAATGCACTTACTGCGCAACTCCTTTTCTGCAGAAATTCGTCCAGGAAGATCCCTTGTTACTCGTCGATGCCGTTGAACGATATACGCAAATGTTTGCAGTATCGAGTGTTGCCTTTTTTGATGATGCAATACTCATCAATCATGAGAAGCACTTTGACAGGATACTGAGAGAGATAATTAAAAGAAAGATGCCTGAAAAGGGTATAATGTTTCATATACCGAACGGAATTCACTGTAAACTGCTGACTGAAGAAACGGCGAGGTTGATGAAAGCGGCGAATGTCGGAACGATAAAGGTGGCAATCGAAACGATTAATCCTGTTCTTCAGAAAGAGACCGGGGCAAAGGTAACGAATCAGGATTTTTATCACGCGGTTGACCTCTTGAAAAAAGCTGGATTTACGAAACGAGAAATATCGGCCTTTGTGTTGATAAACCTACCAAATCAGACATTTGATGAGGCAATTGAAGTTCATGATATCTGCAAGAGACTTGATATTTTTCCTGAAATCAATGAATACACCCCTATTCCCGGAACAAAGGATTTTATAAAGGTATTTAATTCGCTAAAATTACCCGAAGGGTTTGATCCACTCCAGTTGAATAATACGATATTGTCATTTTCCTGGAAAGACGGGTTGTCCGTTGATGAGATAGAGTGTATAAAGAATTATAATAAAAAGACGGTTCTTGAAATAAAGAATAAGAAAGGAGTGTAAAGATGAATCAGAATCTGATAGAGAAGGCTCTATGTACTATCAAAAAAGGTGGAGCTGATTTTGCTGAAGTGTTTTACGAAAACCGTAAGAGCAGCAATCTTGAAATGAGCATGGGGAAACTTGAGAAGGTTAACTCCGGAACAATTCAAGGGGTTGGATTAAGGGGGATTATTGGAAAAAAGGCCATATACGCCTATACGAACGATTTGTCCGAAGAATCAGTTCTTAATGCCTGCAAAAGAGTCGCGCAGGCAATAAATGAGAAAAAGGATGAAGATGTCTCTATCAACCTGCAGAGAGAAAAAACGGAGAATATCAGTCCAATCCTCTTTTTTCCAGATGAAATTTCAAAAACAGATAAATATCATGTCATGAAACTTGCTCATGAAGGGGCAAGTAACTACTCTGAACAGATTAGTGAAGTCAAGATTACATTCTGGGACTACCGACAGAACATAGTTGTTGCAAATACAGAAGGCTTGTATAAGGAAGACGAAAGAGTAAGGAGCAGAGTGTATATTTCGGCTGTAGCAACCAAAGATGGACAGAAAGAAACCGGTTCCGTCGGGCCGGGAGCGGGCATGGGATTTGAGTTTTTCAATACAATCGATGTGAGAGAAGCGGGTGCAGAAGCGGCAAGGATAGCCGTGAAAATGATTAATGCCGAATTTGCCCCAGCGGGAAAGATGCCGGTTATCATTTCAAATAAATTTGGAGGGGTTATTTTCCACGAAGCATGTGGTCATGCATTGGAGGCAACCTCGGTTGCAAAAGGGGCTTCCGTCTTTGCCGATAAAATCGGCCAGAAGATTGCTCATGAATGCGTTTCAGCAGTTGATGATGCAACAATACCAAATGCCTGGGGAAGTGCAACGATTGATGATGAAGGACATCCGACGCAGAGAAACCTATTAATAGAGAATGGTGTACTTAAAAGTTATCTCATAGATAAACTTGGTGGTATCAGAATGGGAATGCCATCAACGGGAAGTGGAAGAAGGCAGAATTATACCTTTGCGCCTACTTCAAGAATGTCTAATACATTTATCCTTCCGGGAAAATATATACCTGAAGAAATCATTGCCGATACCCCGAAGGCCCTCTTTGCAAAAAAAATGGGGGGAGGATCCGTCAATCCGTCAACGGGTGAATTTAACTTCTCGGTCAGGGAAGGATATATGATAGAAAACGGGAGAATTACCAAACCGGTAAGAGGGGCAACACTTATTGGAAAAGGGTATGAAATTCTTCAGAAGATCGATATGGTAGCAAATGATCTTGAAAGAGATCAGGGAATGTGCGGTTCCCTGTCCGGTTCTATACCGGCAGATGTTGGCCAGCCTACAATAAGGGTATCGGAATTAATCGTAGGAGGTAGAAACTGATGAATGCAAAGACGTTTAAAGAGACGGTATTTGATTATGCGACTAAAAAGGGATTGAAGGAATACGAACTTTTTACCTCCAAATCACATGAGTTTGAATGTTCGGTAAGCAAAGGGGAGATACAGAGTTATAAAGATGCCGAAAACGGTGGTTCAAGTTTTAAGGCCGTCAAAAATGGAAAGGCAGGATACAGTTATACGGAAGACCTTTCTTCCGAAGAGGCACATCGAATTGTAGATGATGCACTGGAGAATCTAGAGTTGATCGAGAGCGAAGAACAAGAGATTGTTTACGATCAGAAGACCAGGATAACCGACTGGGAAGATTATGATATGGCTTTTGAAAAGATCGATCCACTCAAGAAAATAGAAGATGTGAAAAAACTTGAAAAAATAATCCTTGACAAAGATGACAGGATCTTAATGGTGCCTTATTGCTATAACACCAATACTTTCAGCGAAGTTTATTTTGCCAATTCATACGGTGCGGAGTACAATTATATAACCGGTGGGGGTGGAATGTATTCGGGGGCCATGGCTTCTAACGGGAAACAGAATAAATTTGGCATGGCTTTTGGCTTTTCTAAAAATCCTGAAAAGATAGATATAGAAAAAATAGCTACCGAAACGGCGGAAAAAACAGTCTCACTGCTTGATGCCAAGAGTCTTAAGAGTGGGAAGTATGACGTTGTTCTGGATAACGATGTCTTTTCTGATCTCCTCGGATTATTTATTCAGATGATTTCCGCTGAGAATGTTCAGAAGGGCCTCTCACTGCTTAACGGTAAACTTGGTGAAAAAGTAGCGAGTGAACTGTTGAGTATAAGAGATGTCAGAAGTTATACGGACAGTATTTTTGATACCCCTGCTGATGCCCAGGGGGTAGTGACCCAGGATAAGGATATTCTGAGAGATGGTGTACTGAAGACTTTCCTGCATAGCCTTAAGACAGCCGCCAAAGATGGTGTGAAACCAACGGGGAATGCATTCAGAAGCAGTTACAAGGGAACGGAAACGATCTCTCCGGTTAATATAGATGTCAAGAGTGGTTTAATGACTCTTGAAAAGTTATTTGCCACTTTAAATGACGGCGTTTATATAACCAATGTACAGGGAATGCACTCAGGGGCCAACCCTATTTCCGGAGAATTTTCAGTTGGAGCACAGGGATTCAGAATTGAAGGGGGGAGAAAATCGTTCCCGGTTGAACAGATTACCCTTTCAGGCAACCTTTTATCCATGCTACAGTCGATAAAAGGGGTAGGTTCTGATAAAAAGATGGCTTTTGCCATGTCTTCAGGAATCTTTACACCATCAGTTCTCGTTGATAAAATGGATATCGCGGGAAACGAATGAGTGGACAGCATGTGATTATTTCTATTGGTATAACCGGAAAGATAGGTTCCGGAAAGACCGTAGTGGCTGAATATTTTAAAAGCATCGGTTATCCGGTGCTTTTTATGGATATTGTCGGGCACAGAATACTTGAGGAAAAAAGGGTTATTGATAAATTAACCGGGAGATTCGGGAACTCAATCTTAGATAAAAATGATTTCATCAACAGGAAAAGATTGGGGAAAATCGTTTTTTCGGACCTGGAATCTCTGAAGTATTTAAACGGTATTGTACACCCCGAGATGAATGAGTATGCAAAAACATGGATACATGAAAATGCGCAGAATGGATATAAAATCTGTTTTCTTGAAGCGGCCATTCTTTTTGAGATGAAAATGGATGAATTTCTTGAGAGGATCCTTTATATCGAACTTACGGAAGAAGAGATAATAAAACGTACGGTAAAGAGGGAGAAGATGAGTGAGGAAGAGATAAGAAAGATACTCTCTTCTCAGTATGTAGAAGAAGAAAAGATTGATTACGTCATAGATAACAGCGGTTCATTGGAAGATCTATATCTGAAATGTGAGGAGTTTGAGAAAGACGTTTTATCTTATTGGAAAAATCAGTGAAATGTGATATAATATCTTCCACAGGTAAATGATGACCTGCACCCCTTAAGGGGGGCGATCAGGGTTCGACGGGAATTGATGAGTAAAAGGAAGCGTGCCGAGTTTACATCAGACTCGTTAAACGGGTGTACATCAAATTTAATTGACGAAACAGAATTTGCATTAGCAGCCTAATGGCTGCTCGTTCTCCAAACTGTTCTGCCTGAGACGGGCTGGAAGAACGTCGATAATTCGGGCTGTCCTGAGTGTGGGGTTACAACGCATACAGGGAATTTTAGTGACTAGGAATTAACAGATCTGCTTTTGTATCTGTTCTTCCAAAATTTAAACAGAAGCTACGCACGTAGATGCCTTCTACAAGCGGTTTTCGGACGGGGGTTCAATTCCCCCCGCCTCCACCAGAAAAACGGAGAATATCTTCTCCGTTTTTTTATTTGGATCGATGAATCCTATCGGGGCATTTTTCTATATAACGGTCATCCAACAACCACATTTTTATACCTATTCAAAAAAAATATCCTGTAGCTATGATACCACAGGATTGCTATGAATTGCATCTGTTTTTTAAAGTGTGTGTTTATAATACAAGGTACTGTAGTAGTGTATATCCGGTTGCCATGATCCCTGAAATGATTACGATGGGGGTTGCGTAGCGAATATAATTTGAAAAAGTGATTCGTCCCCGCTGAAGTTTCTCTGTCATACCTGAAACTACGATATTGGCGGCGGCTCCGACTACGGTCATATTTCCGCCAAAGCAGGTTCCGAATACGAGAGCCCACCAAATCAATGGGGAGATGTGGATGTTTATTTCTGCCGATTTCTGAATCAGCGTTTCTACTATTGGGACCATTATCATTGCCATGGGAACAGCGCTCATTATACCGGTGAGTAATAAGGGTAACCACACCATCAATGTAAGGAATATGATATTTACAGTCATTTCGTTGATTCCGGGGATCTTGGTGATACTCATCAGTCCGCTTCCGATCAGGTCAATTACACCGATGCTTTCCAATGCAAAGACGAGGATGAACATGCCTATGAAGAAGAAAATGGTTCCCCATTCCATTTTTTTGAAGACTTCTTCCATATCCTTGTCAGAAGCCTTGATCGCGATTAGCATAATTGCACCGGCTATTAATGAGACGTAAGCAGGATCTACTCCGAGATTTGGCGGAAGTGTGAACCCAACGATGGCTCCCAGAAAGATCAATAAGGATTTAAACATTAATTTCTTGTCTTTTATCTGAGTTCTCGGGTCAGTTTTTCTGAATTTGTCGAGCATTTCCTTTTCATCCTCATTGAGCCTGAATGTACTCTTTTCTTTTTTTATCGTATAGAAGAGAACGAAAGCCAATGTTATCAGAACACAGGGAGAAACATTTATCAGAAAATCCATGAAGGATTTTCCGGCGGCAAATCCGATAACCATATTGGGTGGATCTCCGATCAGAGTTGCCGTTCCACCGAGGTTTGCCGAAAGGATGATCATCATCAGAAATGGGAAAGGATCCTTGTCTATGGTTTCCATTATTGCGAGGATAACCGGGACAAAAACCATTACAGTGCTGACGTTGTTTAAAAAAGCCGAACTGATCGCGACGGTAATGCTGGTAATGATATATAATAAGAGGAGGTTTCCCCTACTTGCTCTGACAACGTTTACTGCGAGAAATTGGAAAAAGCCGGATTTTTCTATAAACGGCATGATAATCATCATACCAAGAAGCAATGATAAGGTTTTAAAATCTACAAAAGTACTTAGATGTTCAAGATCAAAATTCGGAATCAGGTTAAAAATACTGTTTAGAGAGATTAAGATGGCTCCTGCTGCAAACCCTGAAGCAGCTTTGTTCATTTTTCCTGTGATGAGGTTGTAATAAACCCAGACAAGAAAACAAATGACTACAATTTTATAAGCGAGTAACAAAACGATCCCCTCCTGAGAAATTTGTTTGGACCTCAATTATTGTACTCTTTTCTTATTACAATTACAATAAAAAAAGCGTAATGCAGGAAAATGCATGTAACTATGCAGAGATGCAATATTATTCATTATCTGTGTTATAATATAATTAGCGAATATGATATCTTAAAAATAGTACATAACATATTATTCATATATACAGCTCTATCATTTGAATTCTGTTAGAATGGGATTGAAAGACAAGAAAAATTGTTGGAGGTGTTTAATCGATGAACATGAGAGAACAGTATATAAATGCAAAGCTCTCCTGGATTGCAAAGAATACTAAGGCGAATATTATCAGAGAACTGTTGAAATCTACATCTATTCCGGATATGATTTCTTTCGGTGGAGGTGTACCTGACCCGGAAACATTCCCGCGACATGAAATGGCTAAAATAGCTAAAGATGTTATTGAAAATGAATACAAGATTTCACTTCAATATGGATCAACAGAAGGGGATGAGCTCTTAAAGGCAGGGTATATCAAGCTTCTTAAGAAACACAATGGGATAGAAGGACTGAAGAGTGAAAATATCGTTATTACTACGGGTTCCCAACAGGCACTTGATCTGATTGGGAGGACCTTTCTCGATCCTGACAGTATCTGTGCGATTTGCTCGCCTGTTTATCTTGGGGCAGTAAGTGCATTTAGAGCCAGAGATCCGAGGTTTATCACTATGCCAATGGAAATTGACGGACCCGATATCAATGTGCTTGAACAGAAGATCAGTGCTTTATCCGATGATGAAAAACAGAAGATTAAATTTATTTATATTGTCAGTAGTTTTGACAATCCGACTGGGATATCACTTTCACTTGAGAAAAGACAGCGACTTCTGGACTTCGCTTATTCAAATGACCTGATCATCGTTGAAGATGATCCATACGGAGCACTCAGGTTTGAGGGTGAACAGGTTCCCACTATTTATAAACTTGCTCAGGACAATGACAAGTACGAAGTCAACCCTGTGTTATTGTTGAATACTTTCAGTAAGGTACTTTCACCGGGATTAAGGATGGGAATAGTTATTGGAGATCCTATCATGGTCCGAAGGCTTGTCATGGCAAAGCAGGGAGCTGATCTTTGTACTTCTACCCTTACTCAGCGATTGACTGCGAGATACCTTGAGAATTATGATCCGATAGTTGAGATGGAGCCGACACTTGAGCTGTATGCTTCAAAGAGAGATACTATGATCAAGGCGTTTGAGGACATCCTTTCGGAGATAGAGGGAGTTACCTGGACTTATCCGAATGGCGGTTTGTTCACATGGGTTACACTTCCTGAAGAAATAGACACCATGGAAATGCTTGAAATGGCTAAAAAGAACAAGATTATCTATATACCGGGTGAAGCGTTCTCGGTTAACGAAGAAACAAGACAGCTTGTGAAGAATTCTATGAGAGTTTCTTTCTGTCTTCCTTCTCATGAAGAGATCGTAGAAGGGAATCACCGACTCGTCAAGACTATTAAAGAGTATATGGAATTGAAGGGTTTGGTTTAGGATGTACAAGATTTTATCCATTAATCCCGGTTCTACCTCTACAAAGATCGGAGTATTTGAGGATGAAACCCTTAAACTTGAAAAAAAAGTGGTTCATGACAAAGATCAGTTTGAGGGATTAGAGCGAATTATGGAACAGAAAGAGATAAGAGAGAGAGATATTATGCTCTTTTTAAAAGAGGCAGGGGAGAACATAGAAGATTTCGATGCCTTTGCTGCACGGGGAGGAATACTTCCACCACTTGAAAGTGGAACATATCTTGTAAATGAAGAGATGGTGGATTTTTTAGAGAACAAGAGTAAAGTTGACCATGCATCCAATCTTGCGGCAGTCATTGCCTTTGATTTGGCTACTGGACAAAACAAAAAAGCCTATATTACCGATCCTGTTTCTGTCGATGAGTTTGATTCGCTTTCCAGGTATTCAGGATTAAAAGATCTGGAAAGGATCAGTTTGCTTCACGCATTGAATATGAAATCCGTGGGTCGAAAGATCGCGGATGAGATAGGAAAACCGTACGATGAATGCAACTTTGTCATTGCGCATCTTGGTGGCGGTATATCGGTAGGAGCTCAGAAAAACGGAAAGATGATTGATGTAAATAATGCAAATGACGAAGGACCTTTCAGTCCTGAAAGATCGGGAGAAATGCCAGTCGGGGATGTTGTTAAAATGGCGTATTCGGGGGATTACACCAAACAGAACCTGAAAAGGTTATTCACCAAAAATTCGGGACTGAAAGCGTATTTGAACACAAATGACCTTCTTGTTGCCTATGAACAGGCAAAAACGGATCCGAAAGCATTGCAGGTAATAGAGGCGATGGCTTATCAGATCGCAAAAGAAATCGGTGGTATGTGTGCGGTTCTCCAGGGAAAGGTAGATTGTATCATCCTCACCGGCGGATTGGCACACAGTATCGATTTTGTAGAAATGATAAAGGGATACGTTTCCAGTTTTGGCCTGGTTGCAGTTGTTCCGGGTGAAAATGAACTGGAAGCCCTTGCTACGGGATGTTTAAGGGTCCTGAAAGGTGAAGAGGCTTGCAGGACCTTTTCTTTGATGGAGGTTAATTCCATATGATTGCTAAAGTATCGGAGATAATAGAAAAAGCCAAAAGCTTCAATAAGACGATTGCGATCGCTGCAGCAGCAGATGAAACGGTTTTAGGAGCTGCGAAAAAGGCAAAAGAAATAGGAATTGCTGATTTTTGCCTTTGCGGTGAGGCACGAAAGATTGAAGCCATACTTGAGGAGATAGGGGCGTCTTCTCTCGGCTTTAAGATATTTGATTGTCCTGATGTAGTATCGGCTGCGAAAAAGGCGGCTGAGCTTGTTACAGAAGGGACAGCACACACCGTAATGAAGGGTTCGATAAAGACCGGAACCCTTTTAAAGGTGTTACTCAGTGACGAGTATAATTTTAAAACGGGGAAGACGATGAGCCTTAATGCCGTTTTCGAGATTCCTGGTTTTGATAGATTACTCATACTGACGGATCCGGGCATGGTTATCACGCCAACCTTGCAGCAGAAGGTAGATTTGATTAAAAATGCCATTCAGGCTGCAAATGCGTTGGGGAATGAAATGCCGAAAGTTGGGATCATAGGAGCGGTGGAAGTGGTAAATCCGAAGATGCCTAATACGATGGATGCTGCGCTGCTCAGTAAAATGGCTGACAGAGGCCAGATCAAAGGGGCTATTGTTGATGGACCCTTTGCACTGGACAATGTCATATCGCTTGAATCTGCGGAGCATAAAGGGATTGTCAGTCCTGTAGCCGGTAAGGCGGATATTATCATCGCACCGAATATAGAAGCCGGTAATATGCTTTACAAAGCCCTCGTGTTTCTCGCAAAAGCGCAACTTGCGACGTCGATACTGGGTGGGAGCGTTCCGATTATCCTTACCTCAAGATCGGACAGTGAAGAAACTAAATTGAACTCGATCGCATTTAACGTGTTGCTTTCGGAAGTGGTAAGATGAGTGAGAAAATACTTGTTATCAATCCCGGCTCTACTTCCACAAAACTCGCTGTTTACGACGGGGAAAATGAATATCTGAGTAAGACGCTCAGACATACCGCTGAAGAGATAGGCCAATTCGAAAGGATTATAGACCAATACGAATTCAGAAAGGCCATTATAGAAGGATTTCTTAAGGAGTCCAATCTGGAGATCTCTGATTTTATTGCAGTGATTGGAAGAGGCGGTCTGGTAAGGCCTATTCCAGGGGGCGTATACCGAGTAGATGAAAAAATGCTTGAAGATCTTAAATCGGATAAAAGAGGTGAACACGCTTCAAATCTTGGAGCTGTTCTCGCCTATGAACTGACTAAGGGAACCAGTATTCCGAGTTTTATTGCCGATCCGGTGGTTGTTGATGAAATGTGCGAATTAGCAAGATACTCAGGTCATCCCATGATTCAGAGAAGATCTGTCTTCCATGCCCTTAATCAGAAAGCAGTAGCCCTTAAAGCCGCTGAAGAAATCGGGAAACCTTATGAAGATATCAATTTAATAGTTGTTCATATGGGTGGGGGAATCTCAGTAGGTGCTCATAAAAAGGGAAAGGTTATTGATGTCAACAATGCCTTGGACGGTGATGGCCCATTTACGCCTGAAAGAACTGGAACACTTCCTATAACGGGTTTGATAGATCTGTGTTACAGTGGCAAATACACGCTGCAGGAGATGAAAAAGAACCTGAAGGGAAACGGGGGTCTTGTCTCTTACCTTGGAATTAACGATGGCGTTGAAATACAGAAAAAGATCCGAAACGGAGACAAGGAAGCGGCTACAGTGTACAGGGCAATGATTTATCAGATTGTCAAATGGATTGGAAAGATGGCTGCCGTGTTAAAAGGGGAGATTGATGGGATTATTCTTACCGGCGGATTGGCTTATGATCAGGATCATGTCGTTAAATGGATCAGCGAGTCGGTAAGCTATCTTGGAAAGCTCTTTGTCTACCCCGGTGGCGATGAAGAGGAAGCCTTGGCCTTGGCAGCTCTGAGAGCTGTAAAAGGTGTTGTTAAAACGAAGATATATTCAGAGGAGATTCTATAAACAGCCGATTCTATATCATCCTCTTGCAGAGGAGGGGACCCTATTTTCAGAGTAACGCTATCTGAAAATAGGGAATCTTTGTGTCGGATTGTTGTAAGAGAAATATGGGTGAAAAGTTTTGAGTTTATTTGATGAAATTATAAGAGAAAAGAAAGTGATCATCTTTTTCGGGATGTTTGGGACTGGAAAGACAGAGATGGCGATAAACACGGCACTCAGGATGAGAGAGATACACGGAAAAGTCAGCCTGGCCGATATTGATACCATTAGTCCTTATTTTCGCTCCAGGGATGAAAAAAGTTTCCTTGAAGCGAGGGGGATAGACGTTCTTGTCCCTCCGAACGCGATGATGTTCGCGGATTTGCCTATAATCGTTCCTCAGGTAGGTGGTTATATAGAAAATCCCGCCTTTCGTAATGTGATTGATGTCGGGGGGAACGATGACGGGGCGACAGTTCTTGGTTCATTGAATCGTTTTATTAAGAAGAGTGATTATGCCGGATTGTTAATGATTAATAAGTTCAGACCTTTTGCGGAAGATGCTGAAAGGATCGGGCATCAGATCGAACAGCTGACCAGGAAGAGCAGAATCAGAGTAGATTATCTGATTAATAACAGTAATCTTTCCTATGAGACTGATGCACAGACAATCAATGAAGGGGAAGAATATATCAGAGTAATTTCTGAAGTTGTGAAGATTCCTGTTCTATGTACGGTTGTACCTGACTTTATCAACGTTGACACATCTTATGAGCAATTCAGGATAAAGAGGTTTATGACAACGGCGTTCCAATAAAACTAATTAATCAAGGGAGGTTAAACGATGCCCAGAAAAGCATATATAGAAATTGACACGGAAAGATGTAAAGGTTGTGGACTTTGTATCAACGTATGTCCTCAGAAGATTCTTTCCTATGCGGAGGAATTTAACGCGAAAGGGTATCATCCTGCTGAGCAGGTTGATCCTGAAGAAAAGTGTATTGGATGTGGTTTTTGCTATATGACATGTCCTGATACGTGTATTAAGGTTTACAGAGTAACAAAGGAACAGGAGTGAGGTGAAGAGTATGGCAAACAATAGAATAATGATGAAGGGTACCGAAGCAATGGGAGAAGCGGCCATAAGGGCAGGTTGTAGACTTTATTTTGGTTACCCTATAACACCACAGAGTGAGTTACCGGAATATATGTCGAGAAGACTTCCTGAAATGAAGGGAACTTTCCTTCAGGCAGAAAGCGAAGTGGCGGCTGTTAATATGATTTATGGTGCAGCATGTACGGGAACAAGGGTTATGACTTCCACATCATCGCCAGGCTTTTCACTGATGATGGAAGGTGTTTCGTATATGGCAGGTGCCAAACTTCCAGCCGTATTTATCAACGTGGTAAGAGGCGGTCCTGGACTTGGTGACATTCAGCCTGCACAGTCCGATTATTTCCAGGCAACAAAGGGTGGTGGACACGGAGACTATCATCTCATAACGCTTGCACCTTCAACAATACAGGAAGCAGTTGATCATATCGCACTTTCATTTGATCTGACTGACAAATACAGAGTTCCGGCTCTCATCATCGCAGATGGTATGCTTGGACAAATGATGGAACCTGTGACACTTCCCGAATACAGAGATATGAACAGTCTTCCAAACCATGATAATTGGGCCTTGCTCGGTAAAAATGGGAGAGATAAGCATATGGTTACATCATTCGATATTGATCCGGTCAAACTCGAAGAGATGAATAATGATTATCAGAACATTTACAGACAGATCACGGAAAATGAAGTTCAGGTAGAAGAATACATGATGGAAGATGCAGATTATGCATTCGTCGCTTACGGAACCATGGCAAGGATTATCAAGACAACAATCAATATGGCAAGAGAAGAAGGCATAAAGGTTGGACTTATCAGACCAATCACCTTATGGCCATTCCCATATGCCGCTATTAAAAAAGCGGCTGACAAGTGCAAGTTCCTCATGAGTGTTGAAATGAGTGCGGGACAGATGGTTGAAGATGTCAGACTTGGTGTAAATGGAAAATGCCCAACACCGTTCTACGGTAGAACAGGTGGGATTGTACCAACTCCTACAGAAGTACTTAGCGCTTTAAAGAAGGAAATGGGGGTGTAATTATGGCCGAAAAAATTATCATGCAGAGACCTAATGCGTTAACAGATAAAGAATTTACATATTGCCCCGGCTGTCTTCACGGGGTTGCACACCGACTCGTTGCGGAGGTTCTGGACGAACTTGAAATGACTGATAACACCATTATGGTTGCCCCGGTTGGCTGTTCAGTCTTCGCATATGAATTCTTCAATGTGGATGGAACAGTTGCACCACACGGTAGAGCTACAGCGGTTGCCACTGGAATTAAAAGAGCACTTCCGGATAGAACGGTTTTCACCTATCAGGGAGATGGAGACCTTGCGGCTATAGGGACAGCTGAAACCATTCACAGTGCAAACAGGGGAGAAAAGTTCACAACTATTTTCATCAACAACGCCATATATGGAATGACTGGTGGACAGATGGCTCCAACAACACTTGAAGGGATGAAGACAACCACTTCGCCATACGGTAGAGATGTTGCTGATGTTGGATATCCGGTACACGTTTGTGAAATGCTTCAGAATCTTAAAGGTGTTGCTTATCTCGAAAGAGTTGCCCTTTATTCCCCACAGCATATCAGAAAGGCAAAAGCAGCGCTCAAAAAGGCATTTACTGCACAGAAGATGGGACTCGGCTATTCACTCGTTGAAATCGTTTCCACTTGTCCAATCAACTGGGGTCTCGCTCCAACAGAAGCAATAGAATGGGGTAAAGAACACATGCTTAAAGAATTCCCATTGGGACTGTTTATTGACAAGGTAGGTGATGCCAAATGAGTCTTCACGGGACGATAGTATCTGGATTTGGTGGACAGGGTGTTATGCTTATCGGTCAGATCATTTCTTACGCGGCAATGGAGGAAAACATGAATGTAACATGGCTTCCTTCCTATGGGCCTGAAATGAGAGGTGGAACGGCATATTGTATGATCGTTATGGATGAAGAATCTGTAGGTTCACCAATCGTTGACAAGCCAACAGAAGTCATTGCCATGAATATTCCGTCACTCTTGAGATTTGAAGGTGAACTCGCAGAAAACGGTGTGATGGTATTGAACACGTCTGTTGTTGACAGAGAACCATCAAGAAAAGATATCAGAGTGGTAAAAGTAGATGCCAACAAGGTTGCGGATGAAATCGGAAATTCAAAAGTTGCAAATATGGTTGTTCTCGGATCGTACGTTGCGGCAGCCGGAATCGTTTCAATAGATTCGGTAAAAGCAGCTCTTGAGAAAAAACTCACAGGAAAAAAGGCAAAATTGGTAGATATAAATATAGAAGCCGTTAAAAGAGGAATGCAGATAGCACAGGAACAGCTATAACATTCATCTCCAGATGATTATTCCTTGTACAGGGATGTACAAGGAAACTTTTAAAGCGCAATCTCCACGATATATAAAAAGGTGAGGAATTATCCTCACCTTTTATCGTTTTTACTTAGTACAAATCAGGCACTGATATCATATTGAAGGCGATACAATTGTTTGTAAATGCCATCCTTGGCCATTAATTCAGTATGTGATCCCTGTTCAGCCAGTTTTCCCTTATGGAGTACAAGAATTCTGTCCGCATTTCTAATCGTTGAAAGTCTGTGTGCTATGGTAATGACGGTTCTGTTGTTTGAAACCTTTTTCATGGCATCCTGAATCAGCCCCTCCGTTACCGGATCAATATTACTGGTTGCTTCATCGAGAACAAGAATTTTAGGGTCTGAAACAACAGCTCTTGCCAGTGCGATCAGCTGTCTTTCCCCTGCGGATAATGTGGTGGCTCTTTCAGTAATCTGCGTATCGAATCCCTTTTCAAATTTGTCAATCAGATGGTCAACGTGAACATATTTTGCCGCTTCTATTGCCTGTTCTCTAGTAATATCCTCGTTAAACAGTCTGATATTATCTAAAACCGTTCCAGAAAAGAGGAAAACATCCTGAAGTACAACGGCAATTCCGTGCCTTAACAGTTCTTCCTGATAATCATATATAGAAATATCATCGATTTTGATATTTCCGTTTTGTATGGGGTAAAGCGCTGTAAGGATGTTCATCAAGGATGTCTTACCGGCTCCGGTTTCACCGACAATGGCGATTTCCTCATCCGGTTTGATGTTGAAGGATATGCCCCTTAATACCTGTTTTTCTCCGTCATAAGTCAATTTCACATCGTTGAAATCTATCCTCCCATCTGAAATCTTTCTGTTGATATCTTTTCCCTGTATACCTATTCCCTCTTCTTCATCCATCAGTGTAAAGATCTTTTCCGCGGATGCAAATGCGTTCTGAACAATATTGAATTTTTCCGCTATATCCCTCAGAGGCTGGAACAACATATCGATATAATTGATAAAGGCGTAGAGTATACCGAATGTCAGACTTCCAGAAAGGAGATCTTTCGCACCAAACCAGATAACGGTTGTCATCCCGATATAGAAAAGAAAATCCATTGTTGGGCGGAAGATTGCAAACACAGTCATCTGTTGTATGGTGGATTTGTAATAACTCTGATTTTTCTCCGCAAATTCATCTTCCTTGGTTTTCTCCCTGTTAAACAGCTGGATGACTGACATACCGGAGATATGTTCGGCCATAAATGAGTTAATGGCTGCCAGTCTGGTTCGTACTCTTCTGAAGGCCTTTCTTGCGAATAGTCTGAACAAGACAGTAGCGAGAACGATGAAAGGAATGACAATCATCGCATATCCGGTAAGCTGTGCGCTGATAAAAAACATAAAGATGACAATACCAATCAGCATAAGAACATCTTTTATAATGCTTGTGATGGCCGTTGTAAAAAATTCATTCAGATTTTCCGTATCATTCGTAGCTCTTGTTACGATTCTACCGGCCGGGTTGGTATCATAAAATTTCATGGGTAATTTCATCAGATGATCGAAAAGGGCCTTTCTGACGTCGAGAATGACCTTTTGCCCCATCTTATTGGAAGTTATCACCTGTCCGAATGTACAGAAAAAGTTTGATATCAGAACGGTTACAAGTAACAGCACAAGGTTATTCAATGAAAGAATATCATTTGATCTGAAAGCTTCCATTACCTCGGGATTTAGATAATAAGATATGGTATCATTCGTTAGAGTGAAGCCTTTCATCTGTCCCT
The DNA here is from genome assembly GCA_036743375.1 of Thermotogae bacterium. Taxonomy (GTDB): domain Bacteria; phylum Thermotogota; class Thermotogae; order MWEM01; family MWEM01; genus DAINPP01. The sequence continues at coordinate 46,741 of DAINPP010000004.1, read as the reverse complement.
TCAGATAATTCAGTTTATAGGTTCCATTATCATCTTTTTTTATCCATATCTCCTGACCGTCGCTGTTAACCTTAAAAGCGTCTTCGGCTTCGACAAGCGAGACCGAATAGGTATAATCCTGAGACATATAATTATCTATCGCGATTTTTGTGAAATATGGAATAAGCAATTGTAACACGGTTGCAAGCGCGAGAAAGATGAGGCTCATAATAAAGAGAAACTTATAGGGTTTTATATATTTCCATAGTCGTTTGAAGATTTCCATGTCGAATCTGCTGCCGGCCGTTTCGCTTTCAAGTCTGTAATCGGTATTATCTGCCATGATTATTCCTCCCCTCTCAGTTCTTCTTCGATCAGCTGCTTCCTGTAAAGTTCGGAATATATCCCATTTTTCTCGAGCAGTTCAGAATGCGTTCCCTTTTCAACAATCTGTCCATCATCAAAGACAAAGATATTATCGGCTTTGGCTACAGCTTTTAACCTGTGGGAGATGATAATTGTCGTTCTGTCTTTGATTTCATCGTTTAAACTGTCAAGAATCTTCATTTCCGTTTCTGTATCTACTGCTGACAAACAATCATCAAGGATGACGACCGGTGTCTTTTTCATCAAGGCCCTGGCGATGGCAACACGCTGTTTTTGACCACCGGAGAGCGTTACACCTCTTTCACCCACGATAGTTCCGTATCCCTGAGGAAAATCGAGAATGTTGGAATGAACTGCAGCAAGGTGAGCATATTGTTCAACGTCATCCTGTGTATAATTATCTACACTGAATCCTATGTTTTCGGTGATAGAGGCTGAAAAGAGAAAGGTCTCCTGCGGAACATAGGTAACCTGTTCTCTGATCTCACGCATGGACAGTTTATTGATATCAAAATCACCGATTTTTATGTTGTTGTTGTCGACCGAATACATTTTAACGATGAGTTTGGCCAATGTGGATTTACCACTACCTGTCTTACCGACAAAGGCAACTGTTTGCCCGGGTTGAATCTTTATATCCACGTTATGCAGAACCGTTTTTTTGCTACCCGGATATTCAAAGGAGAGATTCTTTATGTTGATTTCTTTGGACAGATCCGCTTTTTCGGGATGGACAGGATCGGTTACCTCGGATTTCTGATTTTCTATCCACATAATTCTGTCATATGAAGCTCTACCTCTCTGTATGATATTTACAACCCAACCCACGGCAATCATTGGCCAGACGAGCATCATCAGATATTGTGAAAAGGCAACAAACTGCCCAAGGGAAATATTGCCAATGATGACGAGACGTCCGCCATACCATATCGTTAATGCCATTCCAAGGGAAGCCATCAATTCAATAAGCGGGTTGAATGTCCCCCATATTTTAATCAGTCTCATAGACTTGTGATAATAGTCCTTACATTTTCCATAGAACGTCCCGCTTCGTTCTTTTTCCATCGTATAGCTCTTTACAACCTGCATGCCGTCAATACATTCCTGAACGGTATCTGTCAGATCGGAAAAGGCCTTCTGTACGGCTTCAAATCTCTTGTGGATGGTTCCGCCATATGAAATGGCTACGATAGCCAGTATCGGAAGAGGAATGATACCTATCAACGTCAATCTCATGTCTACACGGGTTATCATCATATAAATACTCAATCCCCCGAGTATAACCGAATCTGCCAGCATGATGACTCCCTGAGAGAGCATCATTCGCGTTGCGTTCAGATCATTCGTACTTCTTGCCATGAGATCGCCGGTCTTTGTCTTGTCGTAAAATGCAGGGGATAGAGACGCCAGCTTTTTGAAAATTCGCCCCCTGACGAATCTTTCAAATTTTCTTGATGTTCCTATGATGAAATATCTCCAGAAAAATCTCAGGACAAACATTCCCGCCGCAAGCAGCAGAATGATCTGAATGATAGTTAGAATCTGGTCCATCCCGCCGTTCATATACTTGACATTATCTATCAGTTGCTCAAGATATATGGGAATTTGTATCTGAAGATAGTCGACACCGAGAAGAATCAGTATTCCTATTATGTACAGATAGAATTTTCTGGAAAGAAATTCAGCAATATATCCCTTTTTTTTCTGCAAACAAACCCCTCCTCAAAATAAAAAAGCAGATAAGTGTATTATACAAAAATAATTCTATAACCGAATTAAATTCATGTTTCCTTCTTTATAACTTCCGATTAATACGGCCTCAACTTCTCTTGTAAAGAGACCATTTTCCAAGACTCCAGGGATATTGTTGATCTCTTTTTCCATCTGTCTTGGATTGTTTATCGTTTCAAAAGTTGTATCCAGTATAAAATTTCCCTGATCGGTGATAACGGGTCCGGCCTTTTTCATTGCCATTCTGAGTATCGCGGTCCCACCCATTTTCTTCAATCTGTACTGAACGGACACATAAGCCTCCGGGAGAACTTCAACGGGAACGGGAAATGTACTTCCCAGGGAATCTACCAGCTTGCTCTCATCGGCAACGACAATAAACTTATCGGCATAATAATCGATGAATTTTTCTCTGGTATGTGCACCGCCACCGCCCTTGATGAGATACTTTGAAGGATCGATTTCATCGGCACCATCTATGGCAAGATCTATTTTTTTTACTGAATTAAAATCAAGCATATTAATCCCATTCTCCATCCCCAAAATAGAAGACTGGAATGAAGTGGGAACTCCTGAGATGTTTTTTAATTCTCCACTTTTTATCTTTTTTCCAATCTCATCTATAACATAAACCATCGTTGATCCGGACCCCAGTCCGATAGTCATATTATTTTTTACGAAATCCATCGCCTTTTGTGCTACAAATTTTTTTAGTTCTTCTTTTATGTTCATCATCAAACCTCCAATAAAATTATAATCCATAAAACTACCTTTCAATTATACTATTTTTCTCTTTTGTTTTATTTCTAAATGTCATACTATTTTGCCTTGACGATTGGGATTTCATTCCATGAAGTGGTAAAGCGGCATGAGAGTTTTTCCTTTTTATCCGTCTTTTTGGAGACACCGGAATATGTTCCGAGTTTGACGACGGACCTTCCTATTTTTTCATTTATGGTATCCATGACGTCGATAATTTTTTCGCTGCGTTTTTCAAAATCGACAGGAAGGCTGTTGTTCAACGGTAACTGAACTGAATCATTATAAATAAGCTGTCCCATCGAAACACCACCTTTCTTGTAATAAATATCGGGTTTGAAAATTTTCTTAAGTGCTGCCCGTGTTAGTTTCAGGAGTTCAACTGTGTTATCGGTTGCCCTTTCAAGGATGACCGGGACTGATCCGTAATAACTCTCCTGTATAAAACGTGAAGTCATGATGAAGATGGTAAAGACTTTGGTGCACATTCCGTATTCTCTGAGCTTTTCAGCTGCCGTTGCTACAAAGAGAGATATTCGGCTGTAAAGTGTTTCAAAATCCGTTATAGGTGGATCAAACGACCGGGATCTGACGATGCTGCCTCTTTGCGAAGGAATGGTTGAAGTTATACATTCCTCGCCGTTCAGTTCCATTACTGTTCTTGTACCAACCGTATCCAGATATTTCTTTGCCCAGTGAATATTGACATTTCTCAAATCTGAAATCGTGTATATACCGGCATCCATACATTTTTTTGAAAGCCGGCGACCGATTCCCCAGACTTTGTCTACGGTGTACTGATTTATCCAGTAATCAAAATCCGGATGTTCACAATGGTATACGTTTTGATATTCCGGATTTTTTTTGGCTATATGATTTGCCAGTTTTGCCAGTGTTCGGGTCTTTCCTATTCCGATAGAAACCGGGATGCCGGTCCATCTCTTTACCGTTTGATGGATTTCCCTTCCCCATTTGTTTAACTGCTCATAGGACATGTTTCTGACCATCAGAAAAGATTCATCAATGGAATAGGGTTCGATGTCATAGGAAAAATTAGACAGGGTCTTCAGAACCCTGGCAGACATGTCACCATACAGGACAAAGTTTGAGGAATACACTCTGACGTTGGCTGCTGTTAGTTTTTTCGCGACCTGATAATACGGGATACCCATCGGAATTCCCATCGCTTTCACTTCCTGTGAACGCGCAACAACACAGCCATCATTGTTTGACAGAACGACGACCGGAACATTTACGAGTTTGGGATTAAAAACCCTTTCACAGGAAACAAAGAAATTATTACAATCGACCAGCGCATAATATTTGTCGATCATTTTTACCCCTTTCTGTTTTCGAGGAGTTCTGCAAACAACCGCGCATTTTTCACGGCTTGTCCCTTATAATGATTGTTGAAATAGAAAACAGCCGGTTTAGAAGGGATGATTCTTATTTTATTGATCCATTCCATGAGTTCATCTTTCTGGTAAAGATAATCATATCTTTCGTAGGCCCTTTCATGTTCCCACCATTTGGCCGCGTTTCTTCCGTGAAACCTGATATAAATTCCGTTTGTTTCAAACAGTTCACTGGGCATTAACCCGTTTAAATGCGGTTCATCCACAGATACAACGGTGATGTTTTCCTTAATAGCCCATTGAAAGACCTCATCACGCATCCATCCCGAATTTCTGAATTCCACAGCTTTTGAACAATTGAAGCGGATAACGAGTGTTTTGAGATAATTGAAGTTTCCGGAGGTATAATGAAAGGAATAGGGAAATTGAAACAGAATTTGAAAGGGTCTGTTGAATTCTTCCGATAGCCTTGAATATTCCAGAAATGCGCCGATGTAGTCGGATTTATACTCATGTGTCATAGATTTGTGCGCCTTCAGTGTCAGCAGAAAATCCGGAGTAGTCCGTTTAAAAAAGGATTCTATGACCTGTCGCGAAGGAACCCTGTAAAAAGACATGTTCAATTCGAGTGTGTTAAACAGTGTCGTATAAAAATCAAACCATTTTCTTTTCGGCAGATTCATCGGATAAACCGTATCCGTCCAGTCTTCATAGGAAAATCCGCTTGTGCCTATCCAGAAATCATGTCTTTTATCGTCCGGTGCTACCCTGGAAAAAAGTGATTGCTGCAATCCGTTAGACTCTGTGTATGACATTGGTCACCACTCCCCAGATATTCAGATCGGCCTCATGGGGTATATATATGGGTTTGTATGTCTTGTTTTCCGGCATGAGGATGTATTGATCACCATGTTTTATGAGCCTTTTAACGAGAAGCTCCCCGTTGAGTATGGCTATGACGATTTTTCTGCTTGCCGGTATGATGGATCTGTCTACAACAAGAATATCACCGTCGAATATACCGGCATCCTTCATTGAGGTTCCGGAGACCCTCACAAAAAAAGTGGCTGCCGGATTCTTGATAAGTTCGACATTCAGATCGAGTGCATTTTCTATGAAATCATCGGCCGGAGAGGGAAATCCGGCAGAAATTCGTGAACCCGCGATGGGAAGTATATACTGTGTTTCAAAATCCGGTGTCATAATTTCCGATACATACATAAAAATCATCTCCTGAAATAACAAAAGGGAAGTGTTTTTTAAACACTTCCCCAATGATTACCCGAACGATTATAGCATAAAATACGTGAGAATTTATTCCATCATATTCAGATTTTTAATGATCCTTCCCCTTGCGGCTTCAATAATTGTCCGTACCCTTTGTACCTCTTTTTCCGGCTCATCTTCAAGACTTTGATTTTCATTGATTTTTCTTAATATCCTGTCCAGATCCGCATAGCTTATTTTCATGGCAAATTCATCCGTGATTCCAGGGATCAGATCGGGAGAAGGTGGTTTGGCAATAATCTTATCCGGGACGTGCATCTGTCTCGCCAGTTCGAAGACTTCGGTTTTGTACAGATGCATGATTGGTTCAATATCTACCGAATCATCCCCCCATTTGACATAAAAGCCAGTGTCCATTTCAGTTCTGTTGGTTGTACCGACCACTGCAAAATTTCTCTGTTCGGCTTCAAGATAAAGTGCACACATCCTTATCCGGTGTTTGACGCGATAAAAGGCAAGCCCATCACGGAATTCTCGATTTCCTCTTGCCTCAAGGTCATCGATATAGGCATCCGTCGTTTCAAGTTCTTTCCACTTGTCCTGGACATATTTTTCCTGAATCTTTCTTGGAATCAATAAGGTGGGCGGTTTAAGGGCATAGCCACCGATAGATCGAACGGTCTTTCTGATACTTTTTATTTTGTAGTTTATTCCCAATGAGTCACAGACCAGTATTGCATCTGAAACCGTATTTGCCGCTGAATCTCTCTCAGGTAGCAGCAAACCGAAAACCTTTTCACGGCCCACCGCTTCAACACAGAGAGCTGCAACTACGGCTGAGTCAATTCCACCGCTTATACCGATCAGACATCCGTCATAATGATAATCCGAAATTACTCTTCTGATAAACTCCACACATCTCTCTTTCATATAATCACCTCGAATGATTATATCACCGGGTTTAAGAATTAACTGCATATAACTGTCGTCTCATTTATATCAGTCACATTATATTGGATTCAGAATATGAGGAGGAAGTAATCATGATTGAGATGAGAGAGTTTCATCAGCTGATAGTTGATGAAAAAAAGGAGGAGCTTGTTGAATGGGTTACAGAGACGATGAACAGTGGTACGCTGACGGTCCGTACACTATACAATGATTATTTAATCCCCTCTGTTGGCCTATTTGAGTGTCCCTTTCAGGAAGATCCCCTGTGTATCTGGAAAGAACATTTGAGAACATCTGTGATCAGATCAATTGTAGAAATCGTATATCCTTACGTTCTTAAGGAGAAAAAGAAGAAAATTGGGAAGAAGATTATCCTGTCTTGTCCCGAACGTGAGTATCACGAGCTGCCTCTGAGAATCGTATCGGATTGGTTTGAACTGAACGGATTCAGTACGATCTTTGCCGGAGGGAATACTCCGAGAAGCTCTCTGCTCAAGGCGGTGGAATATGAGAAAGCGGATTATGTTGCACTCAGTGTTTCAAATCCATATAACCTGTGCAGAATAAGAGAAATGATTGATGAAATAAAAAATGTAAAGCAGACGGTAAAAATCATCGTTGGGGGGATAGCTTTTGAGAACAATCCAAGGTTTCTGGAAAAATTGTCCGTAGATTTCTATCTGAAAGATCTGGCTGCCATTGACAGATTTTCAGAAGAGATAAGGGGGTGATTGGATGAGGCTGGCCATGAAAATTGCCTGGCGTTTTCTGAAATCATCCAGATCCCAGTCGCTGTTGATCATAGCTGGAATTATGATAGGCGTTTCAGTTCAGATCTTTATCGGTCTGCTCATACAGGGCCTTCAGAATAATCTGATCAATGAGACGATTGGAAATTCTTCACAACTTACTATTCGTTCTAACAGAACGGATAACGTAATTATTGATCCGGAAACAGTTGTTGAAAAGATTAAAAATTCAGAATACTCGAATGAGATTACGGCAATTGTGCCCGTTGTAGAAGCACCAGGGATCATCAGACTTGAAAAAAGAGATTATTCGACCTTTATAAGAGGTTTTGATTTTAAAGAGGCTGATAAGATCTACGGATTAACCCAATCGATGATCGATGGCGATTTGCCAGCAGGTCAAAATGAAGTGTTGATTGGATCTGAGATGGCTGAAGAATTATCCATAAAAAAGGGGGATGAACTTACTGTAATCATTCCACCAAACGTCCTCTTTCCGAAAAAAGTAATGGTTTCAGGGATATTTAAACTCGGTTTTGGCTCTGCAAATAGATCATGGATACTCTCCGATTTAAAGACTTTACAACTCCTTACGAATAAGCCGAACACTTCAACCGTCATAGAAATGCAGATAAAGAACCCTTTCGATGCAGATATTCTTTCAACCGCTCTGTATGAGTATCTGGAAAATGAAGAGATTAAAATGTCAGACTGGAAAGTGGAAAATGCGGATCTGCTCAGCGCATTAAACGGGCAGAGTATCTCCAGTATCATGATACAGGTATTCGTAATGGTTTCCGTAGCGCTTGCCATTGCCAGTGTATTGGCGATCAGTGTGATGCAGAAATCAAAGCAGCTTGGCATACTTAAGGCGATGGGAATTAAAGACATCATGGCAGGACAGATATTTGTGTTTGAAGGTCTCATCCTTGGTTTGTTCGGTGCCTTTTCAGGTGCTGTTCTTGGAGTTGGTTTAATATGGCTGTTTACTACCTTTGCCGTTAATCCGGATGGAACGGCAGTGGTTCCGGTCTATATAAATTATGGATTTATTCTAATATCGATGGTCATAGCCGTTACTTCCGCCGTTGTTTCGGCGACAATTCCCGGAAGAAAAAGTGCCGGTCTTAATCCGATTGAGGTGATTAAAAATGGATGAGGTTATCTTGAGTCTTGAAAAGGTTAATAAGATATATGGAACAGCGGTAAAGACACAGGCCTTGTATGAATTGGATCTGAAGATCGAAACCGGATCGTTCAATGCAATAATCGGTCAATCCGGGAGTGGAAAAAGTACCCTGCTGAATATCATGGGGGCTCTTGATACGCCAACTTCCGGCGAAGTCAAGATTGCAGGTAAGGAAATCGGTCAAATGAAGCGTAAAGGACTGGCTTCTCTGCGCAACAAGACCATAGGATTTATTTTCCAATTTCATTATCTTCTGCCTGAATTTACGGTCCTTGAGAATGTTCTCATGCCCTATTGGATGAATACATTTAAAACACCTGAAGCTATTATAGACAGAGCCGATTATCTGATGAAAAAAATGGGTTTGAACGAAGTGAAGAATAAACTTTCGACTAATATTTCCGGAGGACAGCAACAGCGAACAGCCATAGCCCGTTCACTGATAAACAATCCACCGGTGATTCTTGCCGATGAACCCACGGGAAATCTTGATTCGGAGAATACACAGACTGTTTATGAACTTCTCAGGGAGATAAACAAAGAATTTGGAACGACTTTTATTCTCGTGACGCACGATCAGAGGGTAGCGGAGATGGCAGACAGAATTATAGAGTTAAAAGATGGTAAAATAAAGATGGATGTGGTTAACAACTTTTAATTTTACCGGAGGATAGAGATGGACATTAATTATACCGTACTCGAGAGAGAAACTATTGATTCTTTTAAACCGCTTTGGGAAAAACTGAGGGATATGCATGCAGAAAAATCAAAACATTTTGAGAATCACTTCAGAACTTTTACTTTCGAAGTCAGAACTGATGCGCTTTTAAAGGCGGAAAAGTTAAATCTTCTGATGGCAAGGGATGGCGAGCAACCCATTGGTTATTGTATAGCTACCGTAGAGGGTAAGAAAGGGGATATAGAATCTCTATATCTTGAAAAAGAATACAGAAAATATGGAATAGGGAACGAGTTGATGAAAAGGTCGATTGAGTGGATAAAGGCGAATAATCCGGAAGAGATTTCCGTTACCGTTGCAGCGGGCAATGAAGAAGTACTTGATTTTTACAGACGATTTGGTTTTGAGATATCCACGTTGAAATTGAAGATGACAGAAAGGATGGATTTATGAGAAAATATGTATTCGTAGCTGTTTTGCTCTTTTTTATGTTTGCACCATTGTTTGCGCAATCCGGGGCATACAGTGATTATATAATCGTGAATAAATACAATGAAGCGATAAAGATAGCAGAATTTACGGAAAAACCGCTTATGATTTTGTTTAGTATGGCAACCTGTAAAGACTGTGTTGATTTTAAGGAAAAGACTTTGATGCAGGAAGAGGTCATGCAGTTTCTGAAGGAACGGTTTATCATTGTCGATGTTCAGCCCTATCCGCATTTACGCGGTATCTTTCCCCTTGGCTCCGAATCAGCCGGAGAGTATTCTTATGCAGAACTATTTGTGAAGTACTCCGTGAAAAGGACGCCGACGACAGTATTTTTTGATAACGATTTCTATTTCATCGATAAGACAACGGGGTATTATGATTCCGATTCCTTTATCGATATAATCAGTCAATTTGATGAAAAATATGATTACCCCAGTTCACCCGAGTTGAAAGCCATCGATAAAGATATGGCTGTGTTGATTCTTGATACGATGCCGAATTCAAAGTTGTTGGATTTAGGACGGTTTGAATCCGAATACGAATCGTTAAATGTTCTTGATTATTACGTTATTGAAAATACAGATTTATCTGCAGTTCGGAATCTTCTTCAGAAGAAGGACAATCGGTTAAAAAATCTGTTTGTATATGAAACGAATCTTGAGTATGTCCATCAGGAACAAAATGCAGTGACTGACCTTTCAGAAGAGGGGAATTGGACAAATCTCAACGGGGAACAGGCTGTTCAGGTATTGGATGAGAACGAGGAAAATGATGACTTTTATATCTTTGATGTCAGAACAGAAGAAGAGTATTTAAAGGGACATATAAAAAATTCATTGAATCTCGATTTTTTCTCGGAAGATTTTAAGGAAAGACTATCAGAATATGATAGAACGTCTACTTACTTTGTTTACTGTCAGAGCGGTGGAAGAAGTGTTCGTGCCGTTAAAATGATGGAAGAACTCGGATTTGAATATATCTATCATTATGAAGGAGGTTATTCGAACTGGGTGGAGAAATAGAAATTATCCGTTGACAGTCATTCGATAATAAACCTGATTTGAAAATGAATCCATAGAAAATGTTACGAGATCTGAAAAAGTAAAAAAACTGCCGTCAACGGCAGTTTTTTTACCGGGATAAATAATACATTTTTATAGATATCGTTGATATTTGTTTGGAGAACATCTCATTGACCGCCTTTTCATTGGCGCGATTATGTTACTGTTTGTGGCTTTCTGCCATTTTTAAAATGAAAATCACAGACTGTATAGCCTTCGGCAATTGTCCCACTACGTTCAAAAAGAACACTCGGAGCATACCCGGAAAATAGGGTAATATCATTCGCGCAGAATACAGGACATAATTCTGGACAGTGGAGTTTTTTTGTCGTTTCAACATAGATACAACTTTTCATATCAAAATGAATTTCCCTATGATCATAACACTTCCAATCCACTTCCCAACCTGCATTTGGATAACTCCTTTTCACTACCGGCTTGCAGAATAATTTGAACAGTTGATATCCGAATGGAAGTTTTCCTAAATGGGCATTTTTTTCCTTCTTTCTTAATGCACCGGTTTGAGCTATTCTTAACGCATTTTCATAAGCAGTTTCTCGATTAAGCCCGAATTCTCTATATGATTGATAGATAGCAATCAGCGGCAAAATATTCTGATCCATATGAATTCTGATGGCCTTGTGATTTCTATAATCAGCGTGAAATTTCATTTTGTTGAGTTTAGAAACAGCCTTCTCGTAGATCTGATAACCTTGTGTATCCCCATAGCAATCAATACAGTCCTGATAGAAATAGGGAAATTCTGTTCTTTGAAAGTCCATTTGAGCTCCTTTTGTTCAATCTGGGCTAAAGAATACGGAGATCAGTTCAAAAGATCTCGCTTTAGAACAAGGATATGGAAAAAGTCGGAAATGTGAGGTGAAACGGAAACAACGGCAATATTATTCGTAAATAATTTCATAGGTAACTTCACTCGATGCTTTCAACATTGCCGAAACACCACAATACCTGTCTTGAGATAATCTTACGGCCTTTTCTATCTTTTCCCTGTCTTTGTCATCACTTATCATAAATTTATAAAGCAGGTGGATCTTGCTGTAAATAACAGGATGTTCAGTCGTTTTTTCGTATTCTACATCTATTTTAAACGAGTAATTTTCTACCTTCATCTTTTTCAGGATTGACACCACGTCCATACCGGAACAGCCGGTAAGACCGACAAGTAACAATTCCTTTGGGCGTACACCTTTATCCTGACCTCCAGAAGTTTCTGAAGCATCCATAATCAGATCGTGACCGGACTCTGTCTTGGCAAGAAATTCCATGTTTCCTTTCCATTCTGTCGTTAAACCCATAGTATACCTCCAGTATTTATTTGAATGATTTTAATAAGGCCTCCTGAAGTGTTGAGAATTCTACGATGTCTATTCCTTCAGCCGTTTTTTCCGATATTCGCGTTAGTGTTTTCGATGGCACTAATACCCTCGTAAATCCCAGTCTCTTTAATTCCGTTATCCTCTTTTCAGGAAATGAAACAGACCGTATTTTACCGTCCAGTCCGATTTCTCCAAATGACGCGGTTCCCTTGGGAAATATTCTATCTGTGAAAGAGGAATACAATGAAAGCGCAACCGGAAAGTCTATTCCGGGATCAGCCGTTCTCATACCGCCAAGAAGATTGATGAAAATATCATTCTTCTCAACCTGTATATTCAGCCTTTTCGTTAACACGGCAGAGATTAATGCCATTCTTTCCGGGTTAATCCCCTTGCTAAGTCTTCTTGGAGTACTGAATTGTGCGTTTACGACCAGTCCCTGAACTTCCACGACTAATGGGGTATTGCCCTCTATGATTACACCAAGTGAGTTTCCGGAAAGATTTGATTCGGTGTCATAAAATCTTTCCGACGGATCCAATACCTGATGCAACCCTTTTTCCTTCATTTCAAATACACCAATCTCATTTGTAGGGCCAAATCTGTTTTTAACGCTTCTCAGGATTCTGAGATCCGTATCGTTGTTTCCCTCAAAATAAAGAACAACATCTACGAGATGTTCGACAAGCTTTGGCCCTGCAATTTGTCCACTTTTGGTAATATGTGCGATGATGATGACGGGGACGTTATTGGTCTTGGCAAACTCGACGAGTTTTGAAGTACATTCTCTGATCTGAACGGCCCCACCGGGTAATGAATTAATCTCAGCTGTTCTCATCGTTTGTATGGAGTCTACTATTACTACCGTTTGATCTTTATATTCTTCAAGTTCTCTTTCAAGAAAATTGATTGCATTATCTATATAGGAAGAACTCATTACCTTAATTTCGGAATCACCTTCAGAAACACGTTTGTATCTCATATAAATCTGTTCAAATGATTCTTCTCCACTTAAATAATAGCTTTTTTTAAATTTAGAACAGAGTTGCGTGACGAGTGTACTTTTACCAACACCAGGATCTCCGCCTATCAGAATGACTGAACCGTTTACCAGGCCTCCGCCGAGTACACGGTTCAGATGTTCCAATTTTGTATCATATCTTGTCATTTTAGAAAGATCCGCATTTTTTATGGAAACGAATCCTTTTCCTTTTAGACCGGTCTGCCCTTCAAAATGCCTTTCATCAATGTTTATCTCTTTTGCGGAATTCCATTCACCACATTGTGGACATTTTCCAAACCACTTTCCAGTCTCATAACCGCATATGTCACAAATAAAATGATTCACAGTTTTCTTCATTCGGCAGAACCAACACCTACGAGTTTTTTGCCTTCTTCTCGGAATTCCTTTTTCTGGAATTTGATTCCTTCAGTCTTATTCATGACAATCTTAATGGTATCCCCAGCTTTAAATCTGTTAGAAAGTAATTCTTCCGCGAGGGGATCTTCGATGAACTTCTGTAAGGCTCTTTTTAAAGGTCTTGCACCGTAAATAGGGTCATATCCTTTATCTATGAGGAATTCTCTGGCATTTTTACTGAGCTCAACGTTGATTTCCTTCTCTTCAAGCCTTTTGGAAAGGCCCGAAAGAAGAATATCTATAATTTCACTGATGTGCTCCCTGTTCAGTTGATGGAATACAATGATATCATCAAGCCTGTTGAGAAATTCAGGACGGAAAATCTTCTTGACTTCGCTCATTACGGTTTTTTTCATGTCTTCATATTTCATTTCTTCGTTTTGCTGTATTTCAAATCCCATCGAATTTCGGGACTTGTTGATGGTCTCTCCGCCGATGTTACTTGTCATGATCAGGATGGCGTTTCTAAAATCGATGTTTCTCCCTTGAGAATCGGTCAGTCTTCCCTCATCGGCAATCTGAAGCAAAATATTATAAACATCCGGATGGGCCTTTTCTATTTCATCGAGGAGTATGACTGAGAAGGGGTTTCTTCTGACGGCTTCGGTCAGTGTTCCACCCTCTTCGTAACCGACATAGCCGGGAGGTGCCCCGAGAAGCCGGGAAACTGAAAATCTTTCCATGTATTCCGACATATCAAATCGAAGCAATGCCTTTTCATTCCCAAAAAGATATTCCGTCAGTGTCTTGGCGAGCTCCGTCTTTCCCACTCCCGTAGGACCGAGAAACAGGAACGTACCGACCGGTCTCTTGGGATCTTTCAAACCACTTCTCGCCCTTCTGATCGCCTTTGATATGGCGATGATAGATTCATTCTGTCCTACTACCCTTTCATGAAGGGCCTCTTCCATGTTCAGCAGCTTATTACTCTCATCTTCCTCGATTTTTGTAAGTGGAATACCGGTCCATTTGGAAACCACTTCTGCGATATCCTCGAAACTGACCGTTTCAATCCGGTTAACGGCGTCTGTTTTCCAATCCAAGTATTCTCTGTTGTATTCCTCAGTCAGTCCCTTTTCCTCATCCTGCAAACGCCTGGCCTCTTCAAAGTCGTTATTCTTCGCTGCTGTCTGTTTCTGCTTTTTCAGCAAAGCGATACGGTCTTCATATTCCGTCAGATTTTCAGGTAATTTTAAGATACTGAGTCTCTTTTTTGCCCCTGCCTCGTCGAGAACATCAATTGCCATATCCGGTAGAAAATGATCGGAAATATAAGTTCTGGCCAGTTTTACGGATTCTTTTATGGCCTCTTCAGTGTATTGAACTTTATGATGTAGTTCATATTTTTCCTTTAATCCTTCAAGAATCTTGATTGTCTCGGTGTAATCCGGCTCCTGAACGTTAATCTTCTGAAATCTCCGTTCGAGTGCCGCATCTTTTTCGATATGTTTTCTGTATTCATCCGGTGTGGTTGCACCGATACACTTTATCGTTCCATTTGCGAGTGCCGGTTTCAAGATATTGGAGGCATCTACTGCACCCTCTGCCGCTCCAGCCCCAACGATGGTGTGAATTTCATCGATGAATATAATGAGATTCTGCTCTTGTTGAATGATCTTGATCAACTTTTTCATTCTCTTTTCAAATTCACCTCTATATTTTGTACCGGCGATCAGAGATGCCATATCCAGTGAAAAAATAATCTTGTTCTTGAGGATGACGGGGACCTTATTTTTGACGATCCGCTCAACCAGCCCATTGACAATAGCCGTCTTCCCCACACCGGGTTCTCCGATCAATACAGGATTATTCTTTTTTCGTCGTATCAATATCTGCATTAATCTCTGAATCTCTACTTCTCTTCCGATGACCGGATCAAGTTTTCCCGCTTCCTCCAGTTCGTTGAGGTTTGTTCCGAATTCCTCGAGCTGTTTAAGCAGGAATGAATTGGATTTATTTTCAGCAGAAGAATTAAAACTGCCAAATTCCTCATCTGGTTCATTGTTAAAATCATCTGGATTTGGATTCATCTTCATCATCAGTTCCTTTGTCAATGAGTTAACGCTGATATGAAGTCTCGAAAGAATTCTCACGACGCCATTCTGATTATGCCTCAATATGGCAAGAAATATATGTTCTATCTCTATTTTCGGACTTGAAAAATTCTTAGACTCTTCAAACGCATTTGCCAGTATTCCTTTTAAACGAGGGGAAATCTGAGGAGAAAATGTACTTCCTCTCTGGTCAAGTCTGTTTTGATGAACCTGTCCGGTTGTTTTTATCACTTCTTCCTTGATTTCTTCATATTGGACTTCGTATTGATTGATAAGAATATCGTATACAATACTAGACGGAACCTTACAGACTGCAAGGAGGATATGAACAGGATCAATGATTTTGTGACCGAGATCATCTGCTTCTTTTTGTGATATTAAAAATAATTCAGCTGCATTTTGAGAAAATTTGTCGAAATACATATTATCACCTCTTTTTTTCTATCTATGAATTAGACGAAATTAATATAGAACTTTATTTGAAGGAGTTTTTAACAATATGTTCAATAACCGTGTTTAATGAGATGTTTTCTGCCAGCCATAACTGTGGGAACATGCTTTTACAGGTGAATCCTGGAATCGTATTGATTTCGTTCCAGAACAGCTGACCGCTTTTATCATTGTAAAAAAAGTCCAACCTGCAGAAATCTCTTATCCTGAAAATTTTAAACAGTTGATGAGCCAGATCATAAACATCCTCTTTTATCTTTTGCGGAACCGCAGCCGGTATGATTAACTCAGTAGAGTCGTCCGAATATTTTGCCGAATTTGTATAAAATTCATCCTTATAATTAATGGTGCCAATCATAGAGAGTCTTGGAATTTCTCTTCCAAGTGCCGCTATTTCTAACTCACGACAATTATCAATGGCCTGTTCTATCAGAATAACGGTGTCAATTTCCCTCGCCTTTTGAACCCCGGCAGGAATTTCACTTTGTCTCGAGACTTTAGTGATCCCAAATGAGGAACCGGTTCGGGCGGGCTTTATAAAGCAGGGAAATTTGATCTTTGTGCTGACGGTTTCTTCGATTTCTTTCATATTGATCAATTCTAAATCGAATGATATAAAAGAAGGTTGTGGAATATGATAAAGTTCTGCTTTTTTTCTACTTAACACTTTATCGTAACATAGCAAAGATGAGTCTGAATCAGCTCCTGCATAAGGAAGTCCTATATGGTGAAGGATTTTCTGTAATTCACCGTCTTCCCCGAATCCGCCATGAATCATAGGCAATCCTACATCAATACCCTTGTCAAAGGCAGGTGTTTCTGATCGTATGACACCCTTGTTGACTTTCAGACCCTTCAGAATTCTTTCGGATGAAGCGCTGTCATACCAAAAACCCAACTTGTCTATATAAATGGGTATTATTTCATATCCCCAGTGTGACTTATCGGACATATATGCATTGTATATGGCCCTGGCAGATTCTATAGAAACATCATGTTCAACGGTATTTCCACCAAAGATGAGTCCGAGCGTCTTCTTATTCTTCATCTTTTATGAAATCATCTTCCAGTACAAAATCTTCGGGGCACATTTTGATTTTTTCACTGAAAATGTTATCATTTCCCCTCAATTTTCCAGTGAAATCGATAAGAAAGTCTCCACAGTTTCTATTTGAAAGAATCAGGTCATATTGCAGGTTTGACGAGAAGAGATTGGATTCGACCGAAACGATAGGTTTAGAAACGATCATCAACCCGCAATATACATTTTTATGTATTCTGTTTTTATACACAATTGCGTTAGAATTGCCGGCGATATACAGTCCAATGTTATTCGATAAAATCTGATTTTCGGATATCTTGACCGGGTCTTTTCCGCCGAGATAAAGGCCTGTCCCAAATGAGGTGACGGTGTTATTTTCTATGATCGCCTTACCTATCCCTACAAGCATGATCCCAGTAGAGTTTTTGTTTCTGACAGAACTGTAATTCCCGTTTATTGAATTGTTCAGAATAGAAATTTCATGATTGAGCGTCCCCGCTCTGATTCCGTCATTTGTGGTAATGATCTTGTTGTTGTTGATGACTGCGTTGGTCATGGCCAGAGATAAGGCAATGGACTCTCCATACAGGGTGAGATTTCTAATGTTCAGTCTATTACAATTTTCTACCATGATGGTGGGAGAGGTGGAAATCCTTGGCTTTACTACCACCTCATTGACGGTTACCCCCTCAAGTGTGATAGATTTTGAGAATCTTAGGTTTTCTGTATAAGTACCGGAATGAATTCTGATCACATCTCCATCAGAAGCGGCAAGAATTGCCTGATTAATCGTAGTGTAAGATGAGCCAGTACTCCCAACTTCAAGAGTAGTGGCAAAAGCAAATGGAATAATTCCTAAAATCATCAGAACCACTATAAGCTTTTTCATAATAAGTCCCCCTCTTAATAAATACTATTGCACCGATATTTCTCGATTTGACTCCAAGATGGCCTGTATCGTCTGAGTTGGGAATGCAAATCCTATTCCCTTTTCATCGAATATCTTTTTTATTTCCAGATTAATTGCCTGATGTGCGTTCATATATACCAAGTAATCACTTGAGTTGACATAGTATACCACTTCAAAATTCAAGCTGTACGGGCCGAAATCAACGAAATGGGCTCTGTCAAATGTAACGTTTTCGGTATTCATAACGATATTTTCAAAGATAGAAGGAATCGTTTTTAGCTGATCATGTGTCAGTGAATAAACCAAACCGATTGTAAATACAATTCGTCTCCTTTTCATCCTTTTATAATTTTTCAGTCTGGAGCTCGTCATATCCCCATTTGAGATTATCAGCTGTTCACCGGTTAAACTGGTCAAGCGTGTTGTCTTGAATCCTATATGCTCTATGGTACCCATCATATCACCTATGATCACAAAATCACCGGCTTCAAACGGTTTATCGAAGAGAATGGAAAAATAACTGAAGAGATCACCGAGTATGGATTGAGCGGCAAAGACAACGGCTATACCCGTAATACCAAACCCAGCTACGGCTGTACTGACATCGTAACCCATATTTTGTGCGGCTATCAGGATACCGAGTATCCAGACCGTTATCTTCATAATACCGAAGAGACCTTTTAACCCCTGAATTTGAGAGACAGTCTTTCCTTTTTTTGTCTGAAGTGTCTTTAACCAATAGTCGATGATCGAATTAATAAACCTGATGCTCGTAATTGTCAGAAGAATTATTCCGGAATAATCAATGATAGTTTGAAGCATTTCAGGAATTTTTAAAGAGGAGACGGCGGTGATCAAAATACCTAAATAAATCAACGGGAAAAAGGTTGTCTTGAATATCGAATATAAAAAAGAAAGAAAATCATATCTTGGACTGCCCTCATATTTTAACAGTCGTTTCTTTAAAAATCTGTTGATAAGCGTTATTATAAAAGAGCCCACGATTAAGATCAATAAAGCAGACAAATATGAATTGAATGAATTAGTCGAAAGCACTTGTACAATATCATTCCACATAAAAAAACCCCCAAATAAAATTCATATACTGATTATAACTTAAAATTCTCCAAAGAAAAAGGGAATGGATGATCATCCATTCCCCGTTTGTTTTATTTTTAAAAATTATTTGAACAAGCCCATTAAGTTATATTTACTGAATATAGAAACCATGATCAGTGAAATAACGGACATAATCTTGATAAGGATGTCAAGTGAAGGTCCTACGGTATCCTTAAGCGGATCTCCAACTGTATCTCCGACAACTCCGGCTTCATGTGCCGCTCCGCCTTTGCTTTCGCCTTCTATTTCTCCGGATTCGATGTATTTCTTACCATTATCCCATGCTCCACCGGAGTTTGCTGTGAACAGAGCCAGCATGATACCGGAAAGTGTTGTACCGATAAGTAATCCGCCAACAAACTCGGCACCGAACATAAACCCGGTGACAATAGGTGCCAGTACGGCGATCAGGGCCGGTCCCTTCATTTCGGCAAGCGCACCGGCGGAAGAAATTTCTATACACTTCTTGTAATCCGGCCTGACTTCACCCGTAAGAATCTTCGGTTCTGCCTTAAATTGTCTTCTGACTTCATCTACCATCTTTCTTGCTGCTTTTGCAACCGCTTCTATCAGAATACCGGAGAAGAGGTAAGGAAGGGCCGCACCAACAAGAGCTCCTGCAAGTGTCATGGTGTTGATCATATTCAGTATCAGCTCATATGTTCCATGAATTTCTCCTGGTTGTGCCTGTGAATAGAGATATGAAGCAAAGAGTGAAAGTGCTGCAAGTGCTGCTGAACCGATGGCGAATCCCTTACCGATAGCCGCTGTTGTATTTCCGACTGAATCGAGCTTGTCGGTGATCTTTCTGACCTTTGGATCAAGCTCTGACATTTCGCTGATTCCGCCTGCGTTATCTGCGATAGGACCATAGGTATCTACAGAAACCGTGGCGGCAACGAATGAGAGCATTCCGATAGCGGCCATTGCGACCCCATAAAGACCTGCAAAGGCGTTTGCGACGATCGTTGTGATAGCGAGAACGATAACCGGGTAGAAGGTAGACATCATTCCTACGGCGAGTCCCTGAGTGATTGTCAATGCTGCACCCTGTTTTGAAGCGTTTGCAATACCAATCGTGGGTTTGTAATCATAACTTGTGTAATATTCCGCAAGTTGTCCGATTACAATACCGCTGATAATACCAAGGATCGCGGAGAACCATGGTGAAAGAACTCCGGAATTAAATCCTGTTCCCTGAAGATTTTCACCATTAAAATAGAAAAAGGTAAATATCCCAGTAAAGATGATGGTTAAAGCGGCAGATGCCCAGGTTGACATGTTAAGTTCTTTGTGAGGTTTCTCTGAGACTTTTTTCACAATCAGGAAAAGAATTCCAAGTATGCTTGAGATAACACCAATACCTGCAAAGATTAGTGGGAACGTGATCAGTTTTGAAATCATACCTTCTGAAATCATCGTCGCCGCATTTCCTGAATTGGTGTAGAAGATATAAGCGGAAAGGATAATAGCCGATACGATGGCTCCTACATAACTTTCAAGAAGGTCAGCACCAAGACCGGCAACGTCACCAACGTTATCACCGACGTTATCTGCTATTGTTGCGGGATTTCTCGGATCGTCCTCAGGAATCTTTGCCTCAGTTTTACCAACAAGGTCGGCTCCCATATCAGCTGCTTTTGTGTATATTCCCCCACCCACACGGTCAAACATGGCAATAACAGAACAGCCAAGTGCATATCCTGAAACGGTCATGGTAAACGGGATGAAGTTAATTCCAAGCCAGTTGGATTCAATAACGAGATTCCCGGGATTTACCTGTCCCATCATCTTTCCGAAGACATAATAAACGATCAGAAGGCCGAGGAGTGCGAACCCTCCAACGGACAATCCCATAACACTTCCACCCTGAAAAGCAACTTTAAGTGTTTTTCCGAGACTGTTTGTCTTTCTGGCGGTGTTTGAAACTCTGACATTTGCGAGTGTAGCAATTTTCATTCCGATCCATCCGGCCGATGCACTCATGAGGGCACCCAGTATGAAGGCTACGCCTGTATACCAGGAAACAAGGATCATAAGAGCAACCATGATAAACAATGCCAATGAGAAGATGGTTTTGTATTCATGTCTGATGAACGCGTCTGCACCTTCCTGAATAGCTCCGGCGATTTCTTTCATTATTGGTGTACCGGCATCCAATTTCTTTACACTTGAATAGTTTATTGCTGCAAATCCAAGTGCACCGATTACTGCGATAACTACGATTCCTAACATTTGCTGTATCCTCCTTTTTTTAATGTTGTATGTGGCTGATAAGATTACCGTTAAAGAGTGTATAAGCCGGTTTCAAAAGACTAATCTTCTCTTCCTCCAATTCAAAAAGGTTTGATTTGAGTAAAAAGCCGTCCGCGTAAAAACCGTCTGCTATCTTTCCAAGTCTTTTATCATCAAATGCCGCCTTTGCCGATGAAATGGTATACTTTTCAAAGGCAGTCTCAATGTCCATGAATCTTAACGAACTGGAAAGATTTTCAAAGGGATTCACGTTTTCTACCGGTGAATCTGTGGAAAGTGAAAATTCAATACCGAGATCAAGCATTTTTGTAAACGGATAGGCGTCTTCCGTAAAACGTTTTTCACCAAGAATGGATTCTGCCATCTCTTTATCTTTATCATAAAAAACGGGCTGAATACTTAAATAAAGATTTAATTGTCTGATTCTTCTGAGCTGCTCATCCGAGGCAAGTTGAACATGGATCAATCGGTGTCTTAACGGGTTAAAAGATGAGATGTTCTTTTGAAATGCATCAAGTGCAATGTCTAATGCCTTATCCCCTATGACGTGAACCAGGAGTTGTAATCCAGCTTCTTCACAAAGTCTGATATAATTCCCCAGTTCATTGGAGCCCATATAAAGGATACCGGTATTTAGAGAGTTTTCATAGGGTTGGTTCAGTGCTGCGGTTTTTCCACCAAACGAACCATCAAGATAGACCTTTATGGCCTTGATTCGGGTGAAAGAATTTCTTTCACTCTCAGTGTCAAAGATTTCCTCTGTGATCATCTCTTTTAACTCATCGGAACTTTTGGGATTTATTTTTTCAAAAAGCCTGATAGACTTCTGTTTTCTTAAGACGTCTAAAAGTGTCCTTAATTCAACAGAGTGATAATCATCGCTGTGTACGGAGGTAATCCCCATCTTCAACAATTTCCCGCATGCCTTGTTTAACATATCCGATATTTCGTTTACACTGTATTTTATAAGGTTTTGTGCTTCTTCCAGCGTTCTTTCTTTCAGTATACCCCTTGAAAAACTGGAGTCGTCTTTTTCGATAATTCCATTTCTTGATAATAAATTGATAAATGCCGTGTTACATACCGCGATATGCCCGCATTTTCTGGTAAGAAGGCATACTTTTCCGGTGATTTTATCGATAAACTGTCTGTCCGGGAAAAAACCGAGGCGCTCTTCATCCCAGCCTCTTAGAATGATATTGGTGTCGTTTATCGATGATTTTTCTATCGCTTCTATGAGATCGGATTTACTTTTACAATCAGATAAATTGACCCTGATGGATTCCATCCCCGTACCGAGAAGATGAAGATGTGAGTCTACGAAAGAAGGATACAGGTAATAACCGTTGAGGTTCTCAAGATCCAGCGATTCGCTACTCTCAAGCCGAGTTAATTCAGGTTGCGAAATAAAACGAAATCTGTTTTTATCGATCATCAGCATCTTTTTTTTAAATTCTTTCGTGTCATTATTGTATACGAATAAGTTGGATAACACCCTTTTCACATCATCACCTGAATTATATGATTTTTACCATGCCGATATCATTTAAATATTTCATTTCCAGTAGCTTATAGACAATTTTTTCCCTGTCTTTAAACATTCTTATCGTATCATGCTTATAACTTAATGACAAAAATGAAGTGATATAACTGTTTGAAAAAAGATTCAGAAAAGTCCGAAGTTTGCCCCTTTCAGAATCGGATATGAAATTAACATCTTCGACCGTATTATCCATCCACTCAACATATTCATCGTTAAAAAGTTCCTTGTCGATAGAAACCAGCTGAATAAGATCATACACAATCTGCTTTAAATCACAGTATCTGCAGATGGTCGTCATCATACGGTGCTTGTAGATCTGGATAATTTCATAGGGCAGATCTTCTTCATAACGGAAATAAATAATCTTGTTTTTTGGATCAAAAGAATTTTTTTCTATGACACGGGTGATTGAACAGGTATCAAAAAAACTGTGAACCGTCAACAATTTAGCCGTTCTGAGAATATCAAATTCATTTCTGTTTTCGATTGTAAATTTACCAGTCCTGATAATGTATCCGAAATACATTTCCTTTGGCTCAAAAAACCATTCAGAAGTGTTCTGCATTGTAATTATATGTATTGGTTTTGACATACATGCCACCTCTTTTTATTACTATACGATACTTGTGAATCAAAGAATTAAAAAGCAAAATTCAGCACTGACAGGGTTACTGTACACATTTATTATATCACAGCGTCAAACGCTTTTAGATGTTAAATGTATTTCCGAATAATGTTTAGTATCGTTTATTTATATCTTTTTGGAATGCTCAGGTTCTCTCCCGGTTTGTTTCGTGATAAAATAGACCGGAAGAGGGTGAGTATTATAAAAAAAGTTATCTTTGACAAGTGGTCGCAAGAGTACGATACGACAGTCTGTAAGAATGAGTTTCCGTTTATCGGCTATGAAAAAATAAAAAATGAAATAATACAATCGTGTGAGATTGATCACAGTACGCAGATCCTCGATATAGGGGTAGGGACGGGTAATTTCATGCAGGAATTTTATTCAAGAAACGCCCAGTGTTATGGTCTTGATTTTTCAGAAAAGATGATCGAAATTGCCGCAAGCAAGATGCCGAGTGCCTACCTGATACAGCATGATCTGAATAATAAAGGTGTTCCCGTAGAATTTGAAAGGGCAAAATTTAGTGTCATTGTATCAGCCTATGTTTTTCATCATTTCAGGCCGGAGAAAAGAAATCAATTAATTGATAGCTATCTGAAACTTTTAAAAAAAGAGGACGGACGGCTATTCCTTGTCGATATCTCTTTTAGAACGCAAAGGGAGCATGATGCCTGCCGTGAGAAATATGCGGATGAATGGGATTCAACTGAATTTTATTTGATAGCCGAGGAACTTTGCTCCGTGTTCAAAGAAGCTGAATACACACAATTTTCAGAATGTGGCGGTCTCTATTCATGGGATGTTAAAACAAAATAGGTTGAATGATATTTTATAACAGAGGTGACAGGAGTCTGGAAAATGATTCTTTTACCTTGATCGTAATTTTTCTGTTTTCATAGGCCTGCTTCGTTAATTCACTGCTTTTTGTCAGATCTTTTAAGAAGAAATCATTCAAAGCCTTTGAGGTTTCTTTGTCGTAGATGAAGGAATTAACTTCAAAATTTAATTTAAAGCTTCTGACATCCCAGTTTGCCGTTCCAACCGAAGAGATTCTTCCATCAACGACGATGGTCTTCGAATGAAGGAATCCATCCATGTATCTGTAAATTCTCACTCCCGAATTTAACAGTTCAGCCGCATTACTCAGTGTTGCCCAGTACACAAAAGGATGATCGGGTTTGCAGGGGATCATGATACGAACATCCACACCGGAAAGTGCGGCGATTTTTAAGGATTCTACAATACTGCTGTCCGGTATGAAATAGGGGGACTGTATAAAAATGCTTTCCTTCGCCCTGTTGATCAGCTTTAAATAGCCGTATTTTATCTGTTCGGAATCCGAATCCGGTCCGCTTGATACTATCTGTACGGCCTTTTTTCCAACCGGGTGATTGATCGGGAATAAATCATCTACATAGTCATATTTTTTTATAGCCCTTTTTATCCTGTTTTCATCGTATATTCGCGGTTTTTCCTTCGAGGCGTATTCCCAGTCCATCAGGAATCTTATCTGGAGAGCGTAAACGGCATCTCCTGTAATTCTGAGATGCGTATCACGCCAATTTCCCAAATTATGATTTTTTCCAAGATACTCATCTCCTATATTGAAACCGCCAATATAACCTGTTTTTCCGTCTATTATTGCGATTTTTCTATGATTCCTGAAATTGAGTCTGAAGTGGAATCTCGGTAAAATGAATGGGAAAAAAGGTGCGGTTTCTCCTCCATGATCCTCAAATCTTAAAAAGAGTTCTGAATTGGTTTTTGAACATCCGACATCGTCGTAGAGCAGTTTGACCTTGACCCCTTCATCAAGTTTTCTGATCAGCGTATCGATGATTTTATTTCCTATTTCATCATCGTTGAAAATGTAATAAAGTAAATGAATATGACTTTTTGCGTTTTCTATATCACTGATCAGACTCTTATATTTATCGTTTCCATCGGTGAATATTGCTATCTCGTTGTTTTGGGTCAAGAAAGAATCATCTGTCTTAATATTCATTTTTATAATATCCTTATACTCAACAAGCGTCGGATCATAAAAAGTCATTTCATGTTTATCAAGCTCGTTTTCCTGAAGTTTAAGGATGTTTTTTAAGATTCTATCCTCAGATTCCTTGAGCTTGAACATTTTTTCCTTCTTCAGGTTTTGCCCGAAAAAGAGGTACAGAAAAAATCCCAGACCGGGTATAAAGATTAAAACCATCAGCCAGGCCAGGGTGGTCTGAGGATCTTTCCTTTCGAGAAATACGATTGAGACAGCAAACAGTATATTGATGATGAGGAGAAATGATAAAGTATTAATTATATATTCCAAGGCGTGCCCTCCAATATCTTTTTCTCATATTTCACAAAAAAGATTATATCACCTCAGCTAATTTATCTTTCACTTCTTTAAAATTAGTCATGATATAATAGGCCGGAATGGTTTTATTGTTGAGATCAAAACTCTTTACGTGAAAGGGGAAAAAATGAAGAAGAATATTATTTTGTGTATTGGTTGTATGTTGTTGTTGACAGTTTTTTCTGCTACCATCCAGGAAATATCTCAGGATTATGGAAGAAGACTCGCCTTTTATTCACATCTTGATCAGAACGCAATTGAAAAAATTCTTTCAAAACATGATTTTTCAAGAGTATTTATCATTCTAAAAGAGGATAATAAATACTGTACGCTTGTATCAAAGAAAATAGAGACGGATGACGAGGTTCTGATCACAAACTTAAGATTATCGGATTTTACCCCTGTGAATTCACAATTCTGCGAGATAGCGGTGTTGAATTATCTTCAGATTCAAAAATCGCTTTTTGATACATCAGATATTTTTTCAAGTTTTTCTGCGAGTAAGCTGATTCTTGATGACATGAGTTATATCACCTATTTTCTAAGTACCCTGAAAAGAATGGAAAAAACGTTAAATGATTCTTTTAAAAACAAGGAAAATATGAAGAGTATCACACAGTACATTGAAGAAAAACATAAGCTGAATGTGATTTTTTACAATAATTTTGATAATTATTTCTTTTCTAAACCGGTCGATTTTTCTCCTACGGTTTATGAAGAGGATGATCTGAATCTCCCTTTGAAAGCGTATCAATTTTTTGATAATGAGATTCATGATGCGTTTTCACAGATTGAAATCTTTTCTCTTCTCGCCTTATACGATGATTATATGAGAAAGGTTGTGGAAAATGCGGAAATTACGGCCGGTCAGATCCCTTATGATCATTTTTTTAAAACCGATCAAAGAGAAAATGCACTGATAACCGCGGTAAATCTTGAATTTCTGAGGTATCTTGCGGAATCTATTCAAAGTGAACTGGATACGCTGAATAAAACACTCGCTAAAACCTACGGGATCATAGACGTTGAGGATATCAGAAGGCTTTTGCTTCTGGAAACAAAATTTGAGATGGTTGCCTACAAGACATTTGAATCGGCCTTGAAAAACGCAAACGAAGAAGGACGAAAAAAGATAATAGAAACCTTTATCAACAGGGAATTGGATTATGATAACTCCGAATCGTATCTATCTGATCAGATTGCCGCTTTAAAAGAGCAGATATATTCTTCATGTTCGGTCTTATCAGAGAATCAAAATTCATATCTTTTAATGAAAAATCTTGAAAAGACCAATATGATCAGTATAAAAAGGATTGAACCACAGATCGAAACCACCGAGACTTATGAAGTCATCGATCTGATTAAACCGTTTGTCATTCCTGAAACGGAAGCTCATTTTGCTATCATAAAGTCGGATGTGGATATGACTTCAGATGCTTCAGAATCTTTTATGAAGCTTTATCCAATTTTTTCCGGAAGAACTACAAAAGGTGATCCGCTTGTACTCGTTGATTTCTTCTGGGTGGCTGCCAACCATGTAGGGAACACGTTGTGGAAAACCCTGAGAACACTTGTCTGGAATGGATTCGATTTAAAACTTTTGGAATCAGAACTCAGTGTTGAAAACGTCGATCTTTCTGTTGACAGTTATCTGCAACTTCAGCCTTATCATGATCTTTACAGGATGCTTCCGACTTATGATAAACGTCTGAAGCTTGAAATAAAGAATACAAACCTTGGATACCTGGTTCTGGACAATCTCTTTGCTGGAAATGTTCCATCGGCATTGATGGACAGTGTAAGCGAGACTTCAGAAACGGAAGAATACAGTCTTGCAAGATATCCCATAGAGCTGTATAATGAAGAAATTACGATTTCTTCCGATGTGAAAAGACATAAAAAGGCAATTATCTTTGTTCACGGCAAACAGAATATTCCCTATTTCGATGAATCGTTCAATATTGTTCCGCATATCGATGCCGTATGGCGAAACGATGGACGGCTGGATGTCTGGAATGGATTTTATCAGTATGTGAATGAAAATCCAGAACTGTTTGCTGATTTTGATTTTTATGAATACACTTATGATACCTCCGTATATCCGGCAAGCAGATATGGGGAAATCCTTTCAGAACTGATCATTAAGAATGATATTCACAGAGATTATGAAGAGATTACCATGATTGCTTCCAGTATGGGGGGGCTTGTTTCGAGGTTCTGTATCAACAATGAATACAATCTGACATGTGTTGGGGATCATATCAGGCAACTCATAACCCTTGATACACCGCATCTCGGTACACTTGCCCAGAATTTTATCCTGAGTGTAAATCCGGAACTGATGGAAGCGGTAGACAAGCTTGAAGTCGGAACTCCCCCAAATATTAATCTCACGATGGGTAATTTTCTTTATTCTTTTATCAATGGGACAGAAGCTACCAAAAGTGCTGAACTCATGCTTTATTTTTCCAGGAAACACCCGGAAATGGTAGGGAAGGTCTTTACCGAGATGCTGCGTTTTTTAGATCCGTTTCCCGGTGGTCTCTGTATGATATACACACCCAAAAACTATTGTGAGTCGCTTGGGATTTACCTGTATTCCGATCTGAATGACGAAGTTTTGGAGAATGTTTTTGTTGCCGAGCCGGAGACACTTCAATTAAATGAAAATGACAAATATCTCGATAAACTTTATCTGGTCTCTGCAGAACTGACGCCTGAATCGACGGATATTACTTCCGGTTTGTCCGTTACTTACGAATTGATGAAAACAGTTGGTGATCTCGTATCGCATCAGACCATGGAGAATTATTCCAGACATGGCAGAAATGATGGAGTTGTAAATCTTTACAGTCAGCAGATGTGGGGGATAGATAAGGGGCAGGAAAGACAGCATTTTATGAACCTTGACCATCTTGCCGTTCCTAAAAACGAGGAAGTAATTGAATATCTGATGGAGAACAGGATATTAAAATAAATTTGAGGTGAATGAATTCATGGAAAGTGTTATGTGTTCGGAAAAAAATGCCGCTAAGTGTGTAGAAGAACTTCTGATTTACGGGATACAGAAAAATCTGATAACTGAACTAGACAGTATTTTTGTTAGAAACAGGCTTTTTGACCTTCTTAAAATCAGTGAACCGTCATTTTTTTCATTTAACGATTCATATAAACCGGATCTTTATTCGATCCTGGATCAATTACTGAAATATGCCGTCTCTGAAGGCATTATTGAAGACAGTATTACTAAAAAAGACCTTCTCGATACAAAAATAATGGGACTACTGACTCCTATGCCCTCAACGGTTGTGGGGAAATTTGTTGAACTCGGCCAAACGATTGATTCAAAGGCATCGACAGATTATTTTTATAAATTATGTCAGGATGTTAATTATATTCGTACCGATCGAATAGCAAAAAACGAACACTGGACGGTATCAACGGAATACGGCAACGTGGAGATTACGATAAATCTTTCAAAACCGGAAAAGGATCCGCTGTTACTTAAAAAGAATCTCAACGCGATTGCGACTGATTATCCGAAATGTGTGCTGTGTATTCAGAATATGGGATTTGAAGGAAATATGAAACGTCAGGCGAGAGAAAACCATCGCCTGATACCGGTGCAATTAGGTGGAGAAAACTGGTATTTTCAGTATTCACCGTATGTTTATTACAACGAGCATTGTATCGTTATTTTTAAAGATCACAAACCGATGCATGTTTGCCGAAAGACATTTGAACGCTTATTTGAATTTCTCGATCAATTTCCCCATTATTTCATCGGTTCCAACACCGATTTACCTATCGTCGGGGGATCAATCTTAGAGCACGAGCATTATCAGGGCGGGAGATATGATATGCCGATGGTGAAGGCGGAAATTCTGGCTTGTTTTGAAGCTGAAGAACATAAGGACGTCAAGATAGGCCTGTTGAATTGGCCTTTATCGAGTATAAGACTCCGATCAAATGATAAAAATCATATCGTAGAACTTGCCGACAAGATATTGAGTCAATGGAGAGTTTATGACGATAAATCGGTTGAGATTTATCATGAGAGTTATGAAAATGATGAACTGGTTCCGCATAATACGGTTACCCCTATTGCAAGGATTAATAGAGATGGAGAATATGAGCTGGATATCGTACTCAGAAATAACAGAACCTCTGACGAGTTTCCGAGAGGGATATTTCACCCGCATCCGAACCTCCATCATATAAAGAAGGAAAATATCGGACTGATTGAAGTAATGGGTCTTGCCATATTGCCCGGCAGATTAGAGAGGGAGACTGAATTGATTACGGAGTTTTTGACGGGGGAAAGAAACAGGGAGATGCTGGACATCTTGACGGAGGATGATCCGCTCTTTAAACATAAAGACTGGATTATTGACATGATGGAGAATAATAACCTGATGGAAAAGGATGAAGCAATACAATTGATTAAAAATGAGATTGGAGAGAAATTTACCGCCGTATTAGAAAATGCCGGTGTTTATAAACGTGATGAAAAAGGTTTTGCCGCATTTGATGCCTTCATGACATCCTGTGGCTTTTTGAAAGTAAATTGAAAATACATTTTTAGAATTTTATGCTTATGCTATAATACACAGAGGCTTTTTTAAGCAATGGTGTATTTATGTTATAAAAAAAAGAAAGGGGATAGGGTTTATGGATAATCATTTAAAGGTTACAAAAGAGAAGATGCAGAAAAGTGTTGATTCCATAGGAGAAGAACTAAAACATATCAGAACAGGAAGACCGAGTCCGGCGCTGCTTGAAGAAATTACCGCCGATTATTACAACACACCGACACCGATTCCACAGCTTGCAAGCATCTCGGTAATGGAAAGATCTCTTATTGTGAAACCGTGGGATAAAACGGTATTAAAGGCAATAGAAAAATCCATATTGGCCTCAAATCTTGGATTGACTCCGATCAATGATGGTTCGAGTATCCGATTGAATTTTCCACCACCAACCGGAGAACAGAGAAGGGAACTCGTTAAAATGGTTCATGAAATCATCGAACAGGGAAAAGTAGCGGTCAGAAACATCAGAAGAGAAGTGATAAAAGAGGTTAAGGAAGAACAAAAGAACGGTGATATTCCTGAAGATGATGCACATAAGCTTGAGGAAAAGGTGCAGGATTTGACCAACGAGTATGTTATTAAAATGGACGAGGTCTTTAAAGAAAAAGAAAGCGAAATAATGGAAGTCTAACAAGGACATGAAATGAAAGAGTCCTATAAACTGGAAGAAATAAAAAAAATGCATTTGCCCGTTCATGTCGCTTTTATAATGGACGGGAACGGTCGTTGGGCAAAGATAAACGGGTTGGAGCGTTCTGACGGACACGCCGCAGGGGCAGAGGTTGCTGAAAAGGTTGTAAGACTTTGCAATGATGTGGGGATAAAATATTGTACGTTGTATACATTTTCTACCGAGAACTGGAAACGGCCGAATGAAGAAGTTGAATTTCTGTTTCAGACGCTTGTTTATTATCTTGAGAGTAAATCACCGGAGATGATAGAACGCGGTGTGAGGATAAGATTTACCGGACATATTGAAGCCTTACCCAAAAAAGCATACGAAACGGCAAAAAATATAGAAGAAAAGTCAAAGCATTGTGACAAGCTGCATATGATTTTGGCATTGAATTACGGAGGAAGGCAGGAAATTTGGGATGCTTTCCTTCGTTTATATGAAGAGATTAAAACTGGTGATAGCAAAGAAGATGTACTGAATGATGAGAATTCTGAATATTTAAGGAATTTCCTCAATTTACCTGATGTTCCGGATCCCGATCTTCTTGTAAGGACTTCTGGTGAAAAGAGATTGAGTAACTTTTTGCTGTGGCAGCTTGCTTATTCTGAAATGATCTTTACGGATATTCACTGGCCAGATTTTGACAGAAAAGAATTCTTTAGAGTATTGGCCGAGTATTCAAAGAGAAACCGTAGGTTTGGGGCAATAGAAGCAGAATCGTGAAGTTTTCTGTTTGTCGTACTGGTATTCTCTGCAGAAGCTGGAAGTATATTAGATGATGGAGTTGATTTAATTGGCACCTGATAAAAAAGAAATACAGAACAGGTGGAAATACGGGATTATTTTTGGTACTGGTGCTGTTTTACTCTTTTATAATTTCTGGACATTTATACTGCTTGGTTTTCTGGCCAGTCTTGTTTCCGGAAATGAATATGTTAAGCTTTTTCTCGGCGAGAAGAAAAATACAAGAGAAGTGGTTCTCCTCACGTCCATAATTCCTGGGTACGTCCTCTTATCGGGCGTATTGATCGCAATTAACAGATCGGATCTGCTCTTTATGCTTTATGGCATCCTTATCCCCGTGATTGCGGGATTATGTGTGATGATTTACAAGGATTCAAAAAAATCGAGTGATGTTACGGTAAATCTTATCTTTGGAGTAATTTACATTGCCTTATCGCTAACATGCATATTGTATATTTATAAAAATTACGGATGGGTTTATGCGTTATATGCAGTCACTTCACCCTGGTTGTTCGATTCTTTTGCGTTTTTTATAGGTATCAGATACGGTAAACACAAACTGATGCCGAGTATCAGTCCGAAGAAATCAGTAGAAGGACTTGTCGGGGGGATGGTAGGGACATTCTTCGGACTTATCATCATAACCGTTGTGGTAAAACTAATATTACCCTATTTAACCTTTTTCGGAAACGGAATGGGGGTTGATCTGAACCTGTTTGAAGTTTTTGTCCTGACAATGTTTATTACATGGGGAGCTACTTTTGGAGATTTATTTGAATCATCCATCAAGCGAAGCCATCATTTAAAAGATGCGGGAGATTTTTTACCGGGGCATGGCGGATTACTTGACAGAATTGATTCTCTTGTCTTTGTCGGCCCTCTGACGCTCTTCTTGATGATGGTTTTCAGATGATATTAATTTGGAGGTAAATACTTTTGAGATATATGACAGCAGCAGATATTAGAGAATCTTTTTTAAGTTTTTATGAGAGAAAAATGCATGAGAGATTACCGAGTTCATCTCTTATTCCAAACGATCCTCAGCTTCTCTTTACAATAGCTGGGATGGTACAGTTTAAACCAATTTTCTGGGGAAAGGTAAAACCCGTTTATCCGAGAGTTACTACCTGTCAGAAATGTGTCAGAACAAATGATATTGATTCAGTTGGGAGAACAAAAAGACATCATACTTTCTTTGAAATGCTGGGGAATTTTTCGTTTGGTGATTACTTCAAGGAAGAGGCCATTCGATGGGCCTGGGAATTTGCAACTGAAGTAATGGAGATGCCGGAAGAGAAGATCTGGGTTTCTGTTTTTGAAGAAGATGAAGAGGCATTCAGAATCTGGACCGAACAGATTAAATTTCCTGCCGATAAGATAGTTCGACTCGGCAAAGAGGATAATTTCTGGGGACCTGCCGGACCTACCGGACCGTGTGGCCCATGTTCGGAAATATTTTTTGATATGGGTCCCAACGATAATTGTCCGGACCCGGAGCACTGTTCACCTGCATGTGACTGTGGGAGATTTCTCGAATTTTATAATCTTGTCTTTACCGAATTAAATGCGAATGAAGATGGAACATTTTCACCTCTTGCAAGAAAAAATATTGATACGGGCCTTGGACTTGAAAGATTAACGTCTATTATTCAGCAGGTCCCTTCCAATTTTGAAACAGATCTGTTTCAGCCAATTATAAAAAAAGCGGAAGAACTGACCGGGATTGATTATACAAAAGGCAAAAGGGAAATGACTACTTTGCGGGTAATTGCCGATCATATCCGATCGGCAGTGTTTATGATTTCCGATGGTGTGCTTCCCTCGAATGATGGCAGAGGTTATGTACTTAAGCGAATTATCAGAAGAGCTTTGACCTTCGGTTGGCTTCATGGCATGAAAAAACCGTTCCTTTCAGAACTCGTGGAAGTTGTTGTCGAAAAAATGGGGTCCCATTATCTCGAGTTGAAGGAAAAACAGGAGATCATCACGCAAATTGTTTTTGAAGAAGAAAAGAAATTTGTAAGAACGATGGAACAGGGACTTGAATTGCTTGATGAACTTTTAAAAGATTCAGATGAGATATCCGCGGAAGATGCCTTTAAGCTTTATGATACGTATGGTTTTCCGGTAGAAGTGACGAAAGAAATTGCTGAACAGCAGGATAAAAAAGTGGATATCGAAGGCTATAATGAACTGATGGAGAATCAGAAAGAGATGGCCAGAACCGCAAGGGGAAATCTTGAGTATGCGAAAGTTTCAAAAGTTTATGAGAAACTTAATCCGGATACCATATCCAATATAGAATTTGTCGGTTATGAGAAGCTCTCTGCAAACTCTACGGCTCTGTTCCTTTTGAAAGACGATGAACTGATCGATGAAGCCCAAGCCGGTGAGATGGTGGATGTTGTTGTCAAAGACACACCATTTTACGATGAAAAAGGTGGACAGGTTTCTGATAAGGGAAAAATCTTTAATGAAGCCTTCTCGGCAGAAGTAAAGGAAGTCTTTAATCCATACAATAAAGTCATTGTTCACAGAGTGGAAATACTGAATGGTATTCTGAAAAAAGGAGCTGTTTTGACACTTGAAGTGGATAATGCATCAAGATTGGCAACAGCGAGAAATCATAGTGCGACTCATCTGTTGCATGCTGCTTTGAAAGAGGTTCTTGGTACTCATGTCAAACAGGCCGGATCGCTTGTCTCTCCAACAAGACTTCGGTTTGATTTTTCTCATTATAAACCGATGACGGATATGGAAATTAAAAAGGTAGAAACGATAGTCAATGAGCAGATTATGAATGTACTTGATGTTATTACGGATGAAATGGATCTGGACGAAGCAAAGGCCTCCGGTGTAACGGCTCTATTTGATGAGAAATATTCTCAGAAAGTGAGAGTAGTGAGGATGGGAAATTTCAGTGCGGAATTATGTGGGGGGACCCATGTGAAGAATACAGGACAAATTGGGCCTTTCAGAATAAAGAGTGAAACTGGAATTTCTTCCGGTGTTAGAAGGATCGAAGGTTCAACCGGTTGGAACAGTATGATTGCAATTGATAGCGAAAGGGCAGTGATTAAATCCGTTGCAACGTTCTTGAATACCGAAGAACATCTCATCAATGACAGCGTTGTTAAACTTCAGGGGCAGGTAAGGGAGTCTTTGAGGAAAATAAATGAGCTTGAAGAGAAACTCAGTAATCAAAAATTGAATAATTCGGATGATGCAATAAAGGAAGTAGATGGAATTAAATACCTTGCCATCGTCCAGGAGAATATCAATCCACAGGTTATGAGAACAGTTGCGGACAATGCCATAGAAAAACTTGATGAAGGTGTTGTCTGCCTGTTCAATAAGACAAAGGATAACGTCTCTTTTACCGTAAAGGTTTCGAAGGGAATGGCCGGTAAATCAGTTCATGCCGGTAAAATGGCCAAAGCCCTTGCTTCAATACTTGGCGGCGGCGGCGGCGGAAGACCTGATTTTGCGCAAGCCGGTGGTAAAGATGTTACAAAATTAGAAGAAGCCATAAATTCCATTCCTGAGATCATCAGGGATGGAAAATAGAATCTTTGTCTTAACGGGAAAAAGGGGTGTGGGTAAAACCACATCCCTTAATTCAATATTATCGGAGATTCTAAAGACCGGTATTCCTGTTAAAGGGTTCAGGACATATTTTAACCCAGAACAGCATCTGATCCTTGAGTGGAAGAATATCAACGAAACTTCGGTTGAATTGGGCAGGAAGACTTCAGATCATTCTTTAAAACCTATTCTTGAATCGCTTGACCGAGTTGGAGATGTTTTGAAAAAAGAAATATTTTCAGGGCAAATATTTTACGCGGATGAAATAGGATTTCTTGAATCTCTTTCAAAGAATATGCAGGAAGGAATACTTAACGCGATCAACATGTCAGTCTTGTCGCTGATAACTTTAAAAAGTGAGAATTATCCATTTTTAAAAAAGATTAGGTCTCTTGCGGGATTAAAAGAATATAATCTCAACAGATTAGATTATTCAGAAAGAAAAAATACAGAGAAAGAAATATTTAGATTTTTACGGGGGTTAAAATGAATAAAAAAGTGATTATCGTTACGACGGGCGGCACGATTGCCATGAGAAAGGAAACGGAAGGTGTTATCCCTTCGAATGTAGGGAATTCGAAAATAGCTGAGCTGAATGGTCTGGAACGTTTTGCCAATATAGAGACCATCGATTTCTGTAATATTCCCAGTCCGTATATGACACCTGAAATAATGTTTGAACTGTCATGTGTGGTACAGGAGCTTGTTGACAGGGAAGATGTTACGGGTGTAGTTATTACACATGGGACTGACACCCTTGAAGAAACATCCTATATGCTTGATTTAACCGTTGATACGATCAAACCTATTGTTGTAACGGCTGCTATGAGAAATATCAATGAACTGGGCACCGATGGCCCGAGAAATGTGTTTTCTTCAGTCGAAGTTGCGGCATCTGATTATTCGAGGGGTTGTGGAACAGTTGTCTGCCTGAACGATGAAATACATGCCGCAAGAGAAGTCACCAAAACGTATACCAGCAATGTGGCAACCTTTGATTCTCCGGGTTTTGGCCCCTTAGGAATCGTAGATGATGATGGTGTCTTTTTTTTCAGAAAATCTCTCAGAAGAACCTATATAAAAACATCAAGAGTTGAATCAAAGACTTGTCTGATAAAGACTTTTCCAGGTGATAAAGGTGAATTTCTTGACTATGCGGTTAAAAATGGAACAAAGGGTATTGTCTTGGAAGGATTCGGAAGAGGTAATGTTCCACCTGAATTGACAGACCCCATTCAGCATTGTCTTGATAAAGGGGTTCCTATCGTACTGGTCTCAAGATGTTATAAGGGAAGGGTCCTTGACATTTACGGGTACAGAGGTGGCGGAGCTGCGCTAAAAAGACTTGGAGTGATTTTGGGTCATGAACAGAGTAGTCAGAAGGCAAGAATAAAACTGATGGTGTTACTTGGCTGTGGTATGTCGATTGATGAAATCAGGGAAAGTTTTGAAATATCAACTTATGTACCGGAAAGAAGGGATTTTTAAACGATTTAACCAATACGAAAGAAAGCGAATGTGATAATCTTTGAGGAGATGATTTGATGAGGGAAAATATTTCATATCTGATAATTCTTTTGATAGGTGTATTTTCTGGTTCCGTTTTTGCATATACTCTGGATGAAGTCATGACAGGGGTTGAAAAAACAACTTCAAATGAATACTCGTTACCCTATTTTCAATGGATGAATAAGGCTGAAGGTCAGATTCTTGCGGGCTACGACCCTTTTGAAAAAAAGGGGATATTTGGTGTGGAAGCAGGCGTACAGATGTTTGAAAAAGTCGATATGCAGACAAGGCTTTCTGTCTCTACCGATTTTTCCACACAGACGGATTATCAATTTTCTGCCGGTGTATCTTATAATTTCCTTTCTACCGGTGAGTCTGAAAGAAGATACAAAGAAGCGCAACGGGAAACTGTCAAGAGAAAATTAAAAGCTGTTGACCTCTTCTTCGATTACTTAAAGAAAAAGGTTCTTCTTAAGACTGATGATGAAACTGATATTTTAGTGTCCACTAATAATAAACTGACCCAGGTAGATATGGCATATATTTCTATCAAAATAGAAGCATTATCCTCACTTGATTCAGGAGAACCACAGATAAATGGATTGTCTGACTACTCGCCTGAAAAGATCGATGATGATGTGGTAATGATAGCCATAAGGCGATATTTAAATCTGTTCAATTCGGATGAGGACAATAGTAATTCACTTTATGCGGCCTTCCGTACAGATTATAATTCTTTTTTACAAGGAATATCAGCGGGTATTGGTGGTTCTGCCGATTTTGAAAAACCCGTTGCACATTCCGTACAGGATAAACTCGATGAGATTGAAATAAGAAAGTACAAACTGATGCATGATGTAATAGTTGAACAGCTTCCTATACTGAAAGATCAATATTCTGAACTTGAGAAAACGATAAACAGTTCTACGACGGCAATCATAAACGGCACGTTAACTACACAACAACTTATAGAAATTAAAAAGCACCGGATGGATCTGGAAGACAGAATACTTGAATTAACCATTGAAGCGGTAAAACTGGAAGCGATCTTCAAAGTATTAATTGGTGAATTATAAAGATATGTATGAACTTTTAGTTGGCGATGATAGTTTTACAAAGTATAAATATTGTATGGAATTTGCCGAGAGAGAGGGAAAGATTTTTCGCACATTTGATTTGAAGATGTGGAAATCGTTTGAAGAATTTATCCCGGAACTTTACAGAAGGACTTTATTTTCTCAGGCCTATTGTGTGTTATGCGATTTTCCAGGTACATTATCCAAAAAAAAGATAGAATTTCTTAAGGAAAACACGACGATGTTAGAGGAATCTGAAGATAATTTTCTTTTTATCGGTGTCGGTAAATCACTTAAAGGGTTTAAAAAAAATGAAAGGAATTTTAATTTACCAAAACCATGGAAAGATGGAGAATGGAAGCAACTTGTCAATCAGCTTGCCTCTGAGAAGAAACTCCGGTTGACTATCCGACAGGTTGAGAGACTGATTGGGGAGACTGAGAATGATCTGTGGAAGATCAACAACGAATTGAACAAATTCAGGATGATGGCAAAAGATGGTAAAATAGATGAAGACTTATTCGATGAGATGTTTTACTCGTATTCCAAGGAATCACTTCAGATCTTTGTAAACGAATTTGTTGATCGTAAATCCCTAAAAGCGCTTGATAAGATCGAAACAATTTTACTGGAGTACAATCAGATGCAGATATTGTATCGATTGAGCGCTGTGTATCTATTAATTGCAAAGATCAGGATGGTATGTCTATCATCAAATATTAACCTCTTTACTTTCAATACGGTTAAAGAAATAGCGGCCAAAGTCAAAACTAATATCCCAGTGGTATCTGAGATTGTTGGATTTTCATTTGATCGTTCTGAGAAAAAACAGAAGATCTGTTTTCAGTATACGGAAAAAGAACTAAATACAATCCTCGAGGATCTTTTGAATACGGAACTTGATTTTAAGTCTGGTAAAGTTGATTTCAGGGCAAATATTATTCAGTTGTTTAACAAGGTGCATTTTGAAGAAACGATTACACGATAAGAAAACCAAAAATAAAGAAATTTTTATTTTAATATTCAGTATAATAACCGTTACCTTTTCCTTTTCATTCGATATCTATTTTTGTGATATCGTCTGTATGACCCCGGGGGTAATTCTTTCTCTGATCTATCTTTACCATAAGAAAATTTATCTTTCCTATATCCTCTCCGGATACTATTCGTTGTTATGGATATTGGGCTTTAACGAGAAAAAATATCTTTCCTTTTTGCTATTCATCTTCTTTGTCCTTATCAGCAATATATCAAAGAAAAGAAATTCTGTAACAAAATATCTGTATCCATCCTTCTATTTCATTCAATACGTTTTCTGTACAGGTGTTTTTAATATGTTCACACTGTGGTCGTCGCAGCTCATCCAACCGCTATTTTTCCTCATTTTATTCCTTCATATAAAAGACAGATCCTTTTTCTGAGATTACCAGAAATAATAGGAGATCAGCTTACCGGTTGGATCTTCGAGTGTTACACCATCTCCATTGTTATTATGAATGTTTGAGAAGCTCCATATATTTTCGGTGGCCTCTATACCGGAATGTATTTCGATACTTTCAGATGGGGATAAGATGATCGGTTCGAACTCATAAGTCTGATTGCCTTCGGTACTGATAAGTTTATAACCTTCAAGCGGAATAGGTGTTTTTGAATAATTTTTTATTTCGACGTATTCATCGTTTCCTTTAAATTGAACAAATATGATTTTCAGATCACCGACAGATTGATTCATTATCAATCCGTTTTGTTGGTTTGCTTTTATTTGAGTAGTGGTGTTATGATTTCCATCAATTTCCTTCTGAGGATTACTATCTGTATTCCATAAGCCGTATTCTTTATTTCTTGCATTCCGTTCTGCTTCGATAAACAGTGTCTTATAATCTGTGTCGAAGTGAAAAACGGTATACGCATGGGCAAATCCGTTTGCAATTAAATTCAGATTATGCATAATCCACTGCCCATCTCTTTTATACCAGACATAAGCGAGTAATCTGTCATATTTGTCTCTTGGGTCCCAATCATATGTCAGATAAACCGTCGAGTCAACAGGACACATATTTTTTGTAAAATTACTGGCTTCCTTTCCATAATATTCCACAGGCTTTGAAGGATGAACCGTTTCGGGTGTATCGACCCCGAGCATTCTGATAGTTTCTTCCCTGCCGTTAACCATCACTTTGATTGTATCACCATCTATGTTTTTTATTACCTTAGCCTTATCGGGATTAATAGGTTCAATATGATATGGCCAAATGTAGATGGTATCATTATATTGATGAAGAGATAATATTGCAATGATCGGAATCAGTAAAAATAAAAATTTTTTCATTTAATCACTCCCTGTCAGATTAACGAGAAATAATACCATAAATATTGTTTTTTTGGCTATAGGGTGATATGCCAAAAAGTGTTGTGTATATCCCTAAAGAAAAGACCAGTGAATCCGGTAGACATTGAATGGCAAATCTATAAATTACTGGTCGACTATTTTGGTGATGCTGATTGTGAAAAAGAGGATTTAACACGTCTTATCATCTCCTATTCCTCAGTAATAGTAATCATTTTAATCATTTTTGATTCGATGATGAAATGCCTAAAGATACATGACACAAAATAGAAAAGATTATAAATTCCGGTCTGTATAAAATGATATATCATTCTATTTTCCTGAACACTGAAACGAATGGTTTAGAAATAGAAATGTTTTTTATACAGATAGAGCGATATAAAGCGGAAGTGATGGAATTATGGGTTAAAGAGTTAAATAAAAGAAAATGGGAAAGATATATATCTAATAATAAGTATTATAGTATATATATAAATAAAAGAATATAAAATACAATAGATTATACTCATAAAACATAGTTATCTTATTACATTCAATTATAGAAAAGAGTAAGTAAAATATAAATATATGGAATATATACAGTATTCTGTATATTAATTATGAATCTATAATAATAAGGAGAATATATAATAGAGATATTATATATAATATAGCAAATAAATATATTGTATATTAATAGAATTAAAGATCAATGAGTTTAGTGTGTTTTAAGTCGGGAATCTATCCAGCAAATAGAAAGTTAATCAAATGATATAGTTATCGTGGATGGGAGTAACCGTGATCGGTAAACTCACCGGTATTTTGAAGAAAGTTGAATGCTAAGGGAATAATTACAATAGTTCTGTTGCTCATGTTGAGCGATGAAGTTTATCAGGATGTATGTATAATTTATACGCAATGTAATTTGCGAATGGAATGATACCTGGGAAGCTGTTCCCAGGCATCATCTCTTTCGATACAAATCGATTAATAGTAAACAATTACATCCACGTTTTTATGTTCCGAGATTCCCCCGTATGTTCCAATAGTTCCTGTAACTTTATAAAGTTCCTCTCTGCTTGTATTGACCTGCCAGAAGAATCCCTGCCAGGAGTTTTTCTTCAAATGATACAAATAAGGTTTCATCTGTATCTTTGTCCAGTTGGCACCATAAGAGAGAACGTTTCCTTCGGCGACAATTTGAATAGAATTTGAGGCCGTACTATAGATTAAATATGAATCTGAGAATGTCAATTTGAAATTATTTTGTACTGCACTGACAGTTACGGGGAGCGTTGTATGATCTCCGCCGAGTGTTCCAAATTGGCCATTTCTTACTCGGTATACTTCCTTTCGTGATGTGTTGAGCTGCCAGTAAAATCCTTGCCAGCTTCTGAGCCTTAAATGATACAGATAAGGTTTTAGCTGTTTGACTTCCCAATCTTCTCCGTAAGATAAAACGTTATTTTCAGCGATGATCTGTAGAGATAAACTGTTTGGCATGAACATAAGATAAGCGTTATCAAAATCAAGTTTAAACCTATCCGGTTGTGTTGTATCAGCAAAAACAGCACTTGCGATGAGTAAAACAAAGATACCTACGATAAAAATCTTTACACTCTTTTTCATTATAATATTTTTCATAATTACCACCTCCAAATAATGATACGGTGAGGATATATAAACGTCGCATGAGGTATTTTGATGAAATTATCTGATAGAAAAATCTGCTTTCTCTCCGTTTAGTCCCCTTTGTATCTATGATTAACGCTGTTGAAAAAATATTTGAGAGGCCTTCAAGCCTTTTAAATACTTTGATGAACCAGACTTTTCTACAAAATCTATAGTTTTAAATTCTCTTTATGAATTCGGTCGAATATATCTTCTACTACATTTTGCATAGGTTTGGCGAGAGAAAGGGCGGATTTAAAATGTCCCATTAAGTGATATTCGGTAGGAAATGGTTATTTATATGACTATAAAAACATCCAGGAAGAAGATGAACTAATTTGATAATGAGTCATCGAAGATCGCAATAATTATTAGGCTAATCAATAGATGGAGTAAAATATGTAATCTTTTAATAATAAGAGTTCTATAATTATATATACTATAATAACCATAATATCTATTATAGAATATAGATATATTAAGAAATTAGTATAGAATGAAATGATATAATTATATATATAATTATATTCATAATAGTCTAAATATATAATTATATATATTATATATCTATGATTATAT
Source organism: Thermotogae bacterium (assembly GCA_036743375.1). Lineage (GTDB taxonomy): Bacteria > Thermotogota > Thermotogae > MWEM01 > MWEM01 > DAINPP01. The sequence goes on along the minus strand of DAINPP010000004.1, from coordinate 4,318 downwards.
ATACTTTGAATATATCTGTTATGAATTGAAATAAAATATGAATTGTGATAAAAAAAATTTTTATGAATGATGTGCTTCCGTTAATAAAATGATGAAGGGAATATGATTTAGTGAGACGACAAAAAAGTATATTTTAAATGCTTAGAATTCCGGAGATCTAACAGTTTGTGCATCGAATGCAAAATAAAAACTAAAAAATGCCTATCACTTCTCAGAGGTTTTTCCTGCCTTGTATTATAAAAGAATTGAAAGTGGGGTTCAAAAAAGCTGATGAATCTTGTTAAGACATCAGCTTTTTTGAACAAAATCGATATTTTTCAATGGAAAATTCCGATGAACATTTATACATCAGAGTGAAAATAAACGCCTTAAAAGGCATTTTATGCGCAACAAAATTAATTATTTTGTTGCGTCGGTGGATTCAGTCAGTATTTTTCCCCATAAATCCTCTGATGATTGGGCATTCACGAGTTCGTTTTCGAAAAGTGTGTTGATAAAATCACCCGCGATTAGTTTTTTTTGATCATCTGTGGCAAATTTCTTGTAAATTGCCGCAAGTGGTGCGACGTCTATCTTTTGTATCGTGATCGTTTCGGGTTCTGAAGCTTGACTTTTACTCAATTGTTTTTTTAAAGTACTTTGTAATTCTTCTTCGTTTGATATGTCTTTTAGATCGGCTTCGTCAAAATCCACTACGTCGATAAGCGATCTGATGAACGTTGCTTTGGTTATCCTTTTGTTGTTATCGGTTCTCTCTCGGCTTGCCATGACGATCGCGACGGCTTTTGATAATTTTTCTACCTGTTCTATCCGCACAGGTACGTTTAATTGAATTGTTTTTTCTTCCATTTTCCTCTCCTTTGATTAGCTTCATTAATTAATTATAACATACAATATCATAAAAGGAATAATCCTAAAAATATAAGAAATACAATAACAAGATAAAAAGAATATATATATACGTATAATACATATAGTAAAATACATAGATAATCTAATACTTATAATAAAAAGAATATTGATATGGAAATATATTTAAAATAACTATATAAGAAATAATAATAAGTATAAAGAATAAATAAATGAGATAATAAATACAAGAAACATATAAATATGATTATGACTAAAATGTTCTCTTCTGGTTTTGAGAAAAGAATAAAATCATATATAATAGAGTGAAAATGGCAAATACAAGGATATTTTAGAGAGAATGACAGTTAGATAACTGCTTTTACAAAGATAAAGATCATAAAAGGGGGAAACACAAATTGACAAGTGAAAAGTTTGAACAGAGAAGAGTACAGCTGGATAAGTTGACTGATGAAGAATTGAATCAACTTTTCTGGCAGAGAGCGGAAGAGATAGTAAATCCTCTCATTGACCTTGCTAAAAAGAACACATCACCATCTATTGAAAGATCCGTACTCTTAAGAATGGGGTTTAATTCCATGGAAGCCAAGATCATTGTTGATGGGATTTTTGAAAGAGATCTGCTCGGGAAGGGAGTTGGAGGCATTCTCGTTAAGATGGCGGAGATATCCGGAAAGGACTATCTTACCTATGGGAAGGAACTGGTATCCGGTAAAAACTGGGATGAAATTGAAAAGGTTTATAAGGGGGTATAGCAGATGTCACTTGATAAAAATGTCAAAATTAATGTCGATGAGATCTTAAAAGATCTTGAAAGCTATCGCCCGAAGAGAAGGGGATGGACCTGGAGAAAGCCGCTGGATCCCGGTACGAAAATTGGTGAATATGAGTATGATAATATGTCTGAAAATCTTAAGGAAAGTGTTCCACTTCCACCTGCCAAGTTTTTCAACAATATAGACCCTCAACCACAGGAAGTGATCACTTCTGAGATTGCTTCCGGGAGATTTGAAGATGATATAAGACGCATGAGGATGGCTGCCTGGCACGGTGCCGATCATATCATGGTTATCAGAACACTTGGTCAGTCTCACTTTGACGGGTTGATTGAAGGTTCTCCTGAAGGAATCGGAGGAATCCCGATCACGAGAAAACAACTCAGAGCTTCAAGGAAGGCCCTTGATCTGATTGAAGAGGAAGTTGGGAGACCTATTAATTTTCATTCCTATGTTTCAGGAATTGCTGGTCCGGAGGTAGCGGTCCTTTTTGCCGAAGAAGGTGTGAACGGCGCGCATCAGGATCCTCAGTATAATGTCTTGTACCGAGGGATTAATCCGATCAGATCTTTTGTTGATGCCGCAGAGGCCAAGCATATCATGGCATTTGCCGATATTCTTCAGATTGACGGAGCTCATAATGCAAATGCTTCGTCGAAAGTAGCCTGGAAGGTCATGCCTGAATTATTAGTACAGCATGGGATCAATTCATTATTTTCTGTTAAGGTTGGCATGAGAAAAGACCTTATTTCGCTTTCAACCGTTCCGCCGATGACCGCTCCATCACCTGAGTTCAGATTAAATTTTGTTTATGCACTCGCATTGAGAGATATCTTTAAAGAATATAAATTCAGGGCACAGATGAATACAAGGTATATCGAATCAGATTTATTTGATGCAACGAGGATACATGTACTGGATACAGTTCTCAGCCGGCTGACCAAAGCGGACCTCCAGTCAACCATCACCCCTGATGAAGGAAGAAATGTTCCATGGCATATCAACTCGATAAGAGGAGTTGAAACGGCTAAACACACGCTTGTTGCCACTGATGGAATGCAGGAATTCGTTGGCCCAAAGATGGAAAATCTCAGAGAACCGATCAGAGATCTCAAGATTAGATCTATTCTTTATATGGAAGATATAATTGATAACGGTGGCTATTTTGAAGCGGTCGAAAAGGGCTTCTTTGTCGATTCCGGTTATTTTCCGGAAAGATTTGGAGATGGAATAGCAAGGAAAAAAGATGGAGAGCTTGGTGCAAACACGGTGGTAGACAGAGATGAAGATTATTTCTCGCCGGTAGAGATGTTTGGCTATAATAACATACCTGAACAATATTCTAATCCAAGTGATGCGATCAACGGTTCTACTTTTGAAAGACCTGAAAAGATTCAGTATATAGATGAACTTGATGAAACGGATAATGTAATGGTCAGGATGGAGACAAACAGGGAAAAAGATGAAAAAGGTCTGATCAAGCCGGAAGTTGAATGGAAAAATGACGGGGTTATTCAATTGGATATGACAATTCCCGAAAATCCTGATGTTGCAGAAGCCGCAGCAATAGAAATAGCAACACGACTCGGTCTTGAAGAACCAACGATCATCTCGAAAACCGTACTTCATCCGGCAGAGGGTTCCTATATTGAACTCAAGGCAAAAGTTCCGTTCTTTGTTGACAAAAACACATTGAAGATTCCTGAGAAGCCTGAAATTCTTTCAGCGGAAGAAGTTACAGCTTATACCCATGAAAATCCAATTCATGTTGTAGCTGGTACGGTTGGGAATGATGAGCATTCTGTTGGGATGAGAGAAATTTTGGATATAAAACATGGGGGCATAGAAAAGTTTGGCGTTTCCTATACGTATCTCGGTACCAGTGTCCCTGTTGAAAAACTGATAGATGCGGCAATAGAAACTGGAGCTGATGCTATTCTCAGCAGTATGATCATCACGCACGGTGATGTTCATCTGAAAGGCATGAAGCAACTCGACCAGCTTTGTAAAGAAAAAGGTATTAGAGACAAACTGGTTCTTATCTCCGGTGGAACTCAGATTACAAATGAGATTGCCGTGGAATCAGGAATGGATGCAGGATTTGGACGGGGTACACACGGAATTGATGTTGCAAGCTTCCTTGTTAAAAAGTTGAAAGACATCAGGGAGTGAGAAAATGAAAAACGAAATCGTACAGATTGAATTTCCGGAAGATTGTAATGTGATTATCGGACAGTCTCATTTTATCAAGACCGTTGAAGATATCTATGAAGCAATCGTAACGAGTGTACCGGGAATGAAATTTGGTGTTGCTTTTAATGAAGCCTCAGGCAAATGTTATGTCAGAAGGGAAGGAAATGATGAAACACTTGTTGAAATGGCGGTTAAAAATGCGTTGAATATTGGGGCAGGGCATATCTTTGTTCTGATTATCAAGAATGGCTATCCGATCAATATTCTAAATGCGTTGAAAAACATCCAGGAAGTTTGCAGAATATTCGCTGCTACAGCCAATCCCCTTCAGGTTATTACTGTAGAGACTGAACAGGGGAAAGGTATTATTGGCGTTGTCGATGGATTTTCACCAAAGGCTGTCGAAACGAAAGCGGATATCGTTAAACGGAAAGATTTCCTGAGAGAAGTAACCGGCTATAAAAGATAATATAAGCCCT
>DAINPP010000003.1:0-112752 GCA_036743375.1 Thermotogae bacterium | reverse complement strand
CCATTCGGATCTGAGAGTTTAGTTCTCCAATTTGGTCATTGATGCTGTTGATCTTTGTAATGTTGTTTTTTATATCCTCATTTAGATTATCTCTCAACTCATCAAATCTGCTATAGAGATTTTTATAAATGTTTATGAAGTTGTTGACTTCTCCTTTAACTCCCTGAATGGTGGCATCGTTTGCGGGATTGTTCATAACTTCCTGAAATGAAAACCACATCTTGTCAAAATATTGTCTGAAACCATCTTCCGAAGGTTCATCGATTAATTGCTCCAGATAATGGAGATTACTGGACATGTTGTCCCAGTAGCTGTGATTTTCATTTATCGTACGATACTGAGTGTCAAGGAATTGATCACGGATTCTTTCAATACGTTTGACCATTGATCCGGTACCTATCGTCATGGGCATACCAGGTTGTGTTAATGAAGTGGTTGCCAACGGAGGTGTTGTATAGATATCAGGGCGTTGTCTTGAATATCCCTGAGTATTGGTATTGGCTATGTTGTGTGCTGTAACACTCATTGCCAGTTTTGACGTATACGTTCCAAGTACTCCTGTGTTTAAAATAGAGAAAATACTTATATCTGCCATGCGAATCATCCCTTTACATCTTTATCTTTTCCTCTTTGTTATCGGAGTAAAAGTTGTTTGCTTAAGGGAAAACTGAAAATCATTTACTTGTTCTTGTGATGAACATTGATTTCAGGATATTTGTTAGAAGAAAGATGGTTTTTTGGATTTTTTTCATCAACAGATAAAAATTCTTCGGCTCAATAAATGATTGGACAAGACTTCAACTAAATTATTAAAAGTTTTTTCACAAGTTGTCATCGATTCCTTTCAAACAGAATATGAAGAGAACGTGAAACCACTTTGAATATGATGATTTCAATTTGTGTTCGCTTTGTGAGGGGTGCCTTGAAATAAGGGTGAATTTAATTCTATAGGACAAAGCTCAAAGAAATGTTTCAGTTTTTCTGTTATTTTGAGATATTTACTTGATATCACTTGACAAAATTGAAAAATTAATGTATATTATAGCATCAAGCACGTTTGACGTGCAGAAATATAGGAGGAACAAATTAATGGCAAAAGGTACTGTAAAATGGTTCAACACTCAGAAAGGTTATGGATTTATCACTAAGGAAGATGGAGACGACGTATTTGTACATTACTCTGCAATTCAGTCAGATGGATTCAAGAACCTTGAAGAAGGACAGGCTGTAGAGTTCGAAGTACAGGATGGAAGTAAAGGACCACAGGCTGCAAACGTAGTACCTGTTTAAGGTTTTCAGAAGGCATTTAAAGGAAGTATTAGGAGGAACAAATTAATGGCAAAAGGTACTGTAAAATGGTTTAACACACAGAAGGGCTATGGCTTTATTACTAAGGACAGCGGCGAAGACGTATTTGTACATTACTCAGCAATCAAAGGCGACGGGTTTAAGAATCTTGAAGAAGGACAGGCTGTAGAGTTTGAGATTCAGGAAGGAAACAAGGGACCTCAGGCTGCAGACGTTGTTGTATTAGATTAATCATAATCAATCAATTTCGATAGATTTTATAGTAAGGACCGGAATTTAAATTCCGGTCTTTTTATTTGGCGTTCTGTATTTTCCTTAATATGGAAAGAATCCTGTTTTCATCCATTTTTCCCTCTTTTCCCCAGACGATCAGTGAGCCTTCCTCTGTGAATTCGTAAACCGGTCGGAAGGTGATGCGGTGCAAAGGCAACGGGCCATGCTGTTTGAGTGCCTCTATGTGTTTTTTCGTCCCATAGCCTTTATGATGTTCAAAACCGTATTCAGGGTATACCTCTGCATATTTGTACATTATTCGGTCCCTAGTTACCTTTGCGATATTTGAAGCCAGGGCGATCCTCAAAGACAACGAATCCCCTCTGACGATCTGTCTGTTCGGAAAAATCAATTTGAGATTCTTCCCGTCAACGAGTGCCATGTCAAATGTGACCTTCAAGTCATCCACCGCTTCATTCATGGCCATATTCGTTGCATTCAGGATATTATACTTGTCTATAACCGCTTCATCACTGATTCCCGTACCAAATCTGATTTTATTCTTTAATACATATTCATAAATGAGTTCCCGCTTTTTTTCGGAAAGTTTCTTGCTGTCTGTCAGAAATGGCAGATCTGTCAGGATATTTTTTTCATCTGTTTCGCTTAACGAGACAGCGGCAGCCACCACGGGGCCCGCAAGCGGTCCACGTCCCGCTTCATCAACCCCTATCAATCTTCTGTAAGTCTTTTTGAAATCTGTATCAATAGACTGTTCCACGATTCCTCCTGATGTATACGGATCAGATAAAAAGGGTCTTATCGGCAAGAATAAACAGGAAAAAAAGGCCTGCCATAACTATCAGGGTAATCCAGTCTGAAACACCAGCCGTCATTTCGTTGTATTTTGTTCTGCCGGAATGTCCGTTGTAACATCTGACGTCCATTGCAAGCGCCAGCTCATCAGCGCGCTTAAACGTATTTACAAGCAACGGGATGATTATCGGAAAGAACGCCTTTATTCTGTTGATGATGTTGCCGTTGTCAAATCTGGCTCCACGACTCTTTTGAGCCTTGATAATCTGATTGGCTTCGAGTGAGATGACGGGAATAAATCTGATCGCTATAGACATGATCATGGATATCTCATGGGCATACTGAGCCTTCACCCGGAAGAATTTCAATATGCTTTCTACGGAATCGGCTATCTTCAACGGAGACGTGGTGGCTGTAAATACCGTTGAGAACCAGATAAGGAGGATCAATCTTACTGAAACCTTTGCGGATTGAAGCAATCCTTCCTCGGTCAGCTTTATAAATCCGAGATCTATGATGATCCGTCCCGTCGAATCAAACATCTGAAAGACAAAGACCAGTAAAATGAGAATCCAGATAGATTTAATCGTTTTTACGGCCAGCGTCATCCCCATTTTTGATAAGGCGATCATTCCGAGGACGAATACGGTATATAAAGCGATTGACTCCCAACTGTTCAGCATGAACAATACGATAATGCCGGCAATTGTGTAAAAGAGCTTAATTCTCGCATCTACTCGATGGAGAATAGAATCCGTGGGGACATAACGCCCCATTATAAATTCAAAATTCACACGCTTTCCTCCAGGAGGCAGACCGTTTTAGCCGCAATGCCCTCTTCTCTGCCTTCAAATCCCAGGCCCTCGGTCGTCGTGGCCTTGATACTGATTCTGTCAACAGCCGTGAAACATTCTCGACTGATATTTTCTTTCATCTTCGGAATATAATCCATCAGCTTGGGCTTTTGAGCTATAATCACCGAATCCGTGTTGATAATTCGATACCCGCGGTTGAAAACCTGTTCATATACCCTGCCAAGTAGCACAAGACTGCTGATGTCCCTGAACCGATTGTCCGTATCCGGAAAGAGTCTTCCGATATCGCCGAGATTTAAGGCACCAAGCAATGCATCCATAAATGAATGCAGAAGTACATCCGCATCAGAATGTCCAAGGAGGCCCTTTTCAAAGGGGATGCTAACGCCTCCAATGATCAGTTTCCTGTTTGATGTGAGTTGATGAACATCATAGCCGATCCCTATTCTCATCTTTTGATCTTCACCGGCATGATAATATGCAAAAAGCCCGCCAGATCCTGATCGTTGATCTGGAGTGCGTTATCTTCATCCACAAAATTGAGTTCCACCTCATCGCTCTGAAAATGCTGAAGTCCCTCGATCAGGTATGACGGATCAAAGGCGACAAGCATGTTCTGCCCCTCTTTTTTGATTTCGAACGGAATCTCACCATCGCCTCTGTCCTGTGAACGTGCCGATACCGTTAACTGTTCATCTGAAATATCCAGTTTGACGATATCCCCCTGTGATTTGGCGATAATCTTGATTAATTTCAACGCCTTCAGCAGTTCGGGTCGGTTGATGATCACCTTTGTCTGAAAGCTTTCGGGGATGACGGCCTTGTAATTCGGAAAATTCACATCCATCAATCTTGCCACGAATGTGATTTTCTTTATCTTGGTGATGACCCTTTTTCCGTCGAATTTTATCTTAAAGTCGTCCTCGTCCGATTCTCTCAGGAGAGATTGTATTTCCTTCATCGATTTCAACGAAAGGAAAAATGACAGCGGAGTGGAATCCCCATCGTATATCATTTCTTCCGTGACGGCCATTCTGTAACTGTCCGCGGAAACAAGTCTGAGATATTTTCCCGAAAACTCCCATAGAATACCGTTCAGATTTCTGATCATTTCATCTGTAGTGGCGCAGAAAATAACGTTTTCCATCATCCTCAGAACGGTTTCCCTAGGAACGGTAATATCTTCCCCGATTTCCTCGAAATCCAATTCGGGATAATCCTCGGAGTTCATGACCGGAATCTTGATTTCACCGGCCCCCGTATGAGCGATGGCCTTGTTGGATTCAAGACTGAAAGTCACTTCATCGTTCAGAAGATTTTTGGAGATATCATCCAGTGTCTTGGCATCCAGCACATAAGATCCTGATCCCTCGACGTCTGTCGTTTCGACCTGTATCTTTATGGAAGATTCCATGTCAGTGGCATTAAAGAAGATTTCACCCTCGTTCGCGAAGATCTTTATTCCGGATAGGACTGGTTTTATATTCTTTTTTGGTATAACGTTTACTATCTTGGAAGCTGCACTAACAAGTTCAGATTTTTTCATTGTGAATTTCAAAAAATCACCCCTATATTTCGTTTGTCGTTATAAAATCAAGGATATTCCGGAAATCGTTACCGAAATATCTGTCATTCTGATATTCTTCCTGGATATCAGAAATCTTTGAGAGGATCCTCTCAAGCTTTTCGCCGGATCTTAGCGGTCTCAGATATTCAATTCCCCTGTACGCCAGCATGATTTCTATGGCAATCACCTTTTCCGCGTTTGCGATGATAGAATGGGCTTTTCGCACCGCTATGGATCCCATAGAGACATGATCCTCCTGGAAGGCGGATGTGGGGATGCTGTCCACAGAACCTGGATGTGACAGAGCCTTGTTTTCAGAGGTCAGGGAAGCAGCGGTGTACTGCCAGATCATGAAACCGGAATTGATTCCTTCCTCACCCCTTGCCAGGAACGGTGGAAGAGAAGATACGAGCGGGTTGACGAGTCTGTCTATTCTCCGCTCCGTTATACTGGTCAGTTCGGTCAGCGCGATTGATGTGAAGTCAGCGACGAGTGCTATCGGCTCGCCGTGGAAATTTCCACCGGAAATGGCCTCGTTCTCAAAAATGATCGGATTATCTGTGACAGAATTATATTCCCTTTCGAGAGTCTGCCTGGCGTAATCCAGTGTATCCCTGACCGCACCATAAACCTGTGGCATTGCCCTGAGTGAATAGGCATCCTGAACCTTACCGCAGTTCCTGTGAGATTCCTTGATCTCACTGTCTTCGAGATAATCCAGGAGCCTTCTCGCCACATACTGCTGTCCGGGATGAGGTCTGAGCTCGTGTATTCTCAAGTCAAAAGGTGAGGTGGAAGCCCTGAGGGCATCTACACTCATAGAAGCGGAAACCATCGTCCATTCAAAAAGTCTGTAGGCACGCAGCAAAACGTTTGTCAGAACCGAACACATCATCTGTGTACCGTTTAAAAGGGCCAGTCCCTCTTTCTGAATCGGGACAAGTGGTTCTATCCCTTCTATTTTCAGAACATCAGAAGCCTCTTTCAGACTCCCCTTATAATACACTTTTCCTTCGCCAAGCATGGCCATTGCAACATGTGAGAGGGGGGCAAGATCTCCGCTGGCACCAACCGACCCCTGCGCCGGGACATAAGGGGTGATTCCCCTGTTCAGAAAAGCGATGAGAATCTGTAAGGTCTGATATCTGATTCCAGAATACCCTTTTATCAGTGAATTGACCCTGAGTAACATCATCGTTCTGACGATTTCTATCTCAAGCGGTTCTCCAACACCAGCCGCATGTGACAGAATGATATTTCTCTGAAGGTCATGTGATTTCGAAGGATCAATACGTACACTGGCCAATGCACCAAATCCTGTCGTGACACCATAAACAACTTCCGATCGGTCTACATGCCTCTGTACCCTTCGAGCGCTTTCATCTATTCCGGGGATACATTTTTCATCAATTTCAACCGGCTCCATCCTGTAGGCGATCTGTTCAACTGTCGATAAATCAAGGTTCGTACCATCAATTTTAATCATTTTCTTCCCCCTGTAATAATTCTTCTCTTTCAGATTCGAGACTTTCCATGTTCTCAAGGATCTGAAGCAGTTCATTCTCTATCTCTATCTGTCGGTTTCCAAGATCGTTCAGTTTTTGATAGTCATTTGCATAGAGTGGACTGTTCATGCTTCTTTCAACGGTCTTTTTTTCCTCTTCCAGTTCATGGTATCTCTCTTCCGTAGCAATGATTTCATTCTCTATCTTTTTTATTTTATTTTTTAAGGCCTTCTGTTGTTCATAATTTAATTTCTTTCTCTCATTCTTGTTGCCTTTTGTGTTAAAAGCCGATTCGGATTTGATATCCGCTACATATTCCGCGACTGAATCGACCGTTCTGACATGATCCGGTGTCAGGACAATGATCTTATCCGATACGTAATTCAAGAGTCTTCGGTCATGGGTAACCATCAGAATGGCTCCCTCATATTCCATAAGGACTTCCTGCAGTCTTTCAATGGACAGGAGATCCAGATGATTGGTCGGTTCATCCAATATCAGGAGATTGGGTCTTTTGAGCAGAAGCTTAGCGAGTGTCAGCTTTAATTTTTCACCGCCGCTCAGGACTGAAATTCTCTTGTTGACATCGTCCCCACTGAAGCCGAATCGTCCGGCGTATCCCCTTATTTCCCCGTCATACTGCATAAACATGATCGTGTTCAGTTCCTCGAATATCGTGTTTTTCTCATTCAGATTGGAAAGATCCTGAGAGAGATAGGCGAAGTGGACCTTATCCCCGAATTCAAAAAAACCACCGTTGGGTTTTTGCTCACCGGCAAATGTCTTCAGCATGGTAGATTTTCCTACCCCGTTTTTACCGAGAAGAACGACTTTTTCACCGCGATGCACTTCAAATGAGGCGTTTTTAAAGATCTGCTTTCCCTTTATACTTCTCGAGAGATTTTCACATTTCAGGACAATATAATTGGCACGATCCGGTTTTGGAATATCTCCGATATGCGTCTGCTCGTCGTTGAGAGTTTCCACATTGTTCAGTTTCTCTTCAACTCTCTCAAGCATCTTTTCATGACTGTGCATCTGACTGATGGCCTTTTTACTTCCCATTTTCACCCAGGTTTCAAATTGTCTGACCAGCTTTTTCTGTTTTTCCACCTCAATTTCCAGTTTCTTTATTTCGCGTTCCTTGGATTCTATCATCCTTGTCCGCTGCATCAGATAATCTTCATATTTCATCCTGAAATTCCATATCTTACCGCCATTGATTTCAAAAACCTGATTGATAACGCCATTCAGCATCTCACGATCATGAGTAACCATTAAAAGGGTTCCCTTGTAAGATTTCAGAAAGTCTTCAAGCCAGTATACCGATGCGATGTCGAGGTGATTGGTCGGTTCGTCGAGGATCAGCAGATCATAATCCCTCATGAACAGTTTTGCAAGGGAAACTCTGGTCAACTCTCCACCGCTGAATGTTTTCAGCGGCCTCTCCCAGTCGTCTTCGGAAAAGCCGACCCCCTTAAGAATGGATCTGATCTTCTTTTCAAAGGAGAGATGTTCATGCTCTATTTCTACTTCATTCTCTATATGATTGATGACATCCTGGAATATCTTTTCCATTTCCTTCCACAGTGAGATATCGGGTTCTTCGACTCTGAATTGCTTCTGATAGCCTACCTTTATTCCCTTTTTGGTGATGACGGAGCCGAGTGTCGGGGCAATTTCTCCCGTAAGGATCTTGAGTAATGTCGTTTTACCGGATCCGTTCTGACCGATAAGGGCTATCTTGTCTCTTTCCTCTACCTGTATGTTACACTCGGAAATAAGCATTGTATCAGCAAAACCGAATGATAAACTGTCTGTCCTAAGTAACATAAAAAACACTCACTTTCCTGTAAATAGATAAAAAATCAGAAAAATACTTCTGAAATAAAACAACCTATTATAACAAATCTGATAGTCATTCTCCACAAAGTAAGAATTTGGAATGGGAAACCGATGCTGATTCAATCATACGAGTATAAAAAGAATATCATTTTCCAATATTTTATGAACAGTTCTCACAGATAATCATGTTATAATACACTGATGGGAGTGATTTTTTGAAAATTTACGGAAGAAATGTCATAAAGGAATTGTTGATAAGTGATAATACCAATCTGATAAAGAATATTTATATATCAAAGGAAGCTCATGGATCCATGACACAGATCAAAGAGGATATCAAGGCGAAAGGGTTAAACTTTTCTGAGATTCCCGGTAAGACGATGGACAATGTCCTGGGGTTAAATGTCAGGCATCAGGGAATTTATGCGGATATCGATGAATTTGAGTATTATGCTGAAGAAAGATATGCGGCAGACGCTGAGGCGAAGTCCGAAGGCTTTCTGATTATTCTGGATCAGGTCAATGATCCTCAGAATTTTGGTGCCATCATCAGAACGGCTTACGGAGCCGGTGCAGATGCCGTTGTCATTACAAAAGACAATTCAGCTCAGGTGAACCCCACCGTGATTAAGGTTTCAACCGGATTGGCGTTTAACATTCCGATCATCCGAACGGTTAACCTTGCAAGATTTCTGGATATCATCAAGGACTCCGGTTTCTGGATCTATTCAGCGGATATGGATGGTGAATCCTATGAGTCGGTCGACTGGGATCAGAAAACGGCACTTGTGTTTGGGAACGAAGGAAAAGGGATCAGACGACTCGTCGGGGAAAAGTGTGATCATACGGTAAGTATTCCGATGAAAAGGGAGATGGATTCGTTGAATCTCTCAGTATCCGTAGGTGTTCTTGCCTTTTCCGTGGCATCCAAAAGGAGTTAATCGTTGGCAATAAGAAAATTACCGCAGGAAATATATATGAAAATAGCCGCCGGAGAAGTGGTAACATCCGCTGCATCTGTTGTGAAGGAACTTGTGGAAAACTCTATTGATGCGGGTTCATCCTCGATACATGTAGAGATAAAGAATGGCGGTCGTGATTCAATCCTGGTGAATGATAATGGAAAAGGTATTCCTTCTGAAGAATTAAAACTCGCAGTAGAGCCTCATGCCACCAGTAAAATAGATCAGTGGGATGATATCCTGAACCTTTCTACTTACGGTTTCCGAGGCGAGGCCCTTTCATCTGTCGCATCCGTATCCGAGATGTATATCTCATCCAAGACGGAAGAAGAGAATACGGGAAAGAAGATATATTTCAGAGGATCGGTACCGGTTGAGGAAAAGACGGCGGTTATGAACCGGGGGACGGAGATAGAAATCAGGAATCTGTTCTTTAACGTTCCGGCAAGGAGAAAATTTCTGAAATCGCCTCAGACGGAATCGAGGTATGTGCTGGATACGATAGAAAAATTTATCCTGTCGAATCCGGAGATTGCCTTTCAATTTGTCAGAGACGGCAAGATGATCTATGATATAAAACCGGAACCACTTGAGATAAGAATCAGTAGAGTGCTGAAGATAAAGGAAAGGGAAAATATCGTAAGGGTAAATTTTTCGGATAACGGTTTTTCGGTTCACGGGGCGGTTAGTTCTCCGCAGATCAACAGACCGAATCTCACCGGAATCACGCTGTTTGTCAACAGCCGATACGTGAAAGATTCCATAGTCTATGCAGCCGTTAAAGAATTCTTTTCTCCCCTGTTGAATAAAGGACGTTATCCCCTTGCGGTCCTTTTTATCGATATTCCGCGGGATACCGTGGATATCAACGTGCATCCTCAGAAACTTGAAATAAAGTATTCCGATGGTGGTGCCGTTTTCAGGATCGTTAAAAGGGCCTTGAACAATGCCTTTAATAATTATTCGCTGCAGATCAATACCGTTAAGGCAGAGGCGTCGACCCTTCAGGAAACGGTGGATGAATCCTATACCTCTCCGGCCATAACGGAGAACCATGATCAAGGGAAGTCTTTCGGTCAGGATGTTTCCGTGTTTCATAGAGAACCGCTTTATGCTGAAAAGAAGGCGTGTTCGTTTCAACCGGCCGGAGAACGGAAAATGGTTAATACACGGGAAATACTCAGTAGTCTCGATAGAAGACCTGTCATAACAGACATATCTGTTAATGCAAATGAAGCGATCAAGAACGGTAAAAGTGGTGCCCGTTTGTTTTCTGGACGAAGGATTCTCGGGATCGTAGACAGGCGATATATCGTTGTTGAGGAAGAATCGGGACTGACCTTGATAGATTTTCATGCGGCACACGAAAGAATTCTGTTTGAGAAGATCAAGCGAAATGAACGGAAAATAGTGGTTCAGAAAATATTATCACCGATAAATTTTGAAACGGACAAGGCCGCAATAGAGATACTGAATCATGAGAAACTGAAATTTGAGGAACTGGGATTTGTCTATCGGATAATCGACGATGAAAGAGTTGAAATCACAGGCATTCCCAATCTTATCGGTAAAAAGGAAGTAGAAGAGGTATTCAACGAGATTATCAATGAGTTGAGATTGATCGACCTTGAAAAAGAATCGAAGGTTATGGATAATATCTACGCAACCATAGCCTGTCATAATGCCTTCAGAACCGGAGACTTTGTAAACGAGGAAGAGGCGGGCGAGCTGATTAAGCAGATGGATGAATATGAGGTCTTTTCATGCCCTCATGGAAGACCGGTCAGATACAGTATTTCCTTTTCCAGCCTGGATTCTTTTTTTAAAAGAGGCTGATGGGTCAGACTAAAGGATAGAGCGGGTGAATGATGAAGAAAGCAAAAGTGGGAAAACTGCTGATGGATAAGAACAACAACACACCGGTAGTCGAATTGGATGTAGAAGGCGTAAATAAAAAGGTATACATATGGATAGGTGCCTGTGAGGCGTGGGCCCTGGCCATGTCCATGGAAGGTTTCTCCCTTGAGAGACCGATGACACACGATTTGTTGATCAGTGTTGTTGAAGCGCTTCAGGGAAAGGTGGAGCACGTTGTGATTCATTCGATAAAAGACGGCACTTTCCTGTCGAATCTTGTGATAAAAAAATATGTCCGTAATCCTGAAGGTGAAGGAGAATTTCGCGAGCATTTTATCGAGATCGATTCGAGACCTTCGGATTGTATAGTCATTGCCAATAAACTGAATGTTCCCATTTATGTTACAAGTGAGATACTGCTTGAAGCCGGAATCAGTGATTCGGTCAGTGTCAATAAGAAGGTACAGGAAGACAGGGAAAAACAGGAGTTCAATTCATTCTTGGATAATCTGAATATCGATGAGCTGAGAGACTATATGAAACAGAATGACCCCTCTTCAGAAACCGATGATGATGAGGAAGATGGGGAGTAGGTTGGGACGAACTCTTGAATAAGATTATAGATATCACGCAGTATAATTTTGATCTTTTGAAATACGATATGAATGAGTGGCAGAATGTGGTAAAAGAACTTGTTTACAATAATTCACCCACTATTTACCGGAAATATTTTAAATGCTATGATCTGGATCTAAATACGATGAAGGCATTTTATGAAAAAATTGAAAGACCGGAGTTTGATAAGCTCTGTCTTTTCTGGCAGGAGAATTCTGAGGAATTCAAGAGAACTCTTTTTGAAATTGCTGGGGGCATTTACAAAAAGGGGATAACCGATTTTGGTATCTTTTTGTTTGTGGGCCTGAAGAGGGAAATGATCACTTTCTTCAGAACCAAGAAAGGACTTGTAATGCTTATCGATATCTGGTATTTACTGGGGGGTTCAAATGAGAAAAAACCTGGAGAGATTCTTGAGGTGGATGAAATTACAGCATTATTCACCGACAACTATAAAAGAATACAATCGTGAATTAACCGGTTTTATCGATTATCTTGAGGCAGAGGATCTGGAGCTTGAAGATCTTCAGCTGATCGATATAGAAGATTTTGTTTTCAGCCATGAGGTAGGTGAAAGGGCAAAGAACCGAACGCTTTCCACTGTAAAGTCTTTTTTTAATTATCTCTGTTCAAGAGGAATTCTTGCAAAAAATCCCGCGAAAGATGTAAAATTAATAAAGATAAAGCGTAAAAATCCGGTTTTTTTACAGGAAGAAGAGTATTTGTTGCTGATTCAGACGATAGATGAACAGGCAACCGGTTTTGTCGGATTGAGGGACAGGATGATCGTATCGCTTTTTCTTGCCACCGGCATGCGTGTCAGTGAAATAGCCGGAATGACCTTTGGCTGTGAGAAGAAGGGGAGAGACGGTCGTTATGTACTTGAAGTGATGCGAAAGGGGCAGGAGATGGATTTCGTGTATATGAACAGCGCGGTTTCCGAACTTTTTGATGTCTACCTGCATGAGCGGAGAAAGATAGAGACAACCTGTGAGGCAATCTTTCTGACCTATAGAAATAAACCGATTGACCGAACGGCTATCTACAGGATGGTTAAAAAGTACTTTGAAATGACCGGTATCGATAAAAAAAAGATGGGGCCGCACGTGTTAAGGCATACATTTGCGACGACGTTGATGAGTAAGGACGTATCCCTTTATAAGATAAAGGAGCTTATGAATCACAAAAATATTTCAACAACCGAAAAGTATCTGCATGTGATGGAAGAGGATCTGAAAGATGTGGTTGAGAAGATAGAATTATAGAAAGGAATCTATTATGGAGAATTATTCGCAAACGAAATTGGAATTTAAAAAAGTTCTTGAACTGTTAAGTGACTGTGCTTTTTCAAACTTTGGAAGAACAGAATCTTTAAAATTGGAACCTGTTGCCAATCCGGGTGAAGAGCTGAAGAATACAAGAGAAATGATACACCTGATGTTTCAGGAGGGGGAGCCTCCCATCGGTGGTATCTTTGATATAAGGGATGAAATAGACAAGGCGAGGGCGGGAGACGTACTTGAACCCCTTGAGTTGCTGAAGGTCAAGAACACCGTACTGGGAATGCAGACGCTCCGGGAGTGGTTTTCAAAACTTGAAGAACCCTATGCCTATCTCGGAGCCGTTATCGATGAAATGATAGAGCTCCCCGTGTTTGTCAAAAAAGTGGAACACGCCGTCAACGATATCGGGGAGATCAAGGATTCCGCTTCGGACCGTTTGCGACAGATCAGAGTGGAAAAGAGGAGAATTCTGAATACCCTGAAAAACAAACTGGATTCATACATCACTTCAAAATTTTCTTCAAATTTGCAGCAGGCCAGTTATTTCATGCGTGATGGCAGATATGTCCTACCGATAAAAAGTACCAGTCGTTCCAATATCAATGGGATTATCCATTCAACTTCATCGTCCGGTGGGACCTATTATATGGAACCTGAAGCGCTGGTCGAATTGAATGACAAATCCAGAGAGATCCAGGACAGGGAAATCGAGGAAATCAACCGGATACTCAGAGAACTCTCCATGTATGTACTGAACAATATCAAACAGTTTGACAGGAGTATCACGGCGCTTGTGAAGTTTGATCTCCTCTGGGCCAAGGCAAAGTATGCCCTTAAATACGGTGGAATCGTGCCTGAACTCAGTTCGGATTCCGATTTTAATCTGTTGAATGTCCGGCACCCGCTTCTTGGGGAAAGGTGTGTCCCGATAACGGTTTCCATTGGTCTTCAAAAACAGGGGATCGTCATAACAGGTCCAAATACCGGGGGAAAGACCGTTACCCTGAAGACGATCGGACTCGCACATCTGATGGCTCTTTGCGGTATGCCAATACTGGCATCGAGGGGGAGCAGGGTGGGAAACGTGAGTCGTATCCTTGCGGACATCGGTGATGAGCAATCGATCGAACAATCGTTGAGTACCTTTTCCGGGCATCTGAGAAATATCACGGAAATCGTCAACAAGGCGGATGAGAGGACACTGGTTCTGCTTGATGAGCTTGGAGCCGGAACTGATCCGGTTGAAGGAGCCGCTCTGGCGTTGGGACTGTTGGAGGTCCTGCTTGAAAAAAAGGTAAAACTGATCGTTACATCCCATTTGACCCCATTGAAGATTTATTGTTACGGTAACCAGAGGCTTCTGAACGCTTCCGTAAGCTTTGATATAGAAACCCTTTCACCAACCTACAAATTACGGGTTGGACTTGCCGGAAGTTCAAATGCGTTTGATATCGCTAAAAGACTCGGTGTACCCGATGCAGTCCTGATCAGTGCTGAAAAGTTTAAAAATGAGGAATATGGAAATGTGGATGAGGTTCTCAATTCCCTCCATGATGAAAAGCAGAAGCTTGAGGATGAAAAACAGAGAGCAGAGGATATCAGGCGTGAATTGGAAACCAAAGAGGAAAAGATGCAGGATAAGCTTGAAAAGATCCGAAAACAGAAGATAGAAGGATTTATGGAGGATATAGATGAACTCGAGGAATATATAGCGAGTTTAAAAAAAGAGGCAGAGCAGACGGTTAGCAAGCTTAAAATGGGGAAGCAGAAATCTCTGACGGATGTCAGGGAAACCAACAGAGATCTTGAGGCCATGAAAAACAGAAAGCTCGGTGAATTTAAGGAAAAACTGAAGATGGCGAGCAAGAGCGTCGGAATTACAGATCCTGATTCAATAAAACCTGGGGATTGGGTCAAGATCAAAGGGACGGATGTCGCGATGGAAGTTGTTGAAAAGAAATCGGGAAAGCTCATCGTACAGAATGGAATTTTGAAAGTGGAAGTGGATCCCGGAAATCTCGAGATGGCTGGGGAGTCAGAGATTCCGGACAGGGAAAGGGAACAGAAATATGTCTTTTATAACATGGGGAGTCAGACAGCCACTTATAATTCCAACAGACTGGATATCAGAGGCCATACGGTGGAAGAGGGAGTGGACAAGTTGAAGCTTTTTCTTGAGAATCTGATTCTGCATAACCACAAGACGGGTTACATTGTTCACGGGAAGGGAACCGGAAAACTTGCGGAAGGTATCTGGGATTATCTGAATTCTAACGGAAGAGTGTCTTCTTTCAGGATAGGAAAGCCTAAGGAAGGAGGGACCGGTGTTACCGTTATAGAACTGTATTAAATTAAGGGGGGACTATTATGTCTGAAATGATTATTAGCGGAGGAATTGAACTTAGGGGAAAAGTTCAGACCAGCGGATCTAAAAATGCCGTATTGCCAATTCTGGCTGCGAGTTTGCTGACCACAGAAAGGATTGTTATTAAAAGAGTACCTGATCTTGAAGACGTCAGAACGATGATAGAAATATTAAACGCCCTTGAGATAGAAACCGTTTTTGAAGACGGTGTCATAGAGATCAAAGCTCACAAGAGCTGTAAGAATGTGGTACCTTATCATCTGATCAGAAAGATGAGAGCCTCGTTTAATATCCTTGGTCCACTCAGTGTGATGAACGATACAGCACAGGTTCCACTGCCGGGAGGTTGTTCGATCGGTCCGAGACCTGTGGATATACATCTGATGGGATTAAAAAAACTCGGTTTTGATAATCATATCGAATACGGAGTGGTGTTTACCGAAAAAGTTGGAATGGTAAAAGAGGCGGTCATCGATTTGCCGTTTCCATCGGTAGGTGCGACCGAACAGATCTTATCGACAGCGGTAAAGCTCGAGGGGACAACAACCCTGCTGAACAATGCCGCAAAGGAACCTGAGATCACTCAGCTGGTAGATTTTCTGATTGGTATGGGAGCCAAAATAGAAGGAAAGGGAACTTCTACGTTAAAGATTACCGGTGTCAGGGAACTGCATGGTCTTGAATTTGAGGTTATCTATGACAGAATGGAAGCCGGGACTTATCTTATCGCGGGATTGATAACCGGTGGCGAGATAGAGGTCGAAGGATATGTGGAAGAGGACAACATTGCCTTAACCGAAGTGCTTACAAAGCTCAATGCCCCTTTCAGGGTAGAGAAGGACAGAGCCTTCACTTATCACTCACTTACGCCGATGAAAGGCGCATTTGTAAAAGCCGATGTCTTTCCTTACTTTCCAACGGATATGCAACCTCAGATGACGACTTTGCTGACACTCTGTCAGGGGCAGTCCGTTGTTCAGGATGTGGTCTTTCCTGAGAGGAATTCTCACGCAGAGGAATTGAGGCGGTTTGGCGCGGGAATATTTGTAAGAAATCAGAGTATAATGATAAATGGCGTTGATGAACTTGAAGGTGCCCCGGTGATGGCTACGGATTTGAGGTGTGCGGCGGCACTTATACTCGCCGGTCTATCGGCAAATGGAGATACCCTGATCCAGGAAGTGGATCATATTTTCAGAGGATATGATAAAATAACGAAAAAGCTCAGAGGCTTGGGAGCTGAAGTAGAGATAAAATAATTGTTTTAACAGAATGAAATTGGAGGTTGGGAATGGCAAAGTTTAAGGCTTTGGAAGATTTTGCTGCGGAAGGTAAAGGCCCGGAAGATATACCGAATGAATTGCCTTTAATTCCGATGAGAACAAATATGTTGATTTATCCCGGGGCGGTGATGCCCTTTTATATCGGGAGAGAAAAATCGTTGAACGCGTTGGAAGATTCTATTGAGGATAAGGGGAGATTTTTATTCCTTGTGTCGCAGAAAGAGATACAAATTGATGAACCGGAAATAGATGATCTTTATGAATATGGCATAGTAGCAAGGATTATGCAGCTGATGAAGTTGCCGGACAACTCGTTTAAGGTGTTGGCCGAAGGGGTAACGAGGGCGAGAAGATACGATACGGTAATGGATGAAGATTGCTTAGTTACTAAAATAGAGATCCTTGAAGCCAAATACAGGAACACAAAATCCCTTGAGGTACTTGTGAGAAGGGTAAAGGAAGAGGGCCGTAGGTTCTTCAATCTGACGAGAAGAATTCCGAACGAAGCGCTTCAGTCCTTTGATAATACGGATGATCCGGATAAGTTTGCCGATCTGATTGCTTCCATGCTTCCGATTAAACTGGAAGAAAAGCAGATGCTTCTTGAAATCGTTCACCCTAAACAGAGATTGGAACTGCTATTGGAAATACTTCTCAGGGAAAACGAGCTGCTGAAGATAGAAGAGGATCTTGAAAGAAAGGTCAAGGGAAAGATAGAACAGAATCAGAAAGAATATTATCTCAGGGAAAAGATGAAAACGATCAAGGAGGAACTGGACGGTTCCGGGGATCCGGAAATCATGGAATATAAAGAGCGGATTGAACAGGCAACACTCCCCGAAAAGGTAGAGGAAAAAGCCCTACAGCAACTTGAGAGACTCGAGAAATCTCCCGCCTTTTCAGCTGAATCGACGGTTATCAGAACGTATCTGGACTGGTTGTTGGAACTCCCGTGGTTTGTGGAATCAGAGGATATCATAGACATCAAACAGGCCAAAAAAGTCCTTGATGAGGATCATTACGGATTAGATGAGGTGAAGAAGCGAATTCTGGAATATCTTGCCGCCCGTTCATTCTCAAAAGGGTTGAAGGCACCAATTCTATGTCTCGTCGGACCTCCGGGTGTCGGTAAGACATCTCTCGGGAAATCGCTTGCACGAGCGATGAACAGAAAATTTGTCCGGATGTCCCTTGGCGGTATGCGTGATGAAGCCGAGATCAGAGGACATAGAAGGACCTATGTAGGGGCACTCCCCGGCAGAATCATGCAGCTGATAAGAGAATCGGGGGTAAAGAATCCGCTGATTCTACTCGATGAAATAGATAAACTGGGACAGAGTTTTCAGGGAGACCCGGGAGCCGCTTTACTCGAAGTCCTTGATCCCGAGCAGAACAAGTCTTTTACCGATCATTATCTTGAAACGGAGTTTGACCTTTCCGGTGTTATATTCATCACTACTGCAAATGTCTTATACACCATTCCACCGGCCCTTCTCGATCGTATGGAAACTATAGAGATTCCGGGTTATACCAGGATAGAAAAGGAGAAGATTGCCACACAGTACATTCTACCTGAAATCCTCGAAGAGCATAATATGAAGAATAAAGTGAACGTTACAACGCATGCCGTCAATGAAATCATCGATTCTTATACAAGGGAGGCCGGGGTCAGGAATCTGCAGAGGGAACTGGCGTCGATTATCAGGAAGAGTGCGTTGAAGTTGCTTGAAGAGTCAATAGATCAGGTCAAGATCAGAAAAGGTGATGTTGAGGAGCTGCTTGGCCCCGCAAGATACCTTGAAGATGAGAGATTAAAAAAACCTGAGATAGGGGTTACAACAGGCCTTGCATGGACATCTGTCGGAGGGACGGTTCTTCAGGTCGAAGCCCTGTTTCAACCTGGTAAGGGAAACATACAGCTGACGGGACAACTCGGTGATGTGATGAAGGAGTCCTCACAGATAGCTTTATCATTGGCCAAAGTCAAATGTCAGGACGATTGCAGTGAGGATTTCTTTGAAAAAAAAGACCTGCATCTGCATTTCCCGGAAGGAGCAGTGCCAAAAGACGGACCTTCTGCGGGGGTAACGATACTTACTTCCCTGGTTTCCTGTCTGAAAAACAGACCGGTCAGAAATGATATTGCCATGACGGGTGAGATAAGCCTGCGGGGCAAGGTCTTTCCAATCGGGGGTGTACGTGAGAAGGTCATGGCTGCCTACCGGATTGGAATAAAAGAAGTCATATTACCGTTAGAAAATCAGAAGGATTTGTATAAAGTTCCTGATGAGATAAAGGAAAAGATGAAATTCCATTTTGTCGAAACGGTCGATCAGGTTTTAAATATTGCACTGGTAAAGGAGTAGACAGATGTATACCGTTAAAAAAGCAGAGCTCTTTAAAACAGCTTATCTCCCCAATCAGCTGGTCAACGATCAGAGGAACAGTATCGCCTTTGTCGGAAGATCCAACGTTGGCAAGTCTTCACTGATGAATGTATTGATCAACACCAAGATTGCAAAAGTCAGTTCCACGCCTGGTAAAACGAGATCGATCAACTATTTTCTCGTCAATGAAAGAGATTATTTTGTTGATCTCCCCGGGTATGGATATGCCAAGCGTTCAGAATCTGAGCTCAGAAAATGGGAGAAACTGATGACGGAGTATTTTTCGACAGCTGAAAGGCTTTCGATGCTTTTTACTCTGATAGATTCCAGGCATTCACTCATTAAAGCGGATTTTATTTTTCTGGAATGGATACTTCAGTTTCATATTCCGATAGCCGTTATACTGACCAAGACGGATAAGCTATCCCAACAGAAGATTCAGGAATCTGTGAGAGAAACTCGTGAAAGGATACAGCCTTATGGGGATTTTGAACTATTTCCGGTATCCAGTACGAAAAGGAAGGGGATTAAGGAGCTGATGAGTTTTATAGGAGCTGTTCTTAAGTGAAAAGATTCAAGTTTCGGCTTGAAAGGGTACTGCAGATTTTTAACAAAAGACGTGATCAGCAGAAAATGGCTGTACATCAAGCTCAAAAAAATCATGACATGAAGCAGGAATTCATAACGGATTTTAAATATCACATTGTTGAACAGGAGAACCGGTTTTATAATCTGATGAGATCCGGTCAGGCGACAGCTGTGGATTGTGTTTCGTGGGAAAATTACATCGATTCCGAATATGGGATGCTTGAGCGGTATAAGAAGGAACTGATGGAGCTTCAAAGGATACTCGATGAGGAAAAGAGGAAGTATCTCGCCATTGATAAAGAATGTAAAACACTCGAAAAGTTAAAGGATAAGAAAAAAGGCGAATTTTATTTCGAACAGAATCTGACTGTTCAGAAAGAAATGGATGAAATTGCCACGCAAAGAACGATAAAAAAATTAAAAACAGAAGGGGGTTTTTAAATTGGCATTTAAAAACTGGGAACAGGTATTTTGTGTTGAGCATCCTTTGATTCAGCACAAACTCACTATTATGAGAGATTCCACGACAGGACCGAAAGAGTTCAGAGAACTTCTCAGAGAATTGACATTATTGCTTGCGTATGAGGCTACAGCCAATCTTAAGACGAATGATGTGGAAGTGGAAACGCCGATTGGTATGACAAACGGAAAGAGAATTAATGATAAAGATATCGTTATTGTCCCCATACTGAGAGCTGGTCTTGGAATGTTCGATGCGGTTCTTACACTGCTCCCGAATGCTTCTGTCGGTTATATCGGCCTTTATCGTGATCCGGAAACTCATAAGCCCGTTGAATACTATGCCAAGATGCCAGAGCTTGAAGACAAGGAACTTTTCCTGCTTGATCCGATGCTCGCAACTGGAAATTCTGCGGCAAAGAGTATCGATATACTGTTGAAAAATGGAACAAAAGCGGAAAATATATTCTTCCTCTCACTTCTTTCAGCGCCGGAGGGGATAGATGAACTGCTCAAACAGCATCCGGGTATAAGAATTTATACCGCTGCGATAGATGAAAGACTCAACGACAAAGACTATATTGTTCCGGGTCTTGGAGATGCCGGAGACAGATTGTACAGAACAAAATAAATTATAAGGCCTCCAACAGGAGGCCTTTCCATTAACCTTACATAAAATTTCTGCTAAAATAAATTATCTTCTCTATAAAAGCGTTCTGTTTCGTATATTTTTTGTTAAACTTGTTGCTTTGTTTTTATATCCATCGGAGTTGTATTGATAAAGGACTACTACTAAAATAAGAAAAAGTCCGAATGCCGAATTATAATTACCCTCTGATTCCCCTTGCTTGGATTCCAGGCCGGTAATTAAGTCATAAGATCAATTGATTACAAAATAATAATTTCATATTTTATGAGTATCGAAAAAATATTTCATATTTTATACGGTTTATGTTTTAATCCATCAAATTTCTATAGGTGTTACACAATTACTACCGGACTTTGAAGGTACCATCATTTTATACGGAGGTGTATTAATGAAAAAGCGTATGTTTTTTGTCGTTATTATTTTCGTGATGCTGGGAACGGCTTTTGCTCAGGTATCGGGAGAAATCGCAGTTCCTTTTATTCAGTCGGAAGGAATCATTGCTGAATGTAATGATGAGGCTTTGACTTGGGAAGAGTTTTCAACGGCGTTGGAAAAGGCATTCCCGGGGGAATCCGTTTCATTTGAAAGTTCTGCAGAACCGGTTCTGAGAAAGGATTTTATTGTGTCACTTGTGGATTTTCTCGGCCTGTCAGCGGAAACAGAAACATTTGAAGATGCTTATACCTGGTCAAATGATGAATATGAGATACCGGAAGATTGCCTTGGCTATTTTACACTTGGCTATCAGAGTAATCATCAATTACTCGATCACAGATACGGTTATCTTGCCGCCCCATTTGAGCCTGTAACAAAATTAGAAGCGGCAAGGGCAATCTATTCTGCCAAATTCCCGCCACAGCAGGGTGGACAGGTTGTAACGGCTGTAACAGCTGATCCCCCCGGCTTTAACACCGTTTTCACCTCATCGGGATTAACCTGGACGCTTTGTAATATTATGGGTGATGGTTATCTTGGAACAGAGGAAAACGGTTTTTATATTCCAAGAATGATCAAGCAGATTCCTACTGTGGAAAACGGTTTGATAAAAATGCTTGATAACGGTGGAATGACGGTTACGTATCAGCTCAGAAAAGGGATCAAATGGCATGATGGTGTGGAAGTAACGGCAAATGATGCCAAATTCCAATGGGAAGTCATGACGTCGGATGCACCTGTAACTTCTAATTACTTTGAAAATCTGGTCAGTAAGGTAGAGGTTCACGATGATTACAGCTTTACCATCTATTTTGATCAGCTGATGGCAGATGCCAAATTCGGATCATCCGTATATGCCTATTATTTTGGATGGTTCCAGCTTCCCGAGCATGTGTACAGAGCGGATTTTGAAAAGGCAAAGGAAACCGGTCAGTGGGAGGAATTTTCAACTGAAGTGACAAGAAATCCGATCTTGTGCGGACCCTACAAGTTTAAAGAATACAAAGAAGGACAGTATGTCGTTTTTGAAGCGTTTGACGATTATTACATGGGAAGACCGAATATCGATACCGTCGTTTTCCGGATCATTCCGGATGCCGATTCGGTATTTGCATCTACCCTTAATGGGGAGATTGACGTAGGCAGATACACACTCGATCTGAAACAGAGTCTTCAGCTCAGGGATCAGAAATCGGATATTTATAACGTCTTTCTGACGCCGAATGTGGCTTATCAGTGCGTTGATCTTAATTTCAGGGATCCTGAAGATACCTCCAAACCCAATGAGCTTTTCGCCGACAAGAGAGTCAGACAGGCCTTCCTCCTTGGACTTAACAGGGATCAGATCAATATGATTGTGTATAAGAACGAAGCACAGATAGTGGATACATGGATTACAGAACTTCATATGATGAGAGAGGCCCTTAAAGATCCGAGGGTTGTTCATTATCCATATAATCCGGCTAAGGCAAGGCAATTGATGGAAGAAGCCGGCTGGCAAATGAATAAAGCGGGATATTTTGAGAAAGATGGTAAGGTCTTTGAATTTGATCTCATCGGTGCCGCCGGAAGTACGAGTACGGAACTACTTACGCAGCTTATCCAGGGAATGCTTAAGGGAATTGGGATGAAGGTGAACATCGATCTGAAGCCTTCACTCGTTCTCTGGACGGAAATCATGCCTACCGGGAAATTTGATGCGCTCCTGACAGGCTGGGGATATGGAATCAGTGATGAGGCAGCCAATTACTGGGGGACAAACTGTATTCCTTCTGAAGCAAATGGTTTTGGCGGAACGAATTATACGGGCTGGTCGAATGATGAGAATGATGCAATTCTCGAAGAGTTGACGCAGACTCTTGAAGCGGATAAGAAACTCACTCTCTACGAGGATCATTTTGCACTCTGGACGGATGAACTGCCTACTATTCCTCTTATGGCCGACCCAACACCTCATTTTGCAAAGAAATATATACAGAGCTTCAGCTCTACTTATGATGGTGGACTTGGCTGGACCATTCAGAATTGGTATATACAGAAATAATATGATTTTTTAGGACAGGACTGGATACAGTCCTGTCATCTTTTACTTAATTGAGGAGGAAGCTAATGGATTTTCAGTATTTAATAAAAGATATTCCTGATTATAAAAGGTTTTATACGGTTGATGAAATGGATGAAAGATCACTGAAATTGGCTGAAAAGTACGGTGATGTGGTTGAGTGCTATCAGGCGGGAAAATCAAGGAAGGGCCATCCAATCTATGTGCTTAAAATTGGGAATGGCTCTAAAAATGCCCTGATGTTTGGCTGTCCACATCCCAATGAACCGATTGGTGCGATGATGTTGGATTTTCTTTCGGAAAGACTGGCCAAAGATGAAGAACTCAGGAAAAGAATGGATTATACCTGGTACCTTATAAAGGTAATAGACGTGGATGGCACAAAACTGAATGAGGGCTGGTTTAATGACAGCACCTCTATCAGAAAATATGCTCAGGATTTTTATCGCCCACCGGCACATGAACAGATCGAATGGACGTTTCCCATCGATTACAAGACCTTGCATTTTGATTCACCACTTCCTGAAACACAGGTGTTGATGAAACTGATAGAAGAAAAGAAACCGGAATTTATGTTTTCACTTCACAATGCCGGTTTTGGTGGCGTTTATTATTATATTACAGAGGATTCCCCGGCTCTTTATCCGATATTTGAAAAACTGCCTGCCCTTGTAAATCTTCCACTGTCGCTTGGTGAGCCGGAAGCCCCTTATCTTGAAGCTATGGCGCCTGCGGTTTACGAGTTGTCTTCCATCTCACAGGAATATGATTACATAGAACAGAACAGTGATCAGGATCCGGCAACGATTATAAAGGCCGGGACATGCTCAGATGAATATGCGGCAAAGATAGCCGGCACCTTTACCCTTGTGTGTGAGATGCCTTATTATTATGATCCGAGAATAGAAGATCTATCGGATTCCGAGATGACGAGGAAAGAAGCCAGGCTGAAGAATATCAAACGATCACAGGAGATGAATTCCGTGTTGATGGCCATTTTTGATGAGATAGAACCGGAGATAATCAAAAAGGATTCTCCTTTTTATTCCGCTGTATCGCATAATCTGAAGATGATGATTCCCTATCTGAAGGTTGAGGAAAATGAAATCAATACGAACAGAGAACTGGAAAGAACCGCAAAAGTCTCAGAAGTCTTCGATAATCTGCTCGTTTCACAATTCTATCAGGGCTTATCCCTCGGTATGTTCAGAAGACTTGTCGATGAGAATCTTGAAACGGGGTCGGAGAAGATAAAAGCGGCAAAGGAAAAAGTGGATAAGATGTTTGATGAGCATTTCGATTACCTCGAGAAGGAATTCAATTACAAGACGATTCCTATAAAGGATCTTGTTACGGTCCAGCTGCTTGCAGGGTTGAATTCAGCGGATTATATTCAGAAGGGGAAGACATTTTAAAAAAAGAGGTTTAATATGAGAGGTTATTTTTTTAAGAGAACTCTTGAACTGATACCGATATTCTTTATCATATCGTTTATCATCTTTGCCTTGTTAAATGCAATGCCAGGTGATCCGCTTCTTCAGATGAGAATGCAGAATCCGAGAGCCTTTGCCCAGGATCCTGAAAGGCTGATTGAACTAAGAGCCTATTATCATCTTGATGATCCGCTGATAGTCAAATATATTGACTGGCTGAAGAATATCCTGACCGGAGATCTCGGTTATTCAAGTCAGTATAAAATACCGGTTGCAGAACTGCTGTTTTCAAGAATTCCGAATACACTGCTTCTTACCGTGACGGCGTGGATTATCGGGTTGGTGCTTGCGTTGCCGATAGGAATCTATTCCGCGGTAAAAAAATATTCCGTTTTTGATTATTCAACGACGATCTTTGCCTTTGTGGGAATCTCTCTACCTTCATTCTGGTTTGCACTGATGGCGATTATTTTATTCGGGGTCATTCTGCAATGGCTGCCTATTTCGGGGATAGAAACCTATGGGTTACAGGGATTCTGGACGGTGTTTCTGGATAAGATGAAACATCTTGTCTTGCCGGCTCTGGTACTTGGCATTGTTCAGGTGGCCTTCTGGGTTCGTTATATCAGGGCCTCGCTTCTTGAGGTGCTGGACCAGGATTACATTCGTACGGCGTATGCAAAAGGTGCAAGGGAGAACCGGGTTATCATGAAACATGCACTCAGAAACGCAATGATTCCGATTATCACAATCATCGCGCTGGATATTCCCTACTTCTTTGGCGGTGCGCTGATCATAGAAACCGTTTTCGCCTGGCCTGGAATGGGAAGATTGATGTATCAAGCGGTTTTAGCGAGCGATTATAACCTTGCCATCAACTGTCTGATGTTTCTGGCGATCATCACCCTACTGTCAAATCTTCTTGCGGATGTACTGTATGTACTTGTGGATCCGAGAATAAAGCTTGACGATGTAAAGAGGGGGGGATGAGATGTTCAGGAAAAAATTTGACGAATTGGAAAATGAGATTTCCGGCCTACCTGCAGGATCCTACAATCAACTCGTTCTGAAGAAGTTCTTTAAGCATAAAATGGCAGTGATCGGTGCGATAATCATTTCAGCACTCATCGTATTCACATTCATCGGTCCTTTATTTGTGGAGACGACTTATGATGAGATGGATTTTATGGCCATTTTCGCTCCACCTCTTTCGGAAAATCATTTTCTCGGAACCGATGAGCTGGGGCATGATGTCTTTGTTCGCATTATGTATGGTGGAAGAATTTCATTGATTGTTGGGATTGTTTCATCTCTTGTTTCAACAATTATAGGGTTGATTATAGGTCTGATTTCAGGTTTTCTTGGGGGAATCTGGGATAAATTACTCATGCGTTTCGTGGATATCATGCTTTCTATTCCGATGTTTCCCATACTGCTGATACTCAGTCTCGTTTTTGGTTCGGGGGTATTCAGTATCATCCTTGTCCTGACGGCTTTCGGATGGATGAGGGTTACAAGACTTGTCAGAGGCATGACGCTCTCGCTCAGGGAATCCGAGTACGTTATGGCTTCACAGACCATGGGACAAAGCAAACTGATGATCATTTTAAAACATATCCTTCCGAATGTCATTCCCATTGTCATTGTGAGTACAACGCTGAATCTTTCCTATGCCATATTATCTGAATCCTCCTTGAGTTATCTTGGAATGGGGATACAGCCTCCCATGCCTTCGTGGGGGAATATGCTTCAGGGGGCGATGACCTACATTCTAGGAACGGGGACCGGTCAAACTCCCTGGTGGCTGACGTTCTTCCCGGGTTTTTTTATCTTCATAACCGTGTTGAATGTCAATTTTCTTGGTGACGGTTTGAGAGATGCACTCGATCCCAAATTTGTGAGCGAGTCGTGATAGCATGAATAATTCTAACTGTATATTAAACGTTCAGGACCTTTCAATCAGTTTCAAGACAGAATTTGGCATTGTCAATCCAGTCAGTAATGTCTCTTTTTCCGTAAAGAAAAATGAAATTCTTGGAATTGTCGGTGAATCAGGTTGTGGCAAGAGTGTTACCGCTTACTCTATTCTGAGACTACTCCCCAATAATTCTATATTGGGCGAAAAGACGAGAATAGAATTTGAAGGGGAAAACATCCTGGCCTACGATAAAAACGAGCTTGCCAACGTGAGAGGGGAAAAGATCTCTATGATCTTTCAGGAGCCGATGACATCTCTTAATCCGATTTATACCGTTGGATGGCAGTTGGCGGAATCTTTTATCCTACACAGAAAGATGACTGAAGATGAGATTCACAGGGAATCGATGGCCTTACTGGAAAAAGTGAGAATCCCCGAACCGGAAAAAAGGTTGAAAGAATATCCACATCAATTATCGGGGGGGATGAGACAGCGTGTGATGATCGCCATGGCCCTTGCGTGCCAGCCAAGGCTTCTCATCGCTGATGAGCCGACAACGGCATTGGATGTGACAACCCAGGCGCAGATTCTGGAACTTATCAACGATCTTAAAGATAGGATTGATGCCTCCATCATCCTGATCACGCATGATCTCGGAGTCATAGCCGAGATGTGTGACAGGGTTATCGTCATGTATGCCGGTAATATAGTGGAAATCGGGGATGTGTATGAAATATTTGACCATCCCGGACACCCTTATACAAAAGGACTTATGTCATCGATTCCAAATATCGAGATCGAAAAAAAGGACCAGCGTAAATTATCGACAATAAAGGGGTATGTTCCTCATCCGGCTAATTTTCCGAAGGGCTGTCGGTTTAACCCGAGATGTCGGTTTGCCTCTGAAAGGTGTATTCGTTCAAATCCTGAACTTTTTCAGGTGGCTTCAGGGACTACTCATTATTCGAGATGCTGGCTTGAAGAGAAAAGCGGTGATGATGAATGAAAAATGAAAACTTATGTGAGATCAGGGATCTTTCCAAATGGTTCACTCAATCCAATGGGGCCTTCAGAAAACAGGTGTCCCATCTGAAAGCCGTTGATGGCTGTTCTTTCTCAATCAGAAGGGGAGAAACACTTGGGCTGGTCGGAGAATCGGGTTGCGGAAAGACGACATTTGGCAGAACTCTTGTGAGAATCTATCAACCTACTTCGGGTGAATTCATGTACTATGAGAAAGGAGAGGAAAATCCCACGGATATTTTCAAATTGAAGCCTTCTCGATTGAGGGGATTCAGACAGAAGATACAGATGATTTATCAGGATCCGTATGGCTCTCTTAATCCTCGAATGAATATAGAAAATATCATAACTGAAGGATTGAAGATACACGGTATAGGAAAGTCGAGGTCGGAACGCAGGGAAATCATCGCCGAAGTTCTTGAGAAAGTTGGGTTGAGACCGGAATACATGAGAAGGTATCCGCATGAATTTTCAGGTGGGCAACGTCAGAGAGTGGGGATTGCGCGCTCGCTGGTCGTCAATCCCGAATTCATTATCTGTGATGAACCGGTATCCGCGCTTGACGTATCCGTACAGGCGCAGGTGATCAACATCCTTGAAGGCTTGAAGGAGGATTTGAATCTCACCTATCTTTTTATCGCCCATGATCTGAGTGTCGTAAAACATATTTCGGATCGAATAGCGGTTATGTACCTCGGAAAGATCATCGAGATGGCCGAGACGGAAGAATTGTTTAAAAATACACTGCATCCGTATACGAAAGGATTGCTCGATTCAATCCCGGTGCCTAATCCACATATGAGAAAGAAGGGAAAACAGCTGCTTTCCGGTGATGTTCCATCACCGGTAGATCCCCCGCAGACCTGCCGGTTTTTAAAACGCTGTCCAAGGGCATTCGAAAGATGTACAAAAGGTATTCCTGAATTAAGGGAAATAGAGGCGGGGCATTTTGTTGCCTGTTACTTATACGATTGAAAGAGGAATACCGAGATAAAAAGAAGAAGGATCGAATCGTTCGATCCTTCTTCTTTTTTAAAATTCCCTTCCCCAGAGGAAGAGAACGATGCCAACTATGGAAGTTGTGTATATGGTATTTATGACGTCCTCGGTGGAATCTATGTAGGCAAGATTACTTTCTATAAAAGAGCAGGAACTGAAGAACAATATCATCATGATGATTATTAAAACGAAAAAGAAGACATTCCTTTTTTTCATAAAACCCTCCATACCTGATATACTGAATTATAACACAATCACATTTGAGGAGGTACGGTTATGGAGAAAAAACTCTACTGGGGAGTTCTAGGGACGGCCAATATCGCGAGAAAGGCGGTAATTCCCGGACTTCTTCATTCAAAGACGGGGAAATTATATGCGGTAGCGGGAAGAAAAAAGGAAAAGGTTGATGAATTTGCCGGCCTTTTTAAACCGGAAAGGGTCTATTATGCCTATGAGGATTTACTCTCCGATGAGAATGTAGAAGCGGTCTATATCCCACTTCCAAATGGTCTTCATATGGAATGGGTATTAAAGGCCTTAAAGAGTGGCAAGCACGTGCTCTGTGAGAAGCCTCTCGGCCTCAATACGGATGAAGTGAAGAAGATGTTTGAAGTGGCCGAGATCGAGGGAAAAACGCTCATAGAAGCCTTTGCCTATATACACAGTCCACTCATTCAGGAGATGAAGCGAATCGTTGAATCCGGTGAGATCGGAGAGATTAAATCGATGAATTCCACTTTCACTTTTGATCTCACGCCGAGAGTATCAGATATCAGATGGATCCGGGAACTTGGCGGTGGCGCCATGTATGATCTCGGCTGTTATACCCTGCATCTTTCAAGATACCTTGCCGATTCTAAGATAAAAGGGATTACTTCGAGTCTGTTACGAACAGAACAGGGCGTCGATGTATCTACTTCCTATATCGTTACCTTTGAAAACGGAATTCATTCCGTCTCCCACGTCTCTTTTAACGAGGCCCTTTCGATGAGATTCGAAGTCAACGGAACCTTGGGAACGCTGATGACACCACAGACGTTTAACGGAAGGGGTAATCTCGTATACAGAATAAAAAGGGGAAATGAATTAAAAGAAGTTGTCGTCGATTGCCCGGATAATTATATGCTGGAGATTGATCATTTTAATGCGGTGGTCAGGGGTAAAGAGACAGGTCTCCTGGCTGCTTCCGATTCAATAGAGAATGCAGAGGGCATCATTCGTGTTCTCGGAGAATAATCGGTTTCAGATAGATTCCTGTATATAATTTGAATGGGTCGAAAATCCCGGAATAAGCTGTTATGTGTAAAAAACACACTTAAACTTTGATTCCGAATTTTGACAGAATGATACTGGTAATCCAGTAACCGAACATGGTTATTAGGGCCGACAAGAACAACGAAAGATAGGTATTTAAACCGAGCTTGTTGATGAAAACCGGTAAAGTGACGAAGAAGAGTAATGAAGGAAGCACGAACCAGAAAATGTTCATTGACAGCTCGGCTACTTTTTTCTCATTTTTTGTATCGAAGTACAACCATATCAAGGCCAGTAGGGATGTAATCGGTAAAGAGGCAATTAAACCTCCCCAGAAAGAGGTTTTTTTACTGACTTCTGAAACGATAACGAGTAAGGTGGCCGATATGGCGATTTTAATAATGTATCTCAGCATATACTCCCTTCCTTTCTAATGAATACCCTATATTATACAGTAAATCATATGGATAAAGTGTGAAAAATGAAATCATCGTAAATTTCTCCTTTGAAAAAGAAGAGAAAGACGGATCGCTCTTTTTGGAGAGTTGACAAAAAAGATTTATGGTGTTATAATACAATAGAACACTAAAGAACCATAATATCAAAACGGAGGTGTGTTTATGGATAGAAATTATCCGATATTGGGAAAACTGGGAATAGCGTTGATTTTTTCCTGTCTGGCCTTGTTTTTACCTTTTTTGGCCGCAAAAATTGTGTTTGCCGGTATTGCCGGGATATTGTTTGCACTTTGTTTTAAAAAATTCAGAGTTCTGATGATTATTTTCTTTGTCATAGTGATGCTTGTGATGAGTGCGAGCTATTTTGTCCACGATTTTATCTCAGGATTGAATCTACCCTGGTTTATGCAGAGAAATTGGATGATGAATGGGAGTCATATGGAGTATTCGCTGGGTTTTAATTCAAGGGTGGTGCTTGTGAATCCCGATACAGCAGCTGCAGTCGATAAGATCCTCATTGTTAAAGGACATTCTGTCAGGATTAACTACAAAGAGGATATCGAAAAAGTGTATTTTCCCGATGAAATGAAAATGACAAGAGACAGTGAAAATGATGTACTGGTGCTCGATGGGATGGAACTGGACGAAAATAAAACTCTGGTGCTTGATGTCCCGGCAGAATTTCCATTTTTAAATCTGAAAGTCTATGCTCAGGCGGCGACGATAATGGGAGATACTCTGGCGGAAGATATAGAGTATCATATCGATGCCCTGAATGTACAGGGGAATTATCAGACAGAGCATCTCTATACTGAGAATTCTGTCCTCAACTGGAGTGGTATTCTGAACGGAAATGATTTTATCTTTGAAGCGGATGCGGCTAATTTTAACGGTGATGTCGAACAGATGAGACATTTTGAATTTGATTCCGAGGTCCTCAACGGGAATCTTTATTTTAAAGAATCCTGGGATGGGGAGAGAGTGGTTGAATTAAAGGCTGCCATCGGTAAATTTGATATCAGAAGACCTGCCGACAGTGATTCGATCCTTCATGTCAACCACGAAGGGGACCTGTTTAATGTCAATATCAGCGAATATAATTATTCGGATATGGATTAAGGCTGGAGGTGTGACTATGTTTAAAAGAATAGAAGCCTTTTTTGCAAAAGAATTCAGTGAAAAAGCGGGAAGATTGTTTGTGTTTTCCATATTTCTCTTTGTTCCGAATTTTCAATTTAAAATGTTGTTTCTTTTTCTGTTGGCCACAAGCATGCTGGCCTGGGATATTCAGCAGAAAAGAACCGTAAATCTCATGATTCTGCCATTTTCACTTTCACAGGTTTTCCTGCTCTCATGGGGATTTATGATATCGCTGATCACGATTACCCATTTTATCGGAGCGGCGATTCCCGTGGGTCTGTTAACGACAGGGTATTTTGTGCAATCGTGGCTTAATTCACTCATCTTTGCGACTTCTTATTTTTCTATCGCCATGATTTTTGTCATTTCCGGGCTTGACAATCTTGGCATGCCGTTTCTTGTTCTGATTGGGGACTGGATTCTTTCGTCCATCGGCGGATTCAGGAATTTCTACTGGTATATCAGCCCTGTTTCACAGGGGAATGTGCTGGCTTCAGCGACATTTGCGTTTGTTCTGTTTGCGCTTGCACTGTACATGTTTGTGAAGAAGGGGGCCACAAAATGAGCGTTACGATAACGAATATGACCAAGCGATTTGGCAGCAAGAGGGTTTTAAACGACGTGAGCATGGAAATAAAGAATGGAGAAATCTTTGCCCTGATAGGTCCAAACGGCGCCGGGAAGACAACGACTCTGCGAACGATATTTGGAGAAATCAAACCGGACCTCGGTGAGGTATCCGTTTTTGGAAAACCCATAAGTGCAGGAATAAAGGAAAAAATGGCCGTTATGCCGGAAGAAAGGTTGACCTTTTCGCGTTTTACCGGTTCGGACTATCACAGACTCTGGAGCAGATTGTACCCGACATGGAATGAGAAGGTCTTTTCGAGTTTTGCAAATCATTTCAGGTTCAATCTCGATGAGAGGGTCAGTACTTATTCGATGGGAATGAAGACTTTGCTGAATATGGCCCTTTGCATGTCAACCGGTGCCGATCTGATGCTGCTCGATGAGCCGACCCAGAACCTTGATCCGGTCATACGTGCCGAGATACTCAGTGTCATTAAAAATTATACGGAAGACCAGTCGGAGAAGACGATCATCATTTCCTCGCATGAGATCTATGAACTCGAGGAGATAGCGTCATCATTTGCGATTATCAGGGAGGGTGAAATCCTTTACAGTGATACGATTGATAATGCAAAAGAGAATCACAGGATCGTCAATACGGGTGAGACCGTGCCTTTTGGCGCTGTTATCGGTATTGTGGACAACGAGACACTCGTCAAGACGAGAGAAGAAGTAGGCCGATATCCCAATTTCAAAGAGATTATTCTTGGGTATCTTCAAGGAAAAAAAGAGTTTGTGCCATTTCAGAACAAGCTTGTCTTGTGAAAAGGAGGGGATATGAATGTTTACCACTGTGGATAAACATCTCGGCCTTCCGATATATATTCAGATCATGAATATGGTGAAAAAGGAGATTCTTCTTGGAAATTTCGTCGAGGGGGATCAGCTCCCTCCGGTTAGAGAACTTTCAAAGACCTTCGGGGCAAATATTAACACCGTCATGAGAGCTCTTGAAAAACTGGGAAATGAAGGCGTTGTGGAATCGAGGCATGGAATCGGTTATTTTATCCATGCAACGGATTCGATTGCCCGTGATGTCATAGAAGAGGCGGAGAATTTTGTGGAAAAACTCAAGAAAAGGGATATAGATCTTCCCATGACGAAAATGATCATAGAGGAAGTGTGGAAAAAGATATGAGTTATATATATTATAATATATTGATACGATTCACATAAATTAAAATGCTCTGTGTGTAATAAAATAACCTTCGCTTACGTCAATTTTATGAAACCCGAAAAATGATTAAAAGTGGAGGTGTTTTTAATGGGTATTATAGTTAGAAAGGCAAATAGTGATGATTTTTTCAGGACTTTCAGAGAGATGCAGAGAGATGTGGATACGGTTTTTGATAATTTTCTTTCGGGGAAAAGAGAACAACCCGGTTCTTTTATCGTTCCAAAGGTAGATGTTTACGGCAACGATAAGGAATATGTCTTTGAATTTGAGTTGCCGGGTTTTAACAAGGAGAACGTGAAGGTTAACGTTGAAAACAACGTCCTCACGGTTTCCGGTGAAAGTGTTAAGACAAAAGAGGAAGGCGAAGATAAAAATTATCATGTATCTGAAAGATGTTACGGTTCATTTAAAAGACAGTTCAGTCTTCCGGATGATGCTGATCTGAATACGATTTCCGCAAAATACAATGAAGGAATACTCGAATTGAAGATTCAGAAAAAGGAAGAAGAGAAGTCTCAGAGTATAGAAGTGAAGATAGATTAAAAAACTTCCCCATTAAGGGGAAGTTTTTCTTCACCCCCTTGCATTATTTGATGATTTGTGATAGAATACTTTCTGCGCATTGTGTGGACTTTGGTTATCCCGCGATGTATGTTTTGGAAAAGTGGTGTTGAGGCAGAGGTCCTGTGCGGCGAATGCCCGCGAACCTGGTCAGGTCCGGAAGGAAGCAGCCATAAGTGGTCTCATTCGGGTGCCATGGGGTTACCTGTGCCGAGCTAACTCTCCGACTCATATTAGGAAGCCATTGTGCCATGCGATGCGTTTTCTTTTTTTAAAATAATCCTGTATAATCAAATGAATAGATAGTTCTTTATCTGGAGGGGTGTGTATGGAAAAGAAATATTACAAGACTGCCGATTCCATTATGAGAGAAAAATGGTGGCAGGGATTGATTATCGGTCTTTGTGTAGCGGCGTTTGGTATTATCTTACTGGTTTGGCCCGGTATTACCTCAGCGATATTTGTAAAGCTGATCGGGATTCTCGCGGCGGCAATCGGTGTTTACAGACTTATTCAGGTTATAAAATTTAAGGGCCAGTCGACTAACACTCAGCCAAAGTCGATGTTGATCACGGAGACGATAGCCGGAATCGCAATAGGTTTTCTTGCGTTCATTTTTCCTGGGGTGATAGAGGTTGTCGCTATCGTTATCATGGGGATTGCTTTGGTTTATTACGGTATCTTTGATTTCTGGGCGGGCTTTTCCCTGAACGGAAACCGTGTCAGAACAGCCTTTAAATGGCTGCTGGTAATTGATGGGGTGTTGTCGGTTATTGTTGGCATATTCCTTCTTTCCAACCCTGTTGCCGGATTGATAACCGTCTTATGGGTGATCGCTTCTTATGCCATAGTGATTGGTGCTTTAAACATAACACTTTCTTTCTTCCATCCAAACAGGAAATGATCGGAACGAAATAAAAAACCGGTGAATTTATTCACCGGTTTTTTTCTATATCAAAGCAATATTATTCCTTCTTTTTCGCATTCCTGAATCATTGAGGACGGCCAGATAGAGGATTGTACTTCGCCGATGTGTGCTTTCTGCAGGAAATACATACAGATTCTTGATTGACCGATTCCCCCACCAACGGTATAGGGAAGTTTTCCTTCCATCAGATCCTTGTGGAAATCCATCTTTAGTCTCTCGGAGCAGCCTTCGATACCGAGTTGCAACTTCAGACTATCTTCATCGACTCTTATTCCCATCGAAGACATTTCAAAGGCACTGTCAAAGAGCGGATAATAAAATACGATATCGCCGTTTAATTCCCAGTCGTCATAGTCCGGAGCCCTTCCATCGTGTTTGATACCCGATTTCAGTCTTCCGCCGATTTTCTGGATAAATACCGCCTTTTTCTCCCTCGCTATCCTATCCTCCCTTTCTTTAGGGGTCAAGTCCGGATACATATCCTCCAATTCCTGTGTGGTAATAAACGTGATCTCTTCTGGGAGATAAGGACCATCGAGTTGCTTGTACTCAAAGGTGATATAACTTTCGGTGCTTTTAAATACCCTGAAGATGCTTCTGACAATTTCTTTGAGTTTTTCTTCGGTTCTATCCGCTTTTGCGATGATCTTTTCCCAATCCCACTGATCCACGTAGATCGAATGGAGATTGTCAAGCTCTTCATCTTTTCGGATGGCATTCATATCCGTATAAAGACCTTCACCGATAGAAAAATTGTATCGTTTCAAGGCATTTCTTTTCCATTTTGCAAGACTGTGTACGATTTCGACGAAGGTATCCCCGTCTTTCACCGTAAAAGAGACCGGTTCTTCTACTCCGTTGAGGTTGTCGTTCAATCCTGTTTCGGGTTGAACGAACAGGGGAGCCGAAACTCTGGTGAGATGTAATTCATAGGTAAGCGCACGTTCAAAATAATCCTTTAATTTCTTTAATGCAACTTCAGTTTCCAGTAAATCCAACTTACTCTGATAATCCTTCGGAAGTTTTAATTTCCCATTGTATCCTCTCCTTTAGTATAAATTGGGAAATTATAGCATATTCTCTGAAATAAAGCAAATAGATACGACTATATACCAATATCTTTGTTTTACTCACTATTTCTACTCTATTCTACTTAATCTGTTCAACACTGTTCAAGGGATGTTCAGAATATTTTATATTTTAATTTAATGAAACAAATATTCCTTTTTTCAAGGGGGGGAATGGGATAATTCGGGGATACCTATTTAAATTGAAGTAAAAAATTGGTAAATATTTCCTGTGTCAATGCGTTTTCTTTATTCCTTTGCTGATGACTCTGAAGAGAAATTTTCCCAAGCAATTTGAGAGGGGGTTCATTAATACCCTGTAATAATATTTTTGATCGGCTAATCCGGAGTTTATCCAGTATTTTCTATCTATTTCGAAGAGATTTAAGGCAAGTGCCTTCTGAACGTTAAAATTAATGGCCTTTGATAGAGAAATGTACTGAATCACACTTTCAGGGTGTTGGATAAATCGAATAAAAGTATCGACTTCCCCTGTCGAAATGGGTATTTTGAACGTATTAAGTCTGCGCGAAATATTGCCGCACGGAATCATTCCCCAGCGAGTAGCAACGATATTCAAATATTTAAGCGTCGGTTTCAATCCGCTTGACATGGTTGTAGAAACTGCAAGGAAAGGTTTTTTTATCAAGGGGCTTCTGTGAAACCACTTGCAATTTCGATCGATGAAAGTCTTGAGGATACCGGAGAGATTTTCCATATAAACCGGTGTGGAAAATATGATCCCGTCTGCAGCGATTAATTTCTCATTGATGTCAGCGACATCGTCATCCAATGGACAAAAATCCTTCGTAATACATAATTCGCAACCATTGCAATATCGAATATCATACTGATGACAGTTTATAATTTCTAATTCTATGTCGCTTTCATTCAACAACGAACCGATATTCTTTAATAAGGTAAAGGTGTTTTTATTTCTTCGTGAAGTATTTAAAGCGACAACCCTTTTTAACTGCATGATTTTTTGCTCATTTTACAGTAATCGCATTTTTCCATGAACAAACACTCCCCACACAGTGGTTTGCTTTTGCAGATGTCCTTTGAATGGACAACGATAAGGGCATGGAACTCGTTGTAAAAATACAAGTCATCGGGAATATTTTCTTCAAAAAATGACTTTAATTCATCGTA
Organism: Thermotogae bacterium; assembly: GCA_036743375.1. GTDB lineage: Bacteria > Thermotogota > Thermotogae > MWEM01 > MWEM01 > DAINPP01. The sequence continues at coordinate 75,998 of DAINPP010000003.1, read as the reverse complement.
AGTCACACGGGTCATCCAGGAAAAGTCCTTTTTTAACCTGGAAAACATCCTTCTTGTATAGGCATCAACCACAAAAGTCTTATGATCAAGGGCATAAAGCATGATACTATCGGCGGTTTCAGGACCGATTCCGTTGATGTTTAAAAGTTGTTCTCTCAGTTCTTCCCTTTGTTTTATTTTTAAGGCGTAAAAATCAAATCTGTTGATCATCAGGAAATCAAGAAAATTTTTCAAACGCTTCGATTTGACGTTATAGTAACCGGCGTGTACGATCAAGGTGGCGAGTCTTTCTTCTGAGCATAAGGCCATCTTTCTCGGCTCAAGAATCTTTTCATCTTTCAGGTTTCTTATGGCCTTTTTTACATTAAACCATTGGGTATTCTGAACGAGTATGGCCCCCACCATCACCTCGAAGATACTATCTGCCGGCCACCAGTTCTGTTTCCCGTATTTCTTTAGAAGTGATTCATATATCTCGGAAAAAAACTGCTTCAACGTATATTCAATCCCATTTCATATTGTTTGAAGAGAATCTCGGCACCCGATTCGACAAGCTTTTCAAATACCTTGTCATCCTGCGGGAGATTGGTGATGATACATTTTTCCCTGTTTGTCTCTTCACGGATGAATCTTCTGGAATCTTCAATGATCTCTTTTAAATCGTATTCCGGATCGACGGAAAAGAGATCGACGATATAGGCCTGGTCGGGATTTTCTCCCCAGACAACGTAACCTATTGGATGAGAGCGTTTACCGGAATCGTATATGGCATGTTTAAAATATCTGTTTCCCGAATTCTGCAATGTAAGAGGTGTTCTTTGCCAGTTGGGATTCCTTTGGAAAATCATTTCCGCTCTCAGAGAAAGTTCATGAATGATATGTGTGTTGGCTTCTTTAAAGAGGAACCGATGGGGCGCATAATCGTTTAAATTAAAAATAAGGGAATACAGGTTTCTTTTTATAGAAAATCCGTGTTTTTTATAAAATTCTACCGCAAGCTCATGTGATGAAAGGACTTCCAGTGAAATTTCGGTTACTTTTTTCCATTTGAGATGCTCAATGACATGCTGTAACAGGAAGTAGGCACAACCGGACCTCCTACTTGATTTTATAACCCCCATTGAGTCTATTCGCGCACTATGAGCGCTTTTAGCCATGACGATGAATCCAATATATCTTTCCGCATCCATCAGAAAAAATGAATCATTCAAAGAGATTCGGTTTTCTATCATATCCATCTCAAAATCCTTTTCCGTCCAGTTGATTTCTATTGGATAATCATCGAAAACCTCATTGATTAAACTGACAAGCTTGCCGATATCTTCTTTTTTTATTGCCTTGATCTCCATAAAATCCCCCTTTATGATACATGATGTCTTTTGATGATAGATTACATTAAAAAAATAATCTCAAATAAAAAGCTTCACAATAAAGTATATCACGTTATGGTATAATTTTTGCGGATTTACAAGTATTTACCAGGAGGGATCGTCTTGAAAAAGCTCTTTTTTTTACTGTTGATAATCGTCATTTGTGCAACCACTTTTTTTGCTGCCGGAAATATTGGTTTGTCGGTGGTTGTGGATAGAATAGATCTCATTAGCGAGGAATCGGTTGACAATCTCCTCGGAGAATGTATTAAATACAGAATAGATACGCTGTATGTACCGGTGGTATCTTTTATGGAATCGCTTTATGATTCTGAAATTCTTCCAAAGAGTAATGTGCTTTTAAACAATGATACCCCTGAGTCATTTGATCCGCTGGGGTACATTATGAAAAAGGCTTCTAATTTCGATATTCAGATTATTCCGCTGATAGATGTCTTTACCGTCTGGCCGTCAGAGGATATCCCCGTTAATCAGCTTCATGTTGCCAAGAAGCATCCCGACTGGTTCAGCAGAAATTCGCTTGGTGAATTACTGACAGACCCGGTGATATTGGATCCGGGAGTTCCGGCCGTACAGAATTTTTCGATTTCTATTGTAAAGGAGATCCTGAAAAAGTATAAACCGGGTCAGATCGCCTTTTATAATTTTGAATATCCGACTCAGGCATACGGATACAACCCGTATGCGTTAAAAGAATATGAACAATACAGGAGAAACAATTCAAACAGGATTATAAATTTCCAAACCTTCAGGAAAGAATCACTTGATGATCTGATCAAGCGAATGAAGGCATTGTCAACCTCTCTCGGGCTGTCAACGAGAATATTTATGTTCAATGAGAGTGATTATCAGCAATCACTTGATGATCATTTTCAGGACTGGGTCCTGTGGATCAACAAGGGTTATGTGGACTGGTCGGTTTTCTGGTACTGGTTCCCGGATAAAAAGAACGTTGCGCATGACACCCAATGGGCACTTGAGCATGTCCTTCACGAAAAGGTGATCCCGGCTTTATCCCCACAGAGTCTTCAGTTTTCACAATATCTAACCGTTCTTGACACGATTCTGAATTTTGACGTATCCGGTGTCGTTGTTGACAGCACTGATAAATCGGTGATGGGAATATTGAATGAGAATGGAGTTGGTGTTCCACGATGAACGTTAACGGTAGAAATACACGATTTATTTATTTTCTTAAACAGTCACCAATGACCGCTTCGATATTAATACTGAACCTGTTGATGTATTTACTGACGATCGTATCCGGTTCTGGAAATATCTGGAATGGGGCGAGTACATCGACTCTGATACAATTCGGGGCACAATATGGACCCTATGTTTCAAATGGGGAATGGTACCGGCTGATGACGGCAAACTTTTTACACGGAGGACTTCTTCACCTTTTTTTCAATTCCTATGCCTTATTTTACTTTGGAATTATTGTCGAAAAGGTATTCACCTCACAGAAATTTATTTTTATCTATATCATTTCCGGTGTAGTCGGTAATTTGCTGACGCAGGTGTTTTTTCCTTCGGTACCTTCTGTCGGTGCGAGCGGTGCAATATTCGGACTGATAGGCCTCATGTTTGCCGCGGGGATCAATGGAACGATACAGGGCAGGTTGAGAGGCTTTGCCGGAACGGCTCTGTTGCCAATGATTCTGATTAACCTGTTTCTTGGCTTTACGGTTCCGGGAATAAATAATTATGCGCATATAGGCGGACTGGCAACCGGATTCCTGCTTGGATTTGTTTTATCCCCAAATGCAGCCTTCCATGTATGGCAGAGGAAATTCTGGCTTGTTGTTCAATACATCTGTATTGCGCTTGTTGTAATCTGTCTGATTCTCAATTTTGTTAATATCAAACCTTCGGTCGATAAGGTCATTTCGTTTCACAACACTTTTGTGAGAATGATGTCGGATACCTACAGGTTAACGGACAAATCCAGATATTCCTATTATACCGATCTTCTTGATCCGGTTGACGGGGATACACGGCATCTGAAGGAAATGGCTGAGAATTACTTCAAATCAAACGGTACCGATCCGGATATTTCTGTTTTACAGACTGAATTTAAATCCTGGCAGTCGGAGATTCTGGATATTTATGATCTCAGCCTTCAATCGGAATAAAAGATGTACAGAAAAATAGTATGTTTACAGATCCTGTTTTTATTCTCCTTCATCAATCTGCTAACTGCTGAGAGTGTCTTTCAGCATATAGATGATGTTCAGCTCGGTGGAAAACCGGTTCATATCTTCTCAGATCCAGATTATAACCGGTTATTCGTGATAGATTATGCAAATGAAGTGGTGAAGGCGATCGATACGGATGAAAATCGTGTCGTCAAGACGATGGATAAAAGCAGTTATCCCGTGTATTGTTCGTTTTCACGGGATTATATTATTGTCTCCGATTTCTGGGGATATAAGATGGATTTTTATCATCGTGATGATCTCGAATACTCCCATGCGGTAAAAACGAGGCAGGGCCCCGGCTTTTCGATTGTTCAGGGCGAACTGCTTTACTTTGTTACACAGAGGGAATATTTTCTTCAGGTTATGGACATCAACCGAAGGGGGATTTATCAGGAATTTGAATTAACGGGAAGAGTCCCCAAATTCTATATGTTCGATGGATTGGCCATTCTCCCGTATTACGATAATTATCATACCTGGTCAAATGATTTTGAACTGGAAAATTCTATTGGCATCATCAACGTTTCTTCTATATTCAGATGGAACATAGAAGGCCATGTCAAAAAACCACTGAATGTCGTCAGAATAGAAGAGGGACGTTATGCGATAAGTGGGTATCTCGATAACGGGATACATTCCATCAGCTGGGGGAAGATGGGGATCGATGTTCTGACCGAATGGAGTGGCCATTCGCATATCATGGATATGATAAGGTTCAGAGATCGTTTGATCATTCCTTCGATGAGTGAGGAACAGCTTTATATCTACAATCTGGTAAATGGGGAGTTGAAAGTCCGGGAATGTGCAAAGGGTGTTCTCGATGTGGAAACCTTTGAAGATACATATTATCTATTATGCTCTAATTTTGATGAAAAGATCCAGATTTTTAACGATGAAGACAATCTGATAGAAGAACATGCGGTTGGAGAGTATCCGATAAAATGCCTTGTAGTAGGGAATAAATGCTATGTTCTTTGTATGGATAGTGCGGAAATAAACATTTTTAATATTAATGAGGAAGGAAAATAGAATAACGATGAAAACAGTAATATTGGCGATGAGCGGCGGAATTGACAGTTCCGTTTCTCTTTTTTTGCTTAAGAAATGGGGTTATAACGTTCGCGGTGTTACGATGCAGAATGGTTCTATGTCTCAAAGAGAAATAGAGGATGCGAGACAGGTGGCATCACAGAATGAAGTTGAATGGGAACTTGTTAATGTGGAGAAAGAATTCAGAGAAATGGTAGAATGTGATTTTATAGAGAGTTACGCCTTGGGACTGACGCCGAATCCCTGTGCTTTGTGTAACCGGAGAATCAAATTTGGTTTTTTGTTTGAGCAGATGAGGGAAAAATACGGGGATGTGTATTATGCCACGGGACATTATGCACGGATTGTCAGAGAGGACGATGAATACTTTTTTTCGACTGCGGCTGATGTTAAAAAGGATCAGAGTTATTTTCTCTCTTCGGTAAAAAAATCGGTGCTTTCAAGGATTATTTTTCCGTTGGCGGATCTGACGAAAGCGGAAGTCAGGAAGATTGCCCTGGAAAACGACATAAAAACTGCAAAAAAGCCGGATAGTCAGGAGATCTGTTTTATAAAGGATGACGACTACAGAAAATATCTGACCGAGCAGGGGATCGAATCAAAGTCGGGAGCTTTTGTTCTCAGTGGTGACGGGATGATCATAGGGGAACATAAAGGCACCTTCAACTATACAATAGGACAAAGGAAAGGGCTTGGCATTTCGTATTCAGAAAAATTATTCGTAAAGAATATAGATATAAAAAGGAATACGGTAATGCTGGATATTCATCAGAATATGTATCATTCAGGTTTGATTGCGGATGATTTGAATTTTTATAAGGATTTGAAAGAGACTGATGAATATTCGGAAAAGATGATAAAATGCAAGGTGAGGAGTAATTCGAGTGCTGTAAATGCAAGTGTGCGATTTTTCGACGGAAAGGTTGAAGTTCGATTTGCCGAAAGACAGTTTGCCGTGTCGCCCGGACAGTTATGCGTCATATATGATGCCGATAAAATAATTTTAAGTGGTCGGATCATCCAGTCAATAGAAAATTTTGATGAAGGATTGAATGATTGATGAAAGAGAATAATGTGTCAAAACACTATAATTACAAGGATTATCTGCTTCGAAAACTTGTCATGTATTTTCTGATCTTTTCCTTAATTTTATCTGTCATGATAATGATCAGTTTTAAACTTTCTCAAACGAGACTGACGGTAAATCTCGGATCACAGATCGCTTATGCCTTCTCTGAAAAAATGAACACGTGGGTACATGGCCTCGTTCTAGAGATGAAGGGGATTGCCATAACATCAGAAAGTGTTCAGAATGTCGATAATGAAATGAATGACAATTTTATAGAAATCTGTGGCGAAAAACCGGGTTATTTTGAGACCTTTTTCGTTTCAAATATCTCCGGAGAGGCGAATGACTGCCATCATCTTGTTTACAACCTCGATGACCGAAGTTACTTTCATGAGATTATTATTAACGGTCAAGATGTGGCCATCAGTGGTCCGGTCATTTCAAAGGCAAGTGGCCAGCCGGTCATTGTTATAGCCGTTAAGCTCTCGGATAAAAATGGCAAAACAAATGGTCTCTTCGGTGGTGCGGTTAACCTAAAGCAAATATCTGAAATGATGTCGGATATCAAGATAGAATCACTCGGTGAAGCCGTTATCGTTGATCGTGAAGGGCATCTTATCTGCTCTTCGAATACGGATGAACGGTACACCCTGAACATGAATTTTTTTGAGCCCTTTAACGAAGGAATAAAACAGCGGATAACCGAGATGGATACTGGTTTTCTGAATACGGTCAACCCTTATAATACGCAGAAAAATGAGTTTATCTTTGTGAATAACATGGAAAACACACCGGGATGGAAACTACTTGTCTTTTTCCCCGAATCTAAGATCAACGATAAGATTATGGGGTTAACTTTGATGATCAGCGTGATACTGATAGCTGGTACGATCATTCTCACCCTGATTATCAGATACTCTGCAAACAGGATTGTTAGACCACTTGAAAAGACGATATTGGCCATAGACAAATTTAATACAGAGGAATATAAACTCAATATACCTGAAACGGAGATAATTGAGTTGAATAAACTTAAAACGGCTTTTGAGAATATGGCGTTTGATTTATTCAAGACAATGGAGGAGAAAGAAAAATATTCTGAAGAGATCCTCGCTGCAAACGAAGAACTGAACGCAAACAATGAAGAACTCGAAAGGTCTTATCAACAGCTTGAAAAACTTTCCGTCGAACTTGAAAAGATCTTTGAGACCGCTGCTCAGTTGAATCATGTCGCTTTAAAGAGCGAGGAGGAATACCTGCATCACTTACTGGAGATGCTGATCAAGACTATTGATAAGGCTGATTATGGGACCGTTTCTTTGTATGAGGATGATACTTGGAACTTTATCTGTGCAATAGGACATGATATCGAAAAATTGAGAGAGATAAAACTTAAAAAGTATCATCAAATCAGTTTACCCAAGACAATAGTCGTAAAAAATGTGCTTAAAGAGGGAACAAAAGTCTTTGAAGAGAGTGCCAGACAAAAGATAATTGATGCCAGTCAACCGGTTGAGCATAGTATTTTGGGAGAACTCAGAATAGGTAATGAGGTGGTGGGAACGATAAGCATAGATTCTGCGAAAGATTCGGAGGAGTTTACCGATGAGGATATCAGATTATTTGATGCCTTCAGAAATTTTGCAGGGGCATTCCTCGGGACAAAAAGACATCTGAACGCGAAGAATCTCTATCAGGAAAAACTGGTTCTCTCTATCATCAAGATATTGGAATTTCATGATCCGTATACGAAGGGGCATTCGGAAAATGTCGGAATTATGGCGGAAAAGCTTGCCAGTCAGTACGGACTTTCGGCGGATAAGTGTCAAGAGATATACTGGGCAGGACTGGTACATGACATTGGGAAAATTCTTATACCGAGTAATGTACTTATGAAGACTGGCCGCTTAACTATGGAAGAATATGAGCAGATCAAACAGCATCCTGTTTGGGGTGCTGAGATTTTGAGTACGGCTGATGAGTTGGACAGCATGGTACAGGCGGTAAAATATCATCATGAGAGATGGGATGGAACAGGCTATCCGTTCGGTATCAAAGGCTATGATATTCCTCTTTACTCGAGAATCATTTCCGTGGCCGATACCTTCGATGCGATGACGTCGGACAGGTCTTACAGGGTTGCCTTGAGCTTTGAAGATGCCGTGGAGGAAATCAGGAAAAACAGCGGTTCTCAGTTCGATCCTGAGATTGTTAAAGCTTTCATAGATATGCTTGAAAATCGAAAGATTTTAGTGTAATATATCTTTTGTTTTTAAACAATTTAAGAGGTGATCTTATGGAAGTAACGAATGAAATTTATGGAATCTCAAAACGGTATGAAACGCCTTTTTTACTATTAGATCTAAAACAACTGAAAAAAAATTATAAACGCCTCGATTCGAGTATGGAAAAGATTGAGATTTATTATGCCGTGAAGGCTAATTCTCATATTGAAATAATCAAAATACTGAACAATATGGGATCACATTTTGATGTGGCTTCCAGAGGAGAGATTGAACATTTGTTGAAACTCGGAATTCCCGGTGAAAAGATGAGTTTTGGCAACACGATAAAAAAGGAAAAAGATATCAAATTTGCCAAAGACAATAATATTGAAATGTATGCGGTTGATAGTGAAATGGAATTAGAAAAGATTGCGAAAAATGCACCAGGCAGCAAGGTCTATGCCAGACTTCTCATGAGTACCGACGATTCGGACTGGCCTCTATCAAAAAAATTTGGAACGGATATAGATCACGTTATTCAACTACTGATTCATGCCAAAAATCTCGGCCTTGAACCGTATGGGGTATCGTTTCATGTCGGTTCACAAACCTATAACAAGTATAAATGGAAAGAGGCTATTGTCCAGGTATCTGAAATATTCTTTCAATTGAAGGAATATGAAGGAATTGAATTGAAGATGGTCAACCTCGGTGGCGGTATGCCAATACAGCATACGAGACCTATTCCGCAAATAGAAGAGATAACACAGATCATCAGTGAGTCTATCGAGGAATATTTTGTCGATTTTCCCAATCTCAGGGTTATTATTGAACCTGGTCGATCGATGGTTGGTGATATCGGTACATTAGTTTCTGAAGTCGTACTGAGATCGAATAAACAGAAGGAGAACTGGATTTTTCTCGATGCCGGAATCTTTCACGGACTGCTTGAAACCATAGAAGATTTCAGATACGAACTCATCGTTGAAGGCAAAGAAGATGAAGAGACCGCTGTTTTTACACTAGCCGGACCGACTTGTGATAGCGTCGACACCATTTACGATGAAGTAGAACTTCCTATGAGTATAACGATGGGAGACAGGGTGTTTTTTAAGAATGCCGGAGCCTATACGGTAGAATATGGAACGTCGTTCAATGGAATTCCGTCCCCAAAGGTCTATTTAAAAGAGGGATTTGAATAAAAAAAAGGACCCATAAGGGTCCTTTTTTTTACACTTATTATGGATTGGAGACATTTCCTTCTAATTCGGCCGTCCCCTTGTTTCCGTATTTGTCCATAACTTCAATTCTCAATCTTACAGTTCCACCTTCGGTTAATGCATAATCGCGATCTCTAAAATTAATTCTGAAGGCGTTGGGTTCGTTTAATTGAACAACTTCAACACCGTTGTTGGTATATTGATTGAAGCTGTTTTCATTATTATTGATAATTACTCTTACGGTAGAAAAATTAATCCCCTGATTGGCATCTTGATTTCTGAATGCAAAATTAATATAATCATCTGCAGCTCCTTGCTTATCAGCCATATGGCCATCAACAGAAGCTAACAGGGGATACTGTGTGTCGATGATAACCGGTACGATAGCCATTTTAGTATTACCGTTCGTATCGGTGGCCGTTATTGTCAGGCTGGCCTCACCCTCAGTCGGCTCAGCCGGTGCGTGAATGGTTACCGTAGCATCCTGAACGATTTTGGTTGCATAACCGGTACAGATATCGAGTATCGTTCGTGGTGCTTCGTTGAAATCCGTATTGACTGAAAGCAGTGCATTATTACTTGAGAGGACTGAATAGTTTCCGGAAGTTGTAGAGATATTATTAAACGCATCGATAAAGCTGAATCTAAATGCGGCCGTATTTGTAGCAGCCGTAAGAACATAGGTGTCTTCAAAAACCGGTACGTTGAGGTTTGTTTGCTGAATTTCATGGTAAATATTATCGAAGAATAAAGAGTCGTTTGCGTCTGAAGAATGATTTATTCCAAAATCGGCCTTATCTTCAAACATGGCGGTTGCTTCCAATGTGACGCCATCCAGTTTTGTGAGATTGAAGGTAATCGTTGCCACAGCATTTTTAACCGTTCCGTTCAACACGGCATTAGAATACTCACAAGTACCTGTAATCGCCTTTTCACCGGTACCGATGATGACACTCGGTGTTCCCCAATTGATATCCTTCTGTTCCCAGCCGGCTCCCTGTATGCCTTTATTCGCGAAGAAGGAAATTGACGCCTTGTCAAGGGATTTCGTATCGGAAGCTTCTATTATGAGTTTCGCGGAATCCATATCTTCCGAGATGGTGTATCTTGAAACCCGTGTTTCAGGATCTTTCATATCTAATGTGAAATTGAACCGAGAAGCATTTGAGTACGTTGCGTTATTAGCCGTTGCAAAGATTGTGAGTGTGGCGTATTTGGTACACTCCGTCGCCATCTCAATGGCTATTTTTGTGCTTGCAAAAGTATCCGGCGTAACCGTTCCGTCTTTCACCAGCTGCTGGGCACCGGAAAATTCAAATTTCCAATACATTTCATCAAAGATGGATTTTAATTTTTCAGTCTGAAAATCGACATCAACTGAGAATGTGGCAGTAACGGTATCGGTAGCACCGACAAATGAATGATTCGTGATATTATCACCGTTCACATTAACGGTGATTTCAGGGATGAGTTCAACCGGTAGCACGACAAGCTGTTTTTCGGAACTCTTAGCCGAATCACCAAGTCCCTGAGCCCTGAGTGTGTAGGTTCCCGTTTCAAACTGACTTACGTTGACACTGAATACGTGCCGGTTATTGTTTAAAGAAAACCAGTTTTCGCCGTAGACCTTAACCCATTGATCGTCTCCTTCCCTCTTTTTCCATAACTGAATGGAGTCGATATCCGGATCGGTAGTTGTTACTGTAGCCGTGAAAGTGGTGTAAACATATGCCTGAGATTCTTCCAGGGTGAGTGAAAGAGGTGGAACAGGGTTATTATTCCCCGGATTTTCTTCTACCACCGGCATACAACCCACAAGAGCAAGCATGATCAAGAGAACTGCAAAAACAGTAAAAACGATTTGTCTTTTCATAAAAGACCCCCTTAAATAATTAAATGATTTTGATATGAAAAATATTTACTTCTTCCCCCGGATTATTATAATATAAAACCAGAATAAATTCGTTTTTTTATTCGATTTTATAAAAGAAATATAAGTTAAATGTACGTAAAAAATAAAATAAAGTAGAAAAGAAGAGTACGGGATTTTTATTTATATGCAGAATATACAATCAATGTGTTAGTATCTGCTTGATATGAATCAAGTCATCAAAGGTCAAATCGAGATGCTTTTTTAATTCTTTTTTAAAAGCCTGATAGCGGTCCTTTCCATTAAATAAATAGACGTTGATCATCATATTTTTAAATAGAATATACTCTAATTCACAATGTCTGAATTGTTTATAAAGCTCCTTAATATCCATGATCAATTCTTCTTTCAACGTTTCGTCATCAAGTTTTTCAAAGGCCAGCATATAATCTCTTTGAGATCTCATCCGTTTTTCGCTATCCGTATTATTCTGATTTGAATCAAAAAAAACACTGTCATGATAAAGTCTTTTTATTTGAAGAACATTTTTATGAAAGGTTTCTTCGTTAACCGACGGATTCAGAAGATCATCTAATCTCCTTTCTTTCAGATAATCATCTGTTTCTTCTACCGTGGGAATATTTGAAATCCAGTTCTGATTTTCAAAAAAAGAGTCACTGACAATGATTCGTTTTGCATAATTAACTTCATTATAAATCTTATTTTTCCAATGGGCCTTTCTTGATCGGATAAAAAAATCGACTATTGTATATATTCTTTGTTCAAATTCTGTATCGCTGATATTGGGAACACATTGCCTCAGCTTTTCAAGATCAGATGTTTCTAAATCGGAATTGTTGATTACATAGTTGATTAATTTCTGTGATAATCCCTTTTTATTCGTTTCTTCGTTTTCATTCATTGATTTCATCCTTTTTCTCCAAGTATACCCAATCTGCTTGAAAAGTTCAACTCCCGCCGAACTGACCGGATCTTTTTTTACCTCTTCTTTTCCATTGGCGATTATGATATACTTTATGAGTAATCATGAATGACTGATAGTCATTTGTTTTTGCTTGATAATGACCGATGGTCAGTAAAGATAGGAGTGATACTATTAAAGAATTAAATCTGAACGGATTAATACCTCAAAAACCAATCATACAAGGGGGGATGGCAGTAGGTGTTTCGTTGTCCGGCCTTGCTTCATCTGTGGCGAACGCAGGGGGGATTGGTGTTATTGGAACTGCCGGAATTGGATTTCAGGATAAAGATTATCATAAAGGATTAAGAGAAGCCGATCTGCGTGCACTGGAAAAGGAGATAAAAACGGCTAAAAGTAAAACGGATGGCATAATTGGGGTCAATATAATGGTAGCCCTCTCGAACTATAATGACATGGTTAAGACGGCTGTGAAAAATTGTGTCGATGTTATTTTTTCCGGTGCTGGATTGCCACTTGAGCTCCCTTCTCTTGTGCCGGAAGATTCAAAAACGAGACTTGTGCCCATAGTCTCTTCTTTGAAAGGTGTAAAGGTTATTATAAGAAGCTGGATGAACCATTTTAAAAGACTTCCGGATGCGTTTGTTCTTGAGGGGCCCAAAGCCGGTGGCCATCTTGGATTTAAGAGTGAATTTCTTACCAGAAGTTTTGATGATTATTTTGATATAACCATTCCCCAGATCAGAGAATACCTCGCTTCCATCAAGGAGAAAGAGATTCCTCTGATAGCTGCCGGCGGTATTTTTACAAAAAAGGATGCCGATCAAGTGAGGCATCTTGGGGCCGATGGAATCCAGGTAGGGACATCATTTGTTGCGACGGAAGAGTGTGATGCGGATATTACCCTGAAAGAGGCCATTATCAATGCGAGTGAAAAGGATATAGAAATAATAAAAAGTCCTGTTGGCATGCCTGGACGGGCAGTTAGGAACAAATTTCTTGATGATGTAAAGGCTGGAATCCTTAAGCCATTCGGTTGTCCTTATCAGTGCATTAAAACATGCGATTTTAGAACAGCTCCCTATTGTATTGCAAAGGCATTGTTTTCGGCTTCAAAAGGGGATATGGAAAACGGGTTCGCATTTGCGGGAACCAATGCAAGCTATATAGACAGGATAACAACCGTAGAGGAAGTCATTTCAAGATATTTCTGAACGAGGGGGAAACCTCTCGTTTTTCAACTTTCATAGGTTCCGATAAAGGCTTCCTTGTCTTCTGAGAATTCTCTGAGTAATCGTTCGATGTTCTGGATTTCAAGCAGAAATTCCTTAAAATAAAGTGTAATTGAACCTGAATCCTGAATCTTTGCTGCCTCTTCAATCAGCTTCTGTAAATTCGAAGCCTTCTCCGTTCCAAGATAATCAAGTGATGATTTAAAATAATGGGCCTTTTCATAGATTTTCTGATAATCCATATTTTTAACGGCCTCTTCAAGTAAGGAGAAATGATAAGGCGTTTCCTTTAAGAATTCATCGATAATCAGAACGGCAGTGTCCGTATCAAGACCGGCACTTTTAATTCTGTTGATGATTATACCTTCTGCCTTCGCTTTTGACGCTGAAGTTGACAGATAATCGCGTGAAAAAATATTTAAAAAGGTGTTTTTAGAAACCGGTTTTCTTATCACTTCATCAAAGCCAGTTTTTCTCAGGTAATCGGAAATTTCGTTTGTCGGTTCCCCAGTTAAAGCGATGAAATAGGCCGACTTGTTTCGGGATTCGGAATTTTTTATGCGTTGGAGGATTTCGGTACCACTTGCAAAAGGCATATTCAAGTCCATGATGACATAATCAAAGTCTTCTTCCATCAGGTTTGATAATGCTTCTTTCCCATCATAGGCAACGGAAATTTTTATCTCGCTGTATTCTTTCAGATAATTCTTCAACACCCTGATATTTATTCTGTTGTCATCGGCAAGTAGAATCTTCATCACATTATTTTTCAGGTGATTTTCTTCTCTTGAAGGATTAAGCTTCGTGTTATAAGGGATAGATACCTGAAATTCCGATCCTTCACCTTCTTCACTTTTTAACAGGAGTTTTCCGTTAAAGATCTTGATAATCTTTTTAACGATCGAAAGACCTAATCCGGTTCCCTGTACAAGGAAACTGTTTTCTAACTGATAATACGGATCAAATATCTTTTCCTGTAATTCCTTTTTTATTCCTGAGCCCGTATCTTTTACGATAAAAATGAGGTTATCATCTGTCGTAGAAATGATTAGTGAGACTCCTCCGTGGTCGGTGTATTTTACAGCGTTTGACAATAAATTATTAAGGATTTGGGTGATTCTGATCTTATCGGTAAAGACCTTTTCCGGTACATTTTGATCTATGTTGACAGACCATAATAGATTTTTCTGTTTTGTCAGCACGGAATAAATCGCATCAAGTTCATGGATAATCTCACCGATAGAAAAGATTTCTTCATGTAACTCGAATTTACCCGCTTCAATTTTTGCGTTATCCAGTATATTGTTTAGAATTTCGTTCATCTTGAGTGAACAAGATTTTATAACACTGATATCATCCAGGGTCTCTTCGTCTAATTGCTTAGATAACAGTGATTCTGACATACCGAGGATTCCCATGAGTGGATTTCTGATTTCATGACTGGTTTGAGCAATGATATCCGATTTCATCTCAGCGGTTTTCAAGGCTTCATTTTTCTGAATTTCCAGCTCAAAATTCGTTTGCTCCATGAGTATGTTTTTCTTCAAGAGTCTTCTGAACTGAACGATCAATATCAGGCCGAATCCTATACTACCAAAGATTAATCCGAGATTGCTGAGATTCGGACCCAGGGATCTTAAAATATGCCAGGTGATCAGATAATGAATAAAAGTGAGATTCATGAAGAAAATGGGTAAAAAGAGCCATTCTCTCTCCTTCAGGTGAAGGAGCAGGATGATGGAAGCGGTAAAGATATTGATGATATTAAGAATCAGAGAATGATTGACCCATGTGGCATAATCGTAGAAAGTCGGCTGAATGAGACCGAAGAACAGGGTGATGAGATTTACAATCAGTAATAGGTTGGAAATCCGTAATTTTTTTGTCGTATATATTTCCATCGCAGCGGCGAGAAACCAAGAAGCCAGAAATCCCGAACTGACTGATAATTTTCTCAGGAAAAGGAATGTCTCCACTGAACCGGAAGAGATTCTGAAACGGTCATCAAACAGAAATCCCGCCGTTAAAAGCATACAAAAACCGAGATGGAAAAAGAGCCGTCTTGTGTTTTTATCGGAAATTCCAAGGACGATGAGTATAATTCCGAGAATCAAAGCCGCACCCATAGAAATAAAAGGAATATAGGTTCTGAAGAGATTCATTATGTATACTTTTATAAAAATGTCTTCCGCATTACTTAACACAGGTGCCTTGTCGATTCCGTAAGTGTACAGCGCGTACAATTCGAGGAGCAGCTCGTTGTCTTTCTCCTTTAAAAGAGAGTCATCAAGCGTGATGAGATGAACATGATTCCAGACATTCGCCGTCCCGTTTTCCAGATCTCCCGTCTGTTGGATCATTACCCCGTTAAGATAAACACGGAATCCGCTTGAGGAAACAAACGGAAGAACCAGATAACGATACGTGTCATCAAAGGTATATTGACAGTTGACATAAACGCTTGTTTCTGTCAGTGCATGAAACGGTATGTCTTTAGCTGTCTGGTCTTCTTTCTCCGAAAATGGGTCAGAATACTGAGTTTCTGAAACAATCCAAGGGTGATTTAATTCAGTGCCCTGTAACGTCAACGCCCACTTTTCAACCGAATAAAAAAGGGAAAATATCAAAATGGCCAGTAATCCACCAAAAACTATTGCCTTAAAATTTATCCCAGAATTATTATTCCCAATCACTTTTTTTATAACCCGAATATATTTTAGAATCGAGTATCAACGGCAGATCTATTCGTTCGACACCAAAGGCCTTCCGTATGGCAACGATTGATTGCTTTGCCTCTTTTGAAAGTGTTTCGATGGGGATCTCTATTACATTGTGTCCTTGTTCGGCCAATTCTTTCTTTGCCTGTTCACACTTACTGCAATTTTCCTTGCTCAATATAAAAACGGCTTTTTTCATCATCTGTCTCCTTAAAATATATTTTCTTTGATATTATACATAAAATAAATCCTGTTTGTAAATTCAAAGGGATTCCCGTTTGATTTCGGATTTGACGTTCTCCCATTCCCCGATCAGTTCCCTTAATAGAATCGAAATATCTGGATTCCGGTTTTTTGCAGCCATTTCAAGTGCCTTGGCCTGATCTGAAAGAATTTCAAAACAGAGTTCGGAGGCACTTCCCTTAATCGCATGTGACTCCCTTCTTATCGTTTCATATTCGAGCTGATTAACCGATTCCGTCAAATTCATTATTCGATCTTCGATATCCTTTTGAGCCGTTTCGATGAGAAGCCTTAAGGTAGCATCATCATCATCTATTTTCTTCATCAGTTTTTCCCTGTTATAATGATCGTTTGATTTTACGGAACTGTCTACGGCATCGTTTTTTTCCTCCAAAGAATCAGATGATAAATACTTTG
Organism: Thermotogae bacterium; assembly: GCA_036743375.1. Taxonomy (GTDB): domain Bacteria; phylum Thermotogota; class Thermotogae; order MWEM01; family MWEM01; genus DAINPP01. The sequence continues at coordinate 59,420 of DAINPP010000003.1, read as the reverse complement.
ATAACGTCTTCTGAAGGACTTTTCTGTTTATCGGTTTGGTTAGAAAATCATCCATTCCCGCGGCAATACACTTCTCCTCTTCCCCCTTAATCGCTCCAGCCGTTAATGCAACGATAGGTGTTCGACTGTTCTTTTTTGTTTCTATCTGACGGATCATCTTTGTAGCCTCAATCCCATCCATTTCCGGCATCTGTATATCCATAAGAATTATGTCAAAATCTTCTCTTTCGACCATTTCAACTGCTTTTTTTCCGTTTGTTGCCAATGTGATGACAGAGTCTTCCATTATCTGATTGAGAATGGTCTTTATCAGCAACATGTTTAGGGTAACATCTTCAACAACGAGAATTTTTGGAGTCAGACGCATCAATTGAAATTCTTTCTTTCTGTTCTCTACGGTCATTTCCGCTCTGTCAGCCTGTTTTGGCTTTTTTCCACTCTGTAAGATATCGAACAGTTCGTTGATTTTAAAAGGTTTGATCAAAGTGAAATCATAAAGTGTATCCGTTATTTCAGAATGCTCCTGAGCATTCACTAATAAAATGGTTCTGAGATTGAGATTTAATTTTTTGATCATATCCAGAAATTCTATTTGTGATTCAAAATCTGACTGATCATTATTCAACATGAGAAAGTCATAATCGGTCTTCCCACGCAATAACCCTGCTGTATCTTCCAGAGAGAGTGCGGTATCACAAACTGCGCCTGCTTTTGTCAATGCGCCGGCAAGCATGTCAAGAAGGGTTTTGTTTCTCCCCGTGCACAGGATCTTTTTCTTCTCCGTGAGTAATCTGGTGGATAACCAACTGTTATGATCGTAATCCGTTTCTATTTCAAAACTGAACGTTGAACCGGAACCTTCACGACTTTTAATCTTTATGACACTGCCCATTTTATTGACAAAATTGTTGGAAATAAAAAGTCCGAGTCCTGTTCCACCATATTTTCTGGTTGTCGATGGATCGGCCTGTGAAAATGCCTTGAAGAGCCTTTTTTGTTTTTCTTCAGAAATACCTATACCGGTATCTCTGACTGAAAAATAAAATAAACCCTTATCGTGATCGGTTTTTCTGAAATTTACCGTTAGTTCCACTTCACCCTCGTGTGTAAATTTGATGGCATTATTTAAAAGATTCAAAAGCACCTGTTTGAGTCTAACCGGATCAAAATAGGCGTATTCGGGTAAATCCGGTGAAATATTCAGAATCAGTTCTATACCTTTTACCGAAGATTGATATTTAACCATATCGATACTCTGTTCGAGTAAGCTGACAAGATTGATTCTGATATTTTCCATTTCTATCTTTCCGGCTTCTATCTTTGATATATCGAGGATGTCGTTGATGATGTCGAGAAGACTGTGAGCTGAATTTTTCAAGGTCGTTACATATTGCAACTGCAAATCAGTCACCTGAGTTTCAGAAAGAAGATTGCTGAAACCTATGATACTGTTCAGTGGAGTTCTTACCTCATGACTGATATTGGCAAGAAATTCGGACTTTGCCTGGCTGGAAGTCTCCGCATTTTCTTTTTTCAGCTTTAGATTGATTCCGAGGAGAACGAGATAAACGAAAAAACCGGCAACTACCGTATAACCTAAATAAGCCCACCCGGTCTCGAATGGTGACGGTAAGATGACAAGATCCAACGTAATCCCTTCCTCGTTCCAGATTCCGTCATTGTTTGCCGCTTTGACTCTGAACCGGTATTTTCCATGAGGCAGATTGGAATAGCTGACATAATTCCTGCTTCCGCTGTATATCCAGTCCGTATCGACCCCTTCGAGTTGATACGCATACTGGTTCTTCTCGGGAGAATAATAGTCGATTCCTATGAATTCAAATGAAATAAAATTTCTGTTCTGAGGGAGAATCATCTCATTGAGATTGTTATAGATCGTTTCGCTGTCATAAGGCTCATTCATGACTTCTATATTGATCAGGTGAATCTGAGGTTCGTGGTAATTCACCGTCTCTGGAGTTTGTTCAAAGGCATAAATCCCATGCATGGCTCCGAAATAAAGTGTCCCATCGGCTGCCTTCTCGTTTCCCGGGTTGAATTCCATTCCCCAGAGTCCATCCTGTTCGGTGATATAGGTGAAACTTTTTGATTCCGGATGGAAAATGTTTATCCCATATGAGGTGCTGATCCAGATATTTCCAAGATTATCCTCAAGGATTGCAGAAACGGCATTATCTGACAAACCGTTTTTCTTTGAATAATGAACAAATTCACCGGTGTTTTTTAACAATTCGTTGACCCCGCCACTTGATGTTCCAAACCACATATTTCCCCCGCTATCTTCAAAGATAAGACGAACGGTATTATTACTGATAGAATTTCGGTCTTCGGGGATATTGACATATTTAATAAAGGAATCGTTCATAGGGTTATACTTATCTAAGGCATTATTTGTTCCTATCCAGATACTGCCTTCTGAGTCTTCAAAGACATGATAAACAAGGTTGTCACTCAAACTGTCCGGATTTTCCGAATCGAACTGATAATTGATAAATCTGTCTTCCTTCTGATTCCAGTAATCTATTCCACTCTGATAATAACCTATCCAGAAATTTCCAACTTTATCTTCAGTCATGGTATAAGGAATAGATCCCGTTGGCTTCTGATTCGTTCCATCGGGTAAATAATGATCGAAGTCATCGGTATCCCTGTTGTATTTGTTCAATCCGTCGTCAGTCCCTATCCAGAGATTATGCAGCGAATCTTCATAAAGGAAGGTAACTATATTATTACTTAAAGAGCGATCATCACCTGGTCTGTTGATATACTTGACGATCTTTTTTTCTGTTTGATCGTACTTATTAAGTCCACCGTTATAAATTCCAAACCAGAGATTACCTTCATAGTCTTCCAGGATGGAATTCACCTTTCCCCTGGAAATACTGAGTGGATTATCCGTCTCGCTGTTGAACTTCCTGTAGTCCTTTTTGTTTCTGTTTAACTTATTAAGCCCGTTTCCGTTTGTTCCAATCCAGATCAGCCCAGAGTCATCTATGAAGATGGAATAGACGGTATCATGACTGAGAGAACCCGGATTATTTTCATCAAACCTGAATTCTATCACGGAATCATAGTCAGGATGATATTCATACAGCCCACCACCCCAAGTCCCAGCCCATATAGATCCGTTTTCTTCCGTACGGACTGTATAGATTCGATTATCCGCAGTTTCTATCAGATCAAATTCCAGTGTGTCCGGATTGAATCTGACGAGTCCGTTTCCCCAGTTTCCTATCCAGATTATTCCCTGTTTATCTTCTGCCAAGGCCATGATGTAATCCGTCTTTAAGCTTTTAAAGTTCTTTGAAGAATACAACCTGAACGAATCCGTTTCCGGATCGTATAAATTCAATCCGGATAATGTCCCTACCCAGATATTACCATTTCTATCCTTTAAAAGGGATCTTACGGTATTTCCGCTTAATGAATAGTCATCATTCTCGGAATACATGTACCTTTTTACGCTTCCGGTCTCCGGATTGAGCAGGTTCAAGCCATTCAACGTCCCTACCCAGATGTTGCCATCATCATCTTTTGTGATAGCCGTAACGATCTCATTGCTCAAAGTGGCTTCATCTTCCTGTATATGACGGTATGTGGTAAACTTCTCCGTGTCTATTTCAAAACGTGATAATCCATCATAAGTCCCTATCCAGAGAATATTTGCCTCATAATCCAGAAACATCGTCTGGATTAATCGGTGTGGAAGTGTGGAAGAATTATAAGGATCATGTTCAAAATATTTAAAATTCCTTCCATCGTAGCGATTCAATCCGCCTTGAGTCCCAAACCATAAGAACCCGTTTTTATCCTGGACGATAGATGATACAGAGGAATTGGAAAGACCATCACTCCGGTGTAGATGATCAAATATATAATTTTTTGTTGTAGAAAAACCTGCTGAGATAATGACTACTAAAAACACTATAATCCAAGAATAATATTTGTTAATAATATTAATCACTTCTTTCTATTTTTTTTAACTACTACTCTTTACAATGATACCATAAAAAGGCATTTTACATACTGGATTTCTGGGCACTTCTCTATAAACGAGGGATTATATTTTAAGATAATTTTACAAAAAGAACATAATATCATCCTATGATTATAATAAAATTAGAAATTAAGTGCTATTATCATCTTGTGAAAGTTCTTAAAAGATAGAGTATCGAAATTGTTTGTATTGAACGCTTGACGGAGGTGCTTACAATGAAAAAAGTTATCCTGTTCGTTTTCCCTTTGCTTGTTTTATTAACCGGTTGTATCGTCTATATACCATTTGAAATGGATTTTTACACTCTGAATATCATCAGAGAAGCGAGAGAGAAAATCCTATCGGAACACCCGGGACAAGATCTTCAGTTTTACGAGTTTACAGGCGGTGTCAGAGCGGAAGATGGGAGTGAATACAACCAGTATTCAAGGGGAGCAAAGAAAATTACCGATTTAGTCTGGTGGGAATTTGTTTTTGCGGCAAACGATGGAAGTACGGCGGTCATTACAAGGGAAAACGGAGAATGGAGTACTTCACAGATTGTTCCTGAGCCATGGCTTGAAGATCTTGTATATAATCCGGAGTATCTCAGAATAGACCTTTATGATGCGATAGAAATTCTGAAGATCTATATCTGGGGAGATACCACCCCACTTGATCTGTTTGATTTTGTCGTTTTCAGACAACCAGTTGCCTTTGAGACCACTGAACCCTATTATATCTTTACCGTCGCACCAGGTGAATACGTGTTTGTTGGGGCCATTACAGGGGGGATCAGACACGAAAGCGATAACGATTAATCATCCTTCTGATAGAATGAGACGGGTATACACCCGTCTCATTCTATCAGATCGTTCAACAGGTCTGTCATCTCATCTATCTCATCATAGGTGATGCTGAAGGCAGGGAGAATTCTGATAATCCTGTTTTTGATCATATTGATTAACAATCCTTTTTCTATGGCCTTATCTCTCAGATGCTTATCTTCGTTCATCAGCTCTATACCGATCATCAGACCAATCTGACGTATCTCTTTTATCTTTTGGGTCTTATGAAGTCTTTTTGAAAAGTAGATCCCTTTTTCACGAATATCATTCAGTATGTTTTCTACTTTCCCGACAACGATTCTTCCACCGGCGAGTGAGACCGGATTTGGAGCGAATGTGGATCCGTGGTCCCCCTGTTGAAAAATCATTTCGGATCCATTCAGGAAAATGGTTGCACCAAGTGGAAGTCCACCGCCAATCGCCTTTCCCAGGGTAATAATATCGGGACTCAGACCGTAATGCTGATAGGAATAAAATTTACCGGTACGTCCAATACCGGCCTGAATCTCATCTGCAACAAGTAGGACGTCCTTTTTAGAGGTTAGTGTACTGATAGAATCCGCAAGTTTTCGATCAATAGGGACAACACCACCGGAACCAAGTACCGGTTCAACAAAGACGGCAATGATCTCATCAACATTTTCTCCGAAGGTCTTCTCAAAGGCTTCCTGATCGTTGAACGGGATTCGGATTATATTCTCGAAGAGTGGTTCAAAGGGGGTTCTCAGATGTTCAAAACCGTTGAGGGACAAAGAACCGAGTGTTCTGCCGTGAAAGGCATTTTCGAATGTCAGAATGATTTTCTTTCCGGTCATTCCGGATTTTTTCTTAACCGCTTTCAGTGCTGCTTCAATGGCTTCGGTGCCGGAGTTTGTGAAGAAAACCTGACCGGTTCTCCCCGTGTTTTTCACAAGAATTCTCGCGATGTCTTCGGCATTGTCCTGAAAAAAGAAATTTGAGATATGTTCATACTTGATCATCTGAAGTCTTTGGGCTTCAAGCACTTCAGGATTTGAATGTCCCAAAGCCAGGACACCTATCCCGCTGAATGTATCCAGATATTTTCTGCCACGATCATCCCAGATCTTTATACCCTCGGTTTTTTCTACTTTGAAATCATATTCATCATACATTTTCATTCTATACATAGGCTGAACTCCTCCGTCAGACAATCAACTGCGTCATCGAGATATTCCTTTCCGACGAGTGCGGAAATCTTTATCTCCGAGGTAGTTACCATCCTTACTGTAATCTCCTTTTTCGAAAGTGCCTTGAAAAATCTTGAGGCAACACCGGATTCGGTTCTCATTCCCAGTCCGACAACCGATATTTTGATAAAACCGGGATTTGTTTTGATCTCTGTTCCCCGATATTTTTCAAGTATCTCTTCATATGCCATTTTAACATCTTTTACCTTATTTTCTATAACGGTAAATGAAACATCGAAATGATCGCTGATCTGTATGATAGAGATCATGTCAACATTCATGTGGTTTTTTGAGGCAACCTCAAAGATCTCACTGTTAGTCATTGCGTCAAGCGGCAGGTTTGAAAGTGTTATCTGTATCTGATCCTTCATAATACTTAATCCGGTAACGACCGGAGCTTCTATATTGTCTGAAGTCACGATGGTTCCTCCCTTATCGTTAAAAGTGGAAGCACATCTCAGGTTGACTGAGAATTTCTTGGCAATTTCCACAGCACGGCTGTGAAGAACGTTTGCGCCGAGTTTTGCCATTTCAAGCATTTCATCGTAGGTGATGATATCCAGTTTTTTAGCATCAGGCCTTATTCTTGGATCAAGGGAAAAGATACCGTCAAAATCACTGAATATTTCGCAATCACAGTTCAATACAGCTGCAAGAGCTACTGCAGATGTATCGGATCCCCCTCTTCCAAGGGTAGTTATTTCGTTTTCCTCTGTAATTCCCTGAAATCCGGTTACGACGATGACATCATTTTCGGTAAAAAGCCTGTTTATCCTGTTGGTGTTAATCGTCATAATCTTTGCCGAGGAAAACACGGAATCCGTTTTGATTCCAATCTGAAAGGCATTTACAGAGATAGCTGAGGCACCGAGTTTTTGAAGCGACATGGTTACAAGGGCGGCGGACATCTGTTCCCCCGTTGAAACGAGCATATCAAGCTCTCTGAGCCCGGGATTGCTGTTTATCTCCCGTGCCTTTTCGATGAGTCTGTTTGTTGTATTTCCATTTGCCGACACAACGACAGTTAGTTTGTACCCTCTTTTGACCTTTTCCAGGATCCTTTTGGCAACATAGTCTATTTTTTCGGTATCAGCCAGCGAACTTCCACCGTATTTCTGAACACACACCTGCATCGTTACAATTCCCGTAATGCCTGTATAACCTGTGTTTTTGACACGGTTTTCTCATCGACATCTTTAATTTTCTTCGCCGGAACGCCGGCATAAACCGTATATGGCGGGACATTTTCAAGAACGATGGCACCGGCCGCAATAACGGAATGTTTGCCAACTCTGACTCCTTCAGTTATGACGGCATTTGCTCCGACAAGGACATTATCCTCGATGATGACCGGATCCGCACTCGGTGGTTCTATGACGCCAGCCAGTACACTTCCCGCTCCAATATGACAATTTTCGCCTACCTTTGCCCTTCCGCCGACTACGACATTCATATCTATCATGGAGTTTTTTCCAATTTCAGCGCCAAGGTTGATGACAGCCCCCATCATGATGACAGCCCCATCTTCTATAGAAACATGTTCGCGAATGATGGCACCGGGTTCTATTCTGGCATTGAACCGGGTGATATCGGCAAGCGGAATCGCAGAATTTCGCCTGTCGTATTCCAGTTTATAGTTGATGATATCATCTGTGTTTTTCTTTAACAGCTCATTCCATTCTTCCAGAGAACAGAAAAGAATCCCGGAATCTTCATTTCCAAAATAATCTTTCTTTTCCATGATCTCTTCATTGATCATCCCCTTGAGATATACCTTGACAGGGGTTTGCTTTTCCGATTTCGCAATGAAATCTATCAGTTCATAACTATCCATTTTCTGTATCCTCCAATTCCATATTGCATATCTGATCAAAGGTATAAAATCCCTTTTTTAACCTGATAATTTTCTCCGCGGCAAAACAGGCCCCCTCTGCAAATGTTCTCGGAGAAATAGCCTGATGCTTGATCTCTATCAGTTCTCCAAGCCCTGCGATCAGTATGGCATGTTCTCCGGGGATTCCCCCGGCACGAATACTTGAAGTCGGGACATCGAAATCAAAACATTCGGCCAGCATCTTTGCGGTACCTGAGGGCTTATCCTTTTTAAAACGATGATGCTTTTCTATAATCTCAACATCCCAGTCCTCCAATTTTCCGGATAGCCCTTTGATGATTTCCTTCAGCATCATGACGCCCTTCGAGAAATTTCTGGCGTATACGACACTCTTTTTCTCCCCATAATTTTTTAATAGCTGAATATCCTCAATTTTTAAAGCCGTTGTGCCGACGACGAGTGAACTGTTGAATTCTTCAGCTGCTGTCATCGTCTTTTTAAAGGCTTCCGGCAGGGAGAAATCGATAATGACTTCGGGGATATCTATTCTCTCTTCATGATTTAAGTCACATTTATAAACGAGTGTATGTCCACGCTCGCTGAAGACCTCCTGAATGAGTTTTCCCATTCTTCCCGAATAACCGATCAATCCGTACATCATGCGACATCACCAAGCCTTTCGAGTTCCTTTCCGATTAATCTTTGTAAATCTTCCGAGGCTTCTATCAGTGGAAGTCTCAGTAGATTTTCACACCATCCGAGTTGTGAAACAGCGTATTTTACCGGTATCGGGTTGACATCCTTGAAAAGAAGACCGATGAATTTCAGATACCTGTTCTGTATGCCTCTTGCGGCTTCAAAATCTCCATTCAGGGCATATCGGGTCAGTTCATGCATCTCTTTTGGAAAAACATTTGAAAATACCGATACAACGCCGTCTCCGCCAAGGCTTATTAATGGAATGACCTGATCGTCATTTCCCGAGTACAGCATCAGACCTTCCGGTTTGAGTGATGAAAGTTCTGCAATCTGTGAAATGTTTCCACTAGCCTCTTTTATTCCGCATACATGCCTTGAGTTTTTATATATTCTGATGGCCGTTTCAGGCAACAGATTCACGCCGGTTCTTGAGGGGACATTATAGAGTATGGAGGGAAGTCCCGTGTGCTCATCTATCGTTCTGAAATGCCTGTAAAGCCCTTCCTGGCTTGATTTGTTATAATAGGGTGTAACGATCAGCAAACCATCTGCCCCAAGTTTTTCGGCTTTCAGGCTCCAGTCTATACACTTTTCCGTATTATTTGTTCCCGTTCCCGCTATAACAGGAACACGACCGTTTACCGTTTCCACAACCGTTCGGATGATACGGTCTCTTTCATCCTCGCAGAAAACAGGTGCTTCGCCTGTAGTTCCCAAAACGATGATGGCATCAGTATTATTCTCTATCTGAAATTCGCAAAATCTTCCCAAGGCCTCGTAGTCCACTTCAATACTCTTATCGATTCTCTTCATTGGCGTTATAATTGCCGTACCTGTGCCTCTGAACATTTTTTTACCTCCGGTTAAGTCTTCGGTGCTCCATCAGGATTCTGACTGCATTTGTCGCAGCACCTACCCTGATGTTGTCTGCAACTACCCAGATCATAAAGACCCCATTGTCCATTTTTCTTATCCTCGAAATGTATGTGTTATCGCTGCCCGCTACCTCAATTGGTGTTTTCAGATCATCTGTACATATCACATTGGGAGTTTCAGACACCTTCCTTATGAAAGTTTCCCTGTCTATATCCTCTCCAAGTTTAACGAGGACGGATTCCCCGTGAGAATATCTTGTAGCGACCCGTGCGGTAAACGGGTAAACTGTGATCGAATCATCTCGGTATATCTTTCTCGTCTCATTAACCATCTTATAATCTTCGTTACTGATACCGGTATCATCCTCTATGGTCCCTATCAGTGGAATCACGTTTTCGAAGATCTGTTTCGGGAAGACATCATTTTCCGTATATGCATTCTTTCCCTCACTCGATAATACAAGTTCCCTGTCATACACGTTCAATGCCTTTTTACCTGCACCGGATATCGATTGATATGTAGAAACAACGATTTCTCGTATCCCGTAGTCTCTCAAGCCGTTTAAGGCGAGAACCATCTGTATGGTCGAACAGTTGGGATTTGCTATGATTCCGGAATAACCTTTCAGGAGATCACCGTTTATCTCGGGAACAACAAGGGGAATCTCATCATATGATCTGAACGCCGAAGAATTATCTATCACCGTGTTCCCTGATTTGGCGGCAACAGGTGAAAATCTCGTGGAAGTACCCCCGCCGGCCGAGAAAAGCAGATAATCATAATGTTCTTTCATCACTTCATCGGTCAATTCTTCCACCGTAACTTCTTTCTTATCATATATAAGTTTATTTCCGGCTGATTTGGCGGACGCAAATAACCTTAATTCCTTTACCGGAATCTCATACTCCTCCATAACCTTTAACATCATTCTGCCCACTTCACCCGTTGCCCCTGCAACACCTATTTTCATCTGTCCACCTCCGAAATATTTAATAAAAAAAGACGCCTTTTCAAGCGTCTTCTATATAATCGGTCTTTCGAGAGAAAAACCGTTTATCACAAACAAAAATACCGTTTAATGATCTTTAACGAAATCGACGCTCCACATAGTCATGTGACAGTAGTATGAGTATTTCTCATACTCCCAGGAATGCACTCCTTTGGGGAAGTCGTACACCCTTCGGTGATCTTGCCTTTCCTTCTGAACAAAACCCCTCTGCGTTCAGAACTACTCTTCGCGACCACGCCTCCGATTATCCTATTCACTTTCCAAACGATATCGGTCTTTCATGATATCGATGCAGTATAACATGAATTGGAGAAAAAACAAAATTCATGCGTTTTGTCGGAAGTTATGCGATTTGTAAACCAAAAGAAAAATGGGGCAATTTTCTATAAAATTACAGATCTTTAAAAAATATTTTTATATTTTGTTTTGAATCATTATACAAACTTGATTGAAGTATAACGAAAACAGGCAGAAAAATATATTAAAATGCAAAATAACCATGTTATAATGCCATTATGGAAAGTCTTTTTTATAAAAATCGTGATACGCATTTTGTCATTCTCGTTTTTAACACTTCTTAAAATTAACGGAGGTGAACTAAAATGAAGAAAGGTCTTATGATACTTATGTGTTTTATCGTTGTTGGGGCTTCAGTATTTGTCTTTATTTCATGTGCAGGTGGAGTTATAGGATTTAACCTGACGGCGGCAAAAGCAACTTTTGTTGCCTGGATAGGGAATCAGGCGGGTATACCGGCTGAGTCTGTGGGGAATTATTTAACCGCTTTCAGTGCAGGCGATGTGATTGCTTCAACATCACCAGGGGCTACTCAAACTTCATCGAGACAGGCTGCACCCGTTAATGAGGATGGATGGCTTTTTTATCTTGATGAACAACCGGGTGCCTTTTACTCTCATCCTGGAAAAATAGTTGCTGTTGGTCAAAGCGGGAATATCCTCCTTGCAGAGGATACCGAAGGATGGCCAACGGTTAACGGAGAGACACCCGCTATCATGCTGGAAAAAGCAAGTACAAGAATAGCGAGTGTAACAACTGCCAATACTGTGTACAACCCTTCGCAGGTCTATATCCCCGTTGCGGTAATCAGATGGCCGGGAATCATATTGAGGCTGGCCAGATATGGCGCGGTGGTAACAAATGGGCTGACTCCGACACAGAATCTTTATTATGAAGCCTCACAGGTACATGACATGATGACGGATGCCATGGAGGATTTAATGGGAGTAACCTATGTTCAGTCCGTCGATTATCCGAACAATACACCGACGGATATTGCAAACGCCGTCAGTTACCTCGTCAACACGATGAAGGTGACGAACATCACGATGTATTTCATTGCACATGGGAACATTGAGTATATGAGCATCGGCGGCAGCGGCTACTGGGCTTCCACTCTGAAAACGCTTATCGATACTTATCCGAATGTGAGATTCAATCTCATCTTTGAAACATGCCACGGAGGAAGCTGGACGGATTATTTCCAGACACTTGGAGCAGCTGGTGTGCCGAATGTAGACATGAGCATCTCGTCAACTTCAAGGACAAAAGGGGCTTATCCGGATTGGGATTACAGCAGTGGACTGACCGATTACAATGCCGCTCAGGATGAATTTGTAGAATTTACGAGTGATTTTATTCTTCAGATGGAATATTATACGGATGCTGCACACTGGCCGACAGTAACCGGATTGACTACGCCGGCCTTTTCGAATAACAAACTGAAACTGTATTATTTATGCTATATGAATACGAGGAACAGAAATTACCCAGCCGCCGGAGCTCCGGCAAACGATTCATACGTCCTGACGGAGAGAACACCTATCAGTATACAGGAACCGCAGATTTATTATCAGTGAGTAAACCGTAAAACCGAATACCCCCCGTATTATCATCCTCAACGAATGATAATACGGGGGGATTGAGACCGTTAAGGATGAATCATGAAAATATATACCTTATTTTAATGCCTTATCCCATACCGATTCGGCAAGCAGTAGTGTTTTTCCACTCTTATTCTTTATCTCATGTGAAAACGAGAAAGCGCCGGTTTTATTGGTATGAACATAAACCGCTTCTCCGAAAGTAATTTCTTTTTTATAGTAGAGGTTCATGTGTTTTACCGCGTTTTGCCCGGTAAACTCCTCGGAAATGGACTCATAGATCCAGAGTGGATAGATGGCATTGTTGACATGATCGTAATAATCTACATCGCTTTTTCTGATGTCAAATTTTTTTATAATCGTTTCTTCATTACCTTCAAGCTTCTGTGGATTGGTGATTTCAAATGGGGGTTCAGCGGTTTTGACACCGTAAAGATCATACATATAGTCTCTGGCCGCCGTTGGTCGCCTTTTTTCAACGTTGAATAAAATCCATTTGGATTTTGCCTTGGTAATCAGCTGAGCGTTAGCATCGTAGATCAGAAATTCCCTGTAGGCAATAAAGCGGTCGATAGAATGAGCAATTGTATGGACCTGGATGGTTTCACCGTATTTGGGATACTTCAGGACTTCGATGTCCCAGTTCAGAATGATCCAGGCGATAGATTCATCTTTGAGAATATCTCTTTCCCGGTCATAATAGCTTCCGGCAAGCTGAGCAATCTCACTGAAGTAATTAATGATACTGACAATATTTGCCTGTTTTTTGTAAAATGTATCCCTGTAGCCGATCCTGTAATTTTCAGTAATTCTGTTATTTATCTTGATCACCTTCTGTTTTTAGTTTGATAAACGGGTAAATGACGATGATTACAATCGAAAAGAGTATCAATCCCCAGCCAATACCAAACTTATCCATAAGAAATCCTATGATCGGAGAAAATAATGCGATCATCAAGGTACTCAGCTGAGATTCTATGGACAAACCGGTTGACAGTTTTTCCTCAGGGATGATATCACTGATGAGAGAGACATTTAACGGTCTTCTCAGATTTTGAAGCAGGAACATGAGCAGGAACATGATGATAGAACAGATCTCCAGTGATATCAGATTAAAGATTCCGGCAAACAGAACGATCAGAATCCCGGCCATGAAAGTGGTATTCAGTGTGTGTCTTAGATTTTTGGCTTTTTTCAGCACGAGATAAGAGTATTGAGCGGAATAAGAGGTCAGGATATAAATAACAAAATAAGTGATGCCGAGGATCAAAGCGGTTTTCTTTTCTGAGTCCATCGTTATGAAAAGGGGTAGCGATATGGCGAAGCCCTCAAGAACCGGTTGAAGATAGTCTTTGGTAGACTTAAAGACCGCACTGAAAAGGGAAGAATTCAAATAAACTCTTAAATTGCTTATTTTTCCGAGTTCGAGTAGTGGCTTAAATAATTCTTTAAAGGTTGCTTTATTCTTTCGACTTTCCCTGATGACGTTATCGAGTTCACTTGGATAGGTCATCAGATTGACGAGGTTTAATACGTATGGAACGACTGCGGCAAGGAAGACAATTCTGTAGCTGCCTGTGAAGAACACAAGTGAAGCGGCAATGATGGAATTAACCGCAGATCCTTTCTGAGAATAACTTCTCGTGAGACCGTAATACTTTACCTTCTGGTCTTCTATATGGTTCAATTTCAAATGACTAAGAATCAGCGATTTGTGTGTTCCAGATCTTAAGGCTTCCGCAAATCCGAAAAAGAGCATCGCAAGGATATAGAGTATTAAGTCCTTTGTGAAGAAAAAGATGATGAATGAGATGATATAGGCAATCATTGACAAGATCATCGTCAGTTTCCTCCCGACAAGATCGGCAAGAAAACCGGTCGGGATCTCCGTGATATTCGTCGTTAATTCTCTTATCGTAAAAAGTATACCGATATTCAGGAAAGAAAAGCCCTGTTCTTTCAGAAAGAGGATCATAAAGGGTTCGAAGAATCTGAGATTTTTTAAAAAACCGTACATTGCAAATTTGTAGAACTGTTTGTCACGCTTGACAACTTCATTTCTGATAACAATCACCACCTGTAAGCAAACAGACGATTATAACATTTTTACGGACAGTGTTGACAACGGATTTGATTTATGATAGCATGTCAGCAGTCGATGTGATTTATCATTGATATTCTGTATTTAAGGAGGGCGATCCCGATATGATTATAATATGCGTGTTTGGGCATGTTATCTCAGGAATAGATGAAAGCTGTATTGGGATAGTGCCGTCTGCTTTCATGTAGAAAATGATTTGATTTTATTATAAATTGTACATAAAGACCACGGTATTGAAAATCAGACGATCGTCTGAATTTTTTTTGCGATTGATTCGCGGATACCGTGGCCTTTATTTTTTGGAGGAAACCATGAAGTCGATAGAGAAAAAATTAAAAAATAATATATCAATAAATTACCTCTTTACATTTATAAAGAGTGTGGATTTTACGAGAGGGCTATGGATGCTGTATCTTGCTTTCAAAGGGATGACCCTGCTGGAAATCGGAGCCCTTGAAGGAATCTTTCATATTACTTCGCTGCTGATGGAAGTGCCGACAGGTGCTGTGGCCGATCTGATGGGAAGAAAATTGAGTCGAGTGATCGGAATGATCATCAGTCTCTGCTCATTATTTATCCTGATGTTCTCGGATTCATTCTGGCTTTTTGCCCTGTCATTTGTCCTGTCCGCCCTTTCATATAATCTTGACTCCGGTTCCGGTGAGGCCCTTGTGTATGATTCACTGAAGGCGCTTGAACAGGAAAAAGGCTATACGGGAGTACTTGGGAAAAATGAGGCGATGTTCAATATTGCATCTATTCTCTCACTGTTTATTGGCGGTATCCTCGGAGAAGAAAGTTTCATGCTGGCTTATACTTGTTCGGCTGTCGTTGGAATCTTCTCGCTGATTATTTCAACGATGTTCTACGAACCACCCATAGAAAAGGTTGTGAATTCTGAACATTCACTGAAAAACTTTTTCATACATACCACTCAAAGTTTTAGGACGTTGTTTTCTAATAAAGAGATCGCGTTTTTAACAGTGTTTACCACGGTCTTTTCGGCATTTGCAACCGTTGTGTTTTTCTATATTCAGAATTACTGGCGCAGTGAGGGCTATACCGTTTCTCGGGTAGGGCTATACTTATCAATAGGATCCGCTGTATGCGCTGTAAGTACGTTGAATATAGGGCGAATAGAAAAAGTTCTCAGAAAGAGAAAGTGGTCGTTGATTTCACAATATCCATTTCTTTTCTTCGCTCTGATGATCTTTGCGGGAATATTAGGGCTGGCTTTGCTCGGGATGCTAAAAGGTATTACGGATTTGTCACTGCTGTTTTTACTGTTAACGATGGTAGGTGAGTCGGGGATGTATGTGACGTTTAACAGTTTTCTGAACAAACACATTCCTTCCCATCAGCGAGCAACGATCATCTCTATCGGCAGTATGTTGTTCAGCCTTTCTATGATCTGTGTATTTCCCCTTTTTGGCTGGATAGCAGATACATCCTCTTTTTACAGTGCCTTTGTGGTACTGGTTGTTATTTCTCTCGTTCTATTGATCCCGTCCTTTTTGGTAATCCGAAGGTTTTTAAGAAAAAAGGCGGTCGCTGTATAATAAAGTAAAACACTTGGAGGTGATGGTTATGGGGATTAAGATTTTTCAGGTTGATGCTTTTACTAACGAATCTTTCAGAGGGAATCCTGCAGCGGTATGTATTCTCGAAGAGGAGCTTTCTGATGAGCTATATCTGAAGATTGCCATGGAAATGAATCTGTCTGAGACGGCCTTTGTTGTAAAAACGCCCGATGAGAACAGGTTTAAACTGAGGTGGTTTACGCCGGAATGTGAAGTCTCATTGTGTGGTCATGCAACCTTATCAGCTGCTCATTGCCTGTTTAAACAGTACGGATTACAGGGTGAGATACTCTTTGATACGAAAAGCGGTCAACTAAAGGCGGAAGCCCATTACGGAAACATCATGCTTGATTTTCCTGCCAGAATACCTTTGAAAACCGAAAGAGAAATCTGCGATATTCAGCGGGCTTTAAACTGTTCAGAGTGTTTCTCGCTGTTCCGTTCAGACAACAGCGGTTTTCTCTTATTACTGTTTGAGACAGAGCGGACCGTCGTTGAATTAAAGCCTGACTTTTCAAAACTGAAAGAACTGGAATTTGAGTATGAAGTGCACGGCTTAATCGTTACTGCACGATCAGATGGTCAAGAAAAGGATTATGACTTCTGTTCCAGGGTATTCGTTCCGTGGCTTGGGATTAACGAAGATCCTGTAACGGGTTCGGCACATACCTTATTGGGGCCATTCTGGGCGGAGCGCCTTGGGAAATCTACGGTCAGAGGCTATCAGGCATCAAACAGGGGTGGGTATATCAATGTAGAACATATAGAGGAAAACAGAGTAATGCTTACGGGAGAAGCCGTTTTGATTTTGGAGGGGATACTAAATGTATGACAGATTGACGATTAATGAGAAGCATGGTTATGCGATCTTTCCGGAAGATCATATCATAAAATCCATGGATGAGTTAAACGATGTGCTTGGAAACTGTTATTATAATCGTATAGAAAAGATTCTGATCGGTGAAAATAATCTCGAAGAAGCCTTCTTTGATTTGAAAACAAAGGTTGCCGGAGAGTTACTTCAGAAGCTAATTCTTTATCAATTTAAAGTGGCCTTTGTGATTTCGCCGGAAAAAAATAAGGGAAGATTTTCAGAGATGGTACTGGAAACAAACAAGGGAAACCGAATTAATTTCTTCTACGATTTCAATGAGGCGATAAACTGGCTGGAAACCTAAATAAAAAAAGAAAAGGATGAATCATACGATTCATCCTTCTTTTGGAGCGGAAGACGGGATTCGAACCCGCGACCCTCTGCTTGGCAAGCAGATGCTCTACCACTGAGCCACATCCGCATAAAACTGTGCGAGTGATGGGAGTTGAACCCATACGAGATCATTCTCACTGAATTCTAAGTCCAGCGCGTCTGCCAATTCCGCCACACTCGCGCTTCCCATCCTCTGGTGAGCCGCGAGGGACTTGAACCCTCGGCCCCATGATTAAAAGTCATGTGCTCTACCGACTGAGCTAGCAGCTCTCCCACCTCGGAAGTCTTTCTCTCTCCCGAAGCGAAATGATTTTATCATACTTTTTTGGAAAATGCAAGCCCGAATAAGACAATTATGAAAACAAATGGATATAAATTTATGAAAATGACGATGCCTTTTCCATGATGACCTTTATATTTTCGATAAGCAATGACTGCATTTTGCGATCCCTGAAATTTGAATCCTGTCCCAACGCTTCAACTATGGTTTCGGGGGTATTGACAAACTCCCCTAATGCAGCGGTTTTCTGAAGATATGAAATCATTCTGTCGATTTCAAGTCTGTTACAAACTTTTCCATGCCCGGTGATAAACCATTTTGCCTTTTCGCGTTTTAACTGCTTCAGTATCTTAATCCATTTTTCCACATTGCTGTCCATAACAATTTCAGGATGATATTCGCTGACGAGAAGATCGCCGAGAATGATCACTTTTCTCTCCGGAATTCTTATGATTGTAGAATCAGGCGTATGTCCTCCTGCCAATTCAAACTCTATCCTGAGATCCCCTAATGTGAGAGTGTGTTCTTTTTTGAATGTGATCGCCGGGTGGACAATTTTTATATCCTCATCAAGTAGAGCGGAATCTTTCTTCGTAACCTGATCTATATACTCATGGTTCATCATAGAAAGATATCCTTCGGTCTTTTCCGAGGCGAGAAGCGGTGCATTAATACCGGAATTCCCAAACGAATGATCCGGGTGATAATGCGTATTGGTCAACATGATGACTTCAGATTTCATAAGCCTCTTGATATACAGGACAACTTCAGCGGCCTTCGATGGAAAAAGCGAACTGTCTACAACCAATGTCCCCTCTCCGGTCGTTATTGCCGTTATATTCGATCCACCATAGGGATTATCAAATACGATGATACCTTTTTCAAGCTCTTTCAACTGATTCAACTCCAATAAGCATTCTCAATTTATTATTCTATATATTGAAATACATTTCCCTTAACATTTTCAGAGAATTGCAGGTGGAGTTATTTATATTTCAAGTAAAACTGTTTGTAATTCCTCATTTTATGTGTTAAAATCCTCACATGAATATATACAAGAGACTTTTTAAGATCGCTTTGCCGATTGCCATTCAGCAGATCATTCTGACGAGTATGAATTTCGTTGACATGTTGATGATAGGACAGCTTGGGGAGGTATCCATAGCGGCTGTCGGGTTATCCAATCAATTATTCTTTATCTTCAACGTGGTAACATTCGGACTTGTATCCGGTGGGTCCATATTCATAGCGCAATTCTGGGGCACGAAACAGACGTACAATATTTCCAGAACAACGGCCTTGATGTTAATCTGCTCCACTGTCATTTCGGTTTTCTTTTTTGTTCTGGCATTTTTCTTTCCGGAACAAACACTCAGGGTCTTTTCTCCGGATCAGCAGGTCATCAGTCAGGGGGCCGGTTATCTGAATGCAATCGGTGTCAGCTTTCTTGCCTTTGGTATCACGATGACGATTTCGTTTGTATTGAGAAATACAGAAAATGCCGTGATTCCTATGATCATCAGTATTATTTCTATCGGGTTGAATGTGTTGTTGAACTATTCACTGATTTTTGGCCATTTCGGGTTTCCAGCTATGGGAATCAGAGGTGCGGGTATAGGTACGCTTGTTTCAAGAATGGTAGAAATGAGTTTAATCCTTATCATACTTTATTGGAAGAAACTACCGGGAAGAGTCCATTTAGAGCATTTTTCGAGTCTTTCAAAAGACTTTGTTAAGCGATTTCTCAGATACACATTTCCCACTGTTGCCAATGAATTATTCTGGTCTACCGGATTTTCCATGTATTCGATCATATACAGCTATATGGGGACGAGTCTCCTTGCGGCTACAAGAATCATGAGCAGTATAGAAAGATTTTCATTTTCAGTAGTCCTTGCACTTGCCAATGCCGCAGCTGTCATAATCGGTCAGGAGCTCGGGAAATCATCGTTTGAACAGGCAAAACATATTTCAAAAAAGATTATCAAACTGGATCTTTTAATCGCTTTCATACTGATGATTCCAATGATTCTGTTTGCACCACAATTCGTGTCTCTTTTCAGTGTAACACCGAAAGTAAAATCACTTTCGATCCTTTTACTGAGACTTTCCATGCTCTATTCGCCTGTAAAAATCATGAATGGGTTGTTTATCGTGGGTTTTTTGAGAGCGGGCGGAGACACCAAATTCTCCTTTGCGGTAGAAGCGGGGTGTCTATGGCTTGTAGGGATTCCCGTGACGGCGGTAGCCGGTCTAATCATAGGGCTTCCTTTCCCACTCGTTTACTCTTTGTGTATGGTAGAGGAGACGTTGAAATTAATCATATTGATCAGACGCTATCGTGGTGGAAAATGGCTGAAAAATGTTGTTGAAAATATGCAATAGATAAAAAAAGAGGCTAACGCCTCTCTTTTTACTCAGAAAGTAAGTCGGTATAGAAATCTTCCCAGATCTTCATAACGTTCTTCTCGGAATAATAATCGGAAATCTCTATAGACTTCTCTTTTATCTTGTTAAAAAGTTCCTTATTTGAGTATAACTCATGGAGCTTTTTTGTGAAATCATCGGAATTATTACCGGACATATATTTACGGAAAAGGATTTCCTCATAAAGTTCAATATCCCTTACGAGAAGTGGTAACTGGCAATTACAGGCCTCTAATATGGTCATTGGAAACAATTCCTGATAAGAAGGTAGGAAAAGCACATCTGAGGCGTTAAAATAATCGGCTACCTTTTCCCTGTCTACGATTCCGGTGAAGATGACATTTTCCGGGGGATTTTCTATCATCTTCTTGTATTTCTCATAGCCATCGGTGATCTTACCGAATGAAAAACCACCTACCCAGATAAACTTGTATTGAGGGCATTTTTTAGCCGTTTTGATAAAATCGTCAATTCCTTTTCGCTTCTGAACCTGTCCGGCACCGACAACGACAAACTCATCCTGACCGATATCAAATGCTTTTCTCAGTTCCCGCTTTCTGATGTCATCAACGGGCTTGAAAACTTCACGTGATACGTAATTGGGGATGTAATAAACCTTGTTTTCCGGCAGTCCGAGTCGTATCAGTTCCTGCTTGTAAAAAGAATTTACAACAACGAGTCTGTCTGCCATAGAATAAAAACCGATCATGTATTTTACAAGATATTTCATGATGAAACCTGGGATCTTCAAAGAACCTTCAAGTGAATCAGGCATCACATGGCATGAAATAACTGTTTTTTTACCTCTGTGCTTGTATTTTTTCAGCAAGGATCTCGAACCGAGGTCAAATGTATGTGCATGAACGATATCATGAATATTATTATCATTTACATAAACATCCAGAATCTCTGATTTCTTCAATAATTTAGCCTGTTCTTTAAAGGCAGAGTCTACCCCCTGTCCTTTTGCCATTTCCGATACCGAACGGATGTTCAAACTGATAGACACCAATATCACTCCTTATTATCAACCTGGCAGATTATAACACAGAAGTACCGTTAATATCATGGTTTGACCTGAGCCATTCCTGAAAGAGCTGAAGAATTCTACCCGTAGCTCCCCAGACGAAAAAACTGTCGAAATCCCATACAGGAGAGGAAATGTATTTGTCGCGGTATGCAAACCTCTTCATTTTCATCTTTGAAGTTAAAAAAGTTGGCAAGGTTATCGTGTGGATTTTTTCTACTTCATCCTCGTTCAGTTGTATATGATCGATATTTATTACTCCGATATATGGAAGGATCGTATGATTGGAAACAAGAGTCATCACCGGGTTCAACGAGTCGAGAATCCGTATGATCTCCGCGTTTATTTCCTCTTCTGTTTCCCTTCTTACGGCATCAGCCGGATCTTCACCCTTCTCTATTCTGCCACCGGGAAAGGAGATCTCTCCCGGATGGTGTTTCAGTGATTTGCTTCTTTCGGTAAATAGAAGGGAATATTCACCGTTATCACGAAAGAGGGAGACAAGGACGGTGGATGTTATCCGCTTCATCCTGTTTTTTCTTTACTGTGCTTTTCAAATATGAAATCATAATATTTATTGAGATCCTCATCATCCATAGCTTCCAAGTTCTGGAAATAATTTACGTTATGCCTGTCCTGCTCATCGAGAGAATTTGTATATTCGTCTATGGATGTCCATTGTTCAGGTGTACCGTTTTCAGAGGTAGGTGTTTTTTCAATCTTTTCGATCAAGTTATAGGCCTTTGAGATGGCTGAGTTGACATCAAAATCATCAGGTATATTGTCAAGATGTTCGTATTTTGGCGTATAGGAAGGTTCTGTTTCAGGTTCTGCGGTATCATCCAATTCAGACTCTTCTTCATCGAGTACCGAATTAAGAATAGAGCTTCTGGCATCATTAAAATCATCCATATTGAGTTGATCCTGTTCTGAAGAGGCTTTAATGTTCTGCGATGGTTCCTCCTCTTCATACAGGGGTTCATCATTTCCAAAGAATTTTGTGAGTTCGGAAATATCCTTTGATGCCATTTCATCAATATCAATTTCCTCATCAAAAGGAGTGTCGAGCAAGACCTTGACATTTATTTCTCCTTCTCCGTCTTCAACTCCCCGCGTTTCTTCTGATTCCTCAATCTTTCTGCTCTTGGCAACTACGGTTGAATGATGAGTGCTCAGAAAATCCGGTGAGACTCCCACGAGCTTTAAGGCAAGTTTACTGAAGGTGTTGATCTTTATTTCAAGAAAGAGACCTACCGCAAGAATCAAGACACTGATTGCAGCGAGAAGGATTGTCGGATTGATTCCAGGGGCCGTTTCTTCGACAACCGTCGACGAAGCCGTCTGCAATATCGATTTGGTTGCTTCATTGACAGGTTCGGTGTATACCGTATTATGATACAGAAATTCTTCGGGTAATGTTTCCTCATACGCCTTGATTTTACTTAATAAGTCTTTTGCAATCGGGTTTTCAGGAAACAACGACAGATAGGTATTTGCAGTCTTATAATCGTTGTTGTTAAAGGCACTGACACCGAGCATATATTTTATATTTGGTGCCATGGCTTCTATATCCGGATTCTTGATCAGGGCGTTCTGAAAATATCTTTGTGCATCATAATAATGACCTGAATTATAAGCATCTTTCCCCGAAAAATAAAGGGACATTGCCTCATCCTGGTCAGAACTGGAAAATATTATTAGTGGTAAGCACATGATACAACACACAAAGAATATTGTCTTTTTCATTCGAGTATTGCCACCTTTTTCAGGAAATAATTCCCTTCATTTCTTGTCAATACCATAAAGTTCCCATTGTATGAAACGGCATCTATGATTTTCTCCCCATCCGGAAGGTCAAAATAGGTCCCTACCGCCTGACCGGCTTGAAAATCGATGAGGTTGAATTTATTTTTACCTACGACCACTATCTGCTGAGGCTTTTTAAGAATTTTAAACCCGCCTGTATTATTAGACGTTAATAGTAATTCTCTTTTACCATCAAGACTTATCGCCCTTAACGAATAATCCGAGGCGATAAGGTAGAGAGAGTCGTCCAAAATTGTACCGGTAATCAATTGTATGTCGCTGTTGTAAGGCCTGTATATTTCTTTACATTCATTTCCGTTAAAGAGATAAACGGCCGCATCGGTAATGATATACGGATACATTCCATACATCAGTATTTCACCGTAATGGCCGTCGAGATCATATGAGGCTTTCGGTGTTTCGAGTGTCAGACCGTTATAATTCAGCAGATAGTAGCGAACGGAGTCATTGATTCCCGTTGAAAGAATCGGGGCGTCAAACATGAGATAATCCATTTCTGTGGGATCACCTGCGGTGAATCGAGTCAGAATATTATCGTTGATCGAATAAAGGCTTCCGGAGAAAACGGTAAACGCCTGGCTCTGAATATGATAGATCCTCGTGAAGATACCATTGTCAAAGTATACGATTCCCTCATTATCAAAGAGATAAATCGTATTATTGACGGAGACCATTCCATAAGGTTCAACTCCCTCAGGAACTTCAAAATGATTATAATCATATATAACCATGTTGTTGATGTTTTTGAATGTACCTGGAAGGGCATTAGAATTCCAGTGATCAGAATCAGGCTGATATATCTTTAAATCGACGGTTTCCTGATTATTATTCGAGGCGGTTGCCGTTTGATCGTCCTTGATCTTGTTGATAATAGAAATGACATTATCTATCCTATTCGTTTCGGTTCCGTTCGTATCTTGATTCTGAAATACCGTTTCGGAAGAATTGTTCGTCACAGCTTTGGTATTGTCCGAAAGGTTTTGTGTTTGATTATTATCAGTGTCCTTTGAAACGGTTGTTTCGGTTGCTGTCCGATCGGTGTCGTTGAAGAACTGGGTCCTCCATCTTTCAAGATCAGTCGATACCGATCCGTCCGAGTTCTTATCGATTACATTTACAGTTGCCGGATCTGTTGACGATATTTCTACGGTTGATACAGTTGCCGGTGTCGTAGAAGAGCTGTTTGCTTCAGGCAATTGAATACCGTTGTTTATAGTAGAGGTCGCGTCGGTATTAAGCAGCCATTCATTAAAATCATCATCCTGATATTCAGGTATTTCTACAACCTCTATGCCCTCTTCCAGAAAGGCAAAGATAAACTGAAGCGTTTGCTGCTGCATGAAGATATCAAAGAATGAGAATGGGAAAATCTTTGAAGTGAGATTCTCCATATCTTTGGTCAGATCATCGATCATCGGCGCAATTGCACTGAAAATAGATACGATTCCATCGCCCTTTCCTTCTGTGTTTTCAGGGTAGAACTCCGCAAATTGTGAGTTTTCAAGATCTGCGTTGAAATCCGGTTTGCTTCCCGCTATGAAGAAGTATTCAACATCATCTCTCAGTGTTTTCTGAAGTGTGTTAATCGTCTCCGAATAGGGAAGAATATCCGTATAGAACGTGTTGACTTTTTCAAGGTAGCTGAGATTGTTTCTCTCAAGATATCTTATCGTATCCGATGTCAGACCATATATCTTTGCAAGAACCTCGGAATCCTTTCCGTAGATCAGGTTGAGAAAGGAAGGGTTGACTATATTCGTTCCGGAATTTGGAACGGAGATTAAAACCATTTTTCTGACGTTTGTGATCGGATAATTTTCAACCGCATATCTTGCAATGATACCACCGACACCATGAGCGATGATATCAAATTCCCTGTTTGATGAAAGGAGTTTCTGTGCCAGTTTATCGGCCTCAAATCTCACATAACTCGTAAGAGATATGGAATCAAAAAATGTCTTCGCTTCATTGACATAATCCATTGCCCTTGTTTCTGTCAAAGGATACTGATAAACCCAGATACTCCTGTCGGGGAAGGTAACCTCCCATAGATTATTACCCTGAGGATTTGAATTGGATATCGTGTTTGGTAAAAATCCCTTGAAATTTGAATCTATCCCCGGAATAAGGATGATATCCGGTTTCAGCGTATCCTCTTTTTCTATTATCTCTTTCAGACCAAGTTCGGGTTTTACCGGATTACTTATCCTGAGTCCTATCAGTGAACCGTGGAATCCCTTTGCACGTAAAACAGGCCGATTATTGCTGTTTTCGTACATTTCTCCACCGGAAAAAACTCTTACAACCGGATTTTCCTTGTCTTCAATATAGATGAGTTCGGCGTTGTTATACTCTTTTCCAAAATAAAATTCCCCTGGGATCAGATAATCGTAAGTCATGGGTTCAAGGGCCAGATCGGTTCTTCCATCAACCGGGGTTAATTCATAGATGTTTCCGTAGAAGTTACCAAGTTGTTTGAAATTATCGTATGCCGCATTTTTAGTTAATTCCTCGATCTTAAATTTTTTGGTGTACGGGAAAGCATTTTCCGGTATGGTAACCGAAAGGTCCTTGATATCTGTTTTTACCTGGCTTTGTTTTTCTCCCGTACTTTCGATTTCAGCCTGAACGTCTCTCGTTGAGAACAGTAGAACAACAACGATCACAACTACAGCGGCAACAGCCGAGAGATAGATAATACTCATCAACCGATGTGTCTTAAAGTATTGTATCAGTTTCTTGAAACTGAATTGTTTTAAAGTTTGTGGGAGCCCTTTCATTCTGTTCAGAAGTTTACTAAAAAAAGACAACATCCATCATCCTTTCATTATCGATTTTCCAGTTTTGACCAGGTTTCTTTTAAATAGTTACAGAGATTTATATAATCTGTACCATCAATAGCCTTGATTTCCGTTATGATTCTGAAAAAATGTTCCTTGCCGGCATTTACCAGTTCCCTTGCCCTTACTGTTCCGAGTAACGATACAATGGTATTCTTATTCCCTTCTGTATCTTTACCGGGAGTTTTTCCTATATCTTCAAACTTCCCCTCTATTCCCTTGATATCATCCATGATCTGAAATGTAATTCCGAGAATTTTTCCAGCCTCGCTCAATTTATGAATATGCGTTTCGTCTTTTCCGGAAAGAATTGCCGGGGAGAGAATCGGAAATTGTATCAGTCGCGCTGTTTTTAATTGATACATATCCTCTATCATCGAAAGATCCTGTATGTTTCTGTTCTCATATTTGATATCCAGGTATTCTCCATAAACAAGATCCATCGCGATATCTGAGAAATAGTTGTTCAATTCTGTATTTCTTAACTCCGATATGTATTTAAAGGCAAGAAAAAAGGTATAATCGGCGGCGATTACCGCATTTCCCTGCCCGAATGCCTTATGATGCGATGGAATGCCTCTTCTGTAATCATCGTTGTCAATCTCCGGCAAATCATCATGAATCAATGACGCCGTATGGATCAGTTCAACGGCGCATCCGATGCCATATAACAGATTATCATCCACACCAAGATCAAGGCCGGCATTAAAACACAATGCCGGCCTGAATCTCTTACCTCCGGCTTTGACCGAATAGAGTATTTCTTCCTTCCATTCTACATCATCAATCTTATCAACATACATTTTCAGGGAGCTGTAAAGATATTTCTCGAAATCAGTTATTGACCACTTCTTCACATGTAAAACCCCTTTCATACGATGCATTCTATTCTATTTTAACATGTATCTAAACAAATTTAGAAATATTTTTCCTGAATAATCTTTTTCAGGTAACCGATGACATATAATGAACCGGTGATCAATATGGGTGAATCATATTTGAGTGCCAGTTCGAAGGCCTTCTCACAAGCCTCACCGTGATCTGAAAGGTAATGAACTTCACTCGCGTTTTTTACTTTCCCATAGGCCTCTACGATTAACTGTGTATCCGTCTCCCTTGGGGCATTTGGTTCGGTTACTACGATTTCCTCAGAGATAGAAGCCAGTCGGGATGTCATATAGGAATAATCCTTTCCGCTCAACATCCCCGTTAATAGAACAGTTCTTTTCGCCGGAAAATATATATTCCAGTTTTCCATCAGCGCATCTATCCCTTCCGGATTATGTGCCCCGTCGATGATAATGGGTGTCTTTCCCGCTTCGTTCAGAACTTCAAATCTTCCGGGCCAGAACGTATTCTTGAGGCCGTTTTTCAAAGCAGAAATATCCGGATGGATACCGGTCTTCTCACAGAAAGCGAGGTAGGCCATTATTGCCGTTGAAGCGTTTTGGAACTGATGTGTCCCGTTCATCTTTAATTCGACATTTTCTATCGTAAGGTTTTCCGATTGAAAATTGAAAATGTTTGAATTTATCCGGGTGCTGACTTTTTCAAAAGAATAATCTCTGTTGATGAGGTACATCTTTGCCTTTCTTTCTTCAGCCACTTTTTGAATGACATCCACGGCTTCTTTTTTATAGGCTCCACAGACGAGAGGTGTTTCTTCCTTGATAATGCCCGCTTTTTCCGCCGCTATTAACGGGATCGTATCACCGAGTGTCTTTGTGTGATCGAGTCCGATAGAAGTGATTACCGTTACTTCCGGATGTAATGCGGTCGTCGCATCGAGTCTGCCACCGAGTCCAACTTCTACCGTGGCCACATCAACCCTTCTATTTTCAAAGTATTTAAAGGCCATAGCCGTTGTACATTCAAAAAAGCTGGGTTTCATTTCCTCCGATTGTTTATCCATCAAAGAAACAGGTTCAATCAACTGATTGGCTGTCTTTATGATCTCATCATCACTGATCATTTCATTGTTGAATGTGATTCGCTCGTTGAACTGAACGAGATGTGGGGAGTAATTTGCCCCCGTTCTGAATCCGAGTGTGGTAAAGATGGTTGAGAGCATTCTGGTAACGGATCCTTTACCGTTGGTTCCCGCTATCTGTATGGATTTAAACGATTTTTCAGGGTTGCCGGCATTTCTGAGAAGTGTGTTTATTCTCTGCAAACCGAGTTTTATCGTTCCATGCGGTCTTGATTTGAAAAAATACTGCAAGGTATCTTCTATATTATCAAACTTCTTTATTTCGATGTGTTCATTCATTTGCTTTTAAACCCTCCAAGTTGATAGACGTATACGATCACTTCTGCGACGGCCTTATATAATTCCGGTGGGATTTCAGAATAATAATCCAGTTCCAGTAGTTTTTCCACGAGTTTTTCATCGGAATAGATCGGAATATCATTTTCTATGGCTATCTCTACAATCCTTCTTGCAAGCTCACCCTTTGCCTGTGCGACCAGCCTTGGGACAGGCCCCTCTTCCGGATCGTATTTTAAAGCAGCGGCTCGGGTGATTTCCTCTTCAGATATCTTATGTCCGTGTTGATCTGTTTTACGTGTCATGCCAGTTCAAAAAAACCTCCATCATTTTTTGTGTTGGTATACAGTTTGACTTTATGTTTCAGAATATCATCATGATTCACCTTTTCCTTGATTAAAAGACTCCTCAGCGTATAATCGGTTTCTTTTATCCTTTTTGTCAGAACGGAAGAATGATTTGTAAACTCCCTCGCGTGCTCCTGTCCCGCATAGATATAAATATCAAGATTTTCTCCGGTAACGATCGTATCGATAAAGACATTTCCGAATCTCTGCGTCTCTGTTTCTATATACACCCTGTACATTTCTGTCTTTTCATATCCGGTGTTCTGAACACTCTGTTTCTGAAAATCAACGGTAAAATTCTGGTCATTAAAGTTCAGTAATGCAGAGTATACCTGATTGTACTCGTTTTTGTCTGAAGTGATGTTTAACATTTTCAGAAGTTTTTCGGAATTAATTTCATTTTTTTCGGGAATGGGCAATCCGGTCAATTTCTCTTCCGAAACGGAACTCTTGGAAAGAGTCGTCTTGTCTTCTACTGGAATGTTTTTTTTCGGATCCGGATTCAACTCATTTTCTCTGACCTCAAGTGTGTTTTTCATGTTAATGATAGATTTCCCACGTTCGTTTAGAGAGTTGGATTCCTCAAGTGAAGTGATAATTGCCTTTTTTTCAGATGGGCTTAACTCCGTACCAAATGATTTCGGTTGTTTAAGAGGTATTTGTGAATCAGCGAATCTGTTGAAAGACTTCACTTCTTCTGTACTATTCTGGCTGAACTCTTTTTCAGAAGTAGTAAAGCGTATTCCCGTCGAAGGGACTTTCTCAGGTTGCTCTGTTTTTTCAACGGGTTGATCGGTGTTTTTAAGAACGGCTGTCTCGTTTGAGGAGGAAATCAATTTATGAACAAAGTCTTTTACAATGACATATGCCTTCTGTGAAAAAGACTGTATTCTCGAAATCAATGTCTTTTCGGAAGATTGCTGAATGTTATTGCCCATTATCGTCTGAGGCAATTTCATTTTCAGATAGTTCTTAAGGGAATTCGGAAAGACCTTCTGAGAAATCTGATAATCCTTGAATGATCTGACGGCTATATTGAGTATATCGTTTGCGATTGTTGCCGATTCCTTCGGTGCAATTCCCAGTGTGTTCAACTGGCGCATGAGGTTCTTCACCTCAAACTGCATCATTGGATCGTTCTTTACCTCTTCAAACGTAAGTTTACCGTTTATGATATTTGCGAACAGATCTTTGTTTATCTTGATACTGTCAAAATCGATGTTATTCTCATTTCCAGATTTTACAAGTCGGTTCAGTATGGTCAGAATATTTTTATCGTCGTGGTTGAACTCACGCTTCTGAATGAGATCATCCATAACAGAGGAAAGTGAAGTATCTTCCCTTTGTGAATTATTTTGGACAGAGTGACTGAAAGAAAGCGTGTCTTTATATTCATTTGTTATCTGACTCAGTTTTTCATGATTTTTTTCTATGGTAACCGGTTTACTCAGTAATTCCTTCAAGAGATCCTTCAATTCATTTACCGTTTGTTTGATTATTTCCTCTTTTGAGGCGGAATCCGTTTGCGTATACGCATTGTTCTGTATCTTGACCGCCGATTGATACAACCGCTGTGTTGCTTCTGAGTTGTCTATTTCAGCGGATTTCATCAAAGTACCCATCTGCGATGTGTTCTGGCCTTCTACGTGAATCTCTTTCGACAGAGCCTTGGGGACCATCGTATCGTCTGTGTTACTGACCGTGACATCTCTTTTGTTAACGGGCAGCTGATCGGTTTCCGACGTCTGTGACGGAACCGGATTGAAGAGGGTCTTTTTATCAAAAGTAGAAATAGTCTGTTCCGCTTTGAACTCTTTCGGGATCTGAGTCGCTGCGACTGAGACTGCGGCTTCAGATTTCATCACCGTGGCTGCCTTATTTACCGTACCCTGTTTTTTTACGGTTTCGTCGGTAAACAACTTATCTATTGAACCGTTCTTTTCAGCTGATGATTCCGATTCGGCCGTTGTAGCCTTTTTAAGGTCATACAGCACGAATTCTTTTATTATTTCCCTTTTTATCTTATCCGGTATTTGATCCCAGGACTCGCCCATTGATTTTGCCTTCAAAGAGAGTTCTATTAACCTTCTGTTGAAAGGAAGACGAGGATCGTACAAATCAAAGGCATTTTTTGACTTTTCAACGGTTTCCTTTACTTCTAAGTTAAAATCATCTCTCAGAATTGACTCGGCAAGCGAGGAAATTTGATTTGAGATACGGGCAAACAGCATTTTTTCATGCTGAGGCATCTTGTTGATCAGTGTCTCCAGGTCCTGTGATGTCTTGAACGGCAGGGACAAGGAATAAACATCGATCAATTTAGCGCCGATCTTATTTAAGACCTCACTGGATACCTCCTGCGGAAGATCTTTGCCGAAAAAGACCTGTATCATATCCCCGGTCTTGATCTGATTTGCATTTCCCGGTTCTATCTTGTAAACCTTGTCTTTAATGAGAACCTGTATCTCTTTTCCGGTTTTAGAGATGACCTTGCCCAACTGTGCTTCATTTTTCGATCGGGGATCCGTTTTCTTTATACTGATCGGAATAGAAATTTGTGATATGTTCATGATTTCACCCTCGTTTCATTGCTATCCTATTATCGTCATAATGCGGGGGTTCTGAAAATATCATTCAACCGTTCCCAGTTTTTTGTTACAAAGAGATAACCTACAAGTGTTTCAAAAGCCGTCGCATATCTGTAATCGATATCGTTTCCCCTTTTTTTGGCCCCTTTGGAATTCAAGCCCTTCTTTACGATCTCTTTTTCTTCATCTGTCAGTTTTTCCATACAGTCTTCAAGCAGTTTTTTCTGTCCCGAAGCCCTTTTTAATTCGACACCTCTCCGATTTGCTATGACGGTCTTCGTCCTTCCATCCTTTATCGAATGAAAAGTGGCTATGAGATTAAAAAAAGAATCACCTATATAGGCATAGATATCTGTCGGTATTTCACTTTTATTTTTCGTCAACCTCTCAAAATCAAAGAGATCTTCCATGGATCTGTTAAATTCTGAATGTTCCAAGTTTTTTCCCTACTTTTTCCGTATCCCTGCAATATTGAAGGACACTTTCTTTTGTAATAATCTTATTTTCATAGGCCTCAATCAGGGCGTCATCAAATGGTTTCATCCCGAATTTCTTTCCCGTTTCCATCAGTGTTCCTATCTGATGGAGTTTCTGCTCTCTGATGAGATTTCTGACGCCGGGAGTTGCCAGCATGATCTCCGCAACAGGGAAGAAGCCTTCATCATCAGCTTTCCTGATAAGCCGTTGATATAAGACACCTATCAGTGAATTAGCCAACTGTAATGTGATCTGTTTCTGCTGATGGGCGGGAAACACATCGATGATACGTTCAGGAGCAGTTGGTGCGGAATTTGTATGTATTGTTCCAAAGACAAGATGACCGGTTTCCGCAGCGGTCAGGGCAAGGGCCATCGTATCAAGATCCCTCATTTCTCCTACGAGTATAACATCAGGATCCTGTCTCAAGGCATATTTTAACCCATCTTTGAATGAATCCGTATCCAGTCCGAGTTCTCTCTGATGGACGAGGGCCTTTTTGCTTTCAAAGATATATTCTATCGGGTCTTCTACCGTCAGGATATGTACATTTTTTATCGTGTTGATATGTTCAAGCATTGCCGCCATCGAAGTCGATTTACCACTGCCTGTAGGCCCTGCAACAAGGATCAGACCACTTTTTTTCTCGCTCCAGTCCTTTAACACAACGGGCAGTTTTAATTCATCAAGCGTCCTAACCTTTTTGGTAATAATTCTGAAGGCCGCTGCGGGATTTCTCCTTTCAAAGTAAATATTGGCCCTGACTCTTATGACATCTTTTATACCGAAGGAGAAATCCAGTTCTTTTTGTTCGCCCTTTTTTAAATTGATCTTTTCATACAGATACTCAAGACTTTTTTCAAGCTCTTCTTTACTGAAAACGGGGATATCCTGAAGTCTCTGTAATTCACCGAAAACTCTGTATACCGGATGCTCACCCACAGATAAATGGACATCCGATGCGTTGAGTCTGTATGCATGATAAATCAGTTTGGGTATATCTATTACAGCCATATAATCACCTCTCGGTTGTCAGAATTTCTCCTGAGTTTATTCCGTTCACAAGAATTAAATCGTCTTTCTTCTCGATGATATCCACCTGTCTCATCGTCCCATCATTTAAATGCACACTGGAATTCAGTAAATAATCACTGGGAATCCAGGCAAGGTCATCGCTGTAGTATTTAATCTCCATTACGGCAAACAAAAAATTAAAATTTCTGGAATCAAATCGGTTTAATTCCACTGGTATGATTAACAGGCTTCCCTTTTCATCCTTGATCATATCCTCACGGGAGATAAGTACCTTGATATCATCCGGTTTTACCACAAGACTGATATATTCAGCCTTATCAAGAAAGGCCTCAGTGGTTGAATCCAGGACAATATAAGGGCGACTGTCCGATTCGAGAAGGGTCATCAAAGTACTTCCCTTTTCAGAAAATATATTCGAATGCGCTTCCAGTGTGATCACATACCCATCAACCGGACTGCGCATTTCGGTGTTCAGAAGCCTTTTTTCGGCCAGTTCAATGGCCTTCTTTTTTTCCTCTTGTATGGCATTTCCAGCGTTTAACACCGCCATTGCGTATTCATTCCGTGCCTTTGAAAGGAGAAATTCCTCTTCATCCCTTTCGAATTTGAGCAACAACGCATCACGAACGACTCTATCACCTTCATGAACAAGAATTGTCTCGATGAAATCATCTGTAGGGGTTTTCAGTTCTATTGTCCTATCAAAGAGTACTTTTTCTTCAACGGAATAGGTTTCAAGTCTTTTAAAGGTTGTGGTCACGAATTCTGTTTTCCGAGTAAACAGGATAGTGATGACAACGATGATGACGATGATGAATATACTTAGGATGATGGGAATCTTCTTCAATGACCTGCTCCTTAATGCGTTAAACCAATTCTTTTCATAAATTGATCGAGATTCATTATCAATGCTCCGGAATTTCTTGCAATGGGTTCAAGATGTTTATAACTGTCGTCAAATATTGCTATATCCGGCCTATAGGCTAACCCGTCACGTAATTCGAAACCGAGCATCTTTGACATCATTTCTATCTTGAGCCATTTTTCCTCATCCTCGGTCAGGACGGAGATGATTTTCCCCTCGAGAATATTCTCCTCATCGCTATCTTCATCTTCGGCAGGTGTCTCTGTGTTTATATCATTCATCCTTTCAGGTTCATTCACATTTCCTTCTGTTGAACCCTGGCTGAAATCAGAGGGCGGAGATTTTTCCGTCTCTACCTCATTTGAACCATACGATTCCGTGTTGAAGTTATTTTTTATGATTTCAAAGATCTCCTGACTGTCGGTCTCTTCAGAAGCCTTCTTGGACGATTCACTCTTTATATAAAAGTCCATTCTATCGTCTTCGTCAACCGAATCGTTCGTGCTGATGATTTCTTTTTTCTGCAAATGATCCTTATTGATAGAAGAGTCGTCTATCAATAAGCCAGAGAGTAATGAATCGTCAGCCTTATCATAATCCCCTTCCGTTTCAGTGAAATCCACCGTATTACTCTGAGTAGACGTGTCCGTCGATTCATCGCCTCCGGCGTTGATCGAAAAGATTTCCCCGTTTAGTACGGGTTGTTTCTGAACACTATCTGTCTTTTGCCCCTCTTCCGTTATATCGATCCGTTCAGATTTAAAATCTTCTTCGCTGTTCTCCGTTGATTTTTCGGCCGGTATGATTTCCTGTTCAGCCATCGTATCCGTTTTTGAATCTTCTGTTTCTTCGGTGGCAATCTCTCCGGTTTCTTCTAAAAAACCCTCTTCAATCTCCCGTCGTAAGCGGGTGAAGATAATTGGATCATAATACGGATTCCTCCTGATGATAATACCGGATCCTTCTCTCTGTATTTCAAACCATTCAACGGACCTCAGCTTATCTGTAAATTCTCCGAATTCCCCATCTTCTTCATGAGAATAATATCCGGATTCTACCATTGTAGAATCGAGTATTCGGATAAGGAAATGCTTTTCGCTTTTATTAAAGAGATCCGGATTCAAATCACCGGCCTTAATATTAAAAGTTCCATTTCCAGAACGGTCATACTTTGCCTCAGCACGTTTTATTCCAATATTTTCCTTACTGTTTTCGTTTACAATCATAGAATCAAGAAATTTAAGCGGTTCTGAAGGTTCGAATTTCTTTTTCTTTTTTAACTTATCGTTCTTCTTAACGGACTTGTTGCCTGTTTCCGTGCCATTATCTTCGGGAAATATACTTATAATAGATTCAGTTTTAACCGGATTTTCAGGATTGGGGAATGGTCTAAGCTCGGTTTTTTTGGGGATTGTGTCTTCAGCTTCATACTGAAGTGTCTCTATCGGAATGGGTTCTATCTCCCCTTTTTCCGGGAAGTCGTCTTCAGGCGAGACATCCCCTGTTTGGCCTTCTGTGATCTGTGGGTTGTTGATGGCCATGATCTTTTTCATCGTGGCAATTTCTGGTTCCGTCAGAAAGGCATATCTTTGCTTGACGAGTTCATCGATAGTCATTGCCGGAGAAAGTTCTCCTTCCTTTTCTATCTGTTCACTGATAATCTTTATATCAAGCCAGTTTTCAGGATAGAAACTGATGAAGTCATTGCCGGTCAAAGGAGAATATTTATACACGATCTTTGCAAGCTTTTGAAGCGTTTCGAATGCCATAGACGAAAAGAAAACACGATACGCTCTGGTTTTTTCTATGTCTTCCCTTGTTAAAATGAGTTTTCCGGCCTCCTGAAGTAACATCGAAAACGCGGTGACAATAATATCCTCAGCGTCCCCTTCCTTATTTTTCGATGTTGCTGAAAACATGATCTTTTTTACCTTTTTACTTTCGGTTTCTATTTTCTGGGGGGTCAGATCGTATTTCTGGAGAATTTCATCGTTAATGAATACATTTGTTTCAGGAATTATATACTTGCAGAGATTGAGTATAACGGGCATGTTTCTTGATCCCTCGTCGAAACGTACCAGCGGATTCATCTTTCTTTCGATTTCTGATCTCAAAAGACTCAGATTAACATCTTTAGACCCGGAAATTTCTTGAAGAAAAGCATATGTCTGATTTTCGTTTAAAAGATTATCCAACTGGTTCAACTTGTTCTTCAGCACTCGGTCAAACAGCTCTCCCCTCATAAACATAAAATCACCGTTCTCGTTTTTTCCCGTCATAATAAGATCAAGTTCGGAAGCCTCTACAAGTTCAGCAATCCATTTTGAAAGGATCTTCTGCAATTCTCTGTCTTTGATGTGGAATCTGCTGATGATGTCACTCGATGTAAATTTGTCCTTCAGATTTTCAGAATAGCGATTTACGAGCGAAGCAAAGGCCACGTTCAGAGAAATATCTTCAGAAACTATCCTTTCCGCCTGAAAGCCTGCAACGGTTTCGTTTCTTTCCTTTTTCTTAAATATATTCATTTTGTGAAACTCCTCTCTCAAAGAGTTGATAAAGATTTTATAGATTCAATGATAAAATCAGGTGCATAATCATATTTCTCAAGATCTCCTATTTGAGTTTCACCGCTGAGCACAAGAACCGACGTGATATGGTTATTGACGGCCATCCGTATATCGGTATACATTCTGTCTCCAAAGAAAATGGTCTTTTCTTTGGAACAATCTCCGAGTTTCATTGCAAAATCAAGTACTTCAACTGAAGGTTTGCCGAGGATCTTATCCGGATATCTGCCGGTAGAGGCTGCAAACAGCTCCATAAAAGCGCCAACATCGGGAATTCCGCCGATTGTCGAAGGACAATTTATATCGGGATGAGTTACGATGTAACGAACCCCTTTATTCAGAAAATAAGTGAATACTTTTATTTTTTCATAATTGATTGCCGTATCATAAGCCATAAGGGCTATATCGACTTTTTGAGCAATATTCTTTTCATAAGCGGGAATAACGTTGATTCCATATTCCTTCATCTCCTGGGAAGCCGGAAAATTACCGAGATAAAGAACCCTTGCCCCCTTATGATGTTCGTTGATATAATGGGCCGCAACCTGATTGGATGTAATAACATCTTCTTTTTTTACATTTAATCCCATCATCTTTAATTTGAGGACATAGTCATTTCTACTCTTTGAGGAATTATTCGTGAAAAAAAAGACCTTTTTACCATTTTTCGTTATCTTTTTTATAAATTCTATACTGCCGTCGATAGGCTCATTGTCAAGGTAAACGGTTCCGTCCATATCAAAGAGAAACAGCTCTTTTTGGTTTATTAAGTCTATCAGTTTTTCATTTTCGCTTAAGGATATCATTGACATCTCCCTTTTCCAGTATTAAAAATCTCTGGTTAAATTTTTTCGGTTCTGTAATCCAGTTTTTCAGGACACGTGTTGCTCTACAATCATCCTCATTATACAACAGGAGGGCCTCAAGATGTTTTTGATTCCCCGTGTTCAACCACCTTCTGTATTCCTGAATTGAACTCCTGCCGTCAAGACCAACTCTCCATTTGAATCCAAGCCACTTTGCTATTGATTTTAACGAATAATGTCTGAGGGGTGTGTACACTTTCTTGATAAATAATTCGTAAATGTCTATCATCTGATTTTCCACTGAAAATTCAGTTCTCGCTTCATTTGACAACTGTCTGAGAATTCTGTTTTCATACTCACAGTAATGATAAAGGTTGTTCTGAATACCACTTACATAAGAGAGGATTTCATTGATCTGCTGATTTCTCGTGCTTTTTTTATCGAGTAGATAATATTTATACGTATCTTCTTCTAAAAATCCAAATAAATACGGCGCTTCATCAGCCTCTATGTCAAAGTATACCCCTTTCTTTTTATCATTCTTGATCATTTCTTCCGGGGGGATGAGAAAAAGAGCCGTATCGTTGACAAATGAATAAGCCTGAAGTTTGAACCTGACCACGTTTTTTATTTCCTCTTCAAGTGTCTGAGTCAATGGAATCTCCAATAAATCATTCAGTGTAAACACGCCAACCTCATTCAACATCTTTTCCACACTTGAACCAATACCGCGAATCTGAACGACCGGAAGATTTTTACGATCATCAGTTTCCAGATTATGACATTTTTCCCAGAATGAACAGAAATTACAGATTCTGTTTCCAGAGGCCGGAGGGGGCTCCTGCATTCTCTCTATATCCCTGAGTTCCTCAAAAAAATATTCCATTTCTGTATCGTGAACCCTTTTCGTCTTTAGATTTTTCTTTCTCAGGAAAAGAATATTATGAGATACGGGAATATCGTTTTTTTCGGCGAGATGTACAAAGAGTGCCGCGAGAACCAGATGCCTCTTACTGAGACGCCTTGAGAGATGTGAAATAACGAGATGAAATTTGTCTTTTTTCCACAACATTGCATGAATACTCAGTTTAAACCGTTCACCGTTGATCACCCCTTCAAGCATCGGATTTAACATGTCTCGTCTGTTATATGCAGCCCTCAGGGTTATCTCCGTATCTTTTTTTGAGTCTACCCAGATTATATTTTTAAAATAGTCCCTGATACTCATTACCCTGTCTTTTTCCAGCGCGTTTTCAACGACGACATCCTCTCTGTCCGATTTCAGATAAAAATAGAACATCCTTGGACATGTAAACAGGTAATATATCTCATTATTTCCGATAATGTTTTCCATTTAAGCGATCATCCTTTAAATTATTTTCCAAGACAGAATGTTGAAAAAAGCGTGTTGATCAGATCTTCCTCGTAATCTCTTCCGGTCAGCCTGTTTAAATCCTGAATGATTTCTCTTATCTTTATGGCCACCAGATCTATTGTGAAGCCTTCCTGTATATCTTCTACGGTCGAATTGGTCAGACCGTAAATCTTCTCCAGTGTGTTTTTCTGTAATTTGTTGAAGATGAGATCGTTGTCATTTACAGAAACAAGCCCTTTAACAGCGTCGTAGATATAGTTTTCCAGTTCGGCAATTCCCCTCTTTTTCAGTGCGGAAATTTCATGAACATCGGCATAAGTCTTTAATTCTCCCTTGATTGCTTCTGTGACCGCCCTGCTATCAGATTCATTATTACTTAAATCCGTTTTATTCAGGATGATCAGAATCTTTTTGTTTTCCAGCCGCGCTTCTTCGATCAGCTTTTTACTCTGTTCATCAATCCCCGCCGTTATATCAAAGATGAACATCACAAACGGCGCATTTCTGAACATGCTGAGGCTTCTTTCTATTCCCAGAGTTTCTATCGTGTCATTCGATTTTCGTATTCCGGCGGTATCAACGAGATTGAGAAGAATACCGTTGACGTTCAATTCCTCTCTGATATAATCCCTCGTTGTTCCGGGGGTATCGGTAACGATTGCACGATCTTCCTTCAGTAAGGTGTTCAACAGAGTTGATTTTCCCGCATTCGGTGGTCCTATAATGACCGTGTCGATGCCATCTTTTAATCTGATAGAATTGGCAGCCCCATTCAGGACGGATTCGATTCTTGTCCTGACCGTAAATAAGGCCTGAAGGATCTCATCTACCTCACTGTGTTCAAAAATCTCATCAGGGTAATCTATCTGTACTTCTATCATCGCAGAAATCTTGGTAAATTCATCCTGGATTTGTTCTACGAGTGCCGAAAGTCTTCCTTCCAGCCCCTTTACCAGAAGTTCAGCCCCTTTTCGAGTCTTGACGTTAATAATATCGTTGATAGCCTGTGCCTTGATCAAGTCTACTTTGTTGTTCAGAAAAGCACGAAAGGTGAATTCCCCTTTTAATGCCGGTTTACAATCATCAAGCAGGGTTTCGAGAATCATCTCGGTAACAATCTGACCACCATGACACATGATCTCAAGCATATCTTCACCGGTATAGGAATGAGGAGCTTTGTAAAAGATAATCTGAACCTCATCAATCATTGTATTTTTCCTGTTCAACCATTTTCCGTAATATACCTTTCTCGGAGTAAACGTCTCGCTGCTCCCGGAAAAGTGTTTTTTCAAGATATCGAGGCTGTCTCTGCCAGTCAATCTGACAACGGAAATCGCCCCGTTTCCAACGGGTGTGGCGATTGCCGCTATCGTATCAATCCTGTTCATATCTGTGGACATTAAATCTGCTCCATTTTCTGTGGTGCATCAACTCCTATGAGAGAAAGTGCATCGGCTATTACGGTTTTTACGGCAATAGCAAGATTCAACCTGGCATTTGAAGTCTGTACATCATCTGGATTAACGAATACATTAGAATTATAATACTGATGGAACATGGCCGCTATGTCATGAATATAATTGGTGAGTTTATGAGGAGAATTTGTACTGATCATCTCATACAGACTGTCCGTATAAAGTAACAGATCCCTGATCATAAGATGGTCTGCTCTCGAAGTAAGCTTATCAAGATCTTCCCCTCTCTTGAAGCTGATGCCCCTTCTCTCCGCATTATCTATCAGACTACAGATCCTGGCATGAGCGTACTGAACGTAATAAACCGGATTTTCCATTGACTGGCTTTTTGCGAGATCGATATCGAAGATAAGCTGTGCGTCCTTGTCTACCATTGCATAGAAATATCTTGTCGCATCCTTTCCGACCATCTCCATCAGCTCATCGAGTGTGGTGAAAGTACCGGCCCTTGTGGACATCTTTACAATTTCCCCACCCTTTTTCAGACTGACCATCTGATGAAGAATTACGTTGAAGAAATCATCCTCGAAGCCAAGTGCCTTCATAGCGGCCTTCATCCTGGGAATATGACCGTGATGATCCGCTCCCCAGATATCAAAAACCTTACGGAACCCTCTTTCGTGCTTTTTATAATGGTTGGCGATATCCGTGAAAAAATAAGTTGGCATACCGTCTGACCGGATGAGTACCTTATCCTTTTCATCGATAAATTGTGAGACCTTCAACCAGAGTGCACCATCAGCCTCATAGACCAGATCATTATCCGTA
This sequence comes from Thermotogae bacterium, assembly GCA_036743375.1. Classification (GTDB taxonomy): domain Bacteria; phylum Thermotogota; class Thermotogae; order MWEM01; family MWEM01; genus DAINPP01. Next base: position 19,187 of record DAINPP010000003.1, on the reverse strand, counting down.
AAGATCTGCCTGACTTTTTCTACCGTCCCATCCGTAAAAAGAGATCCTTCGGAGAAATAGACATCGAATACAATGCCGAGCATCTTCAGTGTATGCTTTATCTGAACAAACATCTCATCCTTTGCCTTTGCAAGACAGGCTGCATCCGCTTCATCGTTCCAGAGGTCTTTGTATTTTTCGCCCACCTCTTTCTGAAAATCCTTTGCAAGGTCGATGATGTATTCCCCGTGATAGCCACCTTCAGGAATTTCATTTTCGATTCCGAATAGTTCATTGTATCTGACCCAGAGGGATCTGGACAGTTTTTTCATCTGTTTTCCGGCATCGTTGAAATAATATTCTCTCGTTATTTCATACCCGAATCTTTCATAGACGGAAGAAAGAATATCACCGATAATGGCCTGTCTACCGTGTCCGACGGTAAGGGGACCCGTTGGATTGGCACTGACAAATTCTATCTGTACCTTTTCATTGTTCCCTATATTGTATGAGAAATATGCTGAGGGTGTTTCGGCATTGAGAATTTCAAGCAGTCTCTCGTTGTAGAATTCCGTACTCAAAAAAATGTTGATAAATCCCGGACCTGCAATCTCGGTTTTCTCAATGGCGTCTTTCTTTTCAAGTTCTTCCGTCAGCCTTTCGGCCAACTTTCTTGGGGGCATCTTTGCCGCTTTGGCACAAACCATCGCCGCATTTGTCGAAAAATCTCCGAATTCCCTGTTCGGTGGGATTTCTACCCTGATCTTTAATGCCGCATCCATAATTCCAATATTAACAAGACAGTCATTGACTATCTCCATTAACCAGTTTTTCATCATCTTTGCCAATTCATTCACCTTTCCCTTTACTGATCAAACCAAATTCTATATTTTTGAAATTATATCTTTGTTTCAGTTCATCATCAATACTGATCTCATATATATCTACCTGTAGCTCTCCGGAGATTCGATATGTCCTGATCGGAGACAAATCGTTGTCGCTAACATACTTTTCCTTGTCCGTCAGCACACAAGTTATTTTATTTCTTAATTTTATTATATCAGATGAATCATGTCTTCTGACATTGATGATTTCGATTCCTTTATAAAGCGTCAATGTACAGATAGAAACGATCAAAACTGATATTATCATATCCACCATGATAAAAAAAGCGGGTCTTTTATTATTCATGAGAAGTCGATGATGTTTGAATAGCTGATCTTTTCAATCTGTTCCTCTATGAGAATTTCCAGTTTTTGTTCATTGGCATTCAGAATAGAGTCCGCTTTTTCGTTTAAGTCATCCTGATTCTGCTGTAATGATTGCCGAAGTGATTTCTGGGCCTTCCTGATAATCCCCTTTTCGTTTATCATCAAAAGTCGCAAAAACCACTTTGGAAGCTTCAGATTTTTGATTCCCTTAGTCATCTGTCTTTTAAATCCGGCCATTGAAGCGAGTAAAACCGTTATGGAACTGATAAAGACCGTCAGCCAGGCAACCGGCCCTGCAAATGCGGGAATCAGGAGGGTTGATCCGAAAAGCGAGCTCGTGATCACGCTGACAATCAGGGAAGAAATCGTCGAAATCCTCATAAAAAAAACGTTGCTGATATCGTTTAGTTCGTTTTCAGAGGATACCTTATCTGATCCGGAGAGAAGCCGTTTCTGTGCAAATTCAAAATTGACCATCGATTTACTGAACCATTTACTCAACTCGTCCTTTGTCTTGTTTTCTATTCTGAAATTCACCTCACTGACAAATCCGGAAGTTGTATTTTCTACTAAGGTCTTCTGCTCATTAACCGATTTTTCAAGGGATAATTCCAGTTCATTCAACGTTCCACCCGTTTTGAAAAATTCTGTCATCGTTTTGATAATCGCTGGTTCATAAATTGAGTACAGTCTTGAAAAATAAGTCTGTAGACAATTGGTGAAAATCTTTCTGTAATCATCCTGAAGTGTCTGAATCAACTGTTTTTTTGAACTGCGTAGTTCATCTCTGACCTTTTCCTCATACAGTCTTGCCGCATAACAGAGTCCGAGACCACGACTAATCGTGGCTTCAGGATCAGAAGAAGAAATGATTCTCGTATAGGGAAATTCTTCTGAGACCATCTCAAGAAAAAATTGCCATCTACTGCTACCACCGGTCAGTATAATCAGTGAAACGGCATCTTTACCTATGTTGAATTGCTCATGGCTTTTCTTTATCTCGCTTTTTAAAACCTCTGGAAGGTTGATCATTCCGTCCGTCATCAATTTGGAAAATGTTTCAAGACCCGCCATCTCCCTGATCAACTCTTTACTGGGATGATAAGACATCATCTTTTTCATCAGAAACTCCTCATTTTCTATAGAGATAGAGCCGAATGAAGAGGTCGCAAAAGACACATTCTCACTGAAGTCTTTCTTTGACGAGGTGGAAGACAGAAGTGAGGAATATTTTTCCTTTAATATCTTAAAGTAAACCGTTCTCAGATAACCGTCTATCCCTTCTTCTCGGATCGCATTTTCCACCCCGTTGTTCTGTTCAAGAAAGATGTTGTAAAACAGATCATCAAAGAGTACGCCACCGAGAACCGGCGACCCCCAGACTTTCTCTATTCTGAAGTTCTTCAGATAGGCAAAATCAAGTGTTCCTCCGCCGAAATCCACGACGAGTACACCGCGTGAAGCGTCTTCTTTCGTAATATCCCTCCGATTCAGATGATAGAAAAGAGCACCGAGGGGTTCCTCCATGAGGACCGGCAGGGAACCGGAAGATTTTTCAAGAATCGAAGACATCATCTTCACATGATCTCTGACAGTCTTGGAAGGGATACCGCAAGTCAGGGCATAATGTTCCGAGTCACTGATATCGGAAATCAGTTTTTGTCTGTATAATGAGTTAAACAACGTTGTGAGAAACATTTCTGCCTCGGCTTGAGCCCTTTTATTAAAGGCAAGTCGCTGCTTGAATCCGCTGCCGAGTGTAAAGCGTTTTTTTTCACTTTTACTCATGGAATACCATTCTTCTATGGCCGGTTGTCCATAGCCGATGATTTCAAATGTCCGTTCATCGTAAAGGATGACGGAAGGAATTGATGTACTGCCGCTAATCTTCACATCGTCTACGATCGGATTTCTTTCGCCGGTCGTAGAGAGACTCAGATGTGTGTTGGACGTTCCGAAATCGAGCCCGTATATCTGTCTCAGATTATCTCTATTAAAACCATTCATCGTCTTACCTTCCTGACTTTTCCCCTGATCAGCGTATTTCCTTCCGAATCTGTCCATGCATGATAAAGCTGCCGGACATCATCACCTTCCTCGATGATTCCAAAGGTATCAAAATATTTCTTTTCACCTTCTGTGAAAGGAAAGATATCTTCTCGCTCTACCGGATTTATCCCCTGGGATTGCAGTGCGTTGAGAAAACTCTTCACGGAGATTAGGGCATCCTCCGCATTATTTGTCTCAGCGGCTGTGTAAATCTGCTGTATTGAAGGAACGATATGTTTTGAGGAGAGGAAGAGTGGGGGGATCAATTCATTTGCCTGAACAGCTCCCCGATGAACCTGTCTTGTGATAAGGTTTTCTACGGGTTCTTCCGTCAGGATTTCCTCCAGTTTTTCAGAAAAGAGTTTCTGTTTATATAGAATAAACTGTTCAACCTGGATCGCGGCTGCTTTTCGCGATTCAACCGAGTTGTTAACGCGAACGGGTTTAAAGATATGGAGCATCCAGAAGACGATAAGGGTGATAACGCCGGCCCATATCCACTGAATGAAATTTATCCTGTTCTTACCAAATAATGACCCTCTGATATTTGAAAAAACAGTTGCGATGGTAAGTCCGGTAAAGCTGATGACAGCGGCCCATTTGATCGTTTTGGCCACACGGGGATGTCTGATGGCTTTTGAAAAGAGCCAAACAAAAAACCAGGCCCCTATCGGCATCCCTATCAACGCCGCATGATACTCGCTCTTGAAAAAACCTCCGATCAGAGTATAAAACAGCCATCCAAACAAAACAGAACCTACGGCGGCCGGGATCCCGAGACGCTCGAATTTTCGGAATTCATAAGTTTCTGCCGGCAGATAGATCTCGTCGAGTTCTGAAATATCCGAAAAATCTCCCGTTGAAATCTCGTATTTGATTCTGTTTTTTCTTTCAAAATCGATATCCGGTTTCTTCTCATCAATCAGGTCGTCCAATAATTCGCTGAATAAGACACTGTTGACGTTTTTCTTGATCGTTGTCTTTATTTCATCATTGGACTTTTCAAAGTCAAGGTCCAGAATCCTGTTGACATATTTTTCTTTTACACTTTCATCTGATTCGTTCAGTATCAAAATTGATCAACTCCGGTTTTTAAAACTGACTACACAACGATTATAACTCAAATATGGTAAAATCATGCAGAAAAGTTTACAAAAGAAACAATTCTTTCCGGGGAGATGAATGTGATGAACGATTTTAATGTGGATATACACTTTGATTTATTGATGCTTGTAGAGGAAGAGAGACGGAAAGGAAGGAAGAACGTCATAAAAACGGATTTTCTTCCTTCGATAAAAGAGGGGGGATTTAGACTGATTGTCTCCTCACTGTTCATAGATGATATCTTTATTCCCGAAATGGCTCTGAGGCATGCCCTTGATCAGATTAGCGGTCTTTATCAGGAGATAGAAGAATCCGATCACGAGTTGAAACTCTGTAAAAACTATCAGGATATTGAATCGTTGAAAGAAAATCAAATCGGGATAATGCTCGCGTTTGAGGGTGTAGAGCCCCTCTATAACGACATAAATCTCTTGAATATATTCTATGAGTTGGGGGTCCGAATTGTTGGAATGAACTGGTCCCGTAGAAATTATGCGGCAGACGGTTGTTTCTTCAACAAACAGCGTGAAGGGAAAAAGGGTGGCTTAACGCCGTTTGGCGTGGAAATAGTAGAGCGGGCGGAATCACTTGGCATGATTATCGATGTCAGTCATCTGAACGATGAAGGCTTTTGGGATGTTATGGAATTCTCAAAAAAACCGGTTATCGCCACGCATTCCAATTCCAGATCTCTCACCTCAGTGATGCGAAATCTCACCGATGATCAGATCAGAGCGATTGCCGGGAAAGGCGGCTTAATAGGTATTAACTCTGCCAGTTCATTTGTCAGTGATACGGATGAAACATCCAACATCGCGGCTTATGTAAATCATATCGAACAGATGAAAGACCTTGTAGGTATTGAGCATGTAGCCCTTGGGTTTGATTTCTGCGATTCAAACATCTCGGATAAGTTTGAACCTATAAAATTTGATAACGGCAGAACCTTCTTCAACGTTGTAAAAGGCCATGCTGATGCACAAAATGTCAGAACGCATATGCTTGAAAGAGGTTTTACGGATGAAGAAGCCGAAAAGGTTTTTTCGACAAACTTCCTGAACCTTGTTAAGGATCATATTGAATAATTTTTTTGAACTCTTCTTAATAAAAAAGAACAAAATCCCTTCTATGAAGAAGGGATTTTATATTGCAGTCTTTTCATTCCAAAACTTTCCATCCGAATACCTTTATATCAACCCTGTCTCTTTTAAAAATGATTCCTTCAGCTTCAAGCATCTTTCTCTGAAGAAGCTTGGATTCTTCATCTCCAAGACTTATTTTTCCCTGTGAATTGATCACACGATGCCAGGGCAGTCTCTTTTCGGGCGTTGATCTGGAAAGTGCAAAACCTACCATTCTCGCGGTACATCCACCATGGATGGCGGCAATCATGCCATACGAGGCGACCTTTCCCTTCGGGATATTCCTGATAATAGAATATATCTCCTCATAAACGCTGTTATCGGTCATGAAATCACTTCGCTGGTGATTGTTTTCCGGTAAGTTCTTCCACCGTGATTTTTAACACACAGGTCTTCTCTACAACAGCTTCGGGTAATGAGGTAGCTTCTCTCTTTTCTATATGTCTGACGATCAGTTTTAAGGCTTCAAGTTTCTCTTTTGAGTCATCGATGATGCTTATCCGGCCTGAGCCCATGACGCATCTGTAATGTGTCGTGCAGCTGCAGCTTTCCTCATCAGTAACAACGCGGATTGAATCGGAGATTTCGAAGAAACAGGGAGTTCCGTATTCATCAGTATTATTTTTTATAATATCGATTTTCTTTCCCGCCATCGCGCAGTGTATGAAGAGATTCTCACCATCGTATCCGTAATTCAAGGGAATCACGTACGGTCTGTTGCTATCCGATAATCCAAGATGAAGCAGGTTGTTTTCAGTTATAATGGATTTCACGTATTTTATATCGCCGATCTGTTTATCCTTTCTTCTCATTTTTCCTCCTAAACCTTCATTCCGTTCCTGAAGGCCGTGTAATACCATTCAAGTGCCTCTTCAGACATAGATTTTTTCAGAGAATCGGAAATATTGGCCTTAAGGATCTCAACCGAATCATATTTTTCGGTTAAAGTGATTAATTCATCAAATTCGGTAAGCATTCTTTCCATCTCTTCGTGCTTGAACACACCTCGATGAGAATCGATATAATAGTCCGCCTTAAAATTCAGCAATTTCTTCAGGAGAGGAAGATAGATATCTTTATGATAATAAAACACCTTGTCATCATCGGTGCCAATATAAAGACAATCCCCTATAAAGAGAACTTTTTCAGTCGGGCTGAACATCACGCAGCAGTCATCCGTATGATCGGAAATTACTTTTTCAAATGTCAACGTATCGGAGCCCGTGTCCATCGTTAATTTTCTTTCAAAAGTTATTTCGGGTAATTTGATGCCTATGTCAAAAATACCCTCTGCAAATTCATTGTTTATTGCATAACCTTCAGCTTTTATCGTCTCTTCCAAGTCTCTGCCCACGAGGGTCCTCATCTGCTGCTTTGTCCCCTCGAGACTGATAACCGGACAAAACAACTCTGAAAGGCCAAAGATATGATCATAGTGAAAATGGGTCAGAATACAATAATCGGGATAATTCAGATGATTTTCCTTTAAATGGCCGAGAAATTCATTCATATGTCTTATCGATGTTCCGCCATCTATCATGACCGAAGCCGTTTGCCCCTTAAAATACCCCAGTACCGGTCTGTCTCTTTCATCCTCCTGCTCAAGATAATAAAAATTTTCGGTAAGTTTAATGAATTTCTGTTCCATAATATTCCCCCTTCTTGCATAGCCTTGAAGATTATAGCATGTGATAAATAAAAAAACCGCAGAACATATGCCATGTTCTGCGGTTTCTACTCCGGTTAACCGAACAACCGGTAGTTTATATCAATGCTTCTTCGGTGTTAGGATCAAAGAGTCTCATTTTCTTGAGATCGAATACGAGATCCATCTGAAGATCAGTCTTTGCACCCGTTTCAGGCAAAACAGTTGCCACAAACTTGCTGTCGCCTATCGTTGCGTGAATCAGTGTTTCGCTACCGAGTGGCTCTATAACTTCTACCTTAACACTGACGACATTTTCTCCAACAACGGCGTTCTTTGAAAATACCTTATCGTATATATTTTCAGGCCTGATACCGAAGACAACATCCTTATCAATGAATGATGATACCTTTTCCTCATAATCGGCCGGAACTTTTACCTTGAAGGCTCCGGTCTTTTCCGCGACCCAGAGACCCTTCTGGTCTTTAAGAATCTTACAGTCGGCAAAGTTCATAGGAGGCGTTCCGATAAATCCTGCGACGAAGATATTTGCCGGGTGATTGTAGATCGTATATGGATCTGCAACCTGTTGTACAAGACCGTCTCTCATGATAACTATTTTATCGGCCATCGTCATGGCTTCAATCTGGTCATGTGTAACGTAAGCAATCGTTGCATCAAGACTGTGATGGAGTTTCTTGAGTTCGGCTCTCATCTGTACCCTGAGCTTAGCATCAAGGTTTGAAAGTGGTTCATCAAAAAGGAAGACCTTTGGGTTTCTGACGATAGCTCTACCAACGGCAACTCTCTGTCTCTGTCCACCTGAAAGCTGTTTCGGCTTTCTGTCGAGAAGTGGTTCGATACTGAGAATCTGTGCCGCGTTCTTAACTCTTTCCTCTATTTCAGCCTTTGGAAATTTTCTGAGTTTCAAACCGAATGCCATATTATCATAAACGGTCATGTGCGGGTAAAGCGCGTAATTCTGGAAAACCATTGCGATGTCTCTGTCCTTTGGTTCTACATCATTTACAACTCTGTCGTCAATCTTGATTTCGCCCTTTGTGATCTCTTCAAGTCCTGCGATCATTCTGAGTGTCGTCGTCTTTCCACAACCTGACGGTCCAAGCAATACAACGAATTCCTTATCTCCAATAACAAAATCGTGATCTTTAACCGCTTCAACATTCCCGTCAAATATCTTCCATACATGTTCAAGTTTTACTTCTGCCACTTAAATCACACCTCCTGATTATTTTCATCAATAAAATAGTCCAGATTCAAATTTTTAATCAAACTGATATCCTTATCATCGCTGAGTTCCATGAGATACAGATCCTTGACCTTTGAAAGGAAATCCATGAGCTTCATATACCTTTCATAATCCATCATAACGGAAACGGGTTTGCCATTTTTCGTTACGATGATTTCCTTTTCCTTACAGTCATTGACGACGGTAGAAAACTTTTTCTTCGCATCAGCGAGACTGTAGAACTCCATTTCGGAAAACTTTCTCAAAAACCTCACCTCTTGACCATAATTATAGTCATTTATTTCCTGTAAATCAAGGGGTTTATGTAAAGATATTGTAAATTCCTTGGAGTGTTTAATTCCTCTGTATAAATTTCAATGAAAAAAATGGAAATATCTGTGGGGGATTTGGAAATACCTAATAAATAGATGGAAAGTCGAAATCCTGAAGGGGCAGGTCTTGTGCCTGCCCTTTGGATGAAAATTCTTTTATATAGTGCGGTTAATAACTAAAATCCCTGCCTTAGAGAGTGCTTCAATAGTTCCTGTGGTAAATCCGTTTTTTGAATAAACCAAAAACAATGCCTTTTCATTATCTTTTCGAATAAAATCAGCGATTCTCAACCATCTCTCAAGCTGTCTTTTACCATATCTCGCTTTGGTGTTTTTTACATCAATATAAAGTGTATAGCCCCTCTGAGCTCTGATATAAATATCAATCTCACTGTTTCTGACTCCTGTTTTGATGATCTTTCGTTCTTCTATTTCAACAGGAACAATTCTCAAATCTTCTCCATTTACCGTCAATTCTTTCAGATTGAATGATTTCTTTATCTTGTCTTTTATCAAAAATTCCATGAATTTTCCTTTAGTATAATTGTGCCTACCCATTTCTTTTTTTAACTCTTTTTCAATGTCGGGTACAAAGTTTTCAATCTCTTTCTGATAAATATTTCTGAAAACGAGTTCATATGTTTTATCTTCCGTTACCTTGTAATCAAAATGACTCTGCCCATGAGAAATCAAATCTCCCTTTACAAGTGCTTCCAATTTGTTTTCCAATTCATCATCAGTGTACGGTAACTTCAACGCCTTTTTTATTTGAAGTCTTGTTCTCGCGTCTCCCTCCTGAAAAAGATACAGCATGATTCTCTTTGAATTGACCTTGTTAACAGTGCTGAAGGTTTTAAGCATATATTCCATCCAGGTTCCGTATATTTCACCTTGCTGAATTTCTCTTTTGTATACATCTAAAATATTTTCATCAAGTGTATAATCTTTCTTCTGATTAAATCGGCTTATAAAAAGGGATTTAATATAAAGCGGATCACCTTTCGTCAATTGCCAGATCTTTGACTTTGCATCCTCATCAATTTTTGTCTGCATAAAATAGGCGTATTTCACTATAGCATCTTTTGCCTCCGCTTCCGGCAGATTTTTAAGCGGATAAGTCTGAAACCTGCCGGTCAAACTCATCACAATTCTCAACAGCCAATGAACCTCACTACCGGAAATAATCAACGGTGCATCCCGGAACTCTGAAACGTGCATATAAGTTCCACTCAATCTTTCTATTATTTTTCCCTCTTTATTGGAAATGTATTCGTTGATGTATTGAAACTCATCAATAATTTGTACAATCTTTTCCCCTTTTAACTGACCGATGATCGCGGGTGCTTCACTTGCGAGAAACCACATACCATCCCAATCATCATTTTTTATATGTATTGTCATGGACTGATATAAACTCTCTATTTCTTCATCATCTATGATTTCTGAAAGTTTTTCGAAATCATAATACTTTCTCATATATTCTATTTTCCTTGTTTTAAATGACATGTACTGTTGGACAAAATTGGTGAAAAAATCCAGCGCAAAAGCTCTCAAAGACTGGTCATAATCCTTAATGGAATAATAAAAGGGGATGACCTGTAAATCTCCGTCTTTCTTCTCAGCTCCCGTACTCCAGAGAATGTTAAACAAACGCTGCATAAAGGCAGTTTTTCCCTTTTTCCTTCGGGATAGAATTGCCTGATTTTGAGCAAAACCACCTTCAAGCGTCATATACCAGTCTCCAAGAAAGAAATCGAACTCCTCTTTTCTACCGACGAAAAGATCAGGATTACCTATCTTTTCAGGAAGTGCAATTTCTATTTTATTTGGCATTTTGAACATTTTATTCACCTCCAAAAAATCCTTGTCTCTGTTGCTTGATTGACTCCGTTTATAAAACTAAATTTACTTTATTATTTTCTGGCAATTTATCAGATCCCATGATGATCGGTTCAAAAAATTCAACTGCGTATTGTCGCTTCAAAATATCATGATAGGCTTGATTGTAATAATTGCACAAACAATTATAGCAAGCAGAATCTCCATTACCATCTGTTCCGCATTGACAATTTTTTACCACATCATATGATGCTTTGAGCATTTGGAAGAATTCTTCTGTTGAAGCTTTGCCGATTCTTCTCACGTGTCCGGCCCCTCCAGGAACAGTATCAAAGATAATAAAAGAAGTTTGCCAACCCCCGTTTTTTGTTTTCTGAGAATGGATAGTTCCAGATATATCAGTTCTTTCTATTTTAAGATATTCACTGATTCCTTCAAGTAGAGCGTATAAAATTGATAGCGCTTTTTCTCTTTGCAGAAAATGACCAATAGCAAGTGTTATCACATCTGTTTTAAATATGTGTCCAAAGGTTTTTCTATACAATTTGGTTGATGGACAAGTGTATCCATATGGATTTTTGTGTTCTTTAGGTATAGATTTAAGTTTGTTGTATCCTTTGTCAATTTCCGAATAGCCGCATACAGGACATACGTGGAAAAAGGAGGTGTTTATCACTGCCAATTCATCATCGGAAGTAGATTTTATTTCAAAGTGATAATCATTTAAACAATGGCTTTGAGCTTCAGAGTTCAATTCATTTTTATCACCAACATAATAAATTTGGCTATGATATGTTTTTTCAGGTTTTTTTGTTGTTGCTTTTACTGTTTCAGCTGTGTTGATGATAAAACCATAATCTGGAATGATAAACATATCTTCGGAAGAGATGCTTTCCCCACATACTTCACAATTCCACTCTTTTCCTTTTAAATCTGATAATCTAATATTGAGATGATTACACTCCTTATTTTCACAAACTGAGAATTGATATTGAGTTATTTTATTTTTATCCCTACCTTTTGGTATTTTCACAAACTGACTTTTTAGTATTTGTCCGTTGGCGACAATTTCTGAACCTGGAGCATATTCAGAAATAGCGATTTTCAAATCTCTTTGTAAACGTAAATTTGAATAACTTTTATCGAACGATGTAGTCAATTCTACAGTATCAACAGGGAAACCATATTTAGGTATAATATTTTTTCTTGATAAAAATTGCAGTATTTCCTCTTCTTTCAGTTTATATTTTATGTAATTTTTAATTTTGTCGGAACGTGTACCAACGTTTTGTTCATTTGGATCATCTTGTGTTTCTTTTAATTCAGATCTATATGCTTCCAATTCAGAAATTTCTGATAGATACTCATTTCTAATCTTTTTAATGTAACTTTGTTCACTATTAAGTTCCTGGACCCATTCATCAATACTATCTTTCAGAATTTTTGGCACAAATGATTTAAGATAACCCTTTAAGTCTTCGGGAATAGCGTATAAAAATGTCAGAAATTTATCAAAAGAATCTTGTTTGAAAAAAGAATCCACATCCTTATAATACTCAGGATATTTTCTCCAAAAATAAGCAATTATAGCAGCGTTCACATGTCTTTTGATAATTTTTATATTTTCTATCTTAAATGCAGGTGGCATAATTTTCCCATTAATCATTTCCGATGGATTTTGGAAATAATTAAAATCATGAGACGACAATTTACAAAACGTCAAGCTATAAGCTACCGCATCACTTCGCCTCCCCGCACGTCCAGCACGTTGTATATAATTTGCAGGTGTTGGAGGCATATTTTTCATAAAGACAGTTTCCAGTTCACCAACATCCACCCCCATTTCAAAAGTAGTTGAACAGCTGAGAACGTTGATTTCCTTTTTTACAAATTGTTCCTGATAGTCTCTTGCCAGTTCTGGACTTAGTTGTGCCGTATGTTCCTTGCAAACCATCGGAAAGATTTCCATTTCTTTATAAATTTTTCTATAATGATTCTCGCGAAATTCTTTTTCTACATCACATTTTCTAAGCGGTCCGTCGCATCTATATGTTGGACAAATGTTTGAGATATTGTTGACGGTAAGCTTACCACATTTATCACAGATATACCAATCCAATTCGTCGTTCAACGAAGACCTAACAATGAACTTTGAGATATTCATTTGATAATTATTATCAGATTCTAAAATTAGACTATTATGTTTGGTTATTAAAAGTTGTTCCCAAAAAAGCTTAAGAAAATCAATGTTTTTTTGACTGGGCTGACCTTTAGTTCTTTCGACATAATCCAGTCGCTGGTTTTTTTTATTCGTTGATTTTGGTATCCATAAACTACCATATTTATTTGAAGGGTTACTCAATGATATTGTTTTTTCTTTCCCAGTATAGATAAAATATTTTATATCAGCGGCTGTCATTTTAACTGGCATTTTAAAGATACAATATTTCTTAAATGTATTTGCCAAAACTCTTTGGATTGAAAGAACTTCCTCTTTATCGTAAAAACCAAGTTTTTGAAATTGTTCGGCTTTATATTCAAAAGATAACAAACCCAAATTTTCAAGGCTGTTTCTATCATTACTTGAGATTTCATAAAGTAATGTTTTCCAAGCCTCTTTAAGAGAAATTTCCGGTTTTTCAATATGATAATTTTCAAAGAGATAAGCAATCCTTTCTGCAACAGTTTCCAATTCAAAAGTGTTTTTATCAAACTCCTCTTGAAGCTCTTGAATAGCCGTTATTAAAAGTTTACGCCTTAAAAGATTGTTATAAGTAAAATCAAAGTAGCTTGCAAAATATGCCGCTTGTTGTCTGCTGTCTGAAAATACCAATAATTGTTTTTCTTTATTCTTTTCAATTGTTTGTTTTGTAATTTTTTCCGAGTCAATTTCTCCGAAAAATCCTCCGTTAGTTTTAACAGTTTTTTCTGTTTGTAGTATTATTTTACTTTCTATTTCTTCATACAGACTTGTACCAATAACACTTGCAGCCGCTTCCTGACCAAGATAAAAGTTTCTTAGTACACTCCCTCTGTTATTTTGAGCGTTACAGGCAGCACATTTATGAAGTTGCTTCTTATTAATATCGATTTCAAGAAGTTCCACTTTGTTTGATTCTCCACAATTACATTTGATGTGGTTTACTTCTGCTTTTTTTTGGATTAAACCACATTTCCCACATAAGATATATTGCTTTTTCAAATAGTCAGTTGAAATATTCGTTTCGTCATCGTTTGTTATGTTTTCAATTTGTCCTTTTTCCAAAAGCATAAACATTTTTCTTTTTTTCTTTTGCATGCGGTCTGTTTTTTGAACCAGAATTTTTTTCCCTTGCGTTTCTTCAATAATGCCTTCTATATAAATTTGTCCACAATATTTACAAACCGCTATTTTATAGCATTTGTACAAGTCATTTTCTATGATTTTGGTATTATGCGGAAAGACTGTCAGCGTTTTCTTTTTCCCAAGTGTCACATAAACACCTTCAAGGGATTTTAAAAACATATGATATCTGGCATCAAACAATTTGATGTTTTCTTTTTCTGCAAGATTTGCCACAAAGACAAATGATATGAGTTCTTCTTGAGTCATTCCAAATTTATCCGATATGGTTTGAATCGTTTCGGCTGATTTTAAAAGTAGCTTTCTGATTCTGTAATAGAATTTATCCTGAATGATCAAGTCATATAAAATGCTTTTAATCGTGTTGCTTGAAGAATCAAATTCGGAATAATATTCATATATGATATTTTTTAAAGTTTTTGGTTCTTCTTTTTTGATATCCACTTTTCCTAAATAAGACGACAGCTCTTGATATAGCGTTGAAGGAATTGAAAGTTTTCCATGAGTTTCATCAACCTTTTCACGTTTGGCATGAATTACACAATCTTCTTTAAATGTTGCATCTGCACATAATTTCGACGCAAATTCACAAACCTTTCCTGTATCATTTTTTCCACCAAGCGTAGCACTCGTCAAGATAAATCTGATTTTTTCATTATTGGGTAATTGATTTTTTACTCTTCTTAACAGCATTGAGACTTCTATCCCAGTTGCACCAGTATATGTGTGCGCTTCATCCAATACAATATATTTCCACTTATTCGCTTTTTCTCCATTGAAAAAAACATTTTCTTCAGGTTTCAACATTAAAAACTCAAGCATTGCATAATTGGTAATGAAAATATGTGGTGGATGTTCTTTCATCCTATCTCTTGACAGAATGTGATTTGTAACTGGTTTTGAATCGTTAAGTTTTAAATAGTTATCTTGCGCTTCTTTTTCAGTAGGTTTTGTTTCACCCGTATAAGCTCCAAAAGTTATATCGGGATAATCTCGCAACAACTCACTCATTCGTTTCATTTGATCGTTAGCTAAGGCGTTCATGGGATATATGATTAATGCTCTAACACCATCATCTAATTCTCCGCGTTCTTTTTCACTCATTAGATGATTGATAATTGGAATTAAAAAAGACTCCGTTTTACCAGAACCAGTTCCTGTTGAGACCACAAGATTTTTGTCCTCAATACATTTTATAATTGCTTCTTCCTGATGTTTGTATAATCTTCGCGTTAGCAAATCAGGCTCATTTTGATACAACTTTTTGAATTCCTGACTCAGCACACTATTTTTGATTAGTTCTTCAATGGATTTCCCGGTTTTAAAACTGCCAATATAATCAATATACGGCCCTTTGGCAAAATTTTCAGCTTTTTCAAGATTTTTTTTGAATTGAGTCATATATTCTTGATCTTTTATAAAAAAGGTTGTTTTAATGTATCTTAGATATTTTTCTGTTATTGCTTTTGATGCCTTTATTGGATTTAACGCCATGTTTTTCCTCCTCCGCTAATTCAATATCTATGAATTCAATAATTTTATATCGCAGTTCGTTATGCGAAAGCGCAGCTTCTTCCTTGTTTATATAGCCAGTGTTCGAATCATAGATTAACCCATCATTGTTTTTATCGCTTACGTAATAACGATTTTTGAAGTTTGGACATATTTCCAAATTAATCGGATTATATTTTTCAAAATAATATTTTTTTCGAATTTGATTACATAATTTATAAAAAAAAGCATCTGCTTTAATCATTTTCTCATCAATATCATATTTGTTAACTTTTAAATAAAAATTGGAGATTGTGTATTTTTGAATTTCTCTAGAACAGCTGTTTATGTAACAATAACAATGCTTTACCTTCCAAATTTGAAAGGATTTTCCAATATTAAATTTTTTGGTGTGTAAAATTCTTTTTACTACTCCTGAAAAATAGCTTTCTTTTCTGCAATAAAATTCAAATTGATAACTTCCATTCTTTAGAAAAATATCAGGATCATGGATAATTTCTGTGTTTTTGTCAAATTTGTATCTTTTTACAAATTCATTATTTTTTTCAAGGATATCAAGAAAGATTATTTCATCACCAATAGCATCAATTCGAATATTCAAGCCACTTATCCCATTATTTTTGTTTTTATTATTGTAAGATATCAAAGGAGGATTTATCATTGTTGTTTCTGCATATAAAGTAAACAGAGGATATTTAACTGAATTAATTTCAATTGCAAATTCAGTGTTTTCTACAATATATCCAACGTTTATTTTATAAACTTTTGATGCCTTTGGTCTGAGCTTAATTCGTTCATTGTTTTTTATAAAAGCTGCGATTGGGACTGGGGAATCAATAATGAGACTTCCTGATTGTTTCTGAGTGTTTTCATCATACCAAATATCAGTTTTTTTGATAGTCGTTGAATTGGTTCCTTCAAAATTCCAGGTTAAAAATGGGATATTAATGATTAATTTGTACTCTTTTCCCTCATATTGAAATTTTTCAGAATAGCGAGTATGCGATTTCAAATCAAGAGAAACGGGATTTTTTAATAAATTTTCCAATTCTCCAATACGATAGTTCAACTCCTCTAAAATCACTTTTGGAGAGCTTTCTATTTCTTTATAATTTATGTAGAAGTTTTTATCAAATTTGAAATTAAAAACATCGACAATGATCATATTCCTTTTTATCAATGTTTTTTGACTTTCTCTATCATAAATCTTAATTTTTAAAGGATTTTGTGATTTAATAAAGCCACCATCTAAATTTACAATGAAAGCTTTTTCTCCACTTCCATCTGTAATATCCACAGTATCGTAAAAGCAAACTTTTGATAATTCTTTATTTTCTCCATTCAATACCAATATAAAATCTTCAATTTGTTTGTCTGATGAAGTTCTAAGAATTATCTCTGGTAATGCCTTAAAGACTTCATATGCCTCTTCTTCTTTGTGATCTTGCATAAGATGAAAAATATTTGCCCCTTTTACTTTATCTTCTTCTGCAACCTCGCTTTCATAATGACATTGTTGTGTCGAAAATAGTTTGTTATCAATATATAACTCAGATTCTTCGCTTAAAAATACAGTTGTTATCTTATAGTTATTATGCTTTATCTCTTGATATTCTATATTCTTAAATTCCATAGCTTCTTCAAACAAAGAAAGGATTTGCATTTCTGACTGATTCTCCAATGTTTCTGAAATTTGTTGTCCGGCAATATCAAAGAAGATATAATTAGAATCATTGTTTGGTTTTAAAATTTTTTTGAATGTTGCTCCTTTTAAAACGCATCTTAAATCTGGATAATAATTTTCTACTTTTATTTTTATGTCTTCCGTTTCGTAAAACAAATCATCTTTAAAATCTAAAATATTTACCTTATGTGTTGATATAACTTCGTTTTCTTTTGTGAATAATTCAAAAAATAAATCCAAGTTTCGCAAAGATTTTGGGATATCTTTTTGAGGAGGAATGATTAGATATAATTGATTTCCTTCAAGCTGATATCTTGGTTGCTTTGAGTATTTTCCGATTTTTACGTTTTTTGTTTTGATTGTATTTTTTATGAGATTTTTTGACCTTGATAACCTTGCTTTCTCTTTTTCGTTCAAATGCTTAATATAATTTTCTTCAAGGCTTGTTTCAACTTTTATGCTGGATATCTCTCCAAAATTTGCCGCATTTTCTATAAATAATAATCGCTTTATTTGATTTTTTACATAAAAAGAATTGATAAATGCCAGTCTAAAGGGTTTTGACAACATTTGATTTGAAATAGTAAATTTTGACTTTTTATATTCCAAAATAAACTCATCATGCTCAAAGTATTGTTCGAAATTGGTGTTTAGAAAAGCGAATAATCTATCAATATCATCTTCGATACATCTCTCATTGAGAAATCTTGTATATAGCCTGTCTATAAAATGAAAAACTTTTTCAGTATCTGATTTTGTGAAAATTGCATGAGTCAATATTGAATCTCTGTATCTGTTATTTTTACCACCAGTATTAAAAAACAAATGATTCTTCTTACAGTATTTTTTAAAAGAGCCTTGACAGATTTCCATTTTGTCTTGTTGTTTTTTGGAATGAATTGTTTTAAAAAACTCATTCCAAAAATCAGTTTTATAATCATACTTAGCGAAATACACCAATGTAAAAGTAAGAAGAGTAATTTCATCATTTTTGTTGCGAAATATCTTTTTTCCATATTTACCTTTTTTAATTCTAAAATACTCATGAGTTTCTTCAATCAAATACTCGTATACAACCGGCTGAATTTCCTCTTCTCCTAAGAGTATGATTTTTTCTGTTTGTGATTCATTGTTTTTTTTGATTTTTTCTTGTATATTTATTTTAAATTCTTCAAATTCAAGAAATCCTTTTTTTATCAACAAAAATCACCTCAAAAATATTTTCTTTTCATCTTTTTTTGATATTTTTGTATATATTATCCTAAATCCCAAATTCAACCCTCTTCCCATCAACACCAAGCAAAAGGTACAGAATCCTCTCATACCCCTCAGCCTTCAACTCAGTATCGTATTGCTTTTCAAAAATCTGCTGAAGTCCTTCAGTTGTTTTATCCAAAGAAGCCTTAATTTCAATAATAGCGCTGTATTTCTGCTTATCTTTCGCCTTCAAACAAATGTCATATGCAACTTCAGAAGTTGCTTGGGAGTTTTTTGAGTAACAAAACTCCGTCTTCCAAGTCCAGATTCCCGATTGGATTTGATCCAATAATCCACCTGAAGATAGGCAAACATCACAAGCAATAACAAATGATAAGTGTTTTCTGGTTCACCAACAATGTCAAAATAACTGAGTTTACCCGAGACAAAAGATTTCGATTCATCACTGAATTTATATGGTATCATGTACTTTGTATACTTCTCTCTCATACTCAGATTGACTTCCAACTTCAAAATCTACCGCTATATAGATTTCTATTCCTACCTGTTTGATTTAATTGCTGTACCATGGCTTTACGATTTCCGTTATCTGTTTAAAAAATATTGGCATTTGATTCACTTTTCTCCCACAATTTTTCATTTTCATTATACATCTTTTTTCGCACTAATTTTTTTCAGCCCTCACTAATTGGAAGAAAACCTTTTTTAAAAAAACGGAAGAGAGGTTATTCTCTTTTATTATACTTGGCAATATTATTTTTAAAAGTGGTCTGAAAATATCTTTAATTATTGGTACTGTACAGAGCCAATATGATTTGATATGATTTTAGGTAGGTGATTTTATGTTTATCGAAATCAACAGAAATAACAAAATACCAGT
>DAINPP010000002.1:0-140819 GCA_036743375.1 Thermotogae bacterium | reverse complement strand
TTTTCATCTTCATTTTCCTACTTTCTATTTTTTGTCTTTTATACATTTTATGTTATGATAGCAGGCACAACTGCGGTTTGTCTCATGACAATCAAAACGGCAGCTGATAATTTTGACATAAATTGCTTACAGGAGGAAAAATATGAATGCAACGATATTGGAATGGATAGGTTATTCCGCTTCGCTGATCGTACTCATCTCACTGTTGATGAGTTCGATTATCAAACTGAGATGGCTGAACCTGATAGGTTCCGGGATCTACTGTGCCTACGGTCTTTTTATCGGCTCTTTCCCGGTAGCCGTCATGAATGCGGGTCTCATCGCCATCAACATCTATTATCTGACAAAGATTTACGGATCCAAGGATTCTTTTGAACTGATCACGCTGGATTCAAAGACGGATTATTTCTCGCATTTCATGAAATTCTATGAAAAAGACATGCTTAAATATTTCCCGAAGGAAAATCTGGAGATAGAGGATGACAAGATGGGATTTTATATTCTCAGGAATGTGGTCCCTGCCGCCGTTTTTATCGCAAGGGAAACGGATAGAAACACGCTGGATATACAGATAGACTATGCCATCCCCGCTTATCGTGACTTTAAAATCGGGAATTTCATCTTTGAAGATCAGAAAGACTATTTCATAAAAAAAGGCTATACGCAGATGACCTGTCACTCCATCAACAAAGACCACGATGCTTACCTTGAAAAGATGGGATTTCTCAGAAACTCAAGCGGTAGCGGAAATCAGTTTATCAAATCGTTGATATGAAAAGCTGATTAATGAATCTTTCTGCTTCATCACAAAATGATCAAATTCAACCTTTATAATACAATCAGAGTTAGGCGTGAATATTCGGACTCCGTTAGTCCTTTTACATACAGAGACGACGCTTGATACGATGAAATTTAGATGTTTGATTATTTATTCAAAACAGAAATCCTCTTTGGAATAAGGGGGTTTCTGTTTTTTTAAAGTTCCTTTTGTTTCCTTTTCCAGAGCAGCCATTCCCTGCTCAGAATGGTGCTTTTCTCATTCCGAATGAGTTCATCACAGGGGTAAGCCTCACAATCCGAACAGAAATACAAACCTTTTGAGATGGCGCATTCACTAGAAAAACATCCAGTACCTCGCGCTCTGCAGCCTTTACAGTTTCCATCCCTGTTTGAGGGACAACAGCCACAGTAAAAACCGCAATAGGCGATCAGTTCACAGTTCAATTCCCTTTTCTCCAACATCATCCCTCTATCTTTCGGTAAGTTAACCAGGTGAACAGACAGGTAAAGCATAAGATTATAGGGATAATGATCAGCGCCGGTCCAGCTTCAACCCCTATCATACTCATTCCAATGATCTTTGCAAGCAGGGCGGTCATCAAAAGTGATAAAAAGGCAAGGTAAACAGGGGCAGTGAGATAGCCAACGTCCTTTTTTCTCATAAACAGGACGGCTGAGACGACACAAAGGGGTAAGAGCAATCCGAGATCCATTCCCTGAACGATGAGTGTCGTATAATGCTGCAATTCCTTTGGATATAAGCTTCCATCAAGAAGCGGCGGCACAACCACCTGAAGCCACATCAGGGCGATCATCGCGGCGTTTATCAGGAGGAATATTCCTGCGCCTCTGGTAGGCGTTCTGGAATCGAATTGATCTTTGATGGTTCTCAGGTCAACTCCGAACAGTATCGTCGAAAGTGTGAAAAAGGACAACCCCATCAGAGCTGCATACAGCAGGAAACATTCGTTATACATTCCCATGACCGTATAGAAGAGGAAGGTTACCAGAAAATAACCGACGATTCCGGCGAGAAATAGTCTCCCTCTCAACGCATTTTTTCTACTCATAGACAATCCAAGAATGAGCATGGGAATCCCAATAAAAACGGTTACATAGTCCTGTGCAATGCCCTGTACGGCAACATCGGCCGACATGTTGTGATAGATTCCCTTTCCATACAGCTCAACCGGTTGTCCGTTAACGGACGTCATCTGTTTTAGTCCCCTTTCATCATTTGAAAGAATGCCTGTCAGAGCCGTTATCGCCGAGAGAAAGATCATGAGTGATACAAGCAGTACGATCGTCTTTCTGTTTTTCATTTTCTACCTCCAGTAATGTCAGTCTTTAAAAGAATGCTCAATGCGGTTTGTATGATGTTTTCCTTATAGGTTTCTACGCCTTCTTCCGCAGTTTCTATACGATTGTTTAGATACATCGTCAGCATGCCATGCGTATAGGCAAAGGCGATATGCATGGTTCCGATGATCTCTTCAATCGGTCGCTTCATCTGCAGGGCATAGATCTCAGCCGCCTTCATCGATGGATACCCCAATTTTTCCTTCAATTTATCCGGCATCTCCGTCTGAAAATTTTCATACCAGATCAGTTTGTAATACCCCTTGTTCTCAAAGGCAAACGAAACGTATCTTCTCACAAATCCTTCAACGGTTTCTTCTTCGAACATTTCGTTGGAAAGTCTCATCATCGCCTCCGCCGCTGCAGACCATATTAAATCGTTATAGGATGAGAAATAGTTGTATATGTTGGTATGCGCACATTCAAGTTCCTTGGCTATCTTTCTCAGATTCAGCTGTGATGCCCCTTCCTGCCGCTTTATTAATTCTAATGTTTTCTCCAAAATTATCTCCGCACTCAGATGTCGTTTGATCATATCCGCCCCCTTAAGTTACCACTGGTAATTACCAGTGGTAATATCTTATCATTTCCCTTTTTATTTGTCAAGTTTCAGGAATTTCATAAAAAAGATATAAAAAGATATGAAGAACAAAAGATCATACTTGATGATATAATACTTAGGAATTCTAATCATATGAGGTGATATCATGCTCTTCATCGCGACGATGTCGCACTTTTTATCGGATTTTCTGGGAACGATGTTCAAACCGCTGGGTCCCTATTTCATCGAAAGATTCGGAATAGATTCAGCCACATTCGGAAGCACGATGGCCTTGATTTCTTCAGTTGCAGCACTCATGCAGATTGGTTTTGGTTTGTTCTATGATAATGTCAAACGTGATGGATTGCATATCCTGATTTTGTTGATAGGGATTATAGGACTGGTAGGCGTGGTGGGGTTTTCAAATTCCTTCTCGATGCTGATTGTTTTTGTCTTCCTGATCACCCTTTTAAATTCAGCCTATCATCCGATTGGGGCGAGTCTTGCGGGAAGCCGGCACAGGGGAAAGGATATCGCTCTCTTTTCGGTCTTCGGAACGCTTGGATCAGCCGCAGGTCCTGTTGTTATCACCACCTACACAAGTACAATTGGTTTTGATAAACTGTATTTTCTTTCCATCGGGATCTTTATTCTCCTGTTGCCTTTTATTCCAAGAGTCGTAAGACATGAGAAGGAAACGGTAGTCAAGAAAAAGTTCCCGGGTTTTTCAGCCTTAAAAATGATCCTCCCGC
The DNA here is from genome assembly GCA_036743375.1 of Thermotogae bacterium. Classification (GTDB taxonomy): domain Bacteria; phylum Thermotogota; class Thermotogae; order MWEM01; family MWEM01; genus DAINPP01. The sequence continues at coordinate 137,387 of DAINPP010000002.1, read as the reverse complement.
TTTTTATCGTAGTTGCATTCAGAAGCTTTATCATGGACACATTCCACACCTATGTTCCGATATTTCTGAACGAAAAGGGAGCTTCTCTCATAACCGGTGGTACGGTCATTACCATCGGTCTGCTTGCCGGAATGTGTACTACTTATATCGGGGTGATGCTGAGAGAGAAGATCGGAATCTTTAAGATCAATCTGATAGGATTCCTGATTATGGGAATCATGGGGTTGCTCTTCTTCTACGTTCCTGACAATTTCATTCGTGCGGTCTGTTTCCTGCTCTTTGATGCCGGTGGTTTTCTCACCATGTCTGCAAACATTGTGGAAGCGCAATCAAGAATGCCCTCAAACAAGGCTTTTGCGTCTTCTGTCACGATGGGATTTGCCTGGTCAACCGGGGGCTTTATCGGTGCAGGTTACGCTGCCGCATTCGGAAACAATCTCAGTTTTCTGCTGCTGAGTATTTCTGCCTTTTCAATCGTCTTATCGGTGTTGATGATCTTTTTCTCCTATCGGTACGGCAGAAAGAAAAAAGCCTGATAAAAAACAGAACGATAATGGGGCAATTTCATGAGAAATGCCCCTCTATTTCTTTAGTTCAATACGCGCAACCGTACTTCCGACTCTGTCAGACTCTTTATAATAGTTCTAGTATCTGAAGAATCATTATGATCTCACTGAGTTCAAAATTAAGGGAAATAGATTTGGAAACAGACTTGCCAAGGCATAGTTTTTCTGCAATAGTCATGAGTTCATCGAGTCTTTCTATCCCGTCCGTCTCATTGATCATTTTTATACTATACGAGTCATGTCCAATATGCGGATTATCCTTTTTTACACGTATGACGGCCACAGGGATCAGTTCAACCGCTTTCAGTAATCCGTTAGTCTTCTTCACATCAGTGGAATATGTGAGTTCTCCTTTTTTAAAGACAACATACATCTCATAATCTTTATAGTGTATAGATGAGGAAACCATTAACTCCTCTGTCAGTTTAAGATCCCCGTTATCAAACACATAGTTTATTTTTATCTCTTTTGAAATTAAAACTCCACTTGCTATGATCAGAAGAATGAAGATCATCTTTGTTTTGCCCTTTAAGTCAAACAGAAAACCTCCCCCTTCCATTGCCGGTAATCTTCCTGTCTATTCTAACAATTTACCGGTTTGCTAAACAAAAATGTTTAATTAACGACCAAAAAGCGCTTATGGATTAAAGGTAAAGGGGCCGAGGGGACAATTTTCGAAGCTGATCGTCTTGCGGACAAAAACAAAAGCCGGACTTTTAAAGTCCGGCTTTCTTCTGGCGGAGAGAGTGGGATTTGAACCCACGTATGGTTTCCCATAACACGCACTCCAAGCGTGCGCCTTCGACCGCTCGGCCATCTCTCCAACGCGTGGTATTATAGCATAATGAAACTAACAGGTCAAGTAGCTGGTTTAAATAAACATGAAAGATTCAAGAACAGTTTGTGATTCAAAAAGGTTAGTCCTGAAGGATCATTTCCGCTACCGATTTCAGGAAGCTTGGATCGTGAGCGCCGATAACGTTGACTTCTATGTTCTCTTTTATCTTCTGATAATGATTATAATTCTCTGGGATTTTTCCGAGGAGATTTTCACTCATCTGTGCGGAATTTGATTTGTAGATGATAACAGAGACAACAAAAGGTGCATCAAGTTCTTCCGATGAATAAGTTACAAACATCGCCTCCGCATCGGAAAATTCCACTGTCTCGGTCTTTTTGACGGAATATTTGCTTGCAACCGAAGCCAGCAGCCTTTCAAATTCTGCGGTCTGTATTTCAGTGGAGGAAACCGAACCGGTAGTATCCGAAGCATTTTCGTTTGTCGTTACAGTCGAATTCTGCAACGGTTTGAAGGAATTCCCCAATGGGATTTCCTTATACCAAATCATTTGATTCTCAAAAGTTTCTTTCTCTCCGGCGTTCAGATTGTCATAAAACATGATGATCTGTTTTCCGAGTGTCTGTTTTTCAATTCTTATGAAATTCATACTCTGTTTTAAAACGATAACACGATAGGTGAAGTCTTCTCCGTAAACGGAGGCATAATACGCCGGTATACCGCTGTAAAGAATCTCAGAGGTCTTTATCTCAACGGAATCCGGATTTAAATCTTCAAGAAAGACATCTTCAAGGTCTTTCATCAGATCTTCCATTACCGTACGTTTTCCGTCAAGTATGATATAACCTTTATTGTTGTATCTGTACCAGGTTACCCTGTAAGGCATCGTAAGAGAGACGACCTTGTTATAACCGTTTCGCATGATGTATTCGTATCTGTACCTCGAAGCCTCACCGCTTTCCATCATGATACGCGTTCCTGAAATGCAGTTGTCTTGATAAGCTTCTTTTATTTTTCTGATAAACTCATCCGGTGCTATGACAACCTGAGAAGCCTCCGTTGTCACGTCGAGAGTCGAATATTCCTTTTCATCCGGAACCTCAGAAAAAGACAGAACAAAAAAAAGAACAGAAAATATAATCACAAAAAAATTTCTATTTCTGAAAAAGGGCATAACGTCTCCTAATTACTCTATTATTTATTTGATCACGATTGGATTAGAAATATTATTTTTCCCCGTCATTTATAAGATTGTATATCTTCTCCGTTCTGCTTTGGATATCGGCCCCTACGTTCATTGCACTCTTTGAACTGAGATTCAGCTCTCTATTGTTTTCTGCAGAATTAAGCATCTCTACGCTCTTGTTGACGATCGTTTCATAACGCTGATTGATGGTATTGAAGTCGATAAACGTCTTTGTGCCAAAGACGGCAATGGCAACAACAGCAAAACCGGCAGCCACCTGATAAGGAAGATTTCTTCTTTTTTTAACGGCCTTGGTAAACTTTATTCTACTGTTGACACCCGGTTTGTATTCAAAGTTCATCTCCTGAACATCCATTAGATTTTTATAGGTATGAAAGAACGCCTTACAATCAGGACAATGTTCCATATGTTCTCTGAATTCTCTAATTTCCTTTGAGTTCATTTCGTTGTCTAAGTAACGGTCTAATTGTATATCTCTGAACTCTTTACAGTCCATCTGAATACCTCCTCAAAGTAACTCAATCCCCGATATCATTTTGTTGTAGTAATTTTTTCAGTCTCTTTCTCGCATAATAGATCCTGCTTTTTACAGTACCGATTGGCTTACCGACAACATTTCCGATTTCTTCGTAATCTAAACCCTGAATATCCCTCAATGTGATAAACAAATTATCCTCTTCCGACAGCTGATCCAGAATCTTCCTGAAATTCTGAATCTTCATCTCTCTGTGGATCTCTTCTTCTATGTCTATATCAGAAGAGGGTTCTCTGACACCCCCCGGCTCTTCATCATCAAAGTCGGTAAAGGTTTCAGAACGCTTGCTGTACTTTTTTAGAATATCTTTACACACATTTACTGTAATCCTGTAAAGCCAAGTGGAAAAAGCAGAATCTCCGTTGAACCGCCTGATGCTCTTGTATACCCTCATGAAAACTTCCTGTACAACATCATCCACATCATCGGCTCTTAGATAAGACTTTGCTATTCCGCCAACCATGCCGGCATATTCATCGTATAACTTCTCATAAGCCCACATTTTCTTCTTTTTAAGGGCCTTGATGAACCTTTGCTCAGCCTCGCGGTTCTCGCTCTGGTTGTTTTCATTTCCTTTCGGATTGGAAAACACGAGATTTCCCCCCCACATAGGTTTAGACGAAGTTTATAAAAAAAAGTTCAATTCATTCGTTAAACCAAGTAATGATTTCATCTGCCACTTTTTCCTTTTCGCAATCGTTTACAACGACATGCGGACTGTTTTTCAGAACAACGGTCTTTTTGATAGATGAATTAATCCCCTTGTCAATAATCTCTGCCGCTTTCAAAGGCACCGTTTCGTCTTTTTCGGATACGATGATCAGACAATCCGATCTGACGAGATTCAGCCTTTCCTTAGAAAGGTTCTGTAATTTCAGCAGATCCGCCAGTTTTGTCGGCCAGTTATTACACCAGTATTCGCTCTGAAGATAATTCAGATACTCTTCATCATAAGATACTTTTCCACCTTTTGGCATCGCTTTCTTAAAATATCTGATAACCGGTGTCAGTTTGATTGCGTTGTTTGAAGTTTCTATAGCCGGTGCTGCGAGTGCTATCTTTTTCGGATTGAATTTTGAAGCGATCAGCAGGGTTAAAACGCCTCCCATGGAAAGTCCGGAGATATAAACCGTCCTGAATTTCCTTTTCAGAAGGAGATAAGCATCTACGCATCTCCTCAGCCAGTCATTCCATCCGCTGTTGAGAAAATCCATATGATTTGTTCCATGACCCGGAAGCCTCGGGATATAAACCGTATATCCCGCTTTGTTCAACCGCTTGCCAAGATAGATCATATCATGCGGTGAACCCGTATATCCGTGAATCAGAAGAACAGCGGTCTCCCCACCGTCATACCATTGTTCTTCGCATTCCGGAGCGGCAATCATCGTACTTTCCGGTATACTGTCAAACCACATGTCAATCGATTTCCCTTGCATGTTCTTTCGCGAGTGTTACATATTTCATTGCATGTTGTCTCAGGTGCTCCTCGGAGTTCTCCAGTGTCTTTTTTGTAGTTGCCGGTACACCTGCAACCAGTGTTGATTTTTCACAGACTGAATTCTCCTTGACGAGGGACGCCGCCGCGACAACTACTCCGGAATTAACAATCGCGTTGTTCAGGATAATTGCCCCTATTCCGATCAATGCATTATCTTCGACGGTGCATCCGTGAATCACCGCATTATGTCCTACCGTCACATTTTCCCCGATTATAGAGGGTTTATCCGAATCCGTATGAACGGTTGCGTTATCCTGTATATTTGAATTCTTCCCTATTCGTATCGGGGCCATATCTCCTCTCAGTACAGCTCCATACCAGATACTGGCGCCTTCTTCAATCAGAACATCGCCTATAATAGTTGCATTGGGAGCCACAAATGCATCCTTATGAATAACGGGTGCTTTTCCTCTGTATTTTATGATCATCACTTATCCTCCATTTTCCTCGCTTCGACTACATGATAGGTATTCAATTTGTTATTTGGGCTTTCCAACCATCGGCAGGTTATTGGCTGTGCGAATTCTCTGCCGAGAAAACCTTCCGCCACACCGGCGCGCGCCTTTTCCGATCTGTATATGGAAGGGTTGGCGATTACCTTCAGTTCGAGTGGTTTATCCACGAGCAGAACCTCATCCAGTGTATCTATGTGCTCAAGTCGCCTGACGATCTCATCAGTCAGCTGTTTTTCCGGAAGGGGTTTGATGTTTATCAGACCGATATTCCTTCCAAGCGGTCCCACTATCTTGACATTTGCCAACTCAGCTGAAAATCCGGCGTCCTCCAGGATATCGAGCAGGATCTCATTCGCCAGACTCACACAATGTCCATGATACTTCGGTGATGCCATCATCTTCAGCAGATGCTTCGCCTTACAACCTTCTCTGTACGCCGATTCGCCAATCTTTACCCGGGTTCGTTCAACATCATAATACGCAAGAATACCGTTTATTTCATCCTTGTTCAATTTTAGAAAGGGGGCATACACACCGTTCAACACCTTAAAACCGTATTCTCCCCAGCTGTCCGATTGATTGGCACCCGTAGCCATCAGCTGATTCTCAGCTTGGATACAACTCTTCACGCCGGCTATCTTCACCGCTTTGGTGCAGCGATTGCATCCCGGACCATTTTTTAAAACCTTTTCCTGTGTTGTTCTCATATCCACAAAACAAAGCTCGACACCGATATCATCCGCTGTCTTCAGTACATTTTCCAGTGTCTTTGAGTAGGTATAAGGACCGTATATTACATGAATCAGTTTTACATGCTCTTTCCCTATTGCATCGACGGCAAGATAAGACAGAGCGGTAGAATCAAGACCACCCGAAAATCCTATAAGCAAAGGATAGCAGGTTACCGTTTTCATTATATCATCTTTAATCTCGTTGATCACAGAAAGTATTTCAGTCTGTTTATTTAACAAACTTTGCCCCTTCCGCCGGTCGGACCTGGTAGACATCAAACCCGGTACCGTATTTTTCTTTATAGGACCGATTTAATTTGCCGAGAAATTCAGGTTTAAACGATTCATCCGCAAGAAGGATCAGACTGCCGCCAAAACCGCCTCCCATAATCCTTGCCCCATAAACTTCATCCCTTTTCATGAATTCATTGACAAGAAAATCAATCTCCACACAACTGCATTCATAATCATCCCTCAGGCTTAGATGTGTCTGATAAAGAAGTTTTCCGGCTTCCTGGAGGTTACCGGACGACAGGGCATCCTTACAGGCCAGCACCCTCATGTTTTCCGTCAGTACATGTCTAACCCTCTTGTATTCGATCTCTGAAAGAAGAGTCTTATTTTCTTCAAGATCATCGGTCGTCAGTTCTCTGTACGAGTTGAGAGACAGTTTTTTCAGGGCACTTTCACACTGTTCTCTTCTGATATTGTAATCTCCATCATCAAGAGAATGTTTTACGTTTGAGTTGATGATATAAAACGCTGCCCCCTCCATATTCAGATCAACATATTCATATTCCATCGTCATGGTGTCGAGAAAGACCGCCTTGTCCCTTGCCCCCATCACCGAGATAAACTGGTCCATGATCCCACACATGACACCGACAAATTTATGCTCAACGGTTTGTGCCATTGTGTATAAATTTCTCTTGTCCAGTTCTATTCCCATATAACCTGACAGGGCAATCAAGGTAGCCACTTCTATGGCTGCGCTGCTTGAAAGTCCCGCACCAAGAGGTACATTCGATTCGACTTCTATGATCAGGGGGGGGATATCCAAATTCAAGGTAGCGGTCAGGATCATGTAGGCCCCTTTTATATAATCGGTCCAGTCACCCGTATTTCTCATCATTTCATCTTTGGCTATAATTCTTTTGTCAAATCCCTTTGAACCGATTATGAACTCATCACCTTTTGATTCTTCTACGGTCACCCTTGTTACCTTGTCAATCGCAAACGGCATGATATAGCCATCATTATAATCAACGTGTTCACCTATTATATTCGCTCTTCCCGGAGCTTGTCCGTACAAAAAAAACACCCTCCTTTCAAATCATTGAGTTCCGGCATCTTTATTTTACCATGAATCAACAAAAGAAAATGCAGAAACGATTAAGCCCTGCATCAAGGAATTTAAAAAACAATTTCTTCTATTCGTTTAGTGGCGATAGTTTGGCTCACTCTTCCCGCTTTTCGTTTTTATCATAAAATATCCTCAATTCTCCCGATGTTTCAATTTCGAGAAAGGCATCAACGATATGCGGGTCAAACTGTGATCCCGCGTTCTTTTTAATCTCCTGAAGGGCAATATCATAATCCAATGGCCTTCGATATGATCTGTCGGAGGTCATGGCGTCCCATGTATCGGCTACTGCGATAATTCGTGAGATAAGGGGGATCGTAATTCCGCTGATTCCGTGCGGATAGCCTTTACCGTCCCAGCGTTCATGGTGATGCAGGACATAGATAGCCATATCACTCAGTTTGTTTGAATTCATCAGGGTCTGGTACCCCCAGACAGGATGCTGCTTGATCAGGTTATACTCTTCATCGGTCAGTTTTCCCGCTTTATTCAGAATGATATCCGAGACGAGAATCTTTCCGATATCGTGTACCAGTCCGGCCCAGTAAGCCCTGTCTATCGTCTTTTTATCGAGATGAAGTTCTTCGGCTATTCTGACGGTCAGATCGGCAACGTTACCCGAATGTCCTCTCGTATACTTATCGTGAATCTCAAGCATCTGTGTGATTGAAACAACAAGATCCTTTGTAAAATCACTCTTGAATTTTCCGTACCGCTGAACCTGATAAAACGCAACCGTAAGATTTCTGAATGCGTTCATCGCCTGAATGGATTCCTTTGAATAAGTCTTGTCGGATTCCCCGTCGATATCGAGGCAGACACCGCCATAAGGCCTTTCATCGATATAGAGTTCAAAAAAGAGTGTTTCCTTGATCGGTCTTGATGCATCTAAGATGACCTGCAGATCTCTTTCATCCTTGATATAGGCCCGTGCATCGTTCAGAATATTTTTTCTGACAATTGTTTCTCTGGTATTCTTGATAAAATATTCATTTGGAATCTTCGATTTCTTTAATAAGTTTAGATCATGGCCTTCTGCATCGATGAATTCAACATATTTGTCAGTAAACAGGTAAACCGTACCATAATCTGCTTCGTCAATGATCTTCAGCGAATTCCTGAAAAGATTGATCATAAATTCCTGATCACTCATCTGCAGTGAATCCTTGAATTTATCAGCGAGGTTGATGATCCTGTTGAGTTTATCCGTTAACAGTTCGTTTTCCTTGTTTTTTACATTCAATTCATTGTTTAATTCCTCAAGGGTTTTATTGGACGCCTCAAGTTGTTCATAACCGGCGGCGATCTCTTCAGACATCTTCCTGAAACTTTTTATGACATTATCCACTTCTGCAACGTGATCCGGATTCATATCCGTCAGATCGGTAGAGGGGTTTTCAAGATCAAAATTCCGGATGATCCTGCCGAGATTCTCAAGTGGTCTGAGGTACATCTTCGAGATACCATTCAATATGATAATCAGGGCAACAAAGATAAACAGAACCTGAATAACTGCGGAAAAAAGATTCGAATAGATCTCCTGATCAAGAATTTCATAGGTAAAATAGATAGTTACAATTCCCAAATCTTTATCGTTATGGTTGATTTGTCGTTCTATAATCAGCACCTTATCTTCAGGGGGCATTTCGCCCGTTTCTATCTCCAGAAAACCGAAATTTTCCTTCACCGTGAGTTTCTTTACGGAATCTATGTTCAGAAAGGAATTGAAATTTTCTTCGAGAACGGTCTTGTCAAGATTCCATAAGGGCTCCTTGACACTCATCTCGACCGCCTTACTGATCCATTCCACATTATCTTCAAATTGCCGAATCGCATTTTCCCTTTGAATAAGAAAAATGATCACCAGGACACTCAGAAAAAAAATGGATAATATGATAAACACAAATCGTGTCATCTTCCCTCTGAAATCACTCAAAGTAATCACCTGACCGTTGGTTTTTCGGGATATGGCTTCCCTGATATTTTATTTGAAATTTATCTCGTTAGTCTATCTTTTTTCGCCGTTATTAGTTCCGTGAATAAATTATATCCTAAAAGGTTAAACAAAATGATCTCGTTCTGTAAACACAGAATTAAAGAATATGTTAAGTCAGTTCCCGTTTTCCTACAATAATCTAATGTAACACGATAAATGTGATTGGTCTTCTTGTCATTTCCCTTATTAAAAGAATAACTGACAGAAATAAAAGGTGCCCGATTCACTTTGCGCGATTCCTATCGAGGTATAGGTCGTTTTCTTCAACATATTCTTCCGATGCCCGGAACTCTCAACAAAGAGATCAAAGGCCTTTTTCGCCGGATCACTGCAAATCGTAAACCAGCAACAATTTTCATATACCGAGAAACTATTAGATCTTTCCCCTGTTTTAAAAAGATCATTGTCCGTTGCCTTTTTTATCATTTGTGCTCTATCGTTAAATCCCCTGTGTGCCAGATATCTGTCTCTTTCAGCCTGTTCTTCGGTAAAATCTTGTGCTACGGAAATATATTTAATCATCAAGGGAGGAAGTGCATGGCCCTTTCGGTATTCGTTGACATAAGACATAAAATCATCCCGCACTTCTCCAAGGGTGAGGTATTTTTCGGATGCGAAACTATTCATCACTGTGAGTAAAAAAAGGCATAGAACACAAATCATTGTCATCTTTTTCATAGGTCATCTCCGGACAAGATCTCTTTAATTTTTAGACGAAAAAAATATCCTTTTATCCTTTTAAGCATTGCGAAAGATAGGTAAAAGTCAATTTATACGGATAAAAAAGGTCATTAGCTATTGGGACAGCGAGATAAAGCGGAAAGGGGAGTCATTATGACTCCCCTTTATCCTTTCACTCCGGCCGTTATACCGCTGTCGATAAATTGCTTCTGGAAAGAAATGAAGATTGCGATCATGGGGAGCGTAATCATGATGGAAGCCGCCATCATAAACTGCCAGTAGGTGTAATAAGTCCCGTTGAAAAAATTCAGTCCCATCGTCAACGTGAACATCTCCTTTTTACTCGTCATCAGCAGCGGCCACAGAAAATCATTCCAGGTTCCCATGAAGACATAGATGGAAAGGGCTGCGATGGCGGGTTTTGTCATCGGCAGAATGATCTTGAAAAAGGTCGTAAAGATGCTTGCACCGTCAAGCTTTGCCGCTTCTTCGACCGATATCGGCAATCCCATAAAGAACTGCCGCATCATGAACAGCCCGAACACCTGTGTCAATTTCGGAACAAACAAGCCCCAATACGTGTTGACAAGACCATAATCCACCATCATGTTGTACATCGGAATCATCTTCACGTGCATCGGCAGCATCAGGGTTGCGAGAAAACAGGTGAACCAGAAATTCTTCAGCGGAAATTTCAGCCGGGCAAATGCATACCCGCCCAGTGCATCGAGAAAAATATTCCCAAGTGTAACAACTACCGCGTAAATAACCGTGTTCAGAATCCATCTCGCGAATGGGACGAGTTTAAAGACCTCTACATAATTCTCAAAGGTACCCGGTGCGTTAAAGAATTCAAACTTAAAGAGGTTGATTCCCGGGGGCCACTTCATGATATCTACCCCAACCCTAACCCCCTGATCATTTTCATAAGTCATCGGTGTCAGCGAAACGGACATCGACCATAAAAACGGGAATAAGGTCAGAACACAGTAACCGATTAAAACGATGTAGGCTGCAATAAGACTCATCCTGAATTTTTTATTCAAGCTCATTTCAACCCCCCCTTAAAAATAAGATTCCTCTTTGATAAATTTTTTCTGAGCGAAGGTGATGATCAGGATCAGTGCAAAGAGGACCATGGAAAGGGCTGAGGCATACCCCATCTTTGAATACTCGAATGCATTACGGTAAATATAAAAGGCGAGTGTGATGTTTCTCATGTTTTTGATCAGGAAATAGATCTGATCAAAGACCTGCATACACCCGATGATTCCCATTGTAGAAACAAACAGAATTTGTGGCCTCAACAGCGGCAGGGTGATCTTCGTAAACCTGGTCCGGAAATTCGCCCCGTCTATCTCGGATGCCTCGTAAAGGGATTTTGGAATATTCTGAAGTCCGGCAAGATACGTTACCATAAAATAGCCGGCCGTACTCCATATATTCATAATCATGATCGCGATCAGGGCAGTCGATGGATTCTGCAACCAATCCACCGACAGATTCAGCAGTTTATTCAGAACACCTGGCTTTGCATAGATCAGCTTAAAGATCATCGAAAGTGCCGCAGATGATGTAACGGCCGGGAGAAAAAAGATGATCTTAAAGAGCTGCCGTCCCTTTATTCCCCGATTGGCAACGACGGCGAGAATTACCGCGAGGAAGGTCTGTATCGGGACAACGATAGCCGTATAAACGACCGTGTTTTTCAGGGATAACCAGAAGTACTGATCGTCAAGCAATTTGGCAAAGTTTTCCAGGCCAACTATTTTTGGTTTATATTTAACAAATAGATTGGCTTCCCGCTTCAGATAGACAGACATGAAGTCTTTTATAGAAACCTCCTCTTTCAATTTTCCCTCGAGAAAATCTGTAAGTAGTCTTTCGGTATTAAAATACTGTAATGCCTCTCGCTGCCGCTCACTTAACGTTATACCGACATCTGTTTCTATAAAAAACTCCAGGTCAAAATCATCTTGGAGACTTTCTACCGTCAGTCCCGGTTCATCGGGAAACACCATCAGATTCATGCTGAGTGTGTCTTCGGGAACAATCGTATTATTCAATTGCTGCGCCTGCAAAGGCTGATACTGTGTAAAACTGTAAAAGACCGCCGTTATGATCGGATAGAATTCAAACATTAGAACGGACAGGATGATTGGGGCGGCAAAAAGATAACCGATCAGGGCTTCTCTGGTTTTTGCCTTTAAAAGCATGTTTTTCACCTCGTGAATGAGTTTTAACGGTAACAGCTGCAGGGACAGATTTTAAATTCAGTCCCTGCAGCTCTTGAAGAGGCGGGAAAAGAAGATTATTCCGCTGTTACCCAGCTCATGTAATGGTCTTTGATCTCTTCAAAAGCCTGGTCATAGGTGATCTTTCCGTAGAAAAGATCCTTCAGTCTGCTGTTGATCTGATCATTTGCCTCGGCAAACACACCGGATGGAGTAGGAACTGACCACGGTGTACCGTAAGCCGCTCCATCATAGAAGGCCTTCTTCATAGGATCTGTATCATTGTCTGCGATGGATTTTCTCGAAGCGAGAACCCCCGTTCTGTCGACAAAGATTTGCTGTCCGGCATCCGTCATGAACTTCAGTAATTCCCATGCCGCTTCTTTATGCTGTGTGTTTCTGTTGATTGTCCATGAAACCGTATAGATCATCGTTGCCGGCTCCTTCTGCATCGGCATTTCTACGACACCTGTATTCGCCATTACATTCGGAAACTGTTCTCTGAGTACACCAAGTGTCCATGGTCCTGTCATGGCCATTGCCACCTTTTCCTTGCCGAAAGCGTCGCCGATCCATTCTCCACCAACGTTTGCCGGTTCCTGTGCCACCTGGTATCTGTTCACGAGATCACAATAGAATTCTATCCCTTCTCTTGCTGCCGGCTCTGTGATAGCCGTGTTGAGATCTTCAGTGACAAGTTCTCCCCCGTTTGATTTGATGAAGGGAATCACTCTGTTAAAGTCAGCGGCAACTGTAAGCGGTGTGTCATAGCCCTTGGATTTGAATTCTTCACAGATTTCGAGAAGTCTGTCCCATGACATCTGGCCTTCCGGGTATTCTACATCATACTGATCGAAGATGGCCTTGTTGTAAAAAAGTGACAGAGTTGAGAAGTCTTTTGGCAGGCCGTAGAGTCTGCCGTTCATTTTGAAGGCGTCTACGAGCGGGGTGTAGAAGGCTTCTACATCATAGTTTTCCTTTTTGATGTAAAGATCAAGCGGTAAAAAGGCATTCTGTCCGGCAAGTTCCGGGAACCATGCAATATCGCAGAAAAATACATCCGGTGCGGTTCCGGCGGACAGAAGTACCTTAATCTGCTTTGAGAAATCCGGAATCGGTTCCCATACGGCTTCTATCTCATCCTGGCTGGCATTAAAGACGTCGACCATTTCCTGAAGGGCGGCCTCTTCCGTTGTATTCCCCCAACCTGAAACCCTTATCTGTGTTTTCGCAAAAGCACAAACCGATACGAAAAGAACAACCACTACAATTAACAAACTCTTTTTCATAAATGACTCCTCCCTTTCCGGGCCTGAACAAAGACCCTTGATAGATTAACGATCTATTTCATAAACTTTGCCGTAGACTCCCTGATAATCAATTCAACCGGTAATTCCTCCGATTGAACCCCGTTGCCGTTGATCTTTTCGATCAGTTTTTCTCCTGCCTTTTCCGCAATCTGTTTGATAGGTTGTCTGATGGTCGTGATGGTTGGATCATACATCATGGCAAGTGGTATGTCATCAAACCCCACCACCGGTATGTCTATCTTCTGATATTTCAGTAATTTAAGTATGCCTATCGCTGAAACATCCGATGTGCAGAACACCGCATCGACTTTCTTCTCCAGAATGACATTTTTCAGCACATCGTAAGAGGCGAACTGCTGATCCGGATGTTCGAGGACGAGACTCGTAAAATCCCCCGCAAGCACCAATTCCTCATCGTATGGAATCGAAGCCCCTTCGAGTGCGTTCTTATACCCGTCAAGCCGCATCTGCATATCGTAATTATCCCTGTATCCGCCAAGCATCAGGATCCTTTTACAGCCAAGGCCGATCAAATGATTTGTCGCAAGAAATCCGCCCTGTACGTTATCGCAATCTACATAGGTATAATTTTTTGCCTTCCGGTTTCTGCCTATTGTCACGAAATGCTCATTGTGTTCGAGTAGAAATTTGATCCGTTTGTCATCCTCCCTCATTCCCATTACGATAAAGCCGTCTACAAGATTCTTCTGAACAAAGCCGCGATAGGTGATATGCGGTTTTTTCTCCGACTCCTCAAATGTGGTGATCATGTAAATTTTTTCACGGGAGAGAACGTTCAGAAGACTGGCGGAAAAGATAGAAAAATATGGAAAGGCCAGGAAAGTCTCACGGTCCTTTTCGAGGATGACGGCCACGAGGTTCTTCCTCTTGCTCCTGAGTCCCCTGGCGAGTTCATTCGGGAAGAATCCGTATTTTGTGATGATCTTTTTGATCTTCTCTCTCGTCTTGTCCGAGAGCTTTTCCGGGTGATTGAAATACCTTGATATGGTAGTTGTTGACATCCCCGCCTGCTTTGCGATTTCCCTGATATTTGTTTTCAGTTCAGATCACATTCTTTCTCAGTTCCCTTTTCGACGCTGAAGAGAGTTCCCCTGAGTTTAAAGGTAATATCCCCTTCAGACCTTAAGGTAAATTTATCTTGTGTGATCTTTATAGTCAGTTTGTTCCCGCGCCAGATGATAGAATAGGCCAGTGAATCCCAATGGGCCGGAAGCCATGGATCGAAGTTTACGATGTCCTCGGAATCGATGAAGAATCTCCCGAATCCCATGACGGCGGCAAGCCAGGCTCCACCTGTGGAAGCGGCATGAATCCCGAGCGCGGTATTTCCCTGATTATCTGAAAGATCGGTGAAGAGTGTCTTTTTAAAATAGTCATAGGCGTATTCGTACTCATGGACAGAAATGCTCAAAAGCGAGTGGATACAGGGGCTCAGTGATGATTTGTGCATGGTTCTCTGTTCATAAAAGTCGTAGTTTTCCTTTATCTCATCAAATTCAAACTGTTCCGGCATCAGATACATGAGCATGAGCAGATCCGGCTGTTTGATCAGCGTCGTCTCGTTCAGGGTATTGAGATCCAGACCTTCGGGCCAAAGCGGCAGTCCATTTTTATCATGTTCGGTGATCGTGTAGTCCTTCAGGTTGAAATAGCCTTCAAATTGTTCGATAATCCGGCTATGATTGTCTCTTGGAATATAGATCTTCCGGGCAATGTTCCGCCATTTACAGATAGTTTTTTCATTGATCTTCAACTTTCCGGTCAGATCGTCAAATTTTCGTTCATCCTCTTTTTTCAGCCACTCAAAGACGGAGGCGGCATAGCCAAGGTTCCATTTTGCGAGATAATTCGTGTAGACATTGTTGTTCACATGTTCATGGAATTCATCCGGCCCGATAACCGCGTTGATCTCATAGCGGTCGTGTTCCTCATTGTATTCCAGTCTGCTTTCCCAGAACACACCCGTTTCCAGTACGATTTCCGCACCGAAATCCACAACAAATTCCCTGTCAAGGGTGGCCCTGTAATAATGATAGATAGAAAGGGCTATATCCGAACTGATATGATATTCGATATCTCCCGTCCAGATTCTCACCTTGTTTCCGTTGTAGTCAACGCCCCATTTCGGTGTTGATTCCCTTCCCTCTTCGGCAGATTCCCACGGGAATCTCGCCCCTTTATAACCACTCAGCAGGGCATTTTTCCTCGCACCCTCAAGCGTGTTATATCTATACATGAGAAGCCTTTTGGCAATATCCGGATTGGTATAGATGAAAAAAGGCAACATGAATATTTCAGTATCCCAGAAGGCATGCCCTTTGTAGCCTTCCCCATGAAGCCCCTTGGCACCGATTGAAGAAAGGCTGTCTATCAGGAAGGCGGCGGAATTTAACTGCGAAACACTCCAGTTCAGCGCCCGCTGAACTTCAGCATCCCCTTCGATGTCTATAGCGGTCATTTTCAGATTCTCTCCAACAATGTAGGAATGCTGTGTCAGTTCAAAATCGTACCCCTCTTTGACAAAATCCTTAAGTGATTCCTCCGCTTCAAAGCGGATATCTTCCGATTCTCTCTGATAGTAAACGACACCACACAGATCAAATCTACAGATTTCACCCTTCTTAAAAGCAAACTTGAACAGTTCGACGGGATTTCTCACATCCATCCTGTATCTGATCCTTTCGCAGTCAAGCGTCCCCTTCACGAGAGATTTCAGCGTGATAATCTTCCTTCCGGTATCCCGCAAGGTAGAAATCAGCCCTATGGAATCGCCAAAGTTGAGCGGTTCAAAGGCGCTGAAATGGTTCATTTTCTCAAACGGAACCGACTGATTGTTGTAAACGGCCGCCTCGATACGGTTCTCAAAAAACAGGTAGCCTTCAAAATCATCGGAGGTGATCTCCACCGTTGAAGCCCATCGATTTCTGTTTACCCAGCTGATGAACCTCTGGGATTTTATCCTGAATACAAATCCTTTTTGACTCTTAATGGTGTAGGAATAATTGAAGGTCCTGTTCTCAAGATCGATAAATTCCTCAAAACACTCACAATTTTCCTCCGTGATCAATAATTCCTCCAGTCCCTCTTTATTCATGATGAATAATTTGTAAGACAGCGGATTCGGAAGGTTGACCAGTTCTGTCACCGATAATCCCGATCTATCAAAACATCCGGAAATATACGTTCCGGGGGTGGCCTCCGGATTCATTTCTAACGATCCGCGAATCCCCATAAAGCCGTTTGCAAGTGCAAAGACCGTCTCCTTTGAAGGCTGATTTTCCGATTTAAACGATTCTTCCCTGATAATATATTTTTCCATCAAAAACCCCTCTAAGTCTTTATTTATAGTAATTATACTTATGAAAACTATTTCATTCATTTGTATAGTAACATCTTCCTTGAAAGTTGACAAACGGGATTATCACCGATGGAATCGTTTTCATCTGACATATTCATCTTTTTTCTGAAAAATACTGGAGAATTTGCATTTTTATCTTTCTGTTAAATTTCTTGTCCCAGATATAAAAAAACCATCTCAGAGAGATGGTTTCATGATGTTCTTCTATAGACTTCTTTCAGTAGATATTATTAAGCGGGTTTCATTCGGAAGGCTATTCCGATCAACCCCGGTCCGACATGCACGAGCATGGAGGGGACAATCTTGCCTTCGAGAATAGTCCGGATTCCTTTACTTTTCATCAATTCCCGTAGATGTCTCACATGTGTTTCCGTATCCGCAGTGGGACCACTGGTATATATTGCCGCTTGTTCGATTTCACGACCTTCGGTGACTTTCAGGAAGATCTCCTCCATCTTCTGAACGGTTTTTTTAATCCCTCTTGCCTTCCCGGCCGTATGATAAATTCCATCATTTCCGACCATGACGATCGGTTTCAGATTAAGTACTTCGCCGATGGTTCCACTGACCTTTCCGATTCTTCCCCCGGCCTTCAGGTATTTCAGTGTCGGAACCACATAGTACACATCGAGATCCTGTGGGACATAGGCTCGCAGTACATTTGCCATCTTTTCCAGTGTGTAGCCCTCCGCTCTCAGTTCAGCCGCCTTGCATACCAGCAATCCCGATCCGATGGAAATACTGAGTGTGTCCACGATCTCCACTTTCAGATCTTCGTAGACTTTTTTCAGCTCCTCGGCAACTACCTTAAACACACTGTGTCCGTTGCTGATGTTGTTTGAAACGTTGATGGCGATAATCTCCCTGATCCCTTTTGCAATCAGTCTTTCGAATCCCTCTCTGACAAAAGGATAAGGCGTCCCGCTCGTCTTTGCAAAATCCGTTTTCATATAGTCAAGACACATTTCCTCCGTTGCTTCCACTGCATCTTTATATTCTTTATCCCCAAGAAAAATCTTAAGAGGTACGACTTCTATTCCTTCATTCCTTATCAACTCTACTGGTGTATCACTTGCAGAATCCGTTATTATCCCTATCATGCTATCTTCCCTCCCCGATTAATGTCTCTCAATAGTATACATGAAAATTTCATTTTCTTTCTTCATAAAGGTAATTTATCTTCCGTAAATCTGCTTTTTGTACTGAACGGATACATCTTGATGGAAGTATTGACAAAGAAAAAAAGTTCTGATACAATATGCTTTGTATTCTAAATATTCTGACAGAAATTATTTTAGTCGGGAATATTCGTTGGGAAATTATTAGTATCCGTTCGCTTTTTATAGGGAGTGATAGTTTTGGATAAAAACGAAAAGGCTCTGGAAATAATTGCATTGACAAAAAAGATCATGCATTTATTTAGACAGAGTATGGAAAAAGAGATGAGAACCATAGACTTCACCGAATCACAGGGTCTTGTCGTAAGAACCCTTGCGCATTATGGAGATATGAAAGTCAGTGATATCAGTAAAAGACTTGACTTATCCAACAGTACCGTTTCGGGAATCATCGAAAGGCTCGTGAAAAAAGGGGTTGTTGAGAGAAAGAGAAGTGAAGAGGACAGACGGATTGTGATGATAAGTCTCACCGAGGAACATCGCAGGGATTTCAAGCTGCACTTTGACCTTCTCAAAAAAAAGATGGAAAGTGTAATGACCATCGGAACTGAAAAAGATATTGATTTTATTTTAACGGCACTAAAAAAATTGAAGGCAATATTGGAAGAGGCACAAAAATATGAAAAAGAAGGAGAAAAAGAATGTTTAAACTGATAAGATACTTAAAGCCGTATACGGTCTTCATCGTTGTTGCGATTGCCTTGCTCTTTGTTCAGGCTATGAGTGAACTGGCCCTGCCCGATTATATGTCGGATATTGTAAATGTGGGTATTCAGCAGGGTGGAATCGAAGAGGCGATCCCTGAGGCGATCAGCCGGGAAACATTTGACAAGGTCTCATTGTTTATGAGCCGCGAAGATAAGGAAAAGATCTTAAGTCTCTATACCCTTGTGGATGAAAATTCCGCATCCTATGAGGAAAATCTGAAACGATACCCCGCACTTGAAGATCAGGCGGTTTATGTTCTCAAATCAGGGGAGATTACGGATAAGGCGGACATCAGACTGACTCTTGGCAAGGCCTTGATGGCGTATTCCGGGATCAAGAACGGCGGAGCCGAGGGAAATGAAAATTTTTCCATGCCGAATGGGATTACCATACCCGAAGGGACTGATATCTTCAAGTTGATGCAGTTCATCCCTGAGGCCCAGCGGCTTGAGATGCTCGGCCAGATTGATGCAATGGTAGAAGTGATGGGTGAAAGTACGGTTAATCAGGCGGCTACCCTTGCCATCAAAGAGGAATATGTCGAACTTGGAATGGATACCTCAAAAATGCAGAGTGATTATATACTCTGGGCAGGATTCCGTATGGTCCTTGTAACGCTTCTAAGTACACTTTGTACGGTTCTCGTCGCCTTTATCGCCTCAAAGATAGCCGCCGCCTCGGCCAGAACGCTGAGAAGAGATGTCTTCAGAAAGGTGGAAAACTTTTCAAATACGGAGTTTGCCCAGTTCTCAACGGCCTCACTCATCACACGAACCACCAACGATATTACTCAGATACAGCTTGTCGTCGTCATGATCATCCGAATGGTGTTCTATGCACCAATAATAGGTGTTGGTGGTGTAATCAAGGCACTTGAAAAGAGCGTATCCATGTCCTGGATCATCGCGCTCGCCGTTATCGTCATTCTCGGTCTCGTCGGAATAGTCTTTACGATTGCCCTGCCTAAATTCAAGAAGATTCAGAAGCTGATCGATCGTTTGAATCTGGTCACAAGGGAGAACCTTTCCGGTCTGATGGTTGTCAGAGCCTTTAACACTCAGGAATTTGAAGAGGAACGGTTTGAAGGCGCAAACAAGGATGTTACAAACACTAACCTCTTTGTCAACCGTGTCATGGTCTCGATGATGCCCGTCATCATGTTTGTCATGAACGGTGTCATGCTGCTGATCGTCTGGGTGGGTGCCCATCAGATAGAGTCATCCGGTATGCAGGTTGGAGATATGATGGCTTATATCCAGTATGCGATGCAGATCATCTTCTCCTTTATCATGCTGACGATGATGTTCATCATGATTCCGAGGGCCTCGGTCTCCGGTGTGCGTGTCTCCGAGATACTAAAAGTTAAACCACAGATCAAAGATCCTGAGAATCCCAAGGTATTTCCGAAGACCTTCAAGGGAAAGATTGAATTTAAAGACGTCTGTTACAAATTTCCGGGAGCTGAGGAAAATATCCTCAACAAGATCAACTTTACGGCAATGCCAGGGCAGACAACGGCCATTATCGGTTCGACCGGCTCGGGAAAATCCACCTTGTTAAATATGATCCCCAGATTTTACGATGTGTGTGGCGGACAGATTCTCATAGACGATATCGATATCCGTGATGTCAATCAGCATGATCTGAGAGATCGAATAGGGTATGTACCACAAAAGGGGATACTTTTCAGCGGGACAATCGAATCGAATCTGAAATATGCGGATGAAAATGCCACACAGGCGGAGATGGAAAAGGCTGCGGAAATCGCACAGGCCGTTGAATTCATAGATTCGAAGGATGAAGGATACGAGTCGGCCATATCACAGGGTGGAACGAACGTATCCGGTGGACAGAAACAGCGACTGTCCATCGCGAGAGCCCTGCTGAAAAAGCCTCAGATTTATCTGTTCGATGACAGTTTTTCAGCACTTGATTTCAAAACAGATGCCGCACTCCGAAGAAAACTGAAAAAGGAAACCGGCGACAGCACGATGATCATTGTCGGTCAGAGGATTGCAACGATAAAGAACGCCGATCAGATACTCGTTCTTGATGAGGGAAATATTGTCGGTACTGGCAAACACAATGAGCTGATGAAGAGTTGTCAGACGTACAAGGAAATTGCTCTGTCACAGCTTTCAGAGGAGGAACTGGCATGAGTGAAAATAACAACAAGGATAGAAAAATGCAACAGAACCACGGCGGTCCCATGGGCGGTCCCGGAGTGATGCATGGTGGAGAAAAGGCCAAGAATTTTACTGGAACGGTAAAAAAACTGGTACAGTACATGAAAAAATATCAGGTACTCATTCTGATAGTCTTCCTGTTTGCCGCAGCTGGGGCTGTTTTTTCCATCATCGGCCCAAAGATACTCGGAAATGTTACCACGGAAGTCTTTGAAGGAATCATGAATAAGGTCAGGGGAACCGGTGAAGGTATTAACTTTGAATCAATCGCAAAGACTATGATGTTTCTGCTCGGTTTATACGTATTAAGTGCTCTGTTCACCTATATTCAGGGTTGGATCATGTCAGGTGTTTCGGCAAAGATCACCTATAAATTCAGAAGGGAGATCTCTGAGAAGATCAACAGACTTCCTTTAAAATATTTTGATAAGACCTCTCAGGGCGATGTGCTGTCAAGAGTCACCAATGATGTCGACACCATCAGCCGAACACTCAATCAGAGTCTCACACAGATCATCACATCGATTACCACCGTTGTGGGTGTCATGATCATGATGTTCTCCATCAGCTGGCAACTTACATTGATCGCCCTGCTCATCCTGCCGGTTTCTACGGGATTGATTGCCGTTGTGGTAAAGGCCTCGCAGAAATACTTCAAGAAACAGCAGAGTTATCTCGGGAAGGTCAACGGACATGTGGAGGAGATGTATGGCGGACATATCGTCGTGAAGGCATTCAACGGGGAAGAAGACAGCATCAGAACCTTTGACAAATTCAACGATGAACTCTACGATTCTGCCTGGAAATCCCAGTTCCTTTCGGGTATGATGCACCCGATCATGATGTTTGTCGGAAACCTCGGCTACGTGCTGATCACGATCATGGGCGGCTGGTTTGCCGTCAGAAGTATGATCACGGTTGGAGACATTCAGGCCTTCATACAGTATGTCAGATCGTTCACACAGCCTATCGCACAGATAGCAAATATCATGAATGTCTTCCAGCAGACGGCTGCGGCGGCTGAAAGGGTCTTTGAATTCCTCGAGGAAGATGAGGAAATCGCAGAAGTCACGAATCCGATCAAGGGGGTTCAGCATGAAGGTCATGTCGAATTCAAAAACGTTCGATTCGGCTATGATCCTGAAAAGATCATCATCAAGAATTTCTCCTGTGAAGTGGAAAAAGGCCACAACATCGCCATCGTTGGGCCGACCGGTGCCGGTAAAACGACGATTGTTAAACTGTTGATGAGATTCTACGATGTCAATTCCGGTCAGATCCTGCTTGACGGACATGATATCAAAGATTTCACAAGATATGACCTGAGGGAAAACTTTGGCATGGTACTTCAGGATACCTGGCTTTATAACGGCAGCATCTGGGATAACATCAAATACGGCCGACTCAATGCGACGGATGAGGAAGTTCTTGCGGCTGCCAGGGCCGCCCATGTTGACTCATTTGTTCATGCGCTACCGGATGGATACAATCTCGTTCTCAACGAGGAGCAGACGAATATCTCACAGGGTCAGAAACAGCTTGTAACCATTGCCAGGGCCATTCTGGCGGATCCGAAGGTACTCATCCTCGATGAAGCGACGAGTTCCGTTGATACGAGAACGGAAGTTCAAATTCAGCGAGCCATGAACAACCTCATGAAGAATCGAACCAGTTTCGTCATCGCACACAGACTTTCCACGATCAGAGATGCCGATCTCATCCTCGTCATGAATGAAGGGGACATCGTCGAACAGGGAAATCACGAAGAACTCCTCGAGAAGGGCGGATTCTATGCGGATCTTTACAAGAGTCAGTTTGAAGAGGATTTTGTAGAAACGGAATAGCATAAAAACAGATCTTTTCAATACAAAACGGCAGGTCTTTCAAAGACCTGCCGTTTTCTTACTCAAAGAGAAAGAAACCCTTCTGCGTCTTAATAAGTATCATGACAAAGAACAACATAAGACATTCCGTAGTCTGAAGCGCCTTCTTATAGGCTGTTTTACGGGATAATTCATCAGGAGGTGAACGGTATGAAAAAATTAATCCTTCTACTAACAGTGGTTTTGATCTGTGCAACGGCCTTTTCCTATACACTTGGCATACAGGCCAAATATGTCAATGTCAATCTTTCTGGGTTTTACCGGGCGATGCAGGTGACGTACATCTATCCGAATTCAGTTGCCAGCCGTTTTCTGCAGACCGGTGATCTGATCATCGCAGCTTGCTATACGGCGATCTATGCTCCCGGTATCGAGAACAATACAGTGATGAATATTTCAGGTAACTATGTCTATAATCTGTCCGAATTCCGGGATTTTGCCATCAGCTCGGAGCAGTATTTCATGAGTGTGGTCTCGGGAATCGGGAGTCCGGCGGCTGTGATTACTTTTATCGTCTACCGGAACGGGTACTTTATCGAGTTTATTCTCGGTTACTGAGCATTTAAACGCCTTTTCGCAAACACCCGATCAATTGTAAAGATATCACAAGAAACTAACGATTCATAATAGCTTGTCTATGAGAAATATCTGCTTGGGAATATATTCTTTCATATCCCCTGAATAAAACTATCTTAGATTCAATGCAGTGATATTTTATTCAAGGGAGGAACAACGATGAAAAAAAATCTGAAGAGGATCATACTTCTGAGCGTTTTGTTTTTGACATTTATTTCCGCAGCAGCCTTTGCCGAAGAGTCTGCCGCAGCACCACAGCTTCCGGCCATCAGCTTTCAGAAAGATGCAACATCCGAATGGGTGTTCGATATCGATATGGAAGAATATGCCATCACCTTCTATCACCCGGCACATCCCGAGTATGTGTTTGAGATAGATTGCGACAACATCTCGGATGACAAACATTACATGGGTATCACACCGATTATCAACGGTGTTAGGATGGAAAGTGGATTCTTCTGGAACACGGCACCTTTCCTCTATCCGGTACTTGATCCGACAGAACATCACATCGAAAAGATTTCCATACAGAGTGACAATGCGCAGAGCGATGTGGAGACAAAAGGGGATTACTTTAAGGTTCGCTTCGAAGGGGGTTCATACAGATTGCTCAGACCGGTCGGCGGAGATGAGCCACTTTTCATGGAAGCCGCTTTCTATTTTGGTGAAAAGGGTTTGTATATCTTTGTGAATGGCCTTTATTACATCCTGCCCACTATGAACAACACGTCGATCACTTTTATTTCAAGGGGGGAAGAAATTACAAGAGAGGTAACACCCGAATCAGAACCAATACTCGAATACTTTGACGATGTCACCGATATCCAGGTGAATGACGGGGTGTTCGGGAAAATGGATATCATGACTTACGTCAACAGAATACAGTTCCAGGTTCATCAGAATTCCGGTACGACGGGATTCGAACTGGATCTTGATCACAGTTTCAAAGACAGGGGACAGAAGGAAATTCTGTCAAAGATCTTCATCGAATACGCTGAATAAATCAAAGGTCATCACTCTCCGTTCCACAATGGCCATGTCTGTTCTTCAACGGACATGGCCATTTTTCTGAACCGCTTAAACCCCATTTTCACCCATGCAGTTCTTTTTTACGGCAAACCGACTCTTTCCGGCAGATATCATGATCTGAAGCCAGAAATAGACAAAACCCAGGACATAGCCGATGGTCAGGAGATAACAGAGGGTATGATACAAGGTCTTCAGTGGATTTTCATGGGTAAGCGCCACGGCAAAGGCGAGCTGCATCCCGAGGATGACACCGGTACAGGATGCAATGAATACGAGTCCCGGACTGAACGGGTTAAACAGGGCCGAAAAGATCAGCGTAAAGAGAATATTTCCGAGTGTCATCAGGGACAATTCTTGTTTCAGATAATAGGGAATCCCCAACTTCAACCAGTTGACCCTCTGTTTTACAAAATCTCCGAAAGTCTCAGGAGCCCTTTCAGATGCGGTAAGCGTCAGGAAAAATTCGATCTTATCCGTTTTCCTTTTGATCGCCTTGAGGAAATAATTGTCTTCGCTCAGACTGTCTTCATCGTATTTAAAGTCCCTAACGAGGGTTGCCCTGACAAAATAACCCGAACCCGGGAAATTAGCGGGTTGAAGCCTCAGAAGCTGCAGTCCCATGTTCATGAGTTCCTCTTTGTCCCCCATCTGACAGGGAAGACAGGGTTTCAGGTTGTTTCTCCGCGTGATATGCAGGACATCCGTCTTCTCGTTGATCATGGCGCAGATCGCATGGTTGAAATCGGTCTCGGATATCACCGTATCCGAATCGATCACCAGAAAATAATCACAATCAATCTCGTTGAACGCATCCTCTACGGCAAAGGCCTTCGGGTGGATCTGAATATCCCTTTTTTTAAGCTTTTTCAGGACAAGTCGGCCTTTATAGGTTTCCATCATCTCCTGTAGTCTTTCAAAGGAGCCGTCTGTGGAATGATCATCATAGAGGACAAATCTCACGTTGTCGGAAAAACTCATATAATGCCTGACGGTATTGAGTATCGTCTCTCCTTCATTCTTACAGACGGTTGTAATGCAGACGGACAGGCTATCATCAAACGAATTAACCGCCCAGGCCGCCTGTTCATCTTTTTTCATCTTAAGTACCTTGACAAGCATGACGATAAAAAACACGATTGATACGGTTAAAAACGCTTTTGCTGATAATTCGATCATCCCCGGATCCTTCCATAGATTAGCGATAATCAACGTGAGAAAGATGATCACTATCTGTATGAACGCACGTTCGCGAATCTTTTTCATCGGAGCCTCACTTCCCTTCATCAATAGGTCTTCTTGTTCTTTCTTTTGGCAAGAAAATACCAGTAGACGTACAAAAACACCGCATAGGCAATCAATCCGAGGAATGTATACAGGTACATCATCGTATTTCCCGTCTTTAATCCGATAGGTGGTAAACTCAGAAGAGCCATCAGCGGGAATCCAAAGAAAATGGCCACCCCGCTTCCGAATATCATGTTTTCAGGGGCTCCGCTTTTCATCAGCGGATCGACTTCTCTTAAAAGCGCCATACCCGTGGAAATCGTTCCGGTCAGATGCCCAAAGAACGCGATGGTATTGGCGAGGCGATGCTCTTTCATCGTCCGGTTGACGATGAAGGAGACGTAGAAGAAGGTCAGAACACCGCCGGCAAAGGTGATGAAGAAGATCGGCCAGAAAGAGGTGGCGATTCGCTTGAAGGTCACGGCACTGATGGAAGCGGCTACCATGAAGTCGAATACGAATCCCGCGATTCTCTGGAGCATGAAGTTGTTCAGGTATCTTTCCTTTGCCACCCCTTTTTTGTGCATCTTGTTGTAAACGGTTCTGAAGAGAATGGCTAATATGGCACCGAAGACGAAATGGAATCCCCAGAGAACGGAACCGAGGCTTTCACCAAAAGTGCCAAATGAGGCGAGTAACCGGTTGACTCCGCCGAGGATCAGATAAACCGCCGCATATATGATTCCGATGAACACAAACTGAATGGTCATGCCATCCATATCGGAAAATTCATAATCTTTGACGACAATCTCTTTTTTCATCTCCACTTCAGCCGGTGCATCCTTTTTTCTCTTCTTTTTCAGCAGGATGTTGAGGATAATAATCCCACCAACGGTGGCCCATCCAAAACCGGCCGCGGCTACGGCGAGACCGATTGCACCACCATTCTGCATCCCGAGCTGTTCCCACTGGTTTCCGACTGAGAAGGCCTGTCCGGGTCCCTGTCCAAATCCCATAGGAAGGATCAACCCCATGATGGGTGAAACGTTTTTATCCGCGAGGCTCCATAAAAAGGACATGGCAAATCCCAGGAGTCCCTGTATCAGATAGGTAGATACGATGATCATTCCGGCATTCATGGAATTCCAGCTTTTACCCGTTTTTTCAGGTGTTCGAAGACTGAGACTGATGAATCCTATGGCCATGAGATGGTAGATGATTCCGCCAAGTGTGTCCGGATTTAATGGTAACAGGTTCAGAAGATTTGGCCCGAGCAGGAGACCGAAAAAACCTGCAACGATAGAATTTGGAATGAGATATCTTCTGAATGCAGGAATAAGTCTTTTCATCAGAACAGCCAGGGCAAAAAGGATCAGTATATAGATTACATCGTCGATTTGTTGCCAGTACATGACTACACCCCCATAAGTTTTAATAATTCGGTGATCAGTAAGGAATCCTCTTTGGTTTTGATCCTCACCAGTTTGTTATCATCGCATATAAACTCAACGATACTTGATACATAGGTGTTCAATCCCGAAATTCGCTGAAATTCGTAGACCTCACCATTAAATTTCAGATGATCGTCAGTGATGATCAGCGTTCCTTTTTCTCTTTTCAAACGTAAAGTTCTGCCTTTTCCCCACATCTTCAGACGGCAGTTTCTGAATTCATGTCGGAATTTCTTCAGGGTGTATACCTTAAGCAATTCCCTCTGCCGATCAAGGACCTGTTTGACCGTTTGATCTCCGATCCTTCCGTCTTCGTTGACGTTTTTTTTATAAGTACAGTTTCTACAGACCACTTTGTCCCCGATGGAATGGATCCCCCGGTAACTCCCGCATTCCGGACAGAACCACATGATCTTTTCGATACCGACGGCCTTATTTTTTCCCCTGTACAGATTCCCGGTTTCCTCCTGCCATTGCCAGTCGGAATGTTTGAGTGCTTCGAGCGCCTGTTCATCTTCAAAGGTTCCGATATGTATTTCTATCTTTCCCTTTCTTCGATAGGTTGCCCATCGGGGGTTGACCAAGTATCCACCCTTGATGGTAATCGTTACGATCGGGATTTTGATGCGATTGAGCAGTTTTGCCGTGGCCCCTACCGCGGGGATACTTTCCCCATCCCATGTTGCATGTCCTTCGGGAAAGATTCCCACTATCCTTCCATCCTTTATCCAGTGGAAGATCCTCATGACGGTCTTGGCATCTTTCGATGATTTTTGAGTCGGAATACTGTCTATCCATCGCAGAACGAGTCCTATAACGGGGTTCTGGAAAGCGGCGTTGTTTATGACAAAGGAAACAGGCTTCGAAGTTTCGGCTAGTATAAAAAAGGGATCAACATTCTGTGAATGATTTGAAAGCAGTAAATAAGGTGGTTTTGGCAATTCTCCGATTACTTTGATATCGTATCTGAGCCTTATCCAGAGTCTGATACATGGAATTCCAATTTTCCATAGTAATTTAGTCCTCTTTCGCAAGATTTTCACCTGATTTCCTCAGTATGGTCTATTATATCAAAAAGATGAAAGATAATTTGAAATTTAAATAAGTTATTCTTTCTGAGAGAAGAAAATTGCGAAATCGATCGAAAAGGATAAAAAAAGACTTCTCCTGAAGCATGTTATAATCAATACCGGATAACAGATTTGTATACGGGGGAATAAAAATGAGAGAAAATGTACTGGCAATGGAGGCAATGACTATTCGATTAAGCGATGAATTACCGGAAAAAAAGGAATTCATGGCTGGAATCCGAAGAGCTCCGAAAAGGGAACTGACACTCAACGAACGCGAGATCAAGCTGGCTTTAAAAAATGCGCTCAGGTATATTCCGGAGCAGCTTCATGAAGAGCTCGCACCGGAGTTTCTCGATGAGCTTTACAGTATGGGACGTATTTACGGTTATCGATACAGACCGGCGGGAAGACTTTACGGAAAGCCGATAGAGGAATACAAGGGAAACTGTATCGAAGGAAAGGCCTGTCAGGTGATGATAGACAACAATCTGGATTTTGAGATCGCCCTTTATCCCTATGAACTCGTTACGTATGGAGAAACCGGGCAGGTTTGCCAGAACTGGATGCAGTACAGGTTGATTAAAAAATATCTGGAACAGCTGACGGATGAACAGACACTGGTAGTTTCTTCCGGACATCCTCTGGGACTCTTTAAATCACACAAGTCAAGTCCGAGGGTCATCATCACGAATTCACTGATGATCGGACAGTTTGACAATCAGGAAGACTGGCATAAGGCAGCGGCACTTGGTGTTGCCAATTACGGGCAGATGACGGCCGGCGGATGGATGTATATCGGACCGCAGGGGATCGTCCACGGAACGTTCAACACCATTCTGAATGCCGGCAGAATTAAATTGGGAATACCGGAAGATGGCGATCTGAAAGGTCATATCTTTGTCTCTTCCGGACTTGGTGGCATGAGTGGTGCACAGGGGAAAGCCGTAAAGATTGCAAATGGTGTGGGGATCATCGCCGAAGTAGATCTTTCGAGGATCGAGACAAGAAAGGTTCAGGGGTGGATCGATGAGCTGTACGCCGATCCGGCCGAGGTCTTCAAAGCGGCAGATCATCTGAAAAATGAAGGGAAAGCCGCCTCACTTGCCTATCACGGGAACATCGTCGATCTGCTTGAGTATGCCGTCGACAAGGATGTGGAGATTGAACTGCTTTCGGATCAGACCTCCTGTCATGTACCGTATGACGGCGGATACTGTCCGCAGGGGCTCAGTTTTGATGAAAGGACAAGCATGCTGGCAGAAGATAAGGCCGGCTTCAGGAAGCTTGTAGATGAAACCCTGAAGAAGCATTACAAATTGATCAAGACACTCGTTGAAAGAGGAACCTATTTCTTCGATTATGGAAACAGCTTTATGAAGGCCGTGTTTGATACGGGAGAAAAGGGTATCGCAAAGAATAAAGTGGATACTTCAGAAGGATTCATCTTCCCCTCCTATGTAGAGGATATCATGGGGCCGATGCTCTTTGATTACGGGTACGGACCGTTCAGATGGGTCTGCCTCAGTGGAAGGCATGAAGATCTTATGAAAACGGACAAGGCGGCAATGAACTGTATAGATCCTGAGAGAAGGGGACAGGACAGGGATAATTATATATGGATCCGAGATGCGGAACAGAATGGCCTCGTTGTTGGAACACAGGCGAGAATCCTTTATCAGGATGCGCTTGGCCGAAGGGATATTGCCCTGAAATTCAATCAGATGGTCAGAGATGGCGAGATCGGACCGGTCATGCTGGGAAGGGATCATCATGATACGGGCGGGACAGATTCCCCGTACAGGGAGACCTCGAATATCAAGGACGGCAGTATGATCATGGCGGATATGGCTACCCAGTGTTTTGCGGGGAACGCCTCAAGGGGAATGAGTCTCATCGCGCTTCACAACGGTGGCGGTGTCGGTATCGGGAAAGCGGTTAACGGCGGATTCGGACTGGTTCTTGACGGGAGTGAAAGAGTGGACGATATCATCATGAAGGCAATCCCCTGGGATGTAATGGGTGGTGTTGCGAGAAGGGCATGGGCGAGAAATGAAAATTCGATTTCAACCGTGGCCGAATATAATAAACAGCATGTTGGAGAGGATCATATTACCCTGCCGTTTGTCGCTAATGATGAATTGATCGAGAGAGTTTTTGAGAACAGAAAATAAACCATTTTAAAACAACGAAAAAAGACGGACTTCTATTCATCGAAGTCCGTCTTTTTTATTCCCCGTTGTCTACCTTTCAGATTCCAGGGGGATTTCTACTCTTACGACCGTATCGAGGTAGATAGAAAGATCAACGGCGGAATCTCCCATGATGGTGTAATATTCTCCGTTTGAATCGGGAAGAATGATGTGTGCATAGATATTCTTTTCAAGCAAGTCCTTTGCATCGTTTCCGGAACCGAGTGTAACGATGAATTTTGAGGACGTGCCGTCTGTTAGTGTAACAAGTGCCCCACCCTGCGGATTGGTGATGATCGGTTCACCGGCTGCCGAATCCCATCTGAGTTCCAGTTTAACCGAAACACCGGAGTTGTTGACAGCCGTTACAACGGCGGTAGCGGATTGAATCATGTTCAGTATGGCATCCAGGTCATTCAGTTCGATGTTCAGTTCATCCTCGAGATTTATCGTATCACTGAGCAGCGAAATATCTTCAGCCACCGTGAACCTGACCGGTATGCTGACCGTTACACTGGCGGCGAACAGGTCTGTTGCATCTTCGCTGATACTGTCAAGATTTACCGTTGCCTCATCAATTTGGGCAACGATGCCGAACGAAAGATCCGTACTCGGGTTTGAAAGAAATTCATTGATATTCGCTTCAAAATGAGTGTCGGTATCGAGCGTTATCGGAATTTCAGAGATGATGATGCCCGATGGCTTACCGGAGATGGTTAGTGTAGCCACAAGATCCGGATTTTCAGTCAGAATCTTTTCATCAATTTCTACAAAGGCCTCCGTCAGTGTATCATCGATCTGAATCTGACCGGCATAGTCCGTCCAGAAAGCCGGTAATTGATCCCTCATGAAATCGAACAGGGCTTCATCGATTTCCCCATAGAGAACGACTTCACTGATCGTAATCGTCTCACCTCTCGGCATGACGCTTTCAGAAAAATCTCTGAAGGTAACCGTAGCCGCAACTCTGTAATCATCCAGCGCGTCGAAGACGAAATTGTTGATCGTGAGCTGCTGTTCAGCAGCATTGAGCCCATTCGGGGACGCTTCAAGGTCAAACGAAACGGAATCCAGGCCTTCTATATCGATGATCTTTGGCAGATCAATCCAGGTTGTACTGGCCGCATCACCCGTGTTGGAAAGCGTGATGAACTCGTCAAGGATATCGTTGGAGACGGCCGCCCTGATGTTGAATTCAAGCGGTGTGTTGTTGAACCATTCGATCTTCACCCTCGGATCTCCCGAAAGAACGATGGCTTTGATATAATCCTTTGCCTCTTCCGGTATATCAAACGTTTCAGATTCTGCTACCTGTAGATCGTCATAGAAATCGGCGACATCAACGGTGATCTGACTGAAAACGACGTTGGTCATGCTGGCCGCGATATCGATCTGATTTGGGAGATTCAGGGCGTCCTCATCGGTGAATTCGAGTGAAAGGGGTCCGAGTGTCAGTGTTGCCCCCTCTCCGTTGAGTTCGATATCGGCAAGGCTTGCCGTATATAGATCACCAGATCTCGTGAACTCTATGAGATACGCATCTGTTGTCGTTGTCAAGGTGGCCTTGAACGTATCCAGGTTTATATCCCTGGTGAACAATCTCTGTGCAATGGCAGGGGCATCGGAATCAACGGCGATATTCAGGTCTGCGCTCTGGAAGGTTGCATGAACAAGACCGCTGACTGGTGGAATGGCCTGTGATGAGCTTTCCGGCTTTAACGTGAGATTCGCAATGTTTGAAATACCGATGTCCGGAATAGCCGTGGCGGAGGCATCATATTCCGTGTTGAAGTCAATGTTGACCGGTTCTTCCGCTGTGACAAAATCAAATCTGATCTCGAGATCGGTGGCCCCGATCGTACTTCCATCTATGTTTATCCGATTGCTGCCATTACCGACGGACGTAGCCACGATCGTTTTTCCGAAGATCTCCTTTATCGTTACAGAAGCGGAATAATCCTCTTCAAGAGGCAAGGTCTGAATAGCCGTATCGAAAGAAAGTGTCCCGTTAAGTGTTACACTGTCGAAGATAAAATCGGAAGTGAGTCCGGTCTCTACCCTTTCCGAAGTGCTGTATGTGATTGGTGTGTCGAGGATGACATCCGTTCCGTAAAGCAGCTGCATATCGATAAAAGGCTCGAATTCAGGATGCCCTTCGAAGAAGGCCCGCGTATTATCCGGTGCAAGATAAGGGGTTGCAAGAATCGTGAAGGTTCCCTGTCTCGTGAAGCGTGTATCCGAGAGGTCCATGACGAGACCCGTGGCCTGCCCCATGTTGAGATCAAAGGTCCCCTTCGACGTATCGTTGATCAGTATATTCAGATCAAGTCCCAATCCGTCCAGCTCCTGCTGCCCTTTTACGTTGATGGTCAGTGTTGCCGGATTTACGGAGAGCTCACCGGTATCGGTGGCGAGTTGTTCTATGGTAAAGAGACTGCTGCTTCCAAAATCCGGAGCCGATCCGAATTCTATCTCTTCGGCGGAAAAATTCACCGGATTGGCAATCTGAACCTGTATCCCGTTAAAGGTTGCCGTTATCGTAATACTGCCGTCCGTTGCGGGCAACGTCGTTAAAGTGGCAAGAACGGTGAGACTTGCCGTGTCGCTGATGAAAACCGGTGTACTGAAAGGTGTTGTCCGGTATTGAGTATCGGATACCGGCACGTTGTCAAGATCGAGTGTTGCGATGACTTCACCCTTTTCATTTCGAACACTCACGGTCATAGATTCTATTTCGCTGTCTGCATTGTTCTCCCCCGATACCTGAAGTGTTCCCCCTGTCAAGGTGGCCTCTTCAGTCAATCCCGTGTTGATTGAAAAGACCGTTCCACATGTACGAACTGGTGACCCGGCTATGACGGGGATCGTATTTGAAGCCGACTCGGTCTTATCGAGTAGAATTTCCAGATCGCTGATATCAAAGTCCAATGTCAGCGTTCCCCCTTTGAGGGGGAGTTCGAGGGCCGTTGAAACGAACGTAATGGTGGCGTCTTCACTCAGAATGTCATCGATATCAAGGTTAATCTGGCCCGTTCCGCCACGGAAGGAAACCGGGGAGGGATTATCTCCTCCGGTGATCGTTATTTCTCCGGACTGAGCGAATGTGTTGGGCGTATTCTCCGCCTTTAATGAAATGGTGAAGGTTGCATCGGTCGTGTTTGTTGCCGTTATGTCGATGGTTCCACCCTTTATGATGACCCCGTCGGTGATGTTGGTATTGTTAAACAGCATGTTTCTGACCGTTTCCGTTGCAACGTAAAGCCTGTTCACATCAACGGTTTCCGACGCGATGGTGATATTTATCTCCGGTTTGTCAAAATTGATGATGAGCGAAGTCCCTTCCATCTGAAAATCCGGCAGTGTGAATGAGGCTTCTATCGTCGGCAGTGTGAAGTCACCGAGTTTATCTGAAAAGGCGATATCGACGCTCGTACTGATAGAGGAAATAGAGGCCTCATCTTTCAATGACTGAATATCAATCTCCAGCTTTTCTGAAATATCATCATAGCCGATGCTGACTTGTGTGGCATAATAGAGTCTCATCGCCGTTCCATCCTCTGTGATGAATTTGAATCCAGGAAGCACTGAAACGATCGAAGCTTCAGTTGTTTCTGTGGCGAATGGAGCCAATTTGAATCTTTCGTTCAAACCGGGTATTTTCAGATTCAATGTGTGAATGATCCTTTCGGGAAGCTTCAGGTTTGCACAGGATACAAACACAAAGACTAATGAAATGATTAATATTAACGTAAAAAGTATTTTCTTCATGGGTAATATTTTACCTCCCTGTTGAATTTTATTTGTTTAAATTATAGCACAGCGGAAATTCTTCGCAAAGAGAAAGGGCATACCATCGGTAAACACGATCTACTTCGTATACGAACACCTGTTTATGTGAAGATTGATCAAAAAAACAAATTGTTTTTCAATGTTCGGCCTTTTAAAGTGGATGATCGGATAGGGGAAAAGAGTGTTCCTCCTCATCGAGGGTGATTATATGATGCCGTTTATTGACGATTTAAAAATGAAAAGTTATGTTTCCGAACAGATAAGCGGATTTTACGGTTTCAAACGGTAAAAAAGCTGATATAATAACGGTATATAAAATATAGACGGGGGTGCATTAATTTTGAAATTTACAGAATTTGGGTACAAGAGACCGGATTTTGATACCTACAAAATGGATTTCGAGAAGCTGCTTGCGGATTTTGAAGTGGCGGAAACGGCCGAAAAGCAGAATGCAATCATGAAAGAACTAAACGATCTCAGAAGAACGGTAGAAACGATGGGAACGCTGTGTCATATCCGATACGATGTGAATACGGAAGACAAGTTCTATGAAGCGGAGCAGGAATACTTCGATCAGACGCAGCCACTTTTTCAGGAACTCGTCGTCAAGTATTACAAGGCGATCCTTGAATCGAAGTTCAGAAAAGAACTCGAGGGAAAATGGGGAAAACATCTCTTCAACATCGCTGAGATGGAACTTAAAACCTTTAAACCGGAGATCATCGAAGATCTTCAGGAAGAGAACAAGCTCTGTTCAGATCATACAAAACTCATCGCTTCGGCCAAAATCATGTTTGACGGAGAGGAAAGAAATCTCTCACAGATGAGAGCTTATTTCCAGAACAAGGACAGAACGATCAGAAAAGCAGCTTATGAAGCCTATGCAGGTTTCTTTGAAGCCCATGAAAAAGAACTGGATGAACTGTATGATAATCTCGTCAAGGTCAGAACGAGAATGGCAAGGAAACTCGGTTATGAAACGTTCACCGAACTGGGCTACATCAGACTCGGCAGAAGTGATTACAACGCCGAGATGGTTAAGGGATACAGAGATCAGGTATACGAGTCCGTTGTTCCGATAGCGACAAAGCTGCTTGAAAGACAGGCGGCAAGACTCGGCTACGATAAACTCAGATATTACGATGAACCGCTGAAATTTACTTCGGGAAATGCCGATCCAAAGGGAACACCGGAAGAGATCATGGCGAACGGCCTGAGGATGTATGATGAGCTTTCAAAGGAAACGGCAGACTTCTTCACATTCATGACAGAACACGGGTTGTTTGATGTTCTCGCCAGAAAGGGAAAGATGGGCGGCGGATACTGTACATTCCTGCCTGATTACAAGGCACCGTTTATCTTTGCAAACTTTAATGGGACGGCAGGGGATGTAGAAGTACTCACCCATGAAGCGGGACATGCCTTCCAGGTATTTTCAAGCAGAAATTATGAAGCTCCCGAATATGTCTGGCCAACACTCGAAGCGTGTGAAATTCACTCGATGAGTATGGAATTCTTCACCTATCCGTGGATGCAGCTTTTCTTCGAAGATGAGATGCTGAAACACAGATTCTCACACCTCTCCGAAGCAATACTCTTCCTTCCTTACGGTGTCTCGGTGGATGAGTATCAGCATTTCGTATATGAAAATCCCGAGGCAACACCGGATGAAAGAAAGGCGAAATGGAGAGAAATTGAAAAGAAATATCTTCCACTCAGGGATTACGAAGACAACAAATTCTATGTGAAGGGGACCATGTGGTTCAGACAGTCCCACATCTTTGAAGTGCCTTTCTACTACATCGATTACACACTGGCTCAGGTCTGTGCCTTCCAGTTCTACAACAAGATGAACGAAGACAGGGAACAGGCATGGAAAGATTATCAGGATCTCTGTAATGCCGGCGGGTCAAAACCATTCCTTCAGCTGCTTGAAGTGGCAAAAATAAAGAATCCGTTTGTCGACGGAACGGTTGCCGAATCCGTTGCACGGATAGAAAAGAGTATAGAAGCAATCGATGATTCCAAGTGGTAAGAAATAAATACTGAAAATATGGGCAGGTCTTATGACTTGCCCTTTTTTGAAGGTGTTTAATGGAGAAGGAACGGGTTTTAAGTTATGATAAGCGATCACTGCCTTTGGCGAAGGAGCTGAGGAAGAAGTCGACTCTGTCTGAGGTATTGCTTAGGAATGAGATAAAATATCGAAAATTGTTAGGTTATAAATTCAACAGACAAAAACCAATTGACCATTATATTGTTGATTTTTTCTGTAAAGAGTTGATGTTGGCTGTAGAAATTGATGGATGTACTCATGATTTTAAAGTAGAAAAAGATAAAAAACGTCAGAAGAGATTAGAATCACTTGGGATTGTATTTTTTCGTGTGAGTGATATCGATGTGAAACAAAATATAGAACTTGTTTTGAAATCTTTGAGAGATTTTGTTGCTGAAGTAGCTGAAATAAGAAAGAGAAAGTAATTTGTTTGTGTAATTTTCTCAAGACCCCCCCCGCCCCAAGCGGGGATTAGACAAATGTGAATTTGACCAAATAAGATGTAATTAAATTTTAAAGATAAAGTAAGGAATTATGTTTTTCTTCCAAGAGCAGAATCCCCGCTTTGGGCGGGGGGGACCACGTAGTGATGGGGTGGGTTCGGGATAAAAACAATTAAGAAAATGATATAAAAAAGAGACTATATTCTTTTCAGGGATAAAAAAGGGGAAATCCAAAAAAGAGAAGTGAAGCAAATGATAAAAACAACAAAAAATCAGGCAGGAAGATTCCTGATCAAATACCACGGAATCCACAAAACGGGGAAAACAAAAGAAGATATCATGAACTACATCGACAAAGTGGGATGTATACAATTTGATCCCGTTGATGTGATTGGGATCAATCAGGATCTGGTGCTTCAATCCAGGATTAAAGATTATAACCCTCAGATGCTGTGGGACTTGCTTTACAAGGACAGAAGACTGGTGGATGGCCTTGACAAGCAGATGGCGATTTACAATATCAGAGACTGGCATCTGTTCAAAAGAAAGAGAGAGCAGGTTTCCGAATGGCGGAAGATAAAAGCCGGAGAATATTCAGATGCTGTCGAAGCGGTTCGGAATACTATCCGGGAAAAAGGGCCGTTGTCGTCAAAAGACTTGAAGATGGATAAAAAGATTAACTGGTTCTGGTCTAAGGCCCATGTGGGAAAAGCGGTACTGGAAACACTCTTTTTTCACGGTGAATTGATCGTTGAGCGAAAAGAAAGAACCATCCGGTATTTTGATTTTACAGAGAATCTTATTCCCTCAGATTTATTGACAGCAGAAGATCCCAATAAAACGATTGAAGAATATCTGGACTGGCATCTTCACAGGAGACTGAACGGTATCGGTTTGATGTGGAATAAGAGCAGTGACGCATTTGGAGGGATACTGGATTTCAAAGCCAAAAACCGCAACGAGACTTTCGAGCGCCTTGAGAAAAAAGGGATTATTCAAAGAGTCGAAATTGAGGGAATCAATGAGCCGTTCTATATCACGACAGAAAACGCAGAGCTGCTTGAATCGGTTAAAACTGTCAGATCAAGCTGTTCATTCATTGCAGCGTTGGATAATATCATGTGGGATAGGAATCTTGTGGAAGCCCTCTTTGATTTTAAATACAGATGGGAAATCTATACCCCAAAGGATAAACGGGAATATGGTTATTATGTGCTGCCTGTTATTTATAAAGATAAATT
This sequence comes from Thermotogae bacterium, assembly GCA_036743375.1. Lineage (GTDB taxonomy): Bacteria > Thermotogota > Thermotogae > MWEM01 > MWEM01 > DAINPP01. The sequence goes on along the minus strand of DAINPP010000002.1, from coordinate 99,604 downwards.
TATCGCCAGAATTGAAGCGAAAAGAGATAAAAAAAGCAAGCGGCTGATCGTGGAAAACTGGTGGTGGCAGTCCGGTGTCAGAAAAACAGAGGCCATGAAGCGGGAAATTGACAAGACACTTGAAGCCTTTGCACATTTTCAGGAAATGGAGGGTGTTGTGAAAGAATGTGACATCATGTAGTCAGCTGTACGTTTTCAAAAAATGTTTACAGTATTTGCTTGTTTTGTCTTCTTGACATGTAGGTTACTGCGGATTATATCATGATTGTGATACGTATAAAGAGGAGATAATCATGGATAAAAATAATTTCTACAAAAAGGCTGACAAACAAGACAAGACACTCAGAACTTATGATGAGTTGTTTTCGCAACACAAACTGAACTACTTCCTGTTCAGGGCCTTTTAGCGAATAACAAGTTAAAAGGAAATTGGAGGCTTACGATGTGTTCGTAAGTCTCTTTTTTTTGGAAGCCTTTTTATTCGGTGAAAGAATATGGCATAATATAGAGAATACGATAAAATCTTAATCAGGGGGTAGAACATGGCAGAATACAAGAACAAATACAATGACTGGCTTGAAAATGACTTTTTTGATGAATCGACTAAAAAAGAACTCGAAGCACTTGCGGGAAACGAGGACGAGATAAAGGACAGATTCTATACGGAACTTGAATTTGGAACGGCAGGTCTCAGGGGAAAGATCGGTGCCGGAACCAACAGGATGAACCGGTATATCATCATGAGAGCCACACAGGGACTGGCCGAGGTGATCAAGGCCCATGGAAACGAGGCCATGGAAAGAGGGGTTGCCATTGCGTATGATTGCAGGCATTTCTCCGATGTCTTCGCAAAGACCGCTGCACTTGTACTCGCTCAGAACGGAATCAAGGCTTATCTCTTTGAATCTCTCAGGACAACACCTGAGCTCTCGTTTACCGTCAGACATCTGAAGACGATCTCGGGAATCGTTGTCACGGCGAGCCATAATCCTCAGGCCTATAACGGGTACAAGGTTTACTGGGAAGAGGGGGCACAGATTCTCGACAACATTGCCCTGCCGATACAGGATGAGATCAGGAAGATCAAACAGTTCTCGGATGTGAAATGTATGGATGAGGAAGAAGCCCTTGCAAAAGGTCTTCTCACCTATATAGGAAAAGACATCGACACTATTTACCTTGAGAAGGTCAAGGGGCTTGCGCTCAGAGATGACGGGATCGATAAGGCGATCAGAATCGTCTATACGCCGCTCAACGGAACCGGAAACATGCCGGTCAGAAGGGTGCTCAGAGAGAGAGGCTTTACGAATGTGACGGTAGTGCCTGAACAGGAAAATCCCGATCCGGACTTCACGACCGTAGGTTATCCGAACCCCGAAGACACGAAGGCCTTTAAATATTCCATCGAACTCGGAAAGAAGATCGATGCAGACGTGCTCATCGCAACAGATCCCGATTGTGACAGACTGGCGGTTATGGTAAAAGACGGTGAAGAGTACTGGGCCTTCAACGGAAACCAGACGGGTGCCGTGCTGATCAAGTATATCCTTGAAGCATTGGATGAGCAGAAAAAGATCCCTTCAAATGGTGTCATCATCAAATCCATCGTGACCGGGGATCTCGGAAAGCATGTCGCCGAAAAATATGGTGTTACCACCGTTGAATCACTTACGGGATTTAAAAATATCTGCGGCAAGGAAAATAAATTTGAACAGACGGGAGAGTATCAGTTCCTTTTCGGCTATGAAGAGAGTATCGGTTATGTGTATGGAACGTTTGTCAGAGACAAGGATGCCGTTATCTCTTCCATGCTCCTTGCCGAAGCCGCTGCGTATTATAAGACGCGGGGGAAATCACTCAAGGATGTTCTGTATGAAGTCTTTGAAGAAGTCGGTTATACAACGGAAGATCCTTTCTCAATCGTACTTGAGGGGATTGAAGGCAAGGAACGGATAAACCGAATGATGGTTGCCATCAGGGAAAATTCACCAGATGAAGTAGCCGGGAAGGGGGTTAAGGAAAAGATAGATTTCCTCGATCAGGATCAGATAGATGTTGGAAAGACCAACGGACTGAAATTCATCCTCGAGGATGATTCGTGGTTTGCCGTCAGGCCTTCGGGAACGGAGCCGAAGATCAAGGTTTACGTTTATACAAACGGTAAAGACAAGGAAGAATCCGATCGGAAAGCGGTTGATATTCAGAACAGCATCAGAGAGATTCTGGATCAAGTCGAATGAAGATTTAAACATGACAAGACCTGACAGGTATATGGAATAGAATCTCATTGTGGATGATGAAGGTAACAAATCAGACAACAACAATCTATTCAGGAGGTTTTTATCATGGAAAAAATGGAATTTTGCCAGAGCTGCGGAATGCCTTTAAATGAAGAATCATACGGAACGGAAAAAGACGGTTCAGTCAATAAGGATTACTGCGTATACTGCTACAAGGAGGGGGAATTCACCTCCAATCCGACGATGGAGGGGATGGTTGAAATCTGTGTTCCCTTTATGGTCAAAGGGGGAATGGGAGAGGCAGAGGCCAGAAAACTCATGCAGGAGACCCTTCCCACCCTTAAGCGCTGGAAGAAATAAAAAATAGAAAAAGGTGCACTTTTATAAAAGTGCACCTTTTTGATTATTTTGAGAATCTTATTTGACTTCTTCCCAGTTCATCCATTCGGGAACCATCCATTCCCCTGTCGCATATTCTTCGGGATAAACGGCTTCCCATGCGTTTTCTCCCTGCCACTGGAAGATAATACCTCTTGCGCCGTCTCCACCGTATTTCAGACTGTGTTTTTCATCGAATACGACCGGTGCAACACCCAAGTCTCCACCGAGTTTGAATTCTACTTTTTCTATGGCCTTTATCCATTCATCCGTGTTGTTGATGTCTTTTACATCCTTTGCCGCTTCCTTTAAGACGTAAAGTGCATTATAAGCCGGATAGGAAATAAATCCCGGGTTGTTTCCAAATTTGTTGACGTGTTCTTCCACGAAAGCCATGGTGTTTTCCGTTAATGGAGCCGGTCCGCCATTGGGATAGGCCGATGTTTCGAATAAACATTTTCCGCCGGTCTGTTCAAAGAACTCAGGTTTTAAGGCAGGGCCAACTGGTCCAACGATAGCCGCATTCACTTTCAGATCATACCACTGTTTGACAAAAGCGATACCATCATCCGTTACGATAGAATTGATGATGACCTGTGCCCCTGCATCAACAGCTTTTTTAAATGTAGCGGAATAATCGGTTGTGCCACTAGGGAAATAGTCTCTGTAAACAATTTCTACACCATTTTCCTCACAAACTCTGGCCGCTTCTTCGGCAATTCCCTTGGAATAAACCAGATCAACCGCTACGATAGCCGCTTTTGTGATTCCGTATTTGGGACTCAGATAATTAGTGATAAAATCACCGGTTGCGGTTCCCTGAGCGATGGAATCAAGCGTTCCGACTCTGAAATAATATTTATAGGTGTCATAGTCTTGCCCTACTTTTTCCGTTACATCGATAGAAGCTGCCCCCGTTCCGAGCCAGATCGTCTTGTATCTTGCCCATCTGTCCATCGCACCGAGTACGGCTCCGCTGCTCATACCACCGATGATAAAATCTACGTTTTCTCTTGTACAGAGTTTCTGAATGGCGGTGATCATCTTTTCTGCCTTTGCTTCGCTGTCCTGGAAAATTAATTCTATCTGTTTTCCGGCAATTCCACCATCGGCGTTGATCTCTTCTGCGGCCATTTCAACAGCCTGTTTGATCCATTCCCCTGTTTCCTGCTGGAATGGCCCGACAACACCAATTTTCCAAACATTTGCCGCAAAAGAACTGACGGCTATAACGGTTACCAATAAAGCCATTAACAAAATCTTTTTCATATTAATCCTCCCTTAAATGATATTGAAACTTATCCAACACCCAAATAGGCATCTCTGATATAATTATCTTTCTGAATATTTTCCGGCGTATCTTCCTTTAATATCTTGCCGTGTTCAAGAATAGCCACTTTATCCGCAATAGGCATGACCATCGTTGCGTCCTGTTCGACGATGAGAATCGTCATGCCGAGTTCCTTGATCTTCTGAATTCCCTCAAAGATCTGCTCTTTGATGATGTGTGCCAGTCCCATGGAAGGCTCGTCGAGCAGCAGTATTTTGGGTTTTGAAGTCATTGCACGTGCAATGGCAACCATCTGCTGTTCTCCGCCACTCATCGTATTGGCAAGCTGTGATTTTCTTTCTTCGAGTCTCGGGAAAATCTCAAAAACCCTTTTGATTTCCTGATCGATGTTTTCCTTGTTCTGGCCGTATAATCCGCCCAGTGTGAGGTTTTCCATTACACTCAAGTCCCTGAAAAGTCTCCTATTTTCAGGTGATAGAGAAATTCCCTTTCTGACAATTTTATAGGTGTCCAATCCGGTTATCTCTTCTCCGAGATAATGAATTGTTCCTTTCTTCGGAACAACCGTACCGGTTATCGTTTTTAAAAGGGTAGATTTTCCGGCTCCATTTGGGCCAAGAACGGCAAGACACTCGCCTTCCTCAATTGTCAATGATAACTCTTCCAGTACGATGGCAGAACCATAACCGGAAGTAACTTGATTAAGCTCAAGAATTGACAAGATCAGCACCTCCTTTACCAAGATAAGATTCTATGACTTTCGGGTTGTTGATGATTTCCGTTGGGGTTCCCTCGGCTATCTTTTCACCGTAATCAATGGCAACGATTCTTTCCACGAGTTTCATAAATTCCTTCAGACGATGTTCGATCAGTACGATCGTCGTGCCGTTCTCCTCGTTGGCACGCATGATGACCCTGGAAATCGGATCAATCTCCTGATGGGTTAGCCCGGCAAATGGTTCATCTAAGAGAATGACCGTAGGATTAGCCGTTAAGGCCTTCGCCACTTCGAGCTTTTTCAGGTATCCGTGGGGAAGAAGGTCTACATTTACACCTAAAACATGTGAGAGTTCTGACATCTCGGCTATTTTCTCTATCCAGACCTTTCTCTCATGTTCACTTTTTATTTCCCTTTTCATCTTATTTGAGAGTGTTGCGATTTTCAGATTATCGTACACCGTCATTTCCTTAAAGGGTTTGACGATCTGAAAGGTTCTGACGAGTCCCATATTGGCGATCTTTTCAGGTAACATGCCGATGAGGTTTTCTCCCTGAAAGGTGACCGAACCGGAATCGGCCTTGATAAACCCGGTGATCAGATTAAACAAAGTCGTTTTTCCCGCACCGTTTGGACCGAGTATACCGACTCTGTCTCCTTGATTGACTTCAAAACTCACTTCGTTGACCGCTTTCAGTCCACCAAACTGCTTCAATAAGTTCTGTATGTTGAGAATACTCATTTTTCCACCTCTTTGCTGATCATTTCTACCGGGGAGTCTTTGGAACGCTTGAACAGATCACCTATAATATTAAAGACACCGCGGGGCAGGAATATGACCGTCAGCATGAGGATTCCGCTGTAGATCAACTGATTCCATTCGCCAAAATCCCTGAGCATTTCCGAGAGATAGGAAAGGGCAAACCCGCCGAGGGCAGCCGGGATGATGCCTCCAAGTCCACCAACCACACACATGATGATGATGTTGAGTGAGAGTGGAAAAACGATATCCGGCCCGACATAGCTGTAATAATGTCCTGAAATGGTTCCGGCGATTCCTGCAAACATGGCACTGATTCCAAAAGCCAGTACCTTGAACCGATCGGTGTATATTCCCAGGGCCTTTGCCGCATCATCATCCGATTTTATGGCCTTTAACGTCAGGCCAAAATTGGATTTTCCTATACGATAGAGAATGTATATGGCAACAACTGCAAAAATAAGAACAAAATAGAACGATGAGGTCTCATCGCCGGTCAGGAATTCGATTCCGTACAGACCATCTTCACCACCGGTGATATCAGAGAGAGAATATGTTAATCTCTCCATGATGGTTGCGACAGCGAGTGTTGCCAGGGCAAAATATGGCCCCTTTAATCTCAGTGTCGGCAGACCGATTAAAATACCGAAAATGAAGGATAAGACCGCTGCAATCGGGATGGATAAATAAGGCTGGATCGCAAAATGTTGTGAAATGAATCCCAGCATATAGGCACCTATCGCAATAAAGGCCGCATGACCAAAATTCTCCTTTCCGGTAAATCCCGAGAGCAAATCCCAGCTTGCCGCATAAACGGCATATAACAAGGCGATGGCAAAGACGGTTATCAGATAAAGATCATCCGAGAGTACGGGAAAGAGGAATAACATTAGTGTTCCCAATAAAACTAACAGGGTTGGAATTGACATCTTCTTCATCTTCTTCCCCTCCCTTATAAAGTTTTCTTACCCATTAAACCACTCGGTTTAAAGATAAGGAAGATGAATACAACAACCAGGAATGCGACTTCGGTCATACTGCTGGTCCAGGTCAGAGAGATAAAGGTTTCCAGATATCCCATGATAAAAGCGGCAATAATACTCCCGCCGAGGCTTCCCAACCCACCGAAGATAACGATTGCAAAAGCCTTGATCAGTGTGGATAACCACATGGTAGGTGAAATTGAAAGATAGGGTGAAATAACAACCCCTGCAATTCCGGCGAGTAATGCTGAAATAGCTGCAGTCACAACAAAGATTAAATTGGTGTTGATTCCAACCAGTTCAGCCGCATACACATCCTGAGAGGTTGCCGTGATCTTTTTACCGATAGAAGTTTTACCGATGAAAAGCATGACGACGACGATCGTTATAACCGATACAATAAAGGCAAAAACCCTTGATCCGGGAACAATCTCGCTACCAATGCTGACACTGTTATCCATAAATGGCGGAATGCTGTAAAACCTTGCTCCGAAAATCATCTTTAACAGGTACTGCGTAAAATAAGCACCTCCCAACGTGAAGATCAGAAGGTAAATACTTTCCCCTTTTTTCTTCAGATAGAGCAACGGGTATTTCATCATGACACCACCCAGGCCCATTACCAGTAAAAGTGCAAAAACAGCTGACAACCATAAAGGAACGCCTGCGCTTGACAGGACATAGGTCAGATAGGCAGCCACCATGTAATAGGCCCCATGATAAAGGTTGACAATTCCGGCAACCCCGAATGTCAGCGAAAATCCAAGTGCTATCAATGCGTAAATAGAACTGTTAATCGTTCCATTGATCAACAAGCTTTGTAACAAAAGAATCACTCCCATCAAAATATATTATTGTGTTCATCAGTTTTTTGCCCATCAAGATATACCGATGAAATAGCTCACGGCAGGCATATCTTCAAATAGTTTCATATGAGACAATCAGTTTGAATTGATCTGTTTTATCCATTCGGTTCAATAATATGTGAGCTCAATGCACTTTATTTCACAAAGTGGTATTCAAAGTAAGGAAAAAGATCCCTTAAAAAATCTGAATAACCCATCACATTATTATCATATACCTATCTTTTTGTATTTTCAAATCTATCATATAGTGAAAATACATGAATATTGTCAATTAAACGAATTTAGACAAAGATATCTCATTTATTCACATGAAGAAATAATTTTGATTTATCAATTGATGATAAGTGATGACGATTATTTTTTATTCCGTTTGTTATAGTCTCTTGACTTATGGTAATTGGCTGACAGTTTTAAACCTTTCTTTCAAATCCCGATACAATCCTTTAAACTGCTCATAGATGACATCGTATCGTGCATAATTTTCCGGATTTGGTTCGATGGTTTCTTTTAGGCTTATCCATGAGGCGATTTCTTCATCGCTGATGCCATCGGCTTTTGCGGCAAGCATGGCCGCACCGTAAGCGCCGCCTTCATCGTTTTCGGGGATACTGACCGGCAGTTTGAAATTGTCGGCGAGTATGGTGCACCAGGTTCTGTTTTTGGCGCCACCACCGACAATTCTTATGTTTGTGATCTTTGTTTTTGTCTTAATGAGTTCAAATGAGTCTCTGAGACCGAAAGTAACCCCTTCGATAACGGCTCTTGCGATTTCAGCCCGTGTCGTTTTGGACGAGATACCGAACAGGACAGCTCTTGCGTCGGGATCTCTGTGTGGCGTTCTTTCGCCGTTCAGATAGGGGAGGAAGAGAAGTCCGTCTGATCCCGGGTTAACCGTTTTTATCTGTCCTTCGAGAATTGTGAAATCATCTGTAATTCCAAAATTTTTTATTGCCCAGTTCAGCGAATGTGCGGCAGAGAGCATGACTCCCATGTAATACCGCTGACTCGGAATGACATGTCTGAAGAGATGAACCCCTCCGACGAAATCGGGTTCTGTCTCCTCCGTTGCAGTCAGAACGGTCCCCGATGTCCCTATGCTGACCATCGTATCGCCCGGTTTGGCGATGCCTATTCCATAAGCTGCGACCGCGTTATCGGCGCCGCCCGAAACGAGATAGGTCTCTTTCCATCCGAACTGCCGGGTCAATTCCTCTTTGAGTAGTCCTCGCTTTGCATGAGAATCAAAGACAGGTGGCAGGATCTTTTCGTCAATTTCGAGTGTTTCTATGATATTTAGATTCCATAATCCCTCAGAAACATCAAACAGTGCAGTACCCGAAGCGTCTGAATAATCTATACCGAAACTGCCACCGAGTTTCATACAGATATAGTCTTTCGGCAACATGATTTTGTCTATCTCTCTATAAATTTCCGGTTCATTTTCCTTGATCCAGAGAATCTTTCCGAGGGTGAACCCTTCGAGTATCGGATTGGATATGGCTTCGATGACGGCTTCTTCACCACCCATTTTTTCTGTGGCCTCTCTGCATTGAACGGTCGTCCTCTGATCGCACCAGAGTATGGCATTTCTGAGAATCTTCCCCTCTTTATCGAGACAGACCAGACTATGCATCTGTCCAGAGAAGCCTATCCCGTCTATTCGGTAATCTTCCGCTACCCGTTTAAGTATGGCGATGACTCCGTCAAACCAGTCCTCAGGATTTTGTTCAGCCCATCCCGCATATGGAATACTTAATTCAAGCGGATGTGTATAGCCGTTTAACACATTGCCGTTTCTGTCTACGACAAGCCCCTTTATCCCCGTAGTGCCAACATCGATACCGAGAAACATGTGATCCCCTCCAGTTATTTGTTTATTTTATCAATCAATAAATTGATGTTTAAAAAAATATAGCCATCATACTTTATTTATTATAGCATGATGGCAGGGAATAAATAACGGAGCTTGATCAGGGAAGGTCTTTTTCAAAGAGAAAATAATAAAAACAATCTTCCGTTTCTTCTTTTCTTTGAAATCCCGTGTTTTCAAGGACTTTGACAGATGCCGAGTTTTCTTTCAGGACTTCGGCCTTGATACCTGAGAGCAGTCCGTTATGTATAAATGTCTCACAGATCCCCTTCAACGCTTCCGACATGTAGCCTCTTTTTCTGAACTCCGGATCTATTCCGTAGCCGATCTCCGACACATCATGACAGTCTTTTTTTCCTTTGAAACCGACCAGACCGGCTTCTTTGCCACTTTCTTTTTCCCAAATGAGAAAATAGGTGTAAAACAGAAGGTTTTCTGGGTCATTTTTTATGTTGTTTATTTTGATCCCAAAGATATTTTTCATAAATTCTTCCACGGTTTTCTCTTTCGGCATCAAACCGAAAGATTCACAAAACAGGGGGTAATTCTGTCTATACAGTTCAAGCTGGTGCAGTTCCATAGATTCGAGAATCAGTCTTTCAGTCGATATCGTCATATGATGTCCCTCTTTTTATTTTTAAACGGTAAATCATAACGGTAACGAGATGAACAATCCGAAACGGGAATTCATCTTCTACCAGAGTGCAATGTGTCCGTCGGTTCTCTTTTCCGTTCCGGCGATATATATCCCTTCAGGATTCTTCAGGATGATCTGACCACGTCCGAAAAGGTTTGAATTCAGTGAGACACTTATCTTATGGCCTTTTCTTGCGAGTTCATGCGCGATAGAGGAAGTGAAATCCTTTTCGATGAGGATATTCCTTTCACCCGTCCATTGCCAGCGCGGGGCATCGAGTGCCGACTGTGGATTGAGCTGGAAGTCCACCATGTTTGAGATGACCTGGAGATGACCCTGAGGTTGCATAAATCCTCCCATAACACCAAACGGGCCGATGGATTTTCCATCTTTTGTGATAAACCCTGGAATGATGGTGTGATACGGTCTCTTATGCCCTTCAAGGGCATTTGCAGCATGTCTGTCGAGTGAAAAACTATGTCCCCTGTTCTGCAGGGCAATACCGGTTCCCGGAACGACGAGTCCTGAGCCGAATCCCATGTAATTGCTCTGAATGAAAGAAACCATCATGCCATCCTGATCGGCGGTGGCGAGATAGACCGTTCCGCTTTGAGTCGGATTTCCGGCTGCCGGAAGCAGGGCATCCGGACAGATCAGGGTTCTTCTCTCTTCTATGTAGGCCTTTTCAAGCAGTTTATGATAGTCAAATGCCATCTTGTCTGACTGAGTGATATATTTTTTACCATCTTCAAAGGCAAGTTTCAGAGCCTCTATCTGATGGTGGAAATACAGCGGATCCCGCGCATGACATTCGAAGCCTTCGAGGATGGCAAGTGCTTCTGAGGCAATGATCCCCTGACCATTTGGCGGAATTTCCCAGATATCATATCCCCTGTAATTGATGCCGACGGGTTCAACGAATTCACATCTGAAATCTCTGAAATCATCTTCAATGAAATAACCACCGGTTTCTTCGGAAAACGTCACGATCTTTTCCATCAGTTCCCCATTATAAAAGGCCTTGGCATCTGTTACGGCGATCTTTTCAAGGGTATCCGCATGATTTTTTAAATACACCATCTTTCCCATTTCAGGGGCTTGGCCGTTAAACGAGAAGGTGTCAAACCAGTTCCGGTACCTTTCACCATCGAGTGTCTTTGTGTAGAGGTCAAAGGCGTTTTTCCAGTTTTCACTGACGGTCGGCTGTAGTGGGAATCCTGTTCTGGCATATCGGATTGCCGGTTTGGCGCATTCTTCGAGAGAGAGTTTGCCAAATTTTTCGGAACAGGCTGCCCAGCCCATAGGAGCTCCGGGTACCGTTACGGCTTCCCATCCGAATCTGTCTATTTTTTCAATACCCTTTTCCTTCAGTTTTTCTATGGAGATATTTTGTGGGGAATAACCACTTGAATTTAACCCATACAGTTTATCACCTTTGGAGATGATGGCAAAATTATCTCCACCAATTCCGTTTGAAGTGGGTTCCACGATTGTCAGACACATGGCGGTAGCAATGGCTGCATCAACTGCGTTTCCGCCTTTCATGAGGATTTCCAGTCCGGCTTGTGCCGCGAGTGGATTCGATGTGGCCACAACACCTCTTTGAGCAATTAAGCAGTTTCTTCTCGATTCGTATGGATAGTCAAAGATATTAAATTTCATTTCGTACCCCCTTTAGAGTCTGAAGTTATTTGGTTAAATGGTGTTCACAATCTTCGTATAATTATATCAGAATAAAGGCGTAGAAATAAAAAAGAGCAGCTTTAAAAAAGCTGCTCTTGCAATTTCATCAGCATCATTGCTATTCTTTGATGTGAATAAACAGATCCAGTTGCAGTTTTGACGGGTCGAGGTTTTCAACCAACAGAATTTCTTCAAAACACTGTCCGCCGCCATATTCGAATTCGCTTTCCTTAAACCACTCTGAGAGCATTTGCCATCTCTTGTGAACATCAAAATTTCCATATGTTGTATTCGTCACGGCGTACAGTCCGCCTTTGAGAAACTTTTCTTCCAACGGTTCCGGGATTTGACAATCATCTGGAACCGTGAGCCATGTTTCATAACCGTATACCGGCAAATCCTCCTTTGGATGGGAGGTGTCAAACCCGAATAATCTTGTCGATGAGAGAGCCATGAGCCCTTCCTTCTCTGCCCAGTCCATAATCACTTTTTGTGAATCGGGTTCCGGTGATTCGCTTGCCACTCTGTAAGCGGCCACCTTTGTCGGTTTAATTCGTACTATTCTGATATCTGAATTTGTCAGTTTTTCCATTTGATATTCCTCCTCAAAATTTTCGAGACCATCTGAAGACAATCTGTCGAGATTATCCAATACACCAGTGAAATTCCTTTCATGATTAATCATGTTGAGAAGTTTTTTCATCACATCTTCAAGAATGAGATTTCTTCTGATTTCATCCTGAATCTTAAAAAGATTGTCGTGGAATATCCCCGCGATTTCGGTTACGTCTTTGTTTTCTAAAATTATCCTTATTTCGTTAAGGGATAAACCGAGTTCACGAAGGACAAGAATCTGCTTTAAACGATCGAATGACTCCGTATCGTAGAATCTGTATTGTGAGTCGGGATCTCTATAACTCTTAAGAAGTCCCATTTCTTCGTAATATCTTATCGTTCTCGTACTGACGTCAAAGAGCTTCGCTATTTCCCCAATCTTCTTAAGATCATCCACATCATCACTTCCCTTTTGAGCTCATTTTTATTTTACTCCTTGACGTCGCGTCAAAGTCAAGTCCTTTTGAAAAAAATATTTTTGTCAGAAAATGAGACAGATGTTATGATATAGATAGCTTGTTTGACAATAAGAGGTGATTAAAATTTACAGAAAACATGGTAGAAAAGCCTTTCGTTCGATAGCCGTGCACGGTGGCCCCGGTGCAACAGGCGATCTTTATGATATGTGTGAGGGACTCGCTTCAGAGGAGAAGGGGATTGTTGAGATGCTTCACAACGGTGAATCGATAGCGGAACAGGTTGATGAGATATTCCGGGCGATTCAGGAAGAATGTACCGGTCCCGTTGATCTGATCGGTCATTCATGGGGGGCCTGGCTGGTGGTCTTTTATGCGGCGGAATTTCCGGAACGGGTCCGCCGGCTTATTCTGATCTCTTCCGGTGCTTTTGAGGACAAATATCTCCAACAGATGAACCGGACGAGAGAGAGCCGATTTGATGAGGCGGATTTTGATAAACTGAGGGAATATTTCAGGTTGATGAATGAAGCAAAAGGAGAAGAAGGGAATGACTATTTCCGGAAAGCCGGTGCACTCTTTCACAAGACGGACTCTTTCGATGAAGAGGAGCTCAATCCCGCTGTAAAGGTAAATGTCAGTAAAGAGATCTATGAAAAAGTCTGGCCTGAGGCAGCCGGAAAAAGGACTACCGGAGAACTTCTTCGAGCTTTAAAAGATGTGAAATGTCCGATAAGCGTGATACATGGAGATTACGATCCGCATCCCTTTGACGGGGTGAAAAATCCATTACTGGAAAATAATAAAGAGGCAGAGTTCTATCTGCTGAAGGACTGCGGGCATAATCCCTGGCGTGAAAGGCATGCAAAACGGGAATTCTATAAGATCATGGAAGAGATATTGAGATAGAACAGTTGAGGTGCAGGGATGACTATTCCAATATTACAGACCAAACTGACGGTTCCGGTCCGGAATCTGAAATCGATAAGCAGGAGGAGAATTCTTCATCGTGTAAGAGATTCGACAGATAAGAAATTGATCCTGATATCCGCACCTGCGGGCTTTGGGAAGACAACAGTGGCTTGTCAGATTATTCAGGACAGTGGATTATCCCCTGCCTGGCTGTCTCTTGAAAAAAGTGATGATGAACTGAAACGGTTTCTACTCTATTTTACCGAAGCACTTAAAAGGGTGTTCGGGGACTTCATGCCGGATGCAGAAGAACTGATCTACTCCCTTGGTCCTACAAAACTTGATTTTATAAGCAGTACAATAGTCAATGAAATCTTCTCATTTTCAGAAAACATCCTACTCGTACTCGATGATTTTCACCTGATCAGTAATCCGGAGATTGTCTCCTTCATGCGATTTCTCCTTGAGAATCGACCTCCAAATCTACAGATGATTATCATCACGAGAGAGGATCCTGATTTTCCCCTTTCCAAAATGAGAGCCGGAAATGAAATGATAGAGATAAGGGCGGAAGCGTTGCGCTTCAATCATGAGGAATCGGAACACTTTTTCTCCGATACGATGGGGATAGAACTCTCCCCGGAGCTGATTAAGAGACTTGAAACACGAACGGAAGGGTGGATATCCGGTCTTCAGCTATCAGCCATCTCTTTGAGAGATCAGGCGGATCAAAGGGGATTTATCGAGGGATTTACTGAAAGTAATGTGTTTATCATGGATTATCTGCTTGAAGAAGTGCTGGAAAATCTTTCAGGGGATGTCGTTGATTTTCTCTTAAAAACTTCGATTCTGGAAAATCTCTGTGGTTCATTGTGTGATAGGTTGCTTAATGTTCAGGCCGGTTATTCTCAAATGATGCTTGAGAAGCTGTATAAATCGAATGTCTTTCTGTTTGAACTGGATAATGAAAGAAGATGGTACCGGTATCATCATCTGTTCTCTGAGATGCTCAGGCAAAGGTTAATAAGCATGTCAGAAAGGGATAAGTCTGAATTGAAAAATATGCATGAAAGAGTTTGTCTCTGGTACAGGGAAAATGGATTCATTCCGCAGGCCATCAGACAGGCCATTTTAGCCGAAGATTATGAACTAACCGGGGAGATGGCGGAACTTGAATGGGCCAAGATGGATATGACACTCCAAACGGATAGCTGGTTGGAATTGGTAAAGCAGATTCCGGAACGGTATATCCTGAATCGTCCTGTTTTAAATACCGGATACGCCTGGGCAAAACTGGATACGGGAGATTTTTATGGTGTGAAAGAAAGACTGACAGCGGCATTGGAGATGTATGAGGAATACAGGGAAAAGAAGGATGGTCCTTCCACTTCGGCAGAAATCAAGGTTTCAGATCTTGAGCAGTTTGAGATGCTTCCCTCAACGATAGCGAGTGCCTGGGCGTATTATTATGCCTCTACGGGAGATGAGAAACAGAGTGGGGCTTATGCCGAGAAGGCTTTGAAAGAATATCATGGAATGAACTTTCATCGAAGAGGTGTGATCAATATGCTGCTTGGTTTTTCACTATGGCGAAACGGAGAACTGAAAAAGGCCTATCAAAAGATTCATGAGGCAACAGATGATTTCAGACGGGTTAATCAGAAATTCGCCGAACTTTCAGTCCAGGTTGTCAACGCGGAACTGCTGATTGAACTTGGAAAGATGAAGACTGCGGAACAGCTATGTTTGGATACGCTTGAAAGAACAAGTGAAAGTGCTTTGCTGAAACTTCTGAATGCCTCATTATACCTCATCCTGAGCAGGATCAGCTACATGAAACGCGAGTTTGAAGCGGCTCAGCAATACCTCCTGGAAAGTAAAAAGAGTGGTGAGTGTTCTTCTCTTCCCGACTGGAAACACAAATGGTATACGATGAACTCGTTGATCGAATCGGAAAACGGAAACTATGACGAGGCCCTGTCGTCGTTGAAGAAAGCCGATGAATTGTATTTCCCGAACCCGATACCGGATGTGTGGAGCATCAGAGAATTGAAGATAAGGAATTATATCCTTAAAGGTGAGTACGAGATGGCAGAAGCCATTTCAGAGAGTGATGAAGAGATGGCGGATTTTCTAAAAGCCTTTTCAGAACAGGGCTCTTTGAAATTCCGGAAAAATCAAGACTTGATAGAACCGCTGACCCGCCGTGAACTGGAGATCTTAAAACTTATCTCTCGGGGATTGAGCAATAAACAGATTTCTGAGAGGCTTTATCTTGCACTCAGTACCGTCAAGGGATACAATCAGAATATCTTCGCCAAACTGCATGTCAAATCAAGGGTGATGGCCGTGAATAAGGCGAGAGAACTTGGTCTCCTCTGATAATTTCCGGAAATACAATACTCAAATACAGTACTAAAGTACCTGTTTACAGGTACTTTTTTTTGATATCCTCAAGTTGTAAGCGGTAGACTTTTTTTAACAATCGAAGGGAGAGGAGGAAAATGCTCTACGTGATAAAAGTCAGGGGACATCTCGATAAAGCGAATGCCTTCTGGCTTGAGGATTTTGATGTAACCCATGAGGAGAAGGGGATTACGGAAATACGGGGAGAGATTCAGGATCAGGCAGCGTTGTTTGGAATACTGAAGCGTTTACAGGAAAGGGGAATCTGTCTGCTTTCAGTTAATCGGGAAGAGAACGTTGGAAAGAGAGGAGGATACATATGAGAGCGGCAGTCTTAACGAGTTATGGAGGTCCGGAAGTCCTTAAGGTGATGGATGTTAAAAGACCTGAACCCACGGATGAACAAGTTCTGATCAGGGTGAAGGAGGCGGTTGTCACACCAACGGACTGTGTTTTTGGGAAAGGCAGTCCGGTTGTATCAAGGGTCTTTACCGGGCTGATAAGACCGAGAAAAAAGATTCCGGGAGAGATTTTTGGCGGCATAGTGGAAAAAACTGGTTCTAACGTGACCGGATTTAAACCGGGTGACCGGGTTTACGGCTCTGCCGGGATGAAACTCGGAGCTTATGCGGAATACATCTGTATCGGTGAGAATTCAGCCATCGTCAAGAAACCTGATCGGTTGCAATATGGTACGGCGGCGGGGATCTGTGATGGCGGATTAACGGCATATGGTTTCCTGAAGGGACTTATCGATATAAAAAAAGACCAGAAAATAATGATTATCGGCGCTTCCGGTTCAGTTGGCAGTCATGCGGTTCAACTATCGAACTATTTCGGTGCCGAAGTGACAGGCGTATGCAGTACGAAGCATATTGAACTTGTGAGAAGTCTCGGAGCAGTTCATGTGATTGATTATACGAAAACGGATATTACAAGGGGTAACGGAAAATATGATGTGATATTTGATGTTGCGGCAAAATCTTCCTTTGCAAAATGTAAAAAAAACTTGAAAGAGAATGGAGTTTATATGACGACCTTTCCAACTCCTGATATCCTGATGCATAGGCTTTTCAGATCAAAATATAAAGGGAAACAGGCGTTGTTTGCTGCAACCGGATTAAAGAAGAATCCTGAGAAGAGACAGATCCTTGAACGATTGAATGAGATGGCAGAAAGTGGGGCTATCGAAGAAGTGGTGGATAAGAGATATGAACTTCAAGATATTGTGGAAGCGTTCAGATATGTGGGAAAGGGTCATAAAACGGGAAATGTCATCATTTCAATATGAGAAAAAAGGCGGTGTGTCCTTTTGAACACACCGCAGGATAAACATTTTATTATGAGAGTTTTGTTTCACTTTGTAGCCGTTTGTAATTCTTCCTTGTCTTCCAGAGCCTTTGTCATCCCTATAAACAGGAAGGCAACGGTAATGATGAGATTTGCACCGCCTGCAAAAAGGATCAGATGATGCGTTTCAAATCGGTCGAGTCCTAGTCCGTACAGGAAGGCTCCAATCGGTGTGATCAGTTGTGCCAGTACGGAAATGACCGAAAAGACTCTTGATCTGTAAGTACTTTCTACCTTTTTCTGGAACATGGTCAGCATGGGGGTGTTTACCAGCGCGTTAAAGATGCCCATGGAAATAAATAATATGGCTATGATGAAGAAATAAGTCCAGGAATTACCGCCAAAGAAGGCGGTCAGCTGCGGGAATACGATTGCCGTAAAGATCATGAACAGGAATGCTTCTGCCATTATTCCCGTTTTAAAGAGTGAGGTCGCCTTTTTCTTTGCGAGGAAGGCCCCGAGTATGATATTTCCTATGAGAATCCCTATTACCCAGGTTGTTTCAAGATAGCCGTATTGCTGTGCTGAGAACCCTACTACTTCTCTTGTGAAGAATGGCAGCACAACGCTGAATATTCCACTGTAAAGAAAATTTGACAGCATGGCGAATGTCAGCAGCATAATCAGCCCCGGAATGGACGCGAGATAGACAAAGCCATCCTTTATATCGGTAAAGGTGCTTTTAACAGAGATTTTTTTTCTTTCGGTTGTCTGTTTGTAAACGATGAACATTTCCGTGATCCCAGAGAGGATAAAGGAAATCCCATTTGCCAGAAATACCGCTTCAATTCCGATTATTGCGTACAGGATACCGCCAAGTGCAGGTCCGACAATATAACAGGCGCTGTTCACACCCTGCAGTATCGAATTTGCCCGATTGAGTTTTTCAGACGGAATGATATCCGCTATCATTGCACCGGTTGCCGGGTCAAAGGTGATGTCGAATGTGGAGATCAGGACCTGCATGATCATCAGTCCTACGATTTCGAGTGAACCCATCCTTGCGAGAAGAGCCATGATCAGAATGACAGCGCCTCTTGCGAGATCCATGTAGACCATGATTCTTTTTCTGTTGAATCGGTCTCCGAGAACGCCTGCAAAGGGTCCGAATACGATTCTCGGCAGGTTTGTCAGCAGGACAAACGTCCCCATTATGGTCCCCGATCCGGTTAAATCCAGGATATAAAGTGGAATAGCTACCTGCTGTATTCCCGAACCTATCAAGGATACCATTCTTCCGAATACCAGTAGCCAGAAATTTCTCTTCTCGTGTTCCATGTGATTCACCACCAAATGATAATAATTTTTCTGTTTCGGTAGTAATATACACTATCAATTAAAAAATGTCAAGTTTATAATTAAAATTATTCATATTAAAATTTATAATATTGATTTCTCGGTTCTTTTTTTGCATGTATCAGAAAATGTTTTTCGGAAATCACTTACGGGAGTTGTTTTTTCGGGAGTTTGTTTTAATTATTCAGCTGTTCTTGTTTATTTGTTAAAGAATGTTCAGGCGTTCTCGTTGTGGCAAACGCTTTCAGGGGGAAGAAAGGGGAAGTCATGGGGTATAAGCTATGAGATAAAAAAATCCACTTTTAAACAGTGGATTTTTTTATCTCAATTTAAATTATTTTCTATTATAAATACAATTTTTAATCATCATCGGAAAGTTTTATATCAAACCAAAATTCAACGCCTTCTGATGTGTTCGACGCACCGTATTGTTGTTCATGAAGCTGCTGAATCTTCGAAACCACATAGAGTCCAATTCCCGTTCCGCCTGAATTTCGTTTTCTGGCAAAATCTACCTTATAGAATTTATCCCAGATCTTGTCAAGCTGGTCCTCGGGGATGGTCTTTCCGCTGTTCTGTACTTTTACCCTCAGAAGGTCGCCCTTTTCCTCAAACCGGATGATGATCAGTTTTTCATAATCACAATGTTTGATGGCGTTCGTGTAGAAATTCTCTACAACTTCTGAAATCTTGAATTTATCGGCATATACAAAGACGGCCTGTTCGACAAAGTGAACGGTAACCCCCCTTTCATTCAATTCAAGATTATGCTTTCTGATGATATTTTCTATCATGGTCGTGATATTGAATTTCATTGGATTGATCGTTTCTCTTTCACTTTCCATCCGACTGATCATGAGGAGTTCCTTGACCAGTTTGTCCATTCTTCTCGCTTCATCCACGATGACCGATGCGTAGTACTCCCGGCTTTCCTCATCATCGTTAACCGATTCCTGCAGGCCTTCGGCGTATCCCTGAATTAAGGCCAACGGTGTCTTCAGTTCATGAGAGATATTTGAAAGAAATTCTTTCTCTTTTTCCTTCAGCCTCTTTTCCTTTTCCAGTTCGGTTTTCAGTTTTCGGATGGTGCCATCGAGCTCTTCCGAGAGAATGTTGATACTGTTTCCGAGTTCTCCAATCTCGTCAAATCTTTTTTCCGTGTATTTTTCGCTGAAATCCAGTTTGGACATCTTTTCGGCAATAGATTTCAATTTTTTGATGGGTCTTGTGAAGATTCTCGAATAAATCAATGAGATCTGAATACCAAAGATGAAGAGCAGCATGCCCGAGAGCATGATGAATCGGGTTGCGGAATCCGAGTTTTTATTGATCGAGAACAGGGGGGCCTCCATGATCAGCACATCTTCATTTTCAAGCATATAATAAAGGACAAGCATATCACTTTCCAGAAATTCGTATTTGGCCGTATCGAAGATTATTTTTTCGCGACTCAGCCTATTGAGAAGTTCTTCCGTTATCTTGGCGGAAAAGCGCTGAATGACGTAATTATTCCCCTTCAGTGAAGGGTACTTGTCTTGAATGTTTTCGGGTACTTCGAGGGGAAAAATATCGAAAACTTCATCAGTACTGGTATTAAAGATATAAGCATGATACTGCTTATCCCTTTGAAGTTTCAGAAGATCGAGGGTGATGCTATCAACATTACCATCATACATCCCATCTATATTCGTTGCCTCCTGCAGCATGACACTTTTGGTATCGCTCAGATAGAAGTTTGTGATGAAAATACGGCTGAAAACCCAGAAAAGGAGGGTGAATGCCAGTATGATGATGGTGATCTCATAGAACAATTTGAAGAATATAGATCTCTTGTGTCTGTTTATATATCGAATCGGTAACCCACTCCCCTGACGGTATTTATATGATCTTTCAATGGTTCAAGCTTCTTTCTGATGCTCTTGATATGTGTGTCAACGGTTCTTGGATCACCAAAGTAATCGTACCCCCAGACTTCGTTGAGAATCTTATCCCTTTTTAAGGCCTTTTCGCAATTCTGATACAGGTAGATAAGCAGTTCGAATTCCTTTGGGCTGAGCGGAATCTCTTCATCGCCGAGAAACACTCTTCTCGCGTTCACCTCTATTTTAACACCTTCAATCTCCACGACCTCTTCTTCGTCCGCATTTCGTTTCAGGAGATTTTCTATTCTCGCTATAAGGACCTTTGGACTGAACGGTTTGGGCATATAATCATCCGCTCCGTTCTTTAAACTGAAAATCTCATCATCTTCTCCGTCAAGGGCCGTCAGCATGATGACCGGAATTTCGGAAATCTCCTTTATCTCGGCACAGACTTCCCATCCGTCGTAAACCGGCATCATGACATCCAATACGGCAAGATCCGCCTTGGAACTTTCAAATTTTTCCAATGCCTCTTGCCCGTCAGCGGCTTCTATGACTTCGTAACCACTCCTTGTCAGAAAGTCTTTTATCAATCTTCTCATTCTGTCTTCATCATCCGCAATTAAAATCTTCTTTTTCATCCATTCATCACCCGTCTTTTTTATCTTACAATCGATTATAAAGGAATATTATGATTATTTTGTGATGTTGATGAGAAACTTCAAGCGGTACGGCGTTGTCTTTAATCGGATGGACAAAAGAAGATGTTATACTAAAGTCCATAAGAAGGCCGTTTAAATGATCTGGCGATTTCTTAATTGTTTTTATAAAAAGGATGATACGGTGAAGAAAGTATTCTGGTCTAAAAGCATGATTGCTATCGTGGCTGATGCTATCAGCGTCTATGAGCATAAGCATCAGATGCTCCATTTGTTCTACACTCATAGGAGGAGAACCCACCTGTCGGTGAATGATCAGCGGGTGATCGGCAATTGTGTGGTGGTAGATTCAAATATTCCCCATGCGTTTTACGGGACAGATGTACGGATTTTTATAGCTTGTATCGATTCTACCACGGTACTTGCGGAAAGACTTCACGATTTGTTTATAAAAGAGAACGGGTATGGAATCATTGATCTGAGTGGTAATGATGATCTGTTTGATCCCTTTCTGGAGACACCGGACAATACTTCATTTACCCTGTTTTGCAAACAATTGTCCGGTTTTCTCGGGATTGAAAACTTTGAGGTGAAGGGGATGGATGACAGAATCAGAACCCTGTTGGATGAAATCAACCGATTTTCACATCTTAAAAGTACGACGGGTGATTTGTCGAAGAGTCTGTTTCTGTCAGAAAGTCGTTTGTCACATCTCTTTAAGGAAGAAACCGGGATTCCTTTGAAAAGTTATTTGGTGCTGATCAGGGTTAAGAAGGCCTATGAGTTGCTTTATCGGGGAAAGAGTATAACGGAGGCCGCTGTGGAATCCGGTTTTTACAGTGCTTCTCATCTTGCGGACACGTGCCGGAAACTCACGGGACTGCCGATGAGCGAGATGATCAAAGACAGCAGTTTTTTAGAAGCGTAATCGTCAATAATTCTGTATGATTGCCTTGGGATGACTGATCGTTGAAAGTTCCGCCATAAGGAACATTATTTTGGTGAAAAGAGCGGATTTGAAGATCAATCCATTTCAGAACAGAATTTATACAAAGGAGAGAACGCCTATGAAATTTTATGACAACTTTGTTGAGTTGATCAGCCGGAGAAGAAAGTCCTTCATCGTAATATTCGTACTGATAAACATTCTTTCACTGGTAGGGATTTTCAGGATAAGGATAAATACCGATTTTACCCTGTTTATGCCGGAACATTCAAAGGCCATGAACGCCTATGAAGAGATGATAGCGGATTTTGGCAGTAGCGAGCAGCTTGTCTTTCTCATACGGTCATCGGCGGCGGACACAACGGGGATGCTAAGGGAATTCTTTGAGATACAAGGGGCCCTTAACGATATAGAAGGGGTTAAATTTGTGAGTGGTCCGGTTCCTCCAATGATTCCATCGGGATTTGGAACGAAACCCATAGAAGAGATAGATGATTCGAATGCTCAGACGATTATGAACTACATCGACGAACTGGGTAGTCTGAAAGCCCTGTATCGTGAAGCTGACGGGGACTATGGCCTCTTCATCGTTTCTCCTGTTCCTGAAAAAAATGAGGAAGTGGCTCAAAAGGTACTCGATTATGTTTCCGGCAGCGGACTTGATTATTACAATTCTGGGGATTATTATCTTCAGTCCTCTATCCTTACGTACATCCTTCAGATCATCTTCATCATTCCGCCGTTTGCCCTTTTTTTCCTCCTGATCATCTTCAGGTGGAAGCTTGGGAATATGAAAAGTACTTTTTTATCTATCCTTCCCGCGGGAATTGGGGCACTTTGGACGATGGGACTACTTGGATGGACTTCACTGGAACTCTCAGTCATCACCGTTTTGACACCCGTTTTCACAATTGTAATGGGGAGTGCGGATGGCTTGCATTTTATCTCACATATTCAAGATGAGATGAAAAAAGGAGCCACTATCAAGCAAGCCCTGGTCGGAACACTCCTGCGGGTTGGCTGGGCGATGATTCTGACCACACTTACAACGGTGGCTGGATTTATGTCTCTTCTTGTCATTCAATCGGCTCCGATGAGACAACTGGCGATGACGGCGAGTATTGGTATTGCCCTGGCAGGTCTTGCAACGTGGGTCTTTCTGCCGGTTATCTGTGTTGGCATGAAAAACATCGGAAAGGTGAAGGAGAAGACAAATCCTGTTTTTGATCCCATCTCTCCAATCCTCAGGGGGAGTATGGGAAGACGATCGGTGATCATCACGGTGTTGATCTGTCTCCTCTTTATTCCGGGGATTCTTATGATCAAGACGGATCTGAACATGATTAACATCTATAAGGGACGGACACAGATCAGACAAAATATAGATACAATTTCCCGGATCAGTGGAGGGGCCATTCCACTGTTCATCGAAATAAAGTGTGATGAAGATCCCATAATGCCGGATACGGCATCCGTGGTGCTGGAGCTGGAAAAGACGCTGAGGGATGAGGGCGTCGTATCAAGAACCTTATCGATATACGATATCTTCTCCACTTTGAATACGCTCGTTTTTGGCGCGGATGAAGGTACCTATCCGGATAATGAGGTCCGTATCGGTCTGATATACAATCTGTTCAGTGTCAATCAGCCACAACAGGTTCAGAGTACGCTTTTAAGGGATAAAAAAATGGCGAGAATCGTCGTCTTTCCAAAGAACTTGTCTCATGAAACCCTCGAAACGATAGAACGGGTGACTAATGACTTCTCAAATCAGCATACGGCTTTTAAGGCTCTCGGCATGCCTTTTATCATGAAAGAGATGAACGACAGGATCATGCCGGATCAGGTTGGGTCCATCTTTCTTGCCGTTTTACTCGTATTTGTACTCATGGTTTTCACGCTTAGAAGTGTGAAGATGGCCTTTATAGGGGTTGTTCCTCTTGGGGCTACGCTGATCGCGCTGTTTGGATTTATGGGCTACGCTTCCATCGATCTCAGTATTATAACCAGTACGATGGCAAGTATAACGATAGGTGTCGGGATAGATTATTCTATTCATTTGACAACCCTGTTTAAACATTTCCTCAAAGATCACGATTCAAAGGAAGCAGCTATGCTCTCGTTCGAATATGTCGAAAAACCGGTGATTGCCAACGCCGTTGGACTGGCGCTTGGTCTCTCTTCACTTCTGTTTTCACCGATGCAGTTTCATACCTACATGTCCATGCTGATGTGGGTCACCATGCTGGTCAGTTCCTATGTCTCTCTGACCTTCCTTCCAACCCTGCTGGAGAGATTCTTCAGAGACGGAAAATAAAAAAATCCCCTCCATATCTGGAGGGGAAAGCCTTCTTCAGAGTTGCATGTATTCTCATCTACTCATCGCATAGTACACTGATATACAAAACTTATACATTAAGACGTAAACATTTTTGATCATATAACAAATTTACAGTAAATAATATAATAATTTAACGTATTGATTTGAATTTCATTTTGTTAATACGATTTCTTCCCGCGCGATCAGAATAAGAGACACCTGTCAACTGATAACAGGTGTCTCTTATTCTGATTGATATTCAGAGTTTTTGGTATCGAATCAATTTGATCCGTACGGTCTTAATTTTATATAATTTGCATGAGACCAGAGGAGCGGATTGGCTATCTTTCCCCATTTGTTTAACCATTCTTCATAATAATCATCAAAAAGCAGGTGTTCACTGACCTGTTCCGGCAGGTTCATTTCCGCATCCGCCTGGCTTTCTATCCATCGTTCAATCAATCCAACTTTTTCTTCTTGTCCTGTTTCCTGATAATAAAGTGCCAGACTCGCAGAGAGGAGAATCCAGCTCCCACCCCCAAAATAAGAATCTTCACAATAGCGTTTCAGGCCACCTTCAAAGAACAGATCTTCCTCAATCTTCGAAATTGTATTTCTGACGAGTGGCGTTTGTACCTCCCAGAGTTTATAGGGGCAGACACCCCAGATCAGACTGCTGTCCACGCCACTGTTCAGGGTGGATTTTCTCAGTCTTCCTTCCGTCACACATTCCTCTTCGATGAACCACTTAATTTCCTTCCAGGCAGTCTCTCTGTCCAGCATCTTTGCACCCGCTTTTAATCCGGCTGCGATAGAGATCAGCGTGGAGGTGTGAAGGGCATCTTTCTCTTCCTCCCAGGCATCATAGCATGGATGTTTCCAGACTTTTTCGAGATACCGGCAGACCAGTTCAACCATTTCTCTGTTTATTTTATAATCCGTCTTTTCTACAAATTTTCCGAGGGCCCACAGATAAGTCCCATATCCATCGCTCTGTGCATTTTCCCAGTTATCGTTGTTTCTCTCTCCCGTCAGTGTGTATCTTGTCGGCAGGAAATCCTGGAGGGTGATGTCCGAACGGTCTTTTTGAAGGGTACGGCTGATGGCTTCTTTGTTCTTCACCAGAACATTCTCTACCCATCTGAAATATCGTCCGGCGGATTCATATTCACCGGCTTCCGCCATGGCTTCCGCTATAAAGGAACTGTCTCTCAGCCAGCAGAAGCCATACTGTGAGAAAGATGGACTTGCCACATAGGCCCCGGTTTCAGTCTGATTTTTCTTTATTATCCGGATGGATTCTTCGTATAAATTCATGACTCACTCCTTTTTGCCGGCGGCTTCCCATGCGATTGACACTATGTCCTGATTGTCCGATTGTTTTGAGAGATATCCCGTGACGTTCCTCTGATTGTCCGGATTGTATCCGTGATTTTCAACCATTTCCGCCTTTTCTGCAAAGATCAGCCGGGCATTTTCTTTACCGGTCCAGTCAGGATCGAGGAGATTTCCGGTCTCAGGCAGACACAACGGGATCGCGGCCATCTTTTTGACGAATACCTGAGGCTTGTCTGAAATCGTGAACGGATGATCTCTGACCCCTTCAACCATCTCACCGGTCCAGAGATTAATCCATTCCCCTTCAGGCAGAATTATCTTTCCCGTCTTTTTCCCCTCTTCAAGATTCGGATAAACGATCATATCCCTGCCAAAATAATAGGCAATTCCATCGGCAGTACATTCAGGATTTCTTATCATGAGCGGGCAGGTCAGAGGTGAACCGGTATCACTGCAGTGTGCAGCCTCCCTTGAGATATAGGGGAGCAGGCTCATCCTGAGTGATACCGCTTTTCGGTAAAGATCGATGACGGAGTCATCGTTATAATGTTCAGCTATATTCCAGGGAGAACGTTCGGCTGAAGGGACTGGATCTCCCGGATCTTCTGAATGGAACTGAAAGATCGGGACGAATACCGAATTCCAAATGGCGTTCTTATACAGATCAAGTTCGGGCAAACCGCCGCTGAATCCGGCAATATCCCATGCCCAGAAGGGATTTCCGCAAATTGAGACGTTGAGTCCTGCAATGAAATTCTCCCTCATGGCATCGTAATTGGAGTCTTCGTCTCCGACCCAGAAGATGGAGGAACGTGCGGAACGGGCGTACCCCGCTCGGCTGAAGAGTACCTTTTCATCACTGTTCAGTATACCGTTTGCCGTTTCAAAATATTTTTCCGGATAATTATTTCGTTTTGCCGCAGCCGAATCCTTTCTGTTAACGACTGTATCCCTGAACCAGAGGTGTTCTCCACCATCGGTCTTAAATCCGTCTATGCATAGCTCTTCGGTCAGATATTTTCTCTTGGACTGCCACCACTTTGCCGCCTCATCGTTAAAGAAGTCCACAACGAGGCTGTCTTCAAACCACTTTGTCTTCGGAATCCTGTAGAAATCCCCGTCTTCCCTCATGACCACATATTTTTTATCCATGGCATATTCCATATCCACCTTATGCTGTCTGTAATTCCTGAATTCCTCTGTTGGCTTGAGAACAGGAATCTGCCACAGAATCAGTTTTATACCGGCTTCGTGATAGGTCTTTACCATCTTTTCAGGATCTGGCCACGGATCCTTGAATCTGAAATCTCTCAATCCAAGTGATTCTTCTCCCTCAACCGGATTGTAATCGGCCCCGTTAAAGATATAAAAGGACTGCTCATCGGACCAGGCTTCAATGACTGCAACGGTGGCCGGCAGATTTAATTCCTTTGCCTTTTTCAGAACTGTTTCCATCTTTTTCTGAGAGTTCCACTGATTGGCCGACATCCACGGACCAAATACCCAATCGGGAGGCAGAACGGGTTGTGCTATCGAATAAAAATCCCCGATGATCTTTTCAGGGGTACTGTCAATCCAGTATCTGACTATCAGTTTATTGCAGGGAATATCACTGGAAATCAATGTGACTTGTAATTTATTTTCACTGATGACGTATTTTGTTGGAAATCCGGTATCGAAAAATAATCCGAACCCTTTATCCGAAAATAGAAAGGGGACCGGTGCATAGCCTTTCTTCTTCTGGACCTTGCACTGATCGTAAACGAGGCAGTAATAGTCCTCACCTTCTTCGAGATTGAGTGAGTCATAATGCTCCCCGAGTCCGTAAAACTTTTCTCCCTCGCTTTTATAAAAGGTATACCGGATATCGTAGATATCTCGCGCATCCGTCAGAATTTCTATCTTGTTAATTCGTTTGACGACGGCCAGTTCTTTTTCGACGACATCCCTGTTCTGATCAACCGTTATGGTGTTGCCATCAATCCTGACACTGTCTGTGACATCTTTCCATTCCTTTGTCGTATATTCAAACCATTCAGAGGCCTGAGCTGTCTCTTTGTCTCTTCCGAAGATCAAGCGGTATTTTACCGTTGTCCCCGTTTCGGTTGCGGGCAGTTCCGCCCGCCAGTAAGAACCCTCCGTGGTACTTTTCTGACACTGAGCTCTGATAGTCTTTTTTTTCGCCCCGATAAACATCTCAACATGGCTTCGCTGACCGAGGATGGCGGTATCAACCAGATAATTGAGGATAACCTTCACACCTTTCAATGGCAGAAAGGGATTCCGTTCATAAGCCGATTCCCTGAGATAGGGATTCTGTGTCCCGTATGGAAGATGTATGAATTGTATCATTGATCTCTCTCCTTTATATAATCAACTGATTCTAAATTTTTTTCGAATTCAGGATGTTCTGTTCGATCACCTTGAAGATGCATCCGAGTGTCCAGGCGTTTTCACCGATCTTATCACGGTCAAAGACAATCTTTTCGGCCAGTCCGTTAAAGGTATTTTCCCTGGCATATTTGATCGTATCATCAAGGAAATATTTCTCGAATGCCATCGCCTCTCCGCCTATCAGGAAATATTCCGGATTAAAAATGTTGATGACATTCTTGATGACGATGCCGATCAACCTGGAAAAGTCCTGAAACACCTCTTTGAATACGGCATTCTCAGTCATTTCTGCTTGTTTAAGGAAATCTATTTCAGAGCTTTCGTTGTTTTTCATCTGTTTGTACAGGAGATGTAAATCCTCGTTTTCTACCCTCTTGTTGATCTTTCTGGTCAGAGCCCTGAAAGAGGCTTCTGCCTCAAGGCAGCCGTTACTGCCGCAATTGCATTTCATCCCGTTTTCTACGACGGTCATATGCCCGAATTCCGTCACACCCCCATAGTTTGAAAGAAGTTGTCTGTTCAGAATGACTGAACCGCCTATCCCTACGCCGAGTGTGAGAAAAGCGGCATTTCTGTATTCTTTCGCCTCGCTTTTCCAGAGCTGTGCCTGAGCGAATGAGTCTACATCGTTAAGGATCTGTACATCAAGTCCCAACTCTTTTCTGATCCTTTCGGATAGCGCGATATCCTTCCAGTTTAATATGTATGAATTGATAATCCGTCCGTTGATGGCATCCACCACCCCGGATACGGCCACACCGATGCCGAGAAAGGGGATGGCATATTTCTTCAGCCATTCATCGTGTTGTACTCGTAATTCCCTGATAACGGTATCAACCGTCAGATCATCGTAGAATCGCTGTATAACTTCCTTTACGGTACCATTGAGATCTGAAAGCATAAAATTGATATATCCAAATCCGATTTTAATCCCTATGATATATTTATAATCCGGATTGATCTTCAGGATGATCGGTCGTCTGCCGCCGGTTGAGATATCATTCCCCGTTTCCATGATCAGCCCGTCCTCTACAAGCTCCGCTATCAGATTAGTGACTGTGGCGGGACTCAGATGAGTCTTTTTGGCAAGTGAGGCCCTGTTTACACCCTCTTCAGAATAATAGATGTTTTTCAGTAACAGTTTTACGTTGATATCTTTCATAACCTCTTTGGTTGCTTTTTTACTCAAGTCTATTCCTCCAAAATGGGGAACGCATGAATCGTTCCCCGGGAAATTTAAATTAATCCAATTTGATTTTTTCCGTTAATTCTTTCTGTGCACCGTTTAACGCTTCTTCTGGTGTTTTTTCTCCGTATCTTGCTTCATCAAGGTATCGGTTGAGTATATCAGTTAATTCAGCTGCCTGTTCCACAACCGGCGGTGTAACGAGATAATTCATTGATTCAAATACGGCATTTCTGTTTGCAGGTGGAGTCTGTGAGGTGTAATCGGCGAGTATGTCCGCATAAGTCACAGCTGGCAGTTCCCATCCGGCATCAATTCGGATCTGTGCAACTTCCTTGCTTGAAGAAAGGAATTCAATCCATTTGTAGGCGGCATCTTTAACCTTTGTGTTTTTACTGATGGCAATACCGTTGGAGAAGAAATGTGTGGCTTTTGCCTTATTTCCCGGTTCAACCGCTATATCCCAGTCAAAGTCACAATCGCTTGTGAAAGTCGGGAAGGCCCAGATACCTGTGAACAGCATACCAACTCTTCCGGCAATAAACAAGTCCCAGTCTCCCATTCCTGCAAGCTGTGCGTCATTTGGCATCACATTTGATTTCAATATTCTGTCAACCATATACTGAAGTGTTTCGATGTTTTCAGGTGAATTGACATTAAATGCCTTCCCATCTTCGGTAAAGAGACTTCCACCGTTTTGCTGTACCACCTTGTAAAATTCATTGAACTGTATCGGCTGGAAGAGTCCAAACGTCATCGGGTGCAGTGCACGGATCTTTTCTGCAGCATTCTGAACATCATTCCATTTCCAGTCAGGGGCGGGATAGCTGACGCCAGCCTGATCAAAGAGGGCTTTGTTGTAAATCAGAACAACATTTGAAAAGCTGAACGGCAGTCCGTACTGATCATTATTCATTTGAAATGCCTTCAAAGCCATTTCGTTGAGATTATCCCTGTTGAAGTTGTTGGCAGCCATCTCGGCGTTCAGATTGAGTAAAGTCCCTTTTTTGGCGTAAGTAAAGAAATTTTCATAATTCAGTTCAAAGGCGTCAGGAGCGTTGTTTCCGGCAATAAGTGTCATGAGTTTTGTGAAATAATCTCCAAATCCGACTGTTTCAATATCAATCTTTATATCCGGATTCTGTGCTTCAAAAACGTCTTTCATCTCTTCAAGGTACTGTACATTATCCCCTGCAGATGAGAAATTCATAAATTTGACGTGAACCTCTTTGGCAAAACAAAAACCTGCAACCATTAATACGATAAAAACGAACAACACAAACTTCTTGAACATCAAACCATCTCCCTTAAAGTTTAGTTTTATGAGTTTGAAATTACTTCAAACTTCCGACATTAAATCCGACTTCAATGTGTTTCTGTGAAAAGGCATAAACGACTATCATGGGTATGATAGAGATGATGGCACCCGCCATCAACAGATTGTAATCGGTTCCGTACTGACCGTTTAAAAGACTTAAACCGACAGTGAGTGTCATGTTTTCCTTTGAAGTTAAAACGATTAACGGCCAGAGATAGGCATTCCAGTTGCCCATAAAGGTCAGAACCGTAACGGTGGTAACCGCCGGTTTGACAAGCGGCAGAATGATTTTGAAAAAGACTTTAATCCTGGAAGCACCGTCAATAACAGCCGCTTCTATAAAACTGTTCGGCAGTGATTTGATATTCTGCCGCAGCAGAAATGTACCAAAGGCGTTGAAAAAACTCGGTAGCAGAACACCAACGAGTGAATCCAGCAGTCCCATTGATCGTAGTGTCAGATAATTTGGAATCATCAGCAAGTTTCCGGGAATCATCATTGTGGCGAGGTAAAATGTGAACAACACCTCCCGACCCTTGAATTCTATCTTTCCGAATACATAAGCCGCCATGGCAGAGGACATGACACTGATGAAAGTACCCACTACTGAAATAAACAGACTGTTTAAAATTGACCGTGTGAATGGGAAAACGGTAAACAGCTCCGTATAGGCTGAAAAGCTCACTTTCTCCGGAAGCCACTGTATGGGGATCGTTGTTAAGGCATTGGTCTCCTTGAGAGAAGTCGACAGCATCCAGAAAAACGGGATCAATGCAAATAAGGCCAGCAGTGAAATGATCACATAATACAGGACTCTTTTATAGATAAATCTTCTACCCTTCATAATGCACCCACCTTTTCTGGAAATAAAGTTGAACAACCGTTGCTATAAAGATAAACACGAAGAGAATCCATGAGAATGCGGAGGCATATCCCATCTTGTAATAATCAAAGGCATAACTGTATATTCTCTCAACCATGACCTGTGTTGATCCGAACGGTCCCCCCTCGGTCATAATCATGACCTGCGGGAACAATTGGAATGAGTTGATAATGGAAATAATGGTGACAAAGAACATGGTCGGTGAAATCATTGGAAGGGTTATCTTGAAAAACACTTTTAACGAAGAGGCTCCATCCATTCTGGCTGCTTCATAATATGTCTTGTCTATTGACTGAAGCGCAGAAAGGAAGATCAGTCCAAAATATCCCATATCCTTCCAGAGACTGGCGATAACGATACCCGGCATTGCCCAGTTTTTATCATACAACCAACTTGGACCCGTTAATCCAAAAAAACTGAGAATTTCGTTGATCGGTCCGTAGTACGGACTGAGCAGCCAGCGCCATAACAGGGCTGCAGCAACCCATGAGGTGAGAACGGGAATATAGAAGACCACTCTGAAAAACTTTTTCCCGGGTGCATTGACGTTGAGTAGTGAAGCAAGACCCAAAGAAACAATGATGATCCCCGGAATATAGAGGATGATGAAATAGAACGTGTTCGACAAAACTTTCCAGAATTCAGAGCTTCTCAATATATCTGAATAATTTTGCAAGCCAATAAAATTTGCATCACTGAGAACATCCCAATCAGTCAGGGACAGATACAGCGAGTTTCCAAACGGAATGAGTTGAAACAGAATCAACCCGAAAAGACTTGGAGCGAGAAAAAACAGAATTTCAAATCTCTTTCTTCTTTTGTTCAGAGAGATCAACATATCACCATCCTGAGAAAACATAGTAACTTAATTCACTGAATAAA
The DNA here is from genome assembly GCA_036743375.1 of Thermotogae bacterium. Taxonomy (GTDB): domain Bacteria; phylum Thermotogota; class Thermotogae; order MWEM01; family MWEM01; genus DAINPP01. Next base: position 67,395 of record DAINPP010000002.1, on the reverse strand, counting down.
GTAAGTAAATTATACATGGATTATTTAGTTTTGTCAAGAGATGTTTTCTCGGCGGATCAAACGATGTTCGTTTTGCGGAAGGGGAACCGTTGTAAAGAATAACTTGGGAAACCTATTGGCAATATGATATCAGAAGAATTTATGTATTCAGGGTGGACTGAAAAACTAAAGGATTCCTTATCTGTGAAGGATTTATAGATCTGATAGAGAAAGAGCTTGAGTGGAAAGGATTTTCGATGCTATTTTGTCTGATTCATCTATGGGAAATTGATCATATATCTTTTCGATTAATTTCTGATAGGTCCCATCTTCTCTCATGGTCTTCAATGCAAGGTTAAAGGCTTCAAGGATTATTTCCGATTCCGGATAGATTTTGGAAACCATCATCGAACCGGTCGTTCTGTCAAATGGTTTTTCAAGGGTGTCAATCGTTGATAATTCTTCTGAAAAATGTTCTTTCAAAAGGGTCCATCCGGCGATGTCCATCATTGGAACCAGATCGACCCTTCCGGCTACTAAATTTCTGAACGCAATTTCTTCTTTCGGACTGAAAAGCATATTCAATCCCGCTTCTTCAAATCTGTCCTTATAATAGTAGCCGGAAACACAACCGATTGCATACCCTCTTAAATCGGAGAGGTCTTCATAAGTGAGACTAACGATATCCAACGCACGCTTATCGTAAAAAAAGACCATATCTGACTGGAAGAGTATATCTGAAAATAAAAATCGTTTTTGCCGCTCCTCAGTCATGGAGAATGGAAAGGCACCCCATGCATACCCTGATTCTACAAGCGCTTCACATCTTGTCCAGGGGTAAAAGTCAAATCGTACATCGTATTCGGGAATTCGGCTGAAGGCTTCAGTTATGATTTCGGCGAGAATTCCGTGATCTGCGGCTGTTTCGGAGACCAATGGCTTGTATTCACTGCTTAAAACTAACACTTTTCTTGCGGAAAACGAAATGGTCATAAGCCCTATCATCATCAACAGAACGATTCCCTTTTTCACGATGGATACCCCTTTCATTCCAAGTGATTGCAGAAAAACATAGTCTCTGCGTAGCGTTTCAATAAACCTCTATATCAATTGACGTTTATTGAATGAAAGAGATAACCTTCTTTTTTATCCCAGTTCAAATGAAGTGATTCCAAATATCTTTTCGGTGGATAAATCCGGAACTTCTTTCGTATACATCCTTGCCGTTTCAAAGACATTTTCCATCTTATACTTCAGAACAAGTTCAGTAGCTTTTCGATTGATTTCCGGGATATCAAGAAAAAAATCGACTCCCGGTTCAAGAGGATCGATTAATGCCAAAAACAAGTTCTCTGCCATTTCTGCAGTATCTGCGAAAAGGGGACCTATCTTATATCCGTTGACACATTTTCTGATCACCCCAAAACCCTTAAGCCTATTCGCTTCCATTATTCCATATCCTCTGGTTCCTTCACGGGAAATCCAGGTCCGAAGGAATTCTGTTCTTTCGGATGGAAAGCAACGTCTGTCGTATTGACAGAGCGTTTCAAAAGGAATATCCCCAAGATTCATCGATTGGACAGAACGTGTGATTTCAGATTTTATTCCCCTGTATCGTATATTTCTATGGGCAAACATGAATCCCGATTTTCTATAGTTGGCCTGTTGCTCCGAGACACCGTCCAATCCGATATTGTATGTACCGTGTAGCCCGATGGCATGATTCCAGAGGTCAATCCCGAATCCGTTTCCCCTGTATTCAGGTTTAACGAGATAAAGACCAAGAAAGGCAAAATGATTTTTATATTTTACGATCGAAATGGCGGAAACCATTTCTCCATCGACTTCACCGGTATAGAAACCGCTATGATCCGTGTTAAAAAAACATTCGGCATCATAAATCCCCGGATTCCATCCCTCCGCTTCCGCCCAGTTTATCACCTCTTTCAGGTCTTCGACAGTCATCTTTCTGATGAATTGTTTCTCTTTCGGCATATCCTTCCCCCCGTCAGATAGAATAACCAAATACTTTTAGGATGAGTACGGTAATTATAGCGATAATTGCGGAAAAAACGGGTGTGTTGACCCAGGCAATAATGATCTTTAGGATCTGTTTACGGCTGATCTGTGCGTTACCTTCCGCAAGACTTGTTCCGATAACGGCCCCGACAACAGCCTGGGAAGTCGATACCGGGATACCGATGATGGCGTAGATCCAGACAGTTACCGATTCGGCAAAAATAACAATCGACGATGAGAAATAATCGAGGTTAGCAATGTCATGGCCTACCGAAAACATCACGCGTTTACTAAACGTCAGAACGCCAAGGGCGATGGCAACACTCCCTATCAACGCTGCATAAAAAAAACCGAGATGATGAACAAATACCCCTGTGATATTGGCCACGTTATTTGCCCCAAGCGCGTAGGAACCGTAACATCCAAATACAATCACCATGATTTTCAGGATCTTTCCCTGCCAGACGGGTGATTTTATTTTACTGAAGAGGGGCTTTGACAATTTGAATGAGAGAAACCCGAAAAACATCCCGCCAAGCGGTGTACCAATCCAGGCGATGAATATTTTGGTCAGAACGGACCAGTTTACGGTGTTGCCTATTATCAGATTGATTCCGATGATCGCTCCGATGATCGCCTGTGATGAAGAAACCGGTACCTTCAGAATAGTCATAATAGTCATCGTTACAGCGGCGGAAAAGACTGAAATACTGCTCGATACAAGCGAATAGGCAGAGATGTTTTTCATCGTTTCCATACCGCCCTGCCCTTGCAATAAAGCACCGATGACGATGAATATTGAGGAGAGAATCACGGCATCTCTGAATCTGATTAACTTGGAAGCAACGGGCGGTCCGAAGACATTTGCCGCATCGTTTGCGCCAAGTGACCACCCGAAGAATAATGATGGAATAATATAAAATAACATGTGGACTCCTTCTATTTCTGATCTGAATTTTTATCTGTTATCCTTTGACTCCTGATCTTACGAGACTCTTCACAAACAGGTTCTGTAGAGACAGGAAGACGATAACCGTTGGTAGAACGGCTATCAGTGTCCCGGCCATGATGACTCCCCAGTTGTTTGTTCCCTCTCCGGAAATAAGCATCTTGACACCCACCTGAACGGTCTTCATATTATCTTCCATAGAAACGATTAACGGCCAGAGATACATATTCCACGAGTAAACAAAATTGATGATAACCACTCCGGCAATCATGGATTTCGATAGGGGGAGGAGTATCTTCATGAAATATTTCATCGGTCCGGCACCGTCAATCTTGGCTGCATCTTCCAGTTCGGAAGGGATTGTCTGAAAATGCTGACGGAAAAGAAACGCATTTGTGGCACTTGCCATAAAGGGAATGGTCAGAGCCCAGTAAGTGTTGATCCATCCAAGATCTTTCATGATCAGAAACAGAGGGACAATCATAATGGTTTCAGCGGGTAGAAATAGAGTGGCGAACAAAAATGCAAACGCAAAGCGTTTACCGAAGAATTTGAAATTTGCAAAGGCATAACCGGCAAGAACCCCGGTTATCACTTTGCCAAATGTTATGGCAATGGCTATTACCGCACTGTTTAAAAGCAATCTCGCATATGGGATGGCTTTAAAGGCATCGATGAAATTCTGGAAATAGAATTGATCCGGTAACAGTTTCGGGGGATAGGAAAAGACACTATCCGGTGTCTGAAAACTGATCGTGATAGCGAGCAGTAACGGTAAAAAAACGATTATTGAAATAATGATCAAGGCAATTTCGGTGAAAAGTGTATCCAGTCTTTTTTTTGTTTTCATATACATGCTATCAGCCCCTTCCTAACGGTAATGAACCCGTTTTTCACCGAACACAAAGTAAACGATTGTTACAACCGCCATGATGGCAAACATGATGACACTCTGTGCGGAAGCCAATCCGGTTTTCTGATAGGAAAAGGCATCCAGATAGACCTTGTACATCATTGTTGTCGTCGAACCCCCCGGACCTCCCCTTGTCATAACGTCCACAATTGCAAAGGAACTGAACATCGCTGAAATGATATTCATGATGACCAGATAAAAGGTGATGGGGGAGACCAGTGGAAATTTTATCTTCCATATCTTCGTGAGAGGCCCAGCTCCATCGAGCGTCGCGGATTCCAGCAGATCATTGGAGATACTCTGAAGACCGGCTATGTAAAAGATAATGTCGAATGGCATCATCTTCCAGACGGTTGCAAACAGAAGGGCAACGAAGGCATACGGTTCTGTTGTCAGCCATGCAATCTGAGTGCCGAATATACTGGTGAAAAAATAGTTTACATGACCGGCAACAGGATCGAGCAGGAACGTCCAGAGGGTACCCGCTATTGCCGGTGAAACTGCGTACGGTATGAATATCAGCGCCCTGTAAAGATAGGTTCCCGGAACATTTTTATTCAGGAGCAGTGCCAGAATAAAAGCAAAGAAAATGGTTGCGGCAACCGTTAAAGCAACGTATACCAGTGTAAACAAGGCAATTCCCATGTATTCCGAGTCGTTGAATACCTTTTCAAAATTCTGTGTTCCGACAAACATCGTTTTCGTGCCAAATTTGTTTTCGCGGTAAAGGCTCATCTTGAAGGAGTTTACGGCTGGGGAATAAACAAACATGATGATGACGAAAAATGTCGGGATCAATAATAGATATGGCAGTATCTTTCTCAAATCATTACCTCCGAAAATTTAAAAGACGGCTTTTACAAGCCGCCTTCTCAAATTTAAATAAGATGATCAGTACAGCTCGTTGTATTCTTCAAGCAGTTCATTGAGTGTTTTTTCCGTCTCATCAAGAACTTTCTGAGGGGTGAGCTGACCGTTGAGCATCTTTTCTACATTGTCTTCAAATGTATTTCTGAATTCCGGGAAGACTCCCATGATGGCTCCGTTTGTATTGTAATCCTGTTTGGAGAAGAGCAGCTGCATCAATGCAACGATATGATCCGGGTTTTCACCGTAGTATCCGGAATTGAGAAGCTCTGTAACAGAATCTTTAGTAACCGGGAAGTAACCTGTGCCCTGATGCCATTTGATCTGTTGTGTGGGCTGAGCCATGAATTTAACGAATTCCCATGTCGCGTTGAGTTCGTCTTCGGGGTTTCCGTCGATCATCCAGAGACTTCCACCGCCGATGACAACGCCACCCTTCGGGGCATCTGCAGGTGTAGGCAGGAAGGCGGCCCCTACTTCAAATCCGTTTTCCTTTGCCCCATCATTCATCGCTGCAACGTCTGATGTGGAAGTGATCAACATGCCGACACTCTGTGAAAGGAATAATTTTCTTGCCCCCGTCCAGTCTTCTTTCTTCGTGTTGACCATATAGTCGTTGTCGGCAAGCTCTTTCCAGAGATTAAGGAAATTGAGACCGGCTTCTGTGTTGAATTCAGCTTTTGAAGCAATACCGGTTCTCCCGTTATCGTTGTTGACGAGTGGCGCGTCCTGAAGGGCGAGATACTGTTCAAAGAACCAGCTGTGAAGTGGCCAGGTGATACCGGATGTGATGATATTCCCGTTTCCATCCTTTTTTGTCAGAGCCTTTGCGGCAGCGAGGAGTTCTTCATAAGTTGTAGGCGGTTTGTCAGGATCCAGGCCGGCCGCTTCAAACATGTCCTTGTTGTAGAACATGATGGCGTTTGAAGAATTGAAGGGCATGGAATAGAGTTTGCCGTCGACTACATAATAATTCAGTACTTGAGGCATGAATGCGGCCATGTCGAATGTTGGATCCTTGTCTATCATGTCCTGCATGGGAACGGCTATCTCCCCATCGATTAAGGCACGGGTTCCGATTTCATAAACCTGTACAACATTTGGCGGCGTACCGGCTTTTATCCCCGCAATCAGCTTGTTCAACGTATCGTTATAGCTTCCTGTATACTGTACTTCTACTTCAATATCCGGATGAAGTGCCATGAAGTCCTCTGCCATGGACTGGAGCAGTTCTATCCTCCACCCGCTCATTGCATGCCAGAACTGAATCTTGGTCTTTGACATGCCGATAGTAACGAACAACATAACGACTAAAAGAACAACAAAAAATTTCTTCACAAAAATCCCTCCTTATTTTTTCAGAACCGTTGTTCTGAGAGAAATTATTTATAAATAAAATCGAGAAAACAAAAAAAGACAAGAACACCATGCCCCTCATTTTACTGATTTCTCTGTTATCTCTTTCAGTACGATATTCGGTTTTAAATTCCTGAATCATTGGTTAGAAGCAAGAAAAAATATTATCGCTACGGTTAAATAGTATAACATTATACATATTGAGAAAACAGCTGTCAAACCGCGAGAAATCACATTTGGAAGTGTTTATTAAGAAATATAAAGTGTTACGGTTGATAAACTCTCAGTTCCTCAGATATTCTGTCATTGTCGCTGAAATGTGCATGTCATGCCGTAGGGGGACTTCCGTTCACAAAAATGGATATAATACTTTTCACCTTATTGGAATAAAAAAAGTTTTTTAATGTATAATCTATATGTTCTAATGTGCGTAAGAATTGATGAAAAAAATTATTTTTAAAGACATGGAGAGTTAATTTATGTTAAACATGTGGTGTTCACTTCTTTATTTTATATCGATGGCAATCGTTGGAACCCTTCTCTTTTTTCTGAACAGAAAGGAGCTTCATAAAACAAATATATTCTTTTTACTGGTGATCATCTCTTCACTGAGTGGCTTAATGTTTGGCGGTATAAATTATCTCGTGAAGGATGAGTCAATACGGATACTATTTCATGAACTGAAACAGATTAATCTGGTGTTTAGTCCTCCGTTTTATTTCCTCTATCTTTACAAGTTTTTTTACGGTAATACTGAAAAACTCAGATGTTATACCTGGTTGTTAATCGGGGTTTCCTTTTCATTTTTCGTTATTATTCTCACCAACCCCTATCATCATCTTTTCAAGGCACTTATCCAGGTTGAATACAGAAGTGGTTACAGTATGGTGACGACAGTTCCGGGAATCCTGTTTTTCCCAATCTCTCTCTATCAATTGGGATTGTATTTCTGTGCTATCTTGATCACGGCGAATAATTTAAAAAGATACCGGGAGATGGGATTCAAAAATTTCATGCTCATCCTCCTGATGGGATCGCCTTTCCTGTTGTTCTTGGTTTATAATCTCTTCAGTGGATTGTCAAATTTTGATTATGCAACACCGTTAACACCCGTTGTTTTAACGGTTGCCTTCTTTTTTCTCGAAAGGAGCAGTTTTGGTAGTATCGTACCCATCGTCAAAGAATCTATCATCAACAGGATAACGCTTCCACTTTTTGCGTTAAATTCGGATCACGTAGTCGTTTTTTCAAACGACGCGGCACGAAGACTGCTTGCTATCGAAAATGCCGGTCGAATGAATGACTTTTTTGGAAGAGATGATCAGTATCGATTGTTTAACGAAAAAAATGTCTCTCTGAAGGGAAAGTGCTACAATATAGATTACGGTGTTGTAAAAGATAAGATGGATCACATCATTTCTCATATATTCATCCTGACGGATATTTCGCAGATGCAGCATATGATGAAAGAACTGGAACATATATCCTACATTGATCCGTTGACCGGTCTTTACAACCGGCGCTATCTCTTTGAGGAAATCGACTATTCGGTCTTTAAAAAAAGTATAGCCGTTTCAATTCTGGACATAGACAATTTTAAAGAGATCAACGACACGCACGGTCATGTGAAGGGGGATTATTTTCTCCGCTTGATGGCTCAGATCCTCAAAGAGAATATAGATGACAAGGGATTTGGAACAACCGGGAGATTTGGCGGAGATGAATTTTTATTCGTTCTCTTCGATGTATCGGAGAACCAGCTTGAAAATCTGATTAAAAAAATACAGTCCGATTTTAAGGAAATGGGTCAGAGTGCCTCGTTTGGCTATGTGATTGAATCAAAGAACTCTTTCAAATCTCTCGACGCTTTGATCGGGATAGCGGATGAACGAATGTATAACAACAAGCAGAAAATGAAGGCCGGAGCTGTTCAAAGCGGCAGTTGAGGAAGCGGATTCAGGCGTTTTATCACTTCAAGGTTTTTTTAAGCTTCAACGGTTATAGTCAATCGTGAAAAAATAAGGGGGTGATAAGATGAGAATACAGGGAACAGATATGACTTCATTGTGGCAGATGTACAGCTCTTCTTCTCAGAACAGTTCTACTGAACAGATTGATGCAACTGAGCTGCAGGAAAAACTCGAAGCAGAACGAGCGGCAGCTGAAAGTAGTGAATCTGTTGAAGGAAAAGGAGCTCCGAGAGGAAAGCCACCTGTCGGGGGTGGAAAACCACCAGCTCCGGCCGGTCCACCGCCTGATATGAAGAACGATACTGAGGATGGAGATGAGGAAACATCACTGTACAGTGATGATGTGTTGGGATTCAGTACGTTGGAAGAGTTGCTGCAGATGACAGAGACTTCCACAACAGATACGGATAGTGATGAGATTTCGAGTCTCCTCCTTAAAAGATTTGAAACGGCTTATCAGGGTGCCCAGTCGGCAGATATGTCTGGCACAGGGACTCCGCCACCTGAAATGAATATCGACACGGATGCGGATGAACTGTGGAGCGAAGAGGAGATCAGTGAATTCCTTGAGGCCAGTGATCTGAACGTCAGCGCAAGCGATCTTATCAGTGAATATGATACGGATGGGGATTCGAAGATAAGTGCGGAAGAAAGAGAAGCACTCATGTCGGAGAATGCGTTTAACCTTCCGGAACCTGGAATGAAAGGACCTGGAGGTCCCGGCGGCCCAGGAGGACCCGGAGGACCACCACCGGAGATGAGCATTGATACGGATGATGATGGGCTGTGGAGCGAAGAGGAGATCAGTGAATTCCTTGAAACGAACGGGATTGATGTCAGCGCAAGCGACCTTATCAGTGAATATGATACGGATGGGGATTCGAAGATAAGCGCTGAAGAGGAAGAGGCACTTGTTTCGGAGAATGCGTTTGATCTTCCGGAACCTGGAATGAAAGGACCTGGAGGTCCTGGCGGCCCGGGAGGACCAGGGGGAATGCCGCCTGAATCGGTTACCGAAACCGAAGACGATGAGGACGAGGAAGATGTAACCGAGGAAATAAAGACTGCCTTTATGAAGACTTTTGAAGCGGCATACCTGAATAATTCGAGACTTGCAACAGAATTCAGTACGTATTTTAATGCAGTTTCGTGATAAAGACTCAAGTATAATTCAATGATTTTTTAAAAGAAAGCACAAACACCTTTGCGTTCAGCAAGGGTGTTTGTGCTTTTGTGATAAAATGGAAAAAAGTAAAAGGGAGAACGATGTGAGGATATTAGTTGTCGATGATGAAAGACCACTTGTTGATGCCTTATATGAAATACTGACCAAGAACAATTATCTTGTCGATTGTTTTTATAACGGGGAAGATGGTTATCAGTATGCCTTGAGTGGCGTGTACGATGTGATATTGCTCGACATCATGCTTCCGGGGTTGAATGGATTGGAAGTTCTCAAAAAACTACGTGGAAACGGGATATCCACGCCCGTTATACTGCTCACCGCGAAATCTGAAATAGATGACAAGGTCAACGGATTGGATTGCGGAGCGGATGATTACCTGACGAAACCCTTTGTGACAAGGGAATTACTCGCACGGATTCGATCTGCCGCAAGGAGAAAGGATGCTTTCGTATTGGATGAAATAGTCTTTGGCAATCTTGTTCTGAACAAGAATACCCTTGTGATATCCAACGGCAGGAATGAGATAAAAGTCAGTATCAAGGAATATCAGATTCTTGAAATGCTGATGAAAAATCCTGATCATGTCATTTCAAAGGAGCAGTTTGTAGAGAAAATCTGGGGGTATGATTTTGAAGGTGAATATAATATTGTAGAGGTGTATATCTCTTTTGTGAGAAAAAAACTAAAGTCTATTAATTCAGATATCAGGATAAAAGTAGTGAGAAATTTTGGATATAAACTGGAGCGGAATGATGATTAAGAAGATGCGTATTAAATTCATTGCGATCACGACAGCTGCCCTGCTTCTGCTGTTACTGGCCATCTTTTTATTGATTAATATCTATATGAATTACAGGAGCAATGAACAGGTAGACCGTTTTTTATTCAATATGATCATGAATGACGGTTTTATCATGGAAAATACCATTCCACCATATGCTCCCGAAAATAACCGGGCTTTTCAAGGGGGGCCCCATCTGCCGATAAAGGGATTCTCCGTTAAGCTTGATACGAATGGGGAGGTTATCTCGGTTTTTTGTGATGAGATCTTTTTAAGCATTGATGATGCCGTTGCCTATGCGGAAACGGTTTATCAATCTGATAACGATATGGGGAAGACCGATAGCTATAAATATATGAGGGCACAGACCTATTACGGGGTCCTGATCGTTTTTGCCGATCAGGGCATGCAGGATCATATGCTGCTTGAACTGTTAAATCTGTCCTATATCACCGGTTCAGTCAGTTTTGTCGTTTTGCTTATTATTACGATATTTCTGTCAAAATTGATTGTCCAGCCAATCCATATCGCCTTTGAAAAGCAAAGAGAATTTGTTACCGATTCCGGGCATGAATTAAAGACCCCACTTTCCATCATTTCTGCCAATACGGATATTCTTGAGATGGAATACGGTACGAACAAACACGTTGATGAGATTAAAAATCAGGTTCATCGAATGACAGCCTTAACGAAAGAACTACTTTCACTGGCAAAGACGGAAACACTTAACAGATCTGAGGATTTTACGGAATTTGATCTGAGCTATCTGATAGAGAATACGGTCCTGCCGTTTGAATCACTGGCCTTTGAGACGGGGAAAGAGATTATTCTGAATGTTGAGGAAGGCATACGCTTCAAAGGAGATGAGAATCATATCAAAAAGATGCTGACCGAATTGACGGATAATGCCGTCAAATACGCGGTACCTGATTCAAAGATAGAAATTTCACTCCATAAAAAGGGAAAGAAAAGGATAATCTGCGTGAAAAACAGGTACCTCGGGGAATTGCCAAAAGAGAAGTCCAAACTCTTCGATCGTTTTTACAGGGGGGATAAATCGCGAACGAACAGGATTAACGGCTACGGTATCGGATTGTCAATCGTCAGGAATATTGTAGAATCACATGGGGGTAGAATCTATATCGATTCTGTTCCGAATGACACGATTGTTTTCAGAGTGGTTTTTTAATACAAGCGTGTACGCTTTATAAGGATAAACAAAGGTAAGTATTCGGATAGTTCTTTTATGGAGAAAATAGATATTCAATGAAAGCGGAAAAAGGAGGCCCGATGAAATATAATCTTTATCAGGTGGATTCATTTACAAAAGAGATTTTCAGAGGTAATCCCGCAGGTGTCGTGTCAAATGCGGATAAAATGACGGAAGAACAGATGCAGAAGATCGCGAGGGAACTGAATAATTCCGAAACGGCTTTCATCATTCCTTCGGAAGATCAGGACTATGATGTACAGGTCAGATTTTTCACGCCGCTGAAGGAAGTGCCGATTTGCGGACATGCCACCATTGCGGCACATTATGTCAGAGCGGTAGAAGGACAGTTTTCCGAGAGAACCAGGGTTTATCAGAAGACCGGCGCGGGCATTTTACCCGTTGATATCGCTCCTCTCGAAGATTCCTACAGGATTACGATGACGCAGGGAAAGATTGAATTCGGAGAGCGGCTTGAAGGGGATGACCTGCGGCAGCTGATTAAAGCCTTGAATATCCGGTCAGATGATCTGATAGAAGAGGCCCCCGTACAAATTGTTTCTACCGGACATTCAAAGGTGATGATCGGTCTGAAGGACTATGAGACGGTCCATGCCATGAAACCGGATTATGGAAGGCTCACTGAATTAAGCGGGAAAATAGGCTGTAACGGGTACTATGTCTTTACCTTTGATGCGGCAGAAGAAGGGACACTGATTACCGGAAGAATGTTTGCCCCCGCTATCGGCATCAATGAGGATCCGGTAACGGGAAATGCCAACGGACCGCTTGGTGCCTATATGGTTAAGTATCATCTGACCGCCCTTGATAAAAACTGTTTGAAATTCAAGGCCAGACAGGGGGTAACGATTGACAGGAGAGGCATCATAGAGGTCGAAGTTGATATCCGTGAGAATGAACCGGAAACGGTTCGTGTATCAGGCGAAGCGGTAATCGTCTTTAAAACGCAGATAGAAATTTGAGATTAAATGTAAATGATGTGTTAGATGACTTGAAAGAATTATACATCTATGATACAATTCGTATGAAGAAAGATGGTGAAGAGAAGGAGAGAGACTCCTTCTTTTTTGTTATCAAGATCAACTAAAAAACAGATGGGAGAATCGATAATGATGCTTAAACAGATGACTATTCAACTGTGTGATTATATGGTCTCAATTAAACGGCGCCGGTGATGCTGTCTGTTTTGTCATACATCAAAAACCGGAGCTTGAAATTCAGCTCCGGTTTTTCTTTTATTAGGAGGGAGATTTTTATGGAAAAGGTAGTTGAAGTCAATGGGTTGAGTAAAAGCTTTAAGACAAAAGTTAAAAGATCAGGACTCAAAGAGAGTTTTAAATCACTGATGCACCCGGTTTATAAAGAAGTCAAAGCGGTACAGGATATCAATTTTTCCGTTGAAAAAGGCGAGGTCCTTGCCTTTATCGGGCCGAATGGGGCCGGGAAATCTACCACCATCAAGATGATGACGGGGATACTTTATCCGAGTGCTGGGGAAGTCAGCGTCCTCGGAATGATACCCTGGAAATCCAGGAAAAAGCTGTCATATAAGATCGGTTCCGTCTTTGGACAAAAATCACAGATGTGGTTTCATCTCCCGCCTGAGGATTCCTTTGAACTGATGGCGGATATCTATGAACTGAATAAAAATGATTATAAGAACAGGCTGAAAGAACTTGTGAAAAGGTTTCAACTGGAGGAGATCATGCATCAACCGGTCCGTAAATTATCCCTCGGACAGAGGATCAGATGTGAGATTGCCGTTAGTCTGATACATGACCCGGAAATTCTGTTTCTCGATGAACCCACCATCGGGCTGGATGTCGTGGTGAAGAATCAGATCAGGGAATTGATCAAAGACCTGAACAAACGAAAAGACCTGACGGTCTTTCTGACCTCACATGATGTGGGAGACATTGAAAAACTCTGCCGGAGAGTCATCGTCATCGACAAGGGTCAGCTGATCCTCCACAGTACGGTGAATGAACTGAAACATGATTTTCTGAAGACGAAGATTCTTTCTTTAAAACTCGAAGATGAATACACCCCTCAGCTATCCGGTGTTAATGTACTGAAGAAAAAGGGAACCGGCATGAAGATAGAGGTGGATACACAGATCTGTTCGCTTCAGACCATTCTAAATGACATCATCAAGCGGACGGCCATAGTTGATATGACCATCTCCGAGACACCGATGGAAGAGATCATCGAGACGATCTACACGGGGGGAGCGTAACATGAAGCGGCTAAGGAAATACTTCACGGTTTTTAAGATTAATTTTGTCAACGAACTGATGTATTCCAGAAATTTTATGGGTCAGATACTCTTTTTCGGCCTCTTTCTGTTTGTGTACTCTTTTTTATGGCGAGCCGTCTTTCGGGGAGGGGAGATAGAGGGATTTGATTTTGTCAGGATGATGTGGTATTTCATGTTCACGGAATCCATCATGCTGTCAAAATTTGTCTTTCACAGTGAGATGGCTCAGGATATAAAGACCGGTGATATTGCCTATCATTTGAACAAGCCGTATTCATATCTGTTGTTCATGTATGCAAAGTACATGTCTTCAAGCCTGATCAGGATGACGATGAATCTCATGTTTGGTTCGCTGATCCTCTTTATTACGTTGCATCAGACGCCCCTGACACCACTGCATCTGATTCTCGGAATCATCTCTTCTATGGCCGGCCTGACGATCAACTTTGTGTTTTTCTTTTTAATCGGTCTGTCAGCCCTGTGGTTTGAAGAGAATACCGCCTTCCATTTTATCTACTCCAAGTTTCTGTTTACCATAGGCGGATTGTTTATCCCAATAGAATTTTTTCCGGACTGGTTGAAGAACTTCAGCAGCCGTATGCCGTTCATGTATATCCTGAACGCCCCTGCCAAGGTCTATATCAATGGATCTTCGGAGTTTGCACGCGTATTTCCCATGCAACTTTTCCATATCCTGGTCTGGGGTGGATTGATCGTATGGCTGTTTAACAGGGGAACGAGAAGGCTTAACATCAACGGTGGATGAGAAGGAGGCCGAGTGATGAAAAAACTGATAAAACTGATATGGAGATATTTTAAATTCAATCTGTCTGCGCAGATGGAATACCGGGCGAATTTCCTGATACAGACTTTTGGAATGGTCCTCAACGATGTATTTTTATTGTTTTTCTGGTGGATACTCTTTGGAAAGGTCGGGATGATTAACGATTATCAGATGGGAGACATGATGCTGGTATATTCCGTTGTAACGATCTCTTTCGGCATTTCTCTGGTGTTCTTCGGCAATCTGCTGAATATGACGGAGATCATCATCAAAGGCGAACTGGACTCGTATCTACTGCTGCCGCAGGAGGAACTGTCCCATATTCTGGTCTCGAGAATCTCACTTGGGGCAATGGGGGATTTCATATTCGGAATGCTCCTGTTTTTCTTTACGCCCTACGCCTCCGCCGTCAATTTTCTGATCCTGATAGGGGTTTCTATCCTGGCATCGTTCATCTTTACCGGATTTAACATCATCTTCCAGTCACTGACGTTTTATATAGGGAATTCCACGACGCTTGCCAGGGTTCTTCCCGAGTCCGTACTGACTTTTTCTCTGAATCCACCTTCCATTTTCAACGGCGCTGTAAGGATCATATTGTTCACGGCTATTCCCAGCATGTATTTTTCGTTTATCCCCATCTCCATCATAAAGGAATTTAACCTCCTCAGTGTTCTGATCCTTGTTGCGGCGGCGATAATCTTTATGGGAATAGGAATTCTTCTGTTTAAAAGAGGTCTGAAGAAATATGAAAGCGGGAACCTGATTGTCAAGAGAATGTGAAGATCTCCAGATTCTTTCGGTTTATCGCTGTGCATGTTATAATTATCGTACTAAACTGGATCTGGAGGATTGAGCGGAGGATCATGCTTAAATTGAATAAAAAAATTTTTCAGATTTTTATTTTGATCGCAGTACCGATTATAATCTTATGGTGTTGGATCGTTGTCAACAATCTCAGAATGGATAAGCAATACACGGTAGAACGAATTATCGGCGAAAGCCAGATTTACGATGCCAACACCTCTGTTCTGATTGCCAAACAAATGAATGAGATCTATGAGAACATGAATGTTATAAGAGATTCAAATGAAATGTCGGATTTTATCAACGATGAAACTGATTATACAAAATCTGAATTTCTGAGTCTTTTGCTGAGAATCATGAGAAACAAAGAGGCCTTTGATCAGGTCAGATATCTTGATGCAGAAGGAAATGAGATTATACGAATAGATTATGAAGGGGTACCCGTTGTCTGTTCACCTGAACGGTTAAACAATCAGGAAGAGGCTACTTTTTTTCTGAAAACGGCAGATCTTGAATTTGGCGAATATTTTATTTCGCGAATGACATTGAATAGTGAGAATGGGGTGATAGAAAGGCCCTATAAACCGATCCTTCTGTTTTCAACACCTGTTTATGATAGGCATGGAGCGTTTAAAGGGGTTCTCGCCATAAATTATAACGCCGATTATTTCCTGAGCATCATGTCCGTTCTTCATGAACGGGAAATGCTCCAGCGGCAGAAGTTTTACATCTTGAACAAAAATGGGGCATTTATCGTTCACCCCGACGAGGGAAAATATTTTTCGTTTATGTTTGATGATATGAAAGAGATCTCCATGCTTTCGGAAAATCCGGCCATATGGGAAATCGTAAGTCAGAAGTCGCATGGCTTCATAGAACAGAAAAATAGCCTTATAACCTTTTATGATGTGTTGGACACGACAAAAGAAAGCAACGCTCATCTTGATGAAAAATGGATTCTGATTCACGAAATCGATATCAGTCAGATGCTCTCGGTGAGCCATGTAATGGAAACCATCTTCCTGACGAAAAATGTCATTGTGGTTATCGTTATTCTCGTATTTGCTTATATCATTGCCTTGATCGCAGAAAAACTGAGGCGTAAGGATTATCAGCTCGAACTGACGAGGAATATTGCGGAAAGTACAAATGATGCCGTTCTGATAACTGATGATGATACGACGATTACTTATGTCAATCATGCCTATGAGGAAGCCACAGGTTATGCCGCTTCTGAAGTGATAGGGGCAACACCGGGTGAATTCAAATCGGGAAAACACGATAAGGAATTCTACGAAAAAATGTGGCAGAAAATAGAAAAAAATGGATACTGGGAAGGAATGTTATGGGACAGGAAGAAAAACGGATTGATTTACCCGAAACAGTTACGCATCATTTCGATTAAGGATAAAACCGAAACACGGGTCCTGAATTATATCGGTATCTTTTCCGATTTATCCGAAACCCATAAAAAACAGAATTTTTTTGAAAATCTCGATTACAGCGACGGGGAATTCAGGCTTCCAAATGAGGAAATGATGATTGAGCTCCTGACACAAAGCATCAAGAAAGATAATTTTAAATTTATGGTACTTTCCATAATGATCGAAAATTACAATCAATTACAGACAACCTTCAGAGATACGGACTTTAACAATTCAAGAATTTTTATCAATCTGATCAAACCGTTGCTCGGAGAGAACGACTTCGTGGCCCAGACGGGCCGAAATCTGTTTGCAGTCATTGTGGATCTGGAAAATATAAACGGTTCGACGGATGAGTTTGTTTTCAAGCTGCATAAAGAACTGACAAAGGTAATGACAGTCAACGGAAGAAATCTGTTCTTCAAAATCAAGATAGGCGTCTCCTATTGGCCAAAAGATGCAGATGATCTGAAAAAGCTGATCCTGAATTCGATCGTCGCGCTTGAGTGGACCACCTCGCATCATGAAGCCGAGATCGCTTTCTTTTCACAGGAAATGATTACAAAACTGAATCGCGAAAATGAGATAGAGGGCCATCTGAGAACGGCAATTGAAAACAATGAACTGTTTGTGGTCTATCAGCCTCAGATAAATATCAGAACAAACAGAATAATCGGCATGGAAGCCCTTTTAAGATGGGAAAGCAAGGCACTTGGCTTTGTCCCGCCGGATAAGTTTATTCCGATTGCCGAAAAAAGCAGTTTGATCATCAATATAGGCAATTGGGTGATTCGAAAAGTATGTGAAGATATCGAATACCTGAATAAAAATTTCATTGGTCTGAACGAAACCATCAGATGTGCCATTAACCTGTCCACCGTTCAGATGGAAGAAAGTGGCTTTCTGGATAAACTGTTTAATACCATTGCGCAATATGATGTGGAAAACAGTCAGCTTGAAATGGAAATAACGGAAAGTATGCTTCTCGCCAATGAAATGAAGAATATAAAAAACATTGAAAAGATCCGGGATCGCGGAATAAAAATTGCGATAGATGATTTTGGAACAGGCTATTCGTCAATGTCATATCTCAACACATTACCCATTGACAAGATCAAGGTCGACAGAGTTTTTATTAAAAATTATCCGGAAAATGATGATGGAAAACTGGCTGGGATCCTGGTGAATATGGCAAAATCTCTGGATATCGAAGTGTTGATGGAAGGGGTCGAAATCATCGAACAGGTCGAGTTTTTAAAGAAACTTGGATGCCATTATATACAAGGTTATTATTACAGTAAGCCGCTTGTTTTTAAAGAATTTATCGATTTTCTGAGAGAGAATAATCGTGCCTTTTCCGAGATGAATCAAACGTATATGGAATAGAATCGTATCTTTTTTACAGACTGTTTCGGTTAGTTGTCTTTGGCAGCTGTCGATGGACAAAATAATCTGATAGACCTGAAACTCGGGGACTTTGTTGAGATATTTGGCCTTTTCAGCGGGTTCTTCAAGGGATTTCTATGTCATTTTTTGTTTGACCGGAAAGTCCCCCGGAGAAAACCAGATACTGATGGATGGAATTGTAGTGGATAAGGCCTATAGTGGGAAAGGTGTCGGAACGGCGTTATTTAAAGCACTTGAACTATACGCCGTTCAAGAAGGGTTCAAAAGCATCAAACTGGATGTGATTGATGAAAATTCAAACGCGGGAACAGATCATTGATTTGATGAAGGCAAACGATATAAAACATACAACAGCTTATTCTGCTTTTAAACGGCTGAATTCACTCGGTTTAATTATTGAAAGACAAAATGAATTTATCATTTCGGGAAAGGCAAGAATTTTGATGGATGACTGATGTTCCCATCATAGCCATTCAGGATTTGACGGCCCGTTTTCCCAGGACGGAGTGATCCTGCTCGGCGATATACGGTGAGTATGTCCCAAGGTTGAAGATGTTACATAAAATATTCGAATGGTCAAGTGAATATACACCGGGACAGATTAAATTACAGATGAATCTGAGACATTTTAAATCAAAAACAATTGCTCTAAAGTTGAAAGGGATATTCAGCGGCTTATTGTCCGTTCTGTTTGCGCTTTCTGTTTTTATTATTCTTTGATTTATAAACAGTGCGTTGGATGAGGTACCTGTAGGGTGGTTTTTGGCCTTATGTCGTATTTATAGGATTACCCGTTTTGCATGGTTTTTGTTTGAACATCCGGCAAGCGGGCTTGAAGAGAAAAATCAATTGTAAGGTGAAATGCCGCCCAACGGGTTGTAGCCCAGGGCAGCCGATGTATCTTTTACATGATCACATGTTCCAGAAAGAAGTGCTGTTTCTCATGATCTCTTCAGTGGGAATCAGAGTCGCTTCTTCGACTGTCTTTCCCGTTTTTTCAAGGTAATGTTTTATCAAATGATAGCCACAGGCGTAACCCGCGCAATAGGGGAGTCCCACTTGGGGAAATCCCATAATTTCTGCCGTTTCATCTCCATAAAGGTATCCTGTTATCTTATCAAATCCAGTTACTTCCAGCCCCTTTCGAATGACGGGTTTTATCTGTGAATTCAGCGTTCCTGTATCCGCCTTACTTACCCAAGGTCCAATTAAGTCTTCTCCGAACTGTTTCATTGCAAAATATTCCGCAAGGCCTTCACTGATCATCATGTCCGCAAGTGAAACCCCGAGATGCCATTTCTGGTATTGCCAGCGAACGTTATGGTTGCATTCATGGGCAAGAGCGGCCTGAGCTCTGGTTAGCGTATAATCGTTGGGAACGAGACTAAGGAGTATATAACCGGGAATCCCACCATCACCTAAATAACCGTTGCACATCTTCACAAATTGATTTTCTGGGTTTGCCAGGAGTATGGTGAAAAGGTATTTTTCGTATTCCAATTTGCAGTTCACCTTCCGGAATCTTTCAAATGATTGAACGATGGTTTTTTCGCAGGTATTCCACAAGTCGTCATCTGAAATACGACTTATCCTTTCCGTTTGCTGTTCATCGACACTTTCCGGGTGGAGGACCCCCATCATATCTGATGCCATCACAACATCGTACCCGCCTTTTTGTTTTGCTTTGATAGGAACGTTGATCATGTTCCATTTGTATTCGAATGGTTTCATCAATTCAATTCTGTAGATATCCGCCCTCTTGTCTTTTCCTACCAGGACCATCTTTTTATAAATTTTATCTGATCTTAACATCTGTATGTTCACGTTCTCATCCTCTTTATCAATTTCGTTTTCAGTGTAGACTATTACGTTATGTCAGAGTCAAGTCATTTTTTCGGGAACTTTTGAAAGAATTTGAAATTCCAGCCGGACAACATCTTCATGGATCTAATGCGAGCGGATAGTTGATGGGTTTGATGACCTGATAAGGCAACTAAATCTTATATTTTTATAAAATGATGTGATGTTTTTGAAGAAATAATAAGCGTTGAGTTAGCTTGAGGTATTCCCCGGGTTTTACATACTGTTAAAGAACAAGGCGGTTGACGTTGTCCTGAGACAAGATAGTACAATCATGTTGTAGTTCAGAGGAACGGAAGAAACAGATGAGAAAGACTTTTAACGGGAAATATGAATCAGCAAACGGAAAGGGAGGCTGGACAGGATGAAAAAGACGATTAAAAAGATTGAAAGAGTCATTAGAAATTCAAGGGTACAGAAGCAGTTTGACAGAAAGATGGATGAAAACAGCCTTTTGACTTACGATATAACAAACAGATTTTAAAGAACGCAACGTAACGCCAAAGACAGAAACGACGAACAACACTTCACATAGATTGCACTCCTTTAGCCCCCCTGAATAGGGGGGCTTTTTTTACACTGCCGGTTTAACAAATTCTCTTTATATTGTGTAGTTGACAAACAGGGTGTTTATCTGTATAATGACTATAAAAGCATTATTGGTCAAAAGGGGTGTTGCCTTTGCCGAAATCTTATTCGGATCACGAGAGAGAAATGATTGTCAAACGTTTAAAAGAGGAAGCGGGAAAATGCATCGTGCAGTATGGTATCAGAAAGACAACGGTTGATGAACTGGTGAAGCGGGTTAATATCCCGAAGGGAACTTTTTATCTGTTTTATCATTCAAAGGAACAGCTGTTGTTTGATGTCATCTTAGAGTTGCATGATCAGATAGAGAGGGAACTGCTGGCCGCCGTAGCCGAATTGAATCCCGATACGATGACCAGTTCGGAGCTGACGGATGTCCTGTTCCGTTTTTTTAAGCTGTCGGAGGAGATGCCCCTGTTAAAAATGCTGGATTCAGGGGAGATAGAAGTGCTTTATCGTAAGCTTCCTCCGGAGGTATTGGAAAGACATCTGTCAGAGGATAACGATATGATAGAAAGACTAATTTCCGTCTTCAGGGTAGAGCTAAAACGGGATCTGAAGGCATACAGTGCGGCGTTGAGGGCCTTATATTTTTCGACACTGCATAAAGAGGAAACCGGTGAACAGTATTTTGATGAGGCACTGTGGCTGCTGATCAACGGATTGGTCATTCAGTTACTGAAATAGACGGTTCGGCTTTAGAGAAAATGGTTCAGGAACGAATAAAAAAATTTTTTCATTTATTATGACTATAATTTTATATATAGTCAAACAGTATGGAGGTGTAAGTTTCATTTATGATTAAAGTCAAGCATTTATCTTTTAGTTACACGAAGAAGCCTTTTATTCAAGATATGAATTTTTCCGTGAGAAAAGGGGAAATATTCGGTTTTCTGGGCCCCTCCGGTGCGGGAAAGACGACACTGCAGAAAATTCTGATCGGTATGATCTCAAGTTATACGGGCAGTGTGACGGTTAACGGTGCGGAATGCAGGAGCTGTTCAAGTACGTTTTATGAAACCATCGGCGTGGATTTTGAATTTTCGACGCTGTATGAAAAATTAACCGCGAGGCAGAACCTGAATTTCTTTGCCTCTCTATACAGGAAAAAATCACGGCCGTTGGATGAATTGCTGAAGTCAGTCGGACTTCAGAATGATGCGGATAAGCGTGTATCGGATTTTTCAAAGGGCATGCGATCGAGGTTGAACTTTATCAGGAGCATCTTGCATGACCCGAAGGTCCTTTTTCTGGATGAACCGACAAACGGACTCGATCCGACAAACAGCCGAATGATGAAAGATTTGATCCTTGATGAGAAAGGGGCCGGGAAGACCATTATTCTGACAACGCACAATATGCAGGATGCCACCGAATTGTGTGACCGTGTGGCTTTTATCGTGAACGGTAATGTCTGTGCGCTGGATACGCCACGTAATCTGATCATGTCGAAAGGTGCCACACAGATCACCTATACCTACCAAGAAGATGGGGAGCAGCAGGGCAGCTGTCTGCTGAATCAGATATCAGGGGATGAAAAACTCAGATATCTGATGGATAAAAACAGGATTCTTTCTGTACACAGCAGCGAACCGACACTCAACGATATCTTTATTGATGTTACGGGAAGGACACTGGTATGAGGATGGGGCATCTGATTTCATGGGATATGCGTTTTCAGGTGAAGTACGGTTTTTATTTCGTTTATGGGGTTGTAACCGTACTGTATGTCATCGTCTTGTCGGCCCTCCCGGTTTCATGGCGTGAAAAAGCTGCGGCTGTCATGATTTTTTCAGATCCGGCTGCCATGGGACTGTTTTTTATGGGAGCCGTCATTTTACTGGAAAAAAATCAAAGGGTGGTGGATGCGTTTATTACATCCCCCTTAAAGGTGGGGGAGTATATTATTTCGAAAGTGATTTCATTCGGCTTTATGGCACTTGTTGTTGCCCTTGCCCTATCAATCGCCGCCGGTAGCGCTCATATTCTTCTCATCCTGGTCGGGACGGCCTTATCGTCTGCCATGTTTACCCTTCTCGCGATGATTGTCGCATCTGGAATTAACAGTTTGAACCAGTTTCTCATAGCGGTGATACCGGTAGAAATCATCTGTTTTGTCCCGTCTCTTTTCTATCTGTTTGACGCGGGACCTGAATTTCTAACCTATTATCCGGTAAATATCTGTATGGGCATGATTATGGGGCAAACGGATAATATTCTATTAAAAACGTTCCTGACAGTCTTTGTGTTATATCTCCTGTTTCGGATTGCAGGGCGTCGCGTAGCAAAGATGTGGCGGTATACGGGAGGGATCAAATTATGAAAGCGATACAGATGAGTTTTATGCAGATGATGACGACTGTGAAAAAAGACATGATGCTTTTTATGGTTTGCCTGATACCATTACTTAGCGGTCTTTTTTTTAAATTTGTCATTCCGCTGTCCGAACGGTTTCTGATTAGTCAATTTTCCTCAACCTCCGTTCTTTCACCTTATTATGGACTTTTTGACGTGTTTTTTGCCATGCTGGCACCTATTATGTTTTGTTTTGTCTCGGCATTGGTTATTTTAGAGGAAATGGATGATCATATTGCCGGATACCTTTTTGTGACACCATTGGGAAAGAGGGGGTATCTGTTTTCAAGAGTTGGAATTCCGGCAATACTGGCTTTTACCGTTTCTGCTCTGTTGCTGCCGGTGTTTAAACTGACGGAAATATCCTTTTTCAACATCGTTCTCCTATCCTTTTCAGGAACGGTTCAGGGAATAATCATCGCCATGCTGATTGTCACGTTTTCCACGAACAAACTGGAGGGAATGGCCGTTGCAAAATTATCTTCTCTTTTAACGTTTGGGTTGATAGGACCATTTTTTCTCAAAGGCGCTATTCAGTATCTGCTGTCGCCGTTGCCGTCATTCTGGGCCGCAAAAGCGATTCATGAGAACAAACCCGTTTACTACCTGATCGCTTTTATAGTATCCGCTTTCTGGTTTCTTGGATTAAAGAAAGGTTTTTCAAAGAAGACTGATAGATGATTAATACCTGTAGAATCCCGGATATACTTAAACATCCGTATATCCGGTCGCTCAATATTGTACTCAGTGAGTTGTCCTCACAAGAAGAATCAAAATTATTGCTAAATTTATGCCGTTGAGATTATTTTCCTTCCAGCAGATAGAGTTTGTCTGCATATTTCGACTCATCCACCGTTTTTAATTCGGATCCTTTCGCAGCAGCTTTTACCTGACTGCCTGAAATAACCGGGTTAACGATACAGCCGGCTCCGGCAACACATCCCCCCGGACAGGCCATCCCTTCCAGCAGATAACCGTCGTATTTTCCCTTAACCGCATCCTGGTAGAGCTGCCTGCATTCCCTCAATCCATCAACGTTATGAATTTTGATCTCCGTTTCGGGATTTTTCTTTTTTATGAGATCGGCTACCGCTTTCGAGACGCCACCGGATACGGCAAAACCTCTTCCGGCACCGGTTGCCTCATCATTCAGACTTTTATCCGTTCCCCTTATTTCTATGTCTTTCGCACTAAGCATGCCGGCCAGTTCTTCGAATGTGATGACGAAGTCCACTTCACTCCTGACGCTTTTTCGCGATGCTTCTAATTTTTTCGCGCTGCATGGCCCTATAAACACGATCTTTGCCTCTCGATAGGTTTCCCTGACAAGACGTGCGGCAAAGACCATCGGGGTCAGAGCCATAGAGATATGATCCGCTCTCTCCGGGTAAAGGCGTTTTGCCATAGAGGACCACGATGGACAGCAGGAGGTTCCCATGAATGCCATTTCTTCCGGAACCTCTTTCAGAAAGGCCTCCGCTTCATCAATGGCGCAAATATCCGCTCCGATCGCTACTTCAACGACATCCTTAAATCCGAGTTTTATCAGCGTCGTTTTAAAGTCGTTAAATCCCACATTTTTACCAAATTGTCCGAGATAAGACGGGGCAACGATGGCAACCACATCATAGTTCCGGTTCATTGCCTGAATGAGCTGATAGATCTGACTTTTATCGGATATGGCGCCAAACGGGCAGTTTACGAGACACATGCCGCAACTGACGCATTTTTCATAATCTATACTGGCCCTTCCGTATTCATCTGAGAAAATGGCATCCACACCACATGCCGCAGCACAGGGCCGTTCGTGTTTGATGATGGCCGTGTAGGGACAGGCCTTTGCACACATGCCGCATTTGATACATTTTTCCTGATCGATGACACTTTTTCCCTTGATGATATGGATGGCATCTTTCGGACAGACCTCCACACAGGGATGTGCCAGACAGCCGCGGCACATGTTGGTTACCTCATAACTGTCTGTCGGGCAGGCATCACAGGCAAATTTGATGATGTTGATCAGTGGCGGTTCATAATATTTTGAGGGAATATCCGCTTCTTCTATTCCTTCTGTGATGGGTCTTTCACGGTCATTTGTCCTCAGATTCAAACCCATCGCCAGTCTTATCCTGGCACTGACGATGGCTCTTTCGAGAAAGGAGCTTTCGCGGTATTTCGCGATGTCTCCGGGGATGATCTCATAGGGAATATTCGCCAATTCGGACAGATCATCGTCAAAAGCCATCTTACTGACGGCCGTAAAGACCTTCTGCCTTATATCTGCAAGCGTTTTATATTCATATTTCATCTTATCCTCCTCTGGAGTCGATCAGTTTTATATCATCTGAAGCGATTATATCACAGAGGAATTCTTCCTCAGATGACAGAGGGGTGGATTTTTAAGAAGGGAACAGCTCATGTTTAACACACATGAGCTGAAAGGTTTATCTGACGGTTTCAAAACCAGGGATATCGAGTTTCTGTTCGATCTTTCTCAGGGCCCAGGTCAGAAGGAGTACGATGATCAGATAGATGACGGCAACGACCACGTAAACTTCGAAGAAGAGAAAATTACGGCTTGCGATGACTTTAGCTTTCTCCATCAGTTCTTCCGCACCTACGATATAGGCCAGTGATGTATATTTTAAGAGGTAGATGAATTCGTTTGTCCAGGCCGGTATGGCATTTTTTATCGTCTGAGGCAATATGATGCTCAAGATGGCCTGATTCTTTGTCATCCCGAGTGAACGGGCGGCAGTCATCTGATTTTTTTCTATCGACTGTATGGCACCGCGTGTGTATTCTGCCTGATACGCTGCACTGTTCAGGATAAATCCGATCACCGCAGCCGTGAACGCACTCAGTTTGATTCCATAAACGGGAAGGGCAAAGTAGAGGATGAATATCTGAACGAGCATCGGTGTTCCGCGGATGATCTCTATGTATCCGGTGACGACAGCACGGACGACTTTATTGGAGTAAACCTTTAAAAAGGCGAGGATTGTCCCGAAAAAAGTGCCGAAAGACATAGAAATCAATGCCATCAGCAACGTCAGTCCCAGACCTTCGAGGAGGTCCGGCCAGTGTTCTGCGACAATTTCGATGATATTGTTCAGCATCATCAATCACCTTCGCCGTATAGTTCGGTCAGTTTGAAGAGGAATTCTCCGGTTCTCCTGTTTTCCGGATTTTTGAAGAGTTTCTCGGGTGGTCCCTGCTCTACGATGACACCGCCTTCCATGAAGATGATCTCGTCGGACACGGTTCGGGCAAATCCCATCTCATGGGTAACGATCAGCATGGTCATCTTGTTCCTCGCAAGCTCCTTCATGACGCTGAGAACTTCCCCTATCAGTTCCGGGTCCAGAGCCGATGTCGGTTCGTCAAAGAGGATGATCTCCGGCTGCATGGCGAGTGCCCTTGCAATACCGACACGCTGTTTCTGACCGCCAGAAAGCTGAGCCGGATATTTGTCGGCATGTTCAATCAATCCGACCCTTTTAAGTTCTTCTATTGCGAGATCTCTGGCATCTGCCTTGCTCATCTTTTTTACTTTTACGGGTCCGATCATGACATTCTTCAACGCCGTCAGATGGTTGAAGAGTCCGAAATCCTGAAAGACAAACCCGATCTGCTGTCTGATGGTGTTCATGTTTTCAGCCTTTGTTACATCGATATCTTTCAGGAAGATTTCCCCGCTGTCCGGTAGGACAAGCTGATTGATACAGGTTAGAAGGGTGCTTTTTCCGGTTCCGCTCGGACCGATGATTACCTTTGTTTCACCTTTGTTCATGGTAAAACTCACGTCTTTCAGCACTTCATTGGTTCCAAAACTCTTTTTCAGATTTTTTATCGTTAAAATAGGCCTGTTTTCTGTCATTTTATCTTCTCCCTTATCTCAAATCCGGGTATGGACAATTTTCTTTCGAGCATTGCGAGGCTCTTGTTGAGGATGATACTGATGATAAAATAGATAGCGGCGATCATCAGAAAGATGAGAAGGGGTTCGTAAGACGTTGCGATGATGTATCGCCCCTCTCTCAGAAGTTCGGTAACGCCCAGTGCATAGGCAAAGGAAGAGTCTTTTAAAACGATGGTAAACTCATTTGCCCAGGGTGGGAGGGCAACACGGAATGCCTGTGGAAGGATGATGTTCTTGAAACCCTGCATCTTGCTCATGCCAAGCGAACGCGAGGCGCGCATCTGAGTTGGTGAAATGGACTGAATGGCGCCTCTGAACAACTGTGACTGATAGGCGGCACTTCTTAGTCCGAGTCCGATCACACAGGCCCAGAAGGGTGCCATCTGTATACCGAGATTTGGTAGTCCATAATAGATGAGGAACAGGATGACAATTCCGGGTATGCTTCTGAAGATCTTTTCATAAATCCCGATCAATATTTTTACCCATTTGGGACCATACACCTGTCCGAAAGAAAATGGAATCGAAAGCACAAGACCGATACCAAGTGTCATGAAAGTCAATTGCAATGTAACCAATGTTCCTCTCAGGAGCAAGGGTAAAGAGTTAAAAAATAATTGTAATTTATCTATGATACTCCCCGCCTTTCATCAATTGGTTTAAGAATAAAAAACCACGCTTTACGCGTGGCCTTTTATGATCTGTATCAGAAGTATTTTGCAATCAATTCATCAATTTTCCCATTTTCTTCGAGCTTTTTCATGCCTTCATTGAGCATATCGAGCAATGCTTTGTTGCCTTTTTTAACGGCAAGTCCGTATTTTTCATCTGATTTGATAATCCCAACGGTCTTCACCGGGCGAACCTTTGCAAATCTGTCTGCAACCGGTGAATCGAGGATAACGGCATCGAGGTTTTCATTTTCAAGGTCTGTCATTGCAAGGACAAAGGTATCATATCTCCTGTAATTTCCGGTAAGGATTCCGGTTTTCTCCAGTGCCTCCTCGACCCAGAGATCTCCAGTTGTTCCCGTCTGTACACCGATGTTGTGCTTTCCGAAGAGAACGGTGAGATCAAAATCCGAGTCAGCCTTCACCGAAATACTCTGATCGGCGGTCCAGTAGGCATCTGAAAAATCAACGACTTTTGCCCTTTGTTCTGTGATGGTCATTCCTGCAGCGATAACATCGAGGTTTCCTGAAACAAGTCCTGCGATGAGTGAATCAAAACTCATGTCGATGATCTCGATCTCAAATCCCATTTCCTTGGCGATTTCTCTCATGAGATCCATGTCAAATCCGACAAATTCACCATTTTCAACGAATTCAAATGGTGGGAATCCGGCACTTGTACCAACTCTGTAAACTTTTGCAAATCCGAAAGAACAGACGATCATAACAATTAATACAAAAAACAAAGCTTTTTTCATAAAATCTCCTCCAATATATTTATGATAGCAAAAGCAAAGCCGTGAAAAGCCTTCTGAATTTGATTTTTTGTAATTAAACTGACGATTCCCCGTATCATCTGTTATAAATTAAGAGCGTTTGTGATAGAAACAACAGAAATTATAACATATGTCATTGCCTGTTTCAATCCTCAAAAAGGTTTTGTGAGTTTACATATTTTATATCTAAATTTGAGAGGACTACCGAACACACTTGTTTAATTTGATGTCTCGGCGTGTTAAATGTTATAATAATACGGGATTATCATACACTTTTACTCATCGGGTGATACTGATTGGATAATAAAGACGATCAAAGCTTAAAAAAAGAAGATGTTCCTTGTTTTGTCGAAGTCTTTTATAAAATACCTGTTCCTGTTTTTATTACTTCCTGTGATACGGGGGAATTTCTATGGGTAAATAGAAGATTTGAAGAAAAGACCGGTTATTTAAAACCCGACATCGAATCAACAAGTCTTGACTCTACGCTTCTTTTTCCGAAAGAGACGGAACAAAAGAAACTGTTCCATTTGATTAAATCCGAAACCTCATTTTTAGATTACCGAGTTTCATTGAAGACAAAATCGGCTGAAACAATTTCTGCGACCGTTTCAGGCGAATGTGTTGACTTGTATGATCAAAAAGTCATGTTTTGTCTTTTAAACGATGTCTCAAAACAAATAAAAACTCTTGAAAACCTGAAGCATCATCTCGCAATAGAACAGATTATCATGAAAATGGCTTCAGAATATATCAATCTACCCCTTAAGCAGGCAAATGAAAAGATCAACGAGGCGCTTAAGGAATTAACCATCTTTTTTAAAGCCGATAGAGCCTATATCTTCCGGTATCATTTTGAAAAAGGTACGGTTACGAATATTTTTGAATGGTGTGCACCAGGGATTGAACCGGTTATTGACAAATTTCAGAACGTTTCAATAGAAGAGATGATGGACTGGGTAGAATTTCATAAAAAAGGACAGCTGATAAAGATCGAAGACGTCTCTATGTTGAAAAATGATCGGTTAAAAAGCATCCTGCAATCGTTAAAGATAAAGAGCATTATTGCCATACCGATTATGAATGGTCAGGATTGTCTCGGCTTTATGGGAATAGAATCAATCAGGGATTATTACAGGTATACCGGTAAAGAGGAGAGACTGTTAAGCTTATTTGCAGCTATCCTGGCAAATGTTGATACCCGAAGGGAATTATACCTTGCAGAAAAAAGGGCAAGAGAATCTAACCGTGTGAAAAATGAATTCCTTTCGAATCTCAGTCATGAGATCAGAACGCCTATTACGGGGATTATTGCGTCCCTTGAAACTTTGCTTGCGGTCCTTGAGAATGAAGAGTATCTGTATCTGATCAACATGGCTCATAAATCGGCCATTCAGCTTGAAACCGTCTTTGATGACTTGTATGATATCATAAGGCTCAACAAAGAGGATTATGAGGAATCTGAAGAGAAGGTCATTGTTGCGGATATTGTTGGGAAAACCTATGACCTCTTTAAAATATGTGCTGAAGAAAAGGGATTGAATTTTAATATAGAATCATTCAATGTCCCGGATTTTTTCGGCAACGGGTCACGCATCAAGCAAATGATAGACAAACTTCTCGATAATGCAATCAAATTTACTTTTTCGGGAGAGGTAAAAGTGATATTGAGCTATAAGGAACTTACTTGGCAAAGCGGCTTACTTGAGATAGAAGTTACTGATACCGGAATAGGGATGGATAAAAAGACTCAGAAAAGGATATTTGAGATGTTCTATCAGAAAGACTTGAGTTTGACAAAAGAATTTCAGGGGTTGGGACTCGGATTGCCCAAAGTCAGTGCCATTGTAAAAAATCTGAATGGAAATATCTCGATAAAAAGTTTTCCGAATGTCGGCTCCACTTTTACCTGTTTAATACCCGTCAAGCCTGTCGTCACTATTCATCCCGGGTTTAAAAGAAAGGAACAATAAACTGCTTTCTTAATATCCTTTGTGGGGGACTTCTTAAGAACGCTTCTGTGGGATTTTTTGTTCTTAAGAACGTATCTGTGGGATTTTTTGTTCTTAAGAACGTATCTGTGGGATTTTTTGTTCTTATGAATCTCTGTGTGGGAGGCAGTTCTGGTAGTCACTTCTTGTGATAGGTGTGATTGAAGAATCTCTCAGGTGTTAAAATATACCATATACCGATAAAGGGGTGTTTTTATGAAGTTTTTGATATTGGGTGGGAAAAAGTTTATTGGTTATCATATAGCTCTTGAGGCTGAAAGAAGGGGACATGATATTACTTTTTTCAACCGCGGCAAGACCTATCCGGAGCTTTTACCTCAATTTGAAGTGATAACAGGGGATCGAAATACGAATATAGAGCGGTTAACGGATATGACGTTTGACGTGGTGATAGACACCTGTGCCTATTTTCCCGATCAGGTGAAATCCACCTGCGAGGTGTTGGGGAAAAATATCTCCAGATATATTCTCGTTTCTACCGTTTCCGTTTATGATATTTCTGAAACGGACATCGATGAGACGACACCGGTTGACGGATATGATTTTGAATCGGTTGAGGTAAACAATGAAAATTACGGAAAACTTAAGGCGGCAGCTGAAAAAGAGTTGCTGGATCAGCTTGGAGAGGAAAAGAGTCTGATTATCCGACCGGGGTTCATAGTCGGTGAAAGGGATCATACGGACAGATTTACCTTCTGGCCCGTTATGATGTATGAGATGAACCGGATGTTTGTCCCTGAAACAGGAGATCTGACTATTCAGTTTATAGATGTAAAAGATCTTGCCGCTTTTATCGTCATGGCGGCGGAAAGACAATTTTCCGGGAGATATATCTTGACGGGTCCTGAAGAACCGTATCTCTTCAACCACTTTATAAAAGACTGCCGGAGAGTTGTCAATCCCGAGTGTGAATTGATTTTTGTTTCCGATAACTGGTTGAAAACACATGAAATTGATAAAGCCGCTGCCTTCCCGCTCTGTTACGATATGGAGGGGATGGAGGGAATACATCGGGTTAACGTCTCAAAGGCGATGAAGGACGGATTGCGTTTCAGGACTGTCGATGAAACACTGAAAGATGCCTTGCGCTGGTTTTATACCTATAAGAAATCTGGAAATGAGATGGCGGCTGGTATGAAACCTGATGAGATGAAGCGTAAAGGATAAGATGTGATTTCGGGTATTATAAATAAACAGGACTCCCCTCGGGATTGAAAGGGGAGTTTTTTCTTGATTCTGATATAAAAGCTGCTTTTTCAATTCAAAATGAAAAATATGCTAAAATAGTGGTGTTGTTTCTATTTAAAATTGTACTGTGAATAATCAAATTCATGACATGGAGGATAAAAATATGAAGATTAATCTGTTGATAATCATTTTGTCCGAGGTGGAAAGATGAATGAGTCACTGGAAGTCAAATCATTAAAATTCGATTTAAATGAAACGTTCTATGAATTGATAAAGAGCAGGGATAATCTCCAGATTATCAATATCAACCGCAGCTATGAAACGAGCCTGTATTTTTTCGATACGGCTGAAAGATCATGTGAACACTTCCTGCTCTGTGTTGTCATGGATGGAGAAATAGAATTATTTTACAAAGACAGGAATGAACACTTGAAGAGAAATGCCTATTTTTACTATGAAAAACTGGAAGATCTGATAAGGATAGAAATCCATAAATATGTAAATCTACTGGTCATCACCTCCATGCGTTTTTTTGATGATATCAATGACGGGTTCAGGGTCTTTTTTAAGATGATAGAGTCTATAGGTGAAAAAGATCATTATACGAAAGGCCATTGTGAAAGAGTCAAGATACTGGCGAAAAAGATAGGTGTGAAATTAAACTTTTCAAATCACAGACTGTTTCATCTGACTTATGGGGCACAGTTTCACGATATTGGAAAGATCAAGGTTTCCGATGCCGTACTGAAGAAACAGGGAAAACTAAATGAGATGGAATTTGAAGAGATGAAAAGACATGTGAAATACTCTGCCGAATTGTTCAGAGATCATTTTACTTTTCTGAATAACGCATTTGATCCGGTATTTATTCAAGATATCATCTCTCAGCATCATGAGCGGCTAAATGGAAGCGGATATCCTGAAGGCTTGACCGCTGAAGCCATTTTACCTGAAGCAAAGATCTTAGCCGTATGTGACTCGTTTGATGCGATGGTGACAAACAGGCCGTATAAAAAATCAAAATCCCGGGAAACGGCTGTTGCGGAATTAAGGGAATTATCGGGTAAATTGTACGATCCGGTTGTTGTAGACGCACTTGAATCGATATTGGAAGAAAATTATGAGAAGATTTACGGTGATCATTTACCGCTTTAAAGTTTGAAGAGACGATCAGAATGATATCGGAGAAAGAGAAATTGTATATGGGGGAATTTGGATATGAGAAGAAGAATTGGTCTGCTGACGAGCGGTGGAGACTGTCCCGGACTTAATGCAACGATAAGGGGGCTCGTAAAGGCCTCGTCCAATCTTATGGATTGTGAATTTATAGGGAGTTTGAACGGGTTTGAAGGGATGATAACGGGAAATATGAAAAAGATGATGTCCGCTCATTTTTCGGGTATCCTGATGAAAGGTGGCACCATCCTCGGAACCCATCGAACACCACATAAGAGTATGCGTAAAATAGGCCCGGATGGGATCGATAAAGTCAAGGCCATGGTGGATAATTATCACAAGTTTGAGTTGGATTGCCTGGTTTGTATTGGCGGGAATGGGACACACAAGAATGCCAACATGCTGAGAGAGGAAGGGTTGAATGTGGTGGGGCTTCCAAAGACGATCGACAACGATATCTGGGGAACGGATGTTACCTTTGGATATCAGTCGGCTGTAAATATTGCAACGGATGTCATCGACAGGATTCATACCACAGCCGATTCACATGACAGGGTCATGCTCGTGGAACTCATGGGGAACAAGACCGGCTGGCTTGCCCTCAATGCCGGGATTGCCGGAGGGGCGGATATCATTCTGATCCCTGAAATCCCCTTCAACGATGAGGCCATCATCAAAGCCTTACACAAGAGGCATGATGTCGGAAAGAGTTTTTCGATCATCGCAGTGGCAGAAGGTGCAAAGAGCCAGACAGAATACGATATGACGAAGAAAGACTTCATGAAACAGAGAAAAAAATCAGGGTATAGGTATATTTCCGAACAGATTGCCGATAGGATAGATGAAAAAACGGGCTATGAAACCCGAGTGGTCATTCCAGGGCATATCCTGAGGGGCGGATCTCCCTGCGCCTTTGACCGGACGCTTGCGACAAGGGTAGGGGCTTTTGGGGCAAAACTGATAGCGGAAGAGAAATACGGGTATGCCGTTTCCCTGAAAAATGATAACTGCGTTGCGACACCGCTTGAAGAAGTTGCCGGTCTGCTGAAATATGTTCCGGCAGATCATACCCTGATCGAAACGGCAAGGCTGATAGGCATCAGTTTTGGTGAAAAATAAATTCGATTTATAGAAACAGGCCTTGTTAAATGCCATCGTTGCTAACGATTCGATCGTACGGGGCGAAAAAGCTTTTGAAATACTCGACTATTTGAAATTTATTGAAAAACACCTTTCCTTTCTGACATATGCTGTTGCCATTCGCGTCCTGACGATGGGCTTTGATGGAAGATTTCTCTTGGAACAGGATTGCTGAAGAGTGGAAGGCTTATGTAAAAGTTTGAGATTATACTGACCGTTTATCCGCCGAAATCTGACTGAGAAATTTGGACAATGTGGTATTTAGGATAGATGACACCCTCCATCTGATGATTACCTGTTTTCATTTTGATATCCCTTGTTTGTTGCAAAGGAACTCAGATACCCTTCTGCGTGTTTTTCAGATTGCCATTGATAGAGGCCTTGAAAAGTACCTGTTTCAGGATCAAAGGTCCATAATTTCTCCTGAAATCCTAGAAGTCCTGTAAATACTGGTATCTGGAGAAAAGATACGATACGATTTCTCTTTAAGGAGTTATGTTTGAAAGAGAAACGGAGAACCAAAACAGTAGGCTTGTTTTTCAGTTTTCTCATCTTTCACATGAATGTGCTTGAAAATCAGAAAATTATGTCCATCTATAGATATTGTCCTGTTTTTTGATTCAGGATGGTTTTTGATCTTTCCACAAAGAAACAGATAGAGAAATTTGAAAATGGACAAGATGGGATGAAGATCATGGTTTCATCTCCGGTAGATAACATTTGTCGGCGGGATGTTCCGTTCCGACAACTCTCCGGTTGATTATTATCATCTGATCTATTTTTTCTATGGGACTTCTGATCGCATCGAAAGGACATGCAATAGTGCAATGATAACAGTGCAGGCATCTGACCGGATCGATCTGGGCGAAATCGGCGAGATGAATGGCACCTGAAGGACATTCGCTCACACATTTCCCGCACTTTCTGCATTCATTTGCCTCTATTGTGATGGGAAGTTCACGCATCTTCCCAACGATGTGGACGATCGGATAAAGCCAATGGACTCTTTTTTTCTCCGGGGAAAAGAGTTTTCGTACTTGTTTTTCAGGAATTTCGGCGAAATGATTTCGTTTTAGTTTATCGTAGAAAGTTTCGGATAAACGGGTGATTCTCTCGGTGTCAAACCTTTCTTTTAGATGATGAAAATGCGGTGCCTGGACTTTGATCCCGCCTATTATCCCTATCTTTGCCTTTTCAAGTGCTTTTGTACTGTTGAGAAAAGTTTTCCCGGAGGTTATCCCGGAATAAGTCAGATAAATAAATGCCCTGAGTCTACGATCATATGCCTGTTCTGTCAGCGCCTTCAGAAACTTCTGCATAGGAATCAACGTGTCCATATGATAGACGGGACTTCCGAGTCCTATGAGATCAAATTCATGAAGTCTGTCGATGATGGCCTTTGGATCTTCCCGATACGGTGATCTGCCGAGATCAAAGGCTTCAACTGATTGATTGTCATTAAGGAAGATTTGCTTTAGAATCTCTGTTAGTCGGCGTGTTGTACCGTTAGGAGAAACATAGATTAATGCCGTTTTCAAGATAGATCACCTCTTAACTGTTCGGATCAGGCCTTTAAGGACCATCTTTTTTAAGTCATCCGTTACCTCTTCAAAAATCACCTTGTTGTCGAGATAACATTCCGGATCAAAGAGACTGTTTGTTAGTCTTATCAGAAGATAGGCCACGATCCGGGGATGAAATTCCCCCTTGATCTCCCCTTCTGTGTCCTTTTATCCCTGTGATCCCTCCAGAAGAAGTAAACCGTATACCTATATTTAGTATACTTAGATCATACACCTTTTTCTCATTCGCATGTCTTTCTAAATATGGCGGAAATTGCAATAGATATGTCGCTTATTATCATTTTCTTCTCATCCTTTAAAGCATATACTGACGATGAAAATGATAAACAGGAGGTTTTGAATATGAATGAACGAGTTGCTCTGGTAACGGGTGCAAGTAGTGGAATAGGATTTGACACGGCGATGGGGTTAAAGGAAAAGGGGTTTGTGGTTTATGGTGCTGCAAGAAGAATGGAAAGAATGAGGGACCTTGAAAAAAGGGGAATTCATATCCTCTCCCTCGATGTCACCGATGATGAATCTATGCAGGAATGCGTCAATTCTATCGTTAAAAAGGAAGGCCGTATCGATATCCTGGTGAATAGTGCCGGATACGGTTCATATGGTGCAATAGAGGATGTTCCGATAGAGGAGGCCAGAAGACAGATAGAAGTCAACGTTCTTGGTCTTGGCCGAATGACGCAACTCGTTCTTCCGGTCATGAGAAAGAATCGCTCAGGCAGGATCATCAATATTACTTCTATGGGGGGGAAAGTCCATTCACCCTTTGGAGGCTGGTATCATGCGACAAAATTCGCCGTCGAGGGGCTCAGTGATTGCCTGAGAATGGAAGTCGGAGAATTTGGGATAGAGGTTGTGTTGATAGAACCGGGTGTTATCCAGACTGACTGGGGAATTATCGCCGGGGGAAATCTTAAAAAGACGTCGGGAAAAGGGAGTTACAGAAAAAGAGCCGTTAAGGTGGCCGATGGGATGATTGACATGTATTCTACCGGAAAGGGATTGAGTCCGTCAAGCCTTGTTTCAGACACGATTGTAAAGGCGGCGACGGTTAGAAAACCAAAGACGAGGTATCTACTCGGTGCAAATGCCGTACCGTTATTCCTGATGAAGCGGTTATTATCCGACAGGACTTATGATAGAATCGTATTGAACATCATGTCCAGAGGTAAGTAAAGGTCAAGCGGTTATTCAGAAGGAGGTGTTTTTTTGCCGGTCTCTTACTTTATTAATCAGAAATACAAGGCATATCTCGATAATCTTGGCGTTAATGGAGAAAGAGTATTCAGAAAAGCCGGAATTCCCCTTAAGATGGAAAAGAGAGGATTGTATGTCGGCAGGCAGCAGTATATTGATTTCATGAATGTCCTTGCCGAAGAATCGACTGATGAGATGATGCTGCTATACAGCAACGTTCGGGAACAATCCATGTTCATTCCCCCTATCTTCGCCGGTCTATGCGCAAACAACGGAAGAGAGTGTTTTGAAAGATTGTCAGCTTATAAGCGGCTGATAGGTCCCTTTGTCTTAAATGTGACGGTATTGGAAAAGGTGCTGCGTCTTGAATTTACCTTTGATGATGAGTTGAAGACGCCTCTTCCGAGATTTACCGGGATTACTGAAAGTCTATTCATCGTAAACATCATCAGAGCGGGAACCGGAAAACAGATTATCCCGTTAAAAGTCGAATCACCGTATGCTTATTCGAAGCGGATTGTTGAACATATAGGGGTTGAACCGGTGAAATCCGATAAAAACACGATTTCCTTCAAACTTGCCGATGTAGAAGAGCCGTATATAACAGAGAATAACATCATGTGGCATTATCTCGAACCGGAATTGAAGAAGAGAAAAGAGGAAATGGAAACAGACAACAGTTTTGCAGCAAAGGTCAGAACGATACTGTTTGAGCTCATTCCTTCGGGGAAGGGGAATATAGAAACCGTTGCTCGGGAAATGGCACTTTCGCCGAGGACCCTTCAACGAAAATTATCCGAAGATGGGACAACGTTTATCCAACAGTTGAATCATACCCGAGAACTGATGGCGAGGCATTATCTGCTGAACGATAATATCACTTCTGAAGAGGTTGCCTATCTGATCGGCTATTGTGATGTGTATGCCTTTATGAGGGCGTTTCGCCAGTGGACCGGCGTAACGATCGGACAGTACAGAGAAAAACATCGGATAGAGGTGGGAGAAATCTGTTGATAGAGATAAAAGAGAATATAAGGTTTATCAACAGAGGAACACGGCTCATTAACGGAGAAACATATGCGGGTGTTGCATCTCGTTATGTGAATTGTTTCACATTAATTTGCGTCTTAGGAGAGTCTGTTGATATGAAAAGAGACGAAGTCAAGAGATTTTACTTGACCGGTTCGAATGAGGAGGAAAAAAATGGCAACGAAAATTGTAATCAGCCCGGGTAAATACGTTCAGGGTCCTGGAGAATTGAAGAAACTGGAAGGATATTCGAAGGCATTTGGTAAGGTCGCGTTTGTTATCGCCGATGATTTCGTCATGAATATGACTAAGGAATTGGTGAAGGAAAGTTTTACCGGAACTGAGAGTCAGGTCTTTTTTGAGAAATTTAACGGCGAGTGTTCGAAGGTAGAAATAGCGAGACTCAGGCAAATCGCAGAAGAGAAAAAGGCCGAGGTCATCATAGGAATAGGTGGCGGGAAGACACTTGATACGGCGAAAGCGATGGGATTTTATATGAAGGTGCCCGTTGTGATTGTTCCAACGATAGCATCAACCGATGCACCATGCTCAGCCCTTTCCGTTCTCTATACGGAAGAAGGTATCTTTGACGAATATCTCATGCTTCCGACAAATCCTTCAGTTGTTCTCATGGACACCGAAATTATTGCGGCGGCTCCTGTCAGATTACTTGTTTCCGGTATGGGGGATGCTCTCGCTACCTATTTCGAAGCACGAGCCACTGCGAGATCCAATTCCTCTACGATGGCTGGGGCAAAACCGACAGAGGCGGCTCTTGCATTGGCAAGACTCTGCTACGACACGTTGATTGCCGAGGGGTTGAAGGCCAAACTTGCCGCTGAAAGCAAGGTCAGTAATTCTGCGGTTGAGTCTATTGTAGAGGCAAATACCTATCTGAGTGGGATAGGATTTGAGAGTGGCGGACTTGCAGCGGCTCATGCGATTCACAACGGTCTGACGGTCCTTGAGGAATGCCATCACCTGTACCATGGGGAAAAAGTGGCCTTTGGAACGATTGCCCAGTTGGCCCTTGAGAATGCCCCCATGGAGGAAATAGAGGAGGTTGTCTGTTTCTGTAAGAGTGTTGGCTTACCGACTACTCTGAAAGATCTCAACGCCGAAGACGTCACGGAGGAACAACTCCGAAAAGTGGCGGAGGCCGCTTCTGTGGAAGGCGAGACGATTCACAATATGCCGTTTGAAGTCACAGCGGATGCGGTTTATGCCGCATTACTCACGGCAGATAAACTTGGCACTATTTTATAAATTATACAGATGAACGAAGGGGATTGTCATTTAGTATGACAATCCCCTTCGTGTTTATAACCAAATAGTTCCGGTTGTTGAAATCAGGTTCCCGAAGAACTTATTCCGCTGCGTTGATGATGGTGATTCTTCCTTCCAGTTCAGGGGCGATGATTCCCATTTCTTCCACGTATTCTTTGAAGGCATCTCTCAGGAAATGTTTTGTTCTGAGGATTTCCTTGCAGGGGACCAGCATGGTGTACATATCCCCGCCACCTGTGAGAAAATCGTTGGCTGCGAGTTTGTATGTCTTTTCGAGATCTATCGGTTCTCCGTTGACGAGAACGGAAGTTACCCTGCTGCCTGCTTCTTTTGAAGCATCGAATGTGTAAGACATCCCAGCGACCTGAAGGAATCCACCAGCTGCCCCGGGATACCAGGAGACACCGTGTTCGAGCGTTTCCCAGATCGTTTTTCCCGTTGCTTCCACTACGACGACCGTGTTATCAAAAGGCAGTACGGTGTAGATATCCTTGATGGAAATATCTCCCGCCGCTATACTTGCCCTGACACCCCCGCCGTTCTGAACTGCCACGTCAGCTCCGGTAAGATCAATCAGACTGTCTGCGATACTGTTTGCCAAATTTGATTCTTTGAGTCGGACAGTTGACCTTTCACCATCAAGATCAACGGAAGTCTTACCGACAACTTCGTAGAGCTTTCCATCCATAGCGGAGATGTATTTATCAACAAGTATTTTTGCAAACGGATCTTCTGGAAGATTATCCGACATGAACACGTTGGTGAAATTGAAACCGATGAGTTCATCGTTCCAGAAATTCATGTTGAGTTGTCCCATCATTTCTGCATGTTTTCCGGTTGAAACCAGATAGCTGTTGCCGGTCTTCTTCGGGAATGCAACAATATCATTTCCGCCACCGAGGACAAAATCGAATCCTTCTACCTGACGCGCTATACTGCTGTTATCCCCATGACAGTGAACCAAACCGATGACGACATCGGCGATGTCCCTTACCTCACC
This sequence comes from Thermotogae bacterium, assembly GCA_036743375.1. Taxonomy (GTDB): domain Bacteria; phylum Thermotogota; class Thermotogae; order MWEM01; family MWEM01; genus DAINPP01. Next base: position 27,681 of record DAINPP010000002.1, on the reverse strand, counting down.
GACATACTTTTCCGCCGCTTCAAAATGATCCATGAAGGTAATCCCTTCAACATTTTTCGGATGTGTATACCAGGCACTGCTGTCGTCCGTGAGTCCGATGATGGCAAATGTGATGCCGTCTATTTCTTCGAGAACATAAGGGATGAGAAATTCCGGATAGGCCTCGTTATGGAAGGTGTTGGCAGAAACGAATGGGAAATTTGCCAGTTTGGAATTCCTTTCCATCACGTCAAACGGAAAATCAAAATCGTGATTTCCTATAGCCATCGCATTGTATCCCATGAGATTCATGAGCTGCATAACCGGTTCGCCTTCAAAAAGATTGGCGACGTTTGTGTTATACGGAGCATCTCCTATATCCAGCATGAGCAGGTTATCCTGCCTTGCCCGCATATTCTTGACATATTCCACCATCTTTGCCATCCCGCCGATGGGATAATTTGCGCCACTTGGTTTATATGGGGCTATATGTCCGTGAATATCTGCGGTGGTGAGTGTGGTAACCGTTTTAAATCTTGAATCCCCGACGATACTGAAGAGAATTGCTGCCGCCTGTTCCCTTGTGAGGGTAGCTGTGCTATCGATCAGTTCCACCGGATAGGCGGTTAATTTTTCCTTTAAAGCTTCTGTGGTTGTTTCCTTCTCGTAACCGAAGATGATCTTCCCTATGATTTCGGAGAAGGCTTCCCCGCTGATGCCCGCTTCCGGTGAGAAGCTTTCGGTCTGTGGTAAAACCCTTGAAGAAGCGAGTCCTTCGATGTAGACTTCATTTTTATTCCCCTTTGTATCGTTGAAGGTGGGAACGGTAAAGCTCTCATCGATAACACCAAGGCCATTTGAGTATTCATATTTCTTTTCAACGGGTTCTTCAATGTACATCGGTGAGATTTCGGCGAGATCAAAGGCCTTGACGAGCCATTTGGCCGCATCTCCTTTTTCAAGCTGAGCCTCCGGATAAAAATCGTAATCATTTTCGAGTATCCCTTTTTCAAATAGTCCTTCAATGGCATATTTGTACGCAGAGTCACTGATATCGTTAAATTTACAGTCTACACCGAATATAGATGCCGTAAAAAGTATGGATATCAGTACAAATAAAAAAACAAAAGATCTTTTCATACTATCCCTCCTCAAAATTGTCAGTAACATGATTATACAGCAAAAATATTGATTAACTTTAAATTTTATTAGAATAAGATTACCTTTTAAAAAGCCGGAAAGGATAACACAATAGAGATTATAAAGATGGTAAAACATTAAATATAAGAGATGAATTGTGAAGGATTGAGAAGAGATCTATTTGAGATTATGTTGAGAACATGGATTAACTATTTCTGAAAAACAGAATACAAACGATAAAAATACGTGTTGAACCCTTCTTGCTTAATTAAGCTGCTTGTTTTAAATAGTATTTTTATCTTTTTGTGTTGTTTTATGTTTTTGGTTTTTTCGAGGGAATTGTGAAAATGTTAAAAAAACAATAAAATTGATGTATGAAACAGGATACAGAATATATATATTCATAGAACACACATATAAGTTTAACGAAAAGTGATAACATCTGTACGGTAAATTTTAATTACGTGGGAGAAGTGATAGAGTTATGAAGATCAGAAGTGTTAAGACGAAAATCGTCTTATGGTTTGCCTCAATTTCCGTTTTGGGGTTGCTTTTTTTAACGTTATTCGTCTACCTTGGGATAAACGATACGGTAAAGACGATGGTTGATGCCTATTCCAGTGAAATTCTGGAGGGGCGTGCCGGACAGATAGGTGAGTGGGTCTCCAAGAACCTCCTCGAGGTTCAGTTGATGGCGGATACCAGCAAGATACAGTCCCTCAAGTTTGATCTGATCTCCGAAGCCCTCGAAAAAAAGAGGGAAAGTATTGGAGAAATATTTGAGACGCTTTTTGTCGCCGATAAAAACGGGCATTATGAGACGGCGGACGGAGAGGTTTACGATATTTCGCAAAGGGATTATTTCAGGGAGATCATGTCGGGAGCCGATTATGTGATCTCGAATCCCGTCGTTTCGACTTTTTCGAATAAACCTATCGTGGTTTTGGCGGTAGCGATTAAGGATAATGAGGGAACGGCAAAGGGTGTTATGTGCGGGACCATCGTACTTGACACCCTTTCGGAGATTATTACAGCCGTTAATCTTGGTGAAGGCAGTTATAGTTTTCTCGTCGATGGAACCGGTCTGATCATTGCCCATCCGGATAAGAAGCTTATGATGAACACCACGATGTTCGATTGGGAGAAAGCCGGTTACGAGGGAACGGCAAAGATCGGTAACAACATGATCGCCGGAAAGAGCGGTATCGAGCTTGGTAAAATGCCTGATGGTGAGAAGGAACTGATCATCTACACGCCGATTCCTAATACGCCAAACTGGTCGATTGGTATCGTGATCTCTTTTGATTCCATGTACGAGGCCTCGACCAAAATGCTCATGTTCATCCTCTCTATCGTACTTGCGATTATTGTTGTGATCGTCATCTTGTCCCTGATGATAGGACGAAATATATCAAAACCAGTTGAAAAGCTATCGAGAGAAGTAGAACAGTTTGGTGAGGGAGACCTGACCGTGGTATTCGATGTCAAGTCTCACGACGAAATCGGCCGGATGGCTGTCTCGCTTAACAAAATGGCGAAGAAGATGCATGATGCCATGTTCCTGATACACAATTCGACTGATAATGTAAACACTTCTGCTCAGGAACTTTCCAACATGGCTCAACAGGAAAATTCTGTTGCCGAACAGTTATTTGCACGAGCCGAGACCGTTGATGCCAACGTTCAGAATACTTCCGCTTCTATTGAGGAAGTATCGTCGGGGATACAGGAAGTGGCCGCCAGTGCTCAGGATGTCTCTATCAATTCGGGTGATCTCGCTAACGAGATCAGTCAGACTGAAAAGGCCGTTAAAAATGGTCAATCGGTTCTTGATACACAGGAAATAAAGATGGATACCGTTGGTAAACAGAATGCCCTGGCCACACAGCTTGTGACCGAGGTTGCCGAAAAGGCCAAAAATGTTCAGCAAATAGTGAATACCATAGCCTCTATTGCCGAACAAACCAATCTTCTGGCGCTAAATGCCGCAATAGAAGCCGCAAGGGCAGGAGAAGCGGGAAAGGGTTTCTCCGTAGTTGCCGATGAAATCCGAAAACTGGCAGAAGATAGCAAGATTGCCTCTCAAAATATTGCCACCATTCTCAACGAGATTAACGAAAAATCGGATAATGCCAATGAAGCTGTCAAAAAGACCGATTTACTCTTCGAAGAAGTTCACAAGGGATCCTCTCTGCTTGTAGAGGATTTCAACAAGATCACACGTTCCATGGGGTCTGTCAGCTCAAAGGTAGAACTGTTGATGGGAGCCGCTCAGGAACAGAGTGCTTCGTCCGAAGAAATGGCATCCGCCATGGACACCTCGGCCAAATCAATGATAGAGGTATCCGAACAAATGCGGGATATCTCCTTGAATATTAAAACGACTCTTGAATCATCTGAAAAGATGAATCTGACAGCGGGTGAACTCAGTACGCTGGCCGGACAATTGGAACAACTGATAGAACAATTCAAGTTGTAATTATAGTTTTTATATAAGCGACAGGGTAATGGCACTGCATCGACAAGGAAAATAATGGCCATTCGAGCAGGTGCTTTTGCCTTGTTGGTCTCTCTGAAATATTGTTTGGTATCAGGAAAAAAAATTAAATAGAAGAATTCTGATTTAAGTGTTGAGGGGCTAAGTGAAATAAGTAGAAAAGTAAAGTTGAAATAATCAACCCGTCTAATCAGCTTGTTACTGTTAGGAATCCCGGAAGAAAAAAGCACAGGATAAAGATGATATCCTGTGCTTTTTAATAAGTTTAAGGGTTAAAAAAGATCGTTGAACCAGTTATCGGTTATGTCTATTACCTTTTCAGACATCGTCAGATCTCCTGAAAGGACCTGGTAAATATGATCCCCTTCAGGGATAATAACCACTCTCGTATCGTAACTTCCGGTGAAGTGTGCGAATTCTCTTGCCGCATCAGCCTGTTCTGTATCGGCTTCTCCGGCTATGATGAGAAGAGGGTTTTTGTATTTTGTAATTTCAAAGAGTGCGTTGACTGAATATCGGCTTTCAAAATACTCTTTTGTGAGATTAATGGTTCTGAATCCGAGATCGGCTACAACATAGTCATTTTCAAGTGTCTGAGGATAGTATTCGTTGTATAACTCCATTTCACAATTTGCCAGATTTCCAGGGGTTGACCAGAGTCCAAGAGCCTTTACTCTGTCATCGTTGGCAGCAACGTAAGCACCTACATAGCCGCCAAGTGAAAAGCCGAGTAATCCGACCTGATCGGCATCTATACTATCGTTGTTGATAAACCAATCCAGGACGATTTGTGTATCTCTGATCTGAAGATTTACATCCGTCTTTTCAAAACCAAGCGTGTGGTCTCCCGATCCTGGGAAATCAAATCTGACCGATGCGATTCCATTTTCAGCTAACTTGGCAGCGAGTCTTTTGTAAAAATCGCCTACTTCATCTTTCGCGCTTCCAAAACCATGGATTAAAACGACTCCGGGTACCGCTGTGTTTCCATCCGGTAAAGCCAGTATAGCCGGAATGTCATAGTCATAACCCGGGATGTTCAATGCTTCTTCGCTCATTGAAAACACCGACAATGACAAAACACTGATTAGGAATAAAGCACAGCATAAATTTTTGATCTTCATATTACCACTCCTAATTGTTAAGATGAGTTATTATAACATAATGACATTTAGTGATAGTACGAAAATCTCATTGGGTCAATCCCCTGTTTGTTTAAAGTCTGATCACCTAAACCATCCTTTTTTAGTCTTAACAGGATGAAGAACTTATCCCTTAACCCCAGAGCGGACAAGGCTTTTTACGAATAAATTCTGAAGTGACAGAAAGACAATGATCGTCGGAAGAACGGCGATCAAAGTACCTGCCATGATAACACCCCAGTTATTGGAGCCGTCTCCTGCGATTAGCATTTTTACCCCCACCTGAACGGTTTTCATCTTATCATCCATAGAAACTATCATTGGCCAGAGATACATGTTCCAGGCATAGACGAAATTGATGATGACCGCTCCTGCGATCATCGGTTTTGAGAGTGGAAGAAGGATTTTGACAAAATACTTCATGGGTCCCGCCCCGTCAATTTTTGCTGCGTCTTCGAGTTCAGAGGGGAATGTAGAAAAATGCTGTCTGAAAAGGAAGGCATTGGTCGCACTTGCCATAAACGGAACGGATAAGGCCCAGTAGGTGTTGACCCAACCAAATTCTTTCATGATTTTAAAGAGCGGAACGATCATAATCGTTTCTGCCGGTAAAAAGAGTGTTGCGAAGAGAAAGGCAAATGAAAGATTTTTACCGAAGAATTTGAAATTGGCGAAGGCATAACCTGCCAGAATTCCCGTGAAGACCTTTCCAAGTGTGATGGCTACAGCGATAATGGAACTGTTCAAAAGCAGTCGACCAAATGGGATAGAATTGAAGGCGTCAATAAAGTTCTGAACATAAAAGCCGTTTGGCAGCAGTTTTGGTGGGTATGAAAAGACACTGTCCGGTGTCTGAAGACTTATCGTTAAAGCCAGTAAAAGTGGGGCAAATATGATGAGCGAGATGATGATCAGCGCAATTTCAGTGAGAATCGTATCAATTTTTTTTGCCTTTTTTCTGTTCATATTCTTTCCCCTTTATCTATAATGGACTTTTCTTTCGCCGAAGATGAAATAGATGATGGTGATGATTGCCATCAGTACAAACATAAAAGAACTCTGTGCGGAAGCCAGTCCCGTTTTCTGGTACTTGAAGGCATCCATGTAGACTTTGTACATCATGGTATGGGTAGAGGTGGCTGGCCCCCCACTTGTCATGACATCTATAATGGCGAAAGAACTGAACATTGCCGAGATTATATTCATAATGACGAGATAAAACGTGATGGGAGAAACCAGCGGGAACTTTATCCGCCAGACCTTGGTCATGGCAGAGGCGCCATCTATGGTTGCCGATTCCAATACATCATTTGAAATACTTTGAAGCCCTGCGAGATAAAAGATGATATCAAAAGGCATCATTTTCCATACAGTGGCAAACAGCAGGGAAATTGTTGCAAAGGGCTGTGTTGTCAGCCATTTCACCTGAATACCGAAGACACTGGTGAAGAAATAATTGACCTGTCCTGCAACCGGATCAAGCAGGAAAGACCATAAAGTACCGGCGATGGCTGGAGAAATCGCATAGGGAATAAAGATCATGGCTCGGTAAAGATAAGTTCCCGGAACATTTTTATTTAGCAGAAGAGCCAGTAGAAATGAAAAGAGGATGGTGAGTGTAACCGTTATCCCCACATAGAATAAGGTGAATAATGCGATGTTAATATATTCGGGATTCTTAAAGATTTTTTCGAAATTATCGAGTCCGACAAACATTGTCTTCGTTCCAAATTTGTTTTCACGAAAAAAACTCATTTTAAATGAGCTGATGGCAGGAATGTAGATAAAGAGAATGATGACCAGAAAAGTAGGGACCAGTAAGAGATAGGGTATGATTTTTTTCAAGGAAGACACCTCCGAAAATAAAGGACGGCTGAAAGCCGCCCCATATGTGCATCTACTGTGAATTAAAACTGATTGTATTCTTCGAGAAGCTCGTTTAACTGCCGGTCTGTTACTTCAAGCACTTCTTCCGGGGTGTATTCTCCTGCGATCATCTTTTCTACATTCCCTTCAAAGGTATTTCTGAGTTCCGGAAAGACCCCCATGATGGCTCCATTCGTGTTGTAATCCTGTTTGGAGAAGAGAAGCTGCATTAACGCAACGATGTGATCAGGATTTTCTCCGTAATAACCTGAATTGAGAAGGTCTGTAACGGCATCCTTTCTTACCGGGAAGTAACCTGTACCTTTGTGCCATTTGATCTGCTGTTCGGACTGTGCCATGAACTTGACGAATTCCCACGTGGCGTTGAGTTCATCTTCCGGATTCCCATCGATCATCCAGAGGCTTCCGCCACCGATGACAACGCCGCCTTTTGCGGAATCCTTTGGCGTTGGAAGGAAAGCCGCCCCTACTTCAAAACCGTTTTCTCTGCCATCGTTATTGAGTGCTGTCACATCAGATGTCGAAGTGATGAGCATACCGACTTTCTGTGAAACGAATAGTTTTCTTGCCGCCGACCAGTCTTCTTTCTTTGTATTGATCATATAATCGTTATCTGAAAGTGTCTTCCAGAGTTTGAGAAATTTAAGCCCTGCTTCGTTGTTTAAGGCTGATTTTGTAGCCGTGGCGTTTCTCCCGTTATCATTGTTTACGAGTGGGGCATCCTGAAGAGCGAGGTACTGTTCAAAGAACCAGCAATGGAGTGGCCAGGTGATACCGGATGTGATGATGTTTCCGTTATCATCTTTTGTTGTAAGCGCTTTAGCCGCTGCAATCAGTTCTTCATAAGTTGTCGGTGGATTCTCAGGATCAAGCCCGGCTGCTGCGAACATGTCCTTGTTGTAGAAAAGGATCGCGTTTGAGGAATTGAATGGCATAGAATAAAGTTTCCCATCTACGACATAGTAGTTGAGGACCTGTGGCATGAAGGCCGCGAGATCAAACGTTGGATCCTGATCTATCATTGTCTGCATAGGTACTGCGATTTCCCCGTCAATCATCGATCTTGTACCAATTTCATATACTTGAACAACGTTAGGTGGGGTCCCCGCCTTTATAGCGGCAATCAGTTTGTTAAGTGTATCAACATAGCTTCCCGTGTATTGTACTTCTACTTCAATATCCGGATTCTGAGCCATGAAGTCTTCAGCCATGGAAGCTATCAACTGTATTCTTTCTGCGCTCATCGCGTGCCAGAACTGAATTTTAGTCTTTGACAGACCGAGTGTTACAAACATCAGTGTTACAAGAATGACGACTAATACCTTTTTCATTTTTATCCCTCCATTATTTATTTCTCAAATTGAGACAGAACCGTTTGAATCTTAAGGGAAGAATATTTATGAGATATAAAAAAATATTTTCTTAGCTGCTTTAAACTTAAACTTAGTTTTCGGAATAGATGAGTCTAACTTCCTGTGTATCTGGTTTTGGTCTGTGCTATAATTATTAAGTGCCTGAAACAGGATTGATGAGTCTTTTTCGGTTTTAAGGATCAATAAACGCTGCTATTTTGTTGAGATGAGTATTTTAAATATATTTTTATTAAATCCTGTTAAATGTATTTTTTCTGCTATAATCAATAGAATAAGAAAATCAAATCAGAGGTCTTTAATATGAAAAAAAAGATGTTTCGCGTTTGTTTTTTGTTTCTCTTTGTTCTGATGCTTTTTATTTCGTGCCAGGTACCTCTTCCATCTTCTATAACTCCTCAGCTCAAGAATATTTTTCCGCATGATCTGGAAAACAACGTGCCACTTAACGAGCCGATAACCTTTGAAATAGAGAGCTTTGGACAGCCAATTTTAAGTGTATATCTGTATCTTTCTGAGAGTTCCTCTTTTTTAGAGTCTATTCCGCATAAGATTAATTCATACGAGTATATTCCTCAGGAAGGCTGGGATTCAGATAAAACCTATTACTGGAAAGTGAAGATAGTCGATGATAATGGCGAGACGTTGACGAAGGCCTACCATTTTACCACCACTATTACCGCTCAATATGAAATTGTACTGCTTTCGCCGGAAGATGACAGTACATCGGTGAGTACCGGTTCCGATTTACAGTGGGAATTTACCGAGATTGCCAGGATGCTTTCACCGGAATATCTGGTCTATGTTTCCGAAGATGAACGGGATCTCCCGGATGTGACACCCGTTGCAACCAATGGGAAGACTTATCTTCCCCTGACCGGATGGAGCAATGATACGGACTATTACTGGATGATCAGGGCGGTCAGTGCAACCGATCAGATGATTTGCTATGCAACAAGTGTCATTAATCATTTTAAAACGGAAACGATCCAGCCCGGATATCCGGAGATAGACCTTCTGAGTCCGCTGAATGATCAAAGGCAAGTCTCCTGTACAACAGCGTTAACATGGAGGGGGACACCCTATACCCCTTCGGATCAGCTGCAATATAAACTGTATATTGCAAAATCCCTCGGTGAACTGGATCATGTGCAGCCGGTTTTCACCTCTGAAGAGGCGTATCTTCCTGCAACGGGATGGAAGAAGGGGCAGGAATATTTCTGGAAAGTTCAGGCCTGTGAGGGGGACAAGTGTTCTACGGCCGGTCCGCGTTCTTTTATAACCGCTGACAAGAGTTCAGGAGATCCTGAGATTCAGTTACTTTATCCTGATGACGGGCAGCAGAATGTCAAATTGAGGAATCCCTTAACCTATGTGGCCACCCCTTCCCAATCAAATCCTTCAACACTGAATTTCAAGATATTCCTTGCACAGTCACTGCAGGAACTTGACGATGCAACACCGGTCGTCACCAATAATGAGAGCTATCTGCCTTTGAGCGGATGGGATGCCGATGAGACCTATTTCTGGAAAGTAGAGGCCGTACAGGGGGACTATACGGATAATGACGGGCCGTGGACCTTTGAAACGGAGTCTGTTGATCCGGGAAAACCACAGATCACGCTGAGTCTTCCCGAGTACGGATCGGATAATATCAGCCCGCAGGCGTCAGTAACATGGGATGCAACACCGGTATACTCAGGGGATCGACTCCTTTATGAAGTCTATTATGCCTTATCCTTTGAAGCGTTGCAAACGGCGGATCCTGTTCTGACGGATAAAAAGGCCTTCCTACCTCAAGGCGGTTGGGGAAAAGGCAATCGGATCTTCTGGAAGGTCAAGGTTATAGAAGATCATCTGACCAATGAAAGTGCGATCTGGGATTTTAAAACAGTGGGAAAGGATCCTTCAGATCCGGCGATCATCCTATTAGCTCCGGAAGATGGACAGGAGAACGTTTCGGTCAGTGATTTTCTCTCCTGGTTGGGAACTCCGGGAACGATCGGCGATACGTTGTCCTACCGTTTATATATCGCTTATTCAAGGACCGAATTGGAATATGTTGATCCCATTATCACCGATGCGGAACAGTATCGACCGGTAAACGGATGGGAATACGATAAGCAATATTATTGGAAATGTGAGGTTCTTGAAGGGGACAGGACTTCAATCAGCGGGGTAAGACAATTTACAACCGAGGCAAAGCCATTCGATATCCCCTCTATTGAATTGCTTTCCCCGGAAAATCGTGCGATAAACGTCGAGCGGGACATCCCGCTTCATTGGAGTGGGACACCGGCTATACCTGGTGATTCCCTTTCATACAGGGTGTATTATGCAAACTCTCCCGACGAACTTGACCATGCGGTTCCCTTTGAAACAGCCGACGAGTCTTTCCTGCCCGCCGGAGGTTGGGTATACGGTAAGATGTATTACTGGAAATGTGTCGTTGTTGAGGGTAATAGGACAAATGTCAGTGAGATCAGATGGTTTATCACGAAAGATCAGGATCCTCTGGTTCCTGAAATTGTTCTGCGGTCTCCCTTGAATGAGGCCTCAGATGTCAGCAGAACTGAACCGTTGAAATGGGAAGGTATTCCGGCTGACCCTGGAGATGCCTTGACCTATAAATTGTATTATGCCAAAACCCTTCAGTCTCTTTATTCCGCCACTCCGGTTGAGCTTGCGGGGGAAGAATATCTGCAATCCGGAGGCTGGGAGTATTCTCAGTCTTATTACTGGAGATGTGAAGTCATAGAGGGAAACCGGTCAAATGTTTCGGATATTTTCCGTTTTACAACGGAAGCGAAGAGTCCCGATGACCCGTCGATTACCTTAACGGCTCCGGCTGATCAGTCGAATGATGTGGGGATCGACATGCCGCTTCAATGGGAGGGAACACAGGGAACACCCGGAAATACACTGGCCTATCAGCTGTATATCGCGCATACGGAAGAGGAGCTCAAACAGGCCACGCCTGTTCATACGGCCCAGGAACAGTATCTGCTTCCAGGTGGCTGGGAAAGTGATCGCGATTATTACTGGAGATGTGAAGTGTTTGAGGGGGGGAAATCGGATATCAGTGATATCTGGCGTTTCCATACCGAAAGTGATGAACCGGTAAAACCTGAGATCGCCCTTTCCTCTCCGGTCAACGGCAGGACACATTTCCCGTTGGACGGCAGACTGACGTGGAATGCAACGGCAACGGATGAGAGTTCCCTGACTTATCAACTGTATTTTGGGGAAAGTGTGGATACACTGAAGAATCAGGTCAACCTTTCCGCGAAATATTATCTACCGCAAAACAATTGGGATGAAGAGAAAGAATATTTCTGGAAAGTCAGGGCGTTTCAGGGGAACAGATACAGTGATAGTGAAATCTGGCATTTTACAACCGGCAGGGGAGATGATTTTGAGATCAGACTCGATTCTCCGGCCTCCGGTACCGCTGATGTCGATATCTATACACCGATGACGTGGCAGGCAACCGAAAATCTCATCAGCTCGGCAACACCTGTTTATTATGTTTATATAGCCGATACGATCGAACAGCTTTCCTATGTCCATCCGTATGAGACACGTGAGCTGTCTTTCATGATCCCCTCGGGAAGATGGGAATACAATGAGGTATATTACTGGAAAGTCGAAGGCTATGATGGAACACAGAGGGCGTTCGGCGGTCCATCTGTTTTTACAACTCGGTCGGAGGAGATTATCTCACCAACCGTTGATCTCCTTCAGCCCTCTGAAAACGAACAGAATGTAGATCCGGACATCTCTTTCAGCTGGAAGGGACATTCTTCATATATCCGTGCTCCACTGGTGTATGAGGTCTATATCGCTTTACAGGAAGCGGAACTTTACACAACGCCGCCTGCAACGATTCTAACCGAACAGGAACAGTATATCCCGCCGGATCCACTGAATATTGCTACGGCTTATTTCTGGCGGATCAAAGTCATACAGGGGACTCTAACAGGTGAATCAACCGGCACGTTTACAACTCGGGGCCCCATTTACGAAATTCCCGAAATTGTCCTGCTGACCCCGGAAAACGGGGCGACGGGAGTCGATCTAAATACGGTGTTGACCTGGGAGGCCTCCGGTTCGACGAGCAGAGAAATAGATGATCGTGCGGAATCGATCGAATACCGGGTATACGTGGCGGATAATCTTGCCAGTATGTCCAGTCACGACTATATCGTTGAAGCAACCACGACGGAGAAACGGTATACCCCTGCGACGGACTGGGCTGTCGAACGGAGTTATGTCTGGACGGCCGATATCTATTATTATGTGGATGATGTACTGGTGGCCAGTAATACGGCAAATCCTCATTCCTTTACAACGAGAGGCCTTTTACCGGCCGTTCCTTCAGATGCGGGATTGATACCGGCCGATGATACTACGAACGTTTCTATCTATACACAACTCGACTGGGGTATCAACGTAACGGCCGAGACGGCTACCCCATCCTATTATGAGATCTATATGGATACCTCAGGCAATCCGACAACTCTGATCGCAACATCGTTGTTTACTTCCTTCCAACCGTCAAGGCTCAGTACGGGGACCGATTATTACTGGAAGGTCATCTCTGTCAATCCACTTGGAACGGCTGAAGGACCTGAATGGCATTTCAAGACAAGGGATGACACGCTTTCAAGGACGACGGATGTTGCCGTAAAAGGGGAGCATGTCTATGCGGCTGAACAGGAGAACGGTTTCTCCGTTTACTGGATTCCTTCTTCACCGGCCACACCGCTTGAACTCAAGGCGCATGTCTCTCTTGAAAGTCTGGTGAACGGGGTGGATGTGAACGGTAATTCTCTGTTTGTTAGTATAGGGAATTCAGGGGTAGTGATCTACGATATTTCAGATCCTGAACACCCCGTTTATGTCTCGTCGGTTGACGATAACGGCTATTGCATCGCATCCGATACACTCGGCGACACCCTCTATCTCGCGAATGGCTTTAACGGTTCCAGTGTGGATATCTCAGACATCCATAATCCGGATAGTATCGGAAAGATAGAAACCTCAGAAGAGGCCTCCGGGAGTGCAATAGATCTTGTGGCCGATACGGTAGGTCTTTTCACCAGGGTATACATTGCCGATGGTGTGAACGGGTTGACCATTACAGATGTCACGGTTCCCGCCACGCCTCTCACCTTTGCAACCGGTGTTTTGAATCTCGCGGCAGATGTGGAATCTGTTGGAATAGATAAGCAGGATGATTATGTCTATGTTGTCAGTCTAACGCGTTCTGAAGATGAATTCGACATGGATGATTCCGGAAACGGTTTGACGATTGTTCAGTCCACTATGCTGCAGAATCAGGTCATCTCTCAGGTGAATACGCCGGGATTTTCAAAGGATGTCTTTGTCAACGGGAATTATGCCTATATAGCGGACGGGACAAATGGTCTGGAAATAGTCGATTGTACAGATCCATCATCACCTGATCGGATCGTCAGGAACGTTTCGGTGGAAATTCAGGCCAATGCCGTTTATGTCGTTGGAACAACTGCATTTGTCGCGGCAGAAGAGGATGGCGTGGTTTGTATAGACTGCAGTGATCCTGAAAATCAGAAGAGAATACATCATTAAATAAACAGGGGGTAAGGTTATGAAGAGGCTTTTATTTGTACTGATTGCAATTTCAGTCGTTTTATTCGCAATAGGCTGCACGCAGCTTCCCAATATCGTGTTTACAATAAACGGTGTTGTGGTCTCAGGGACACAATTGGCGGAAAAGGTGGGAGAAATAATCAATGCGGGTGTAGGGCCAAAAGATATTACCGTGGAGATTCAGGCAGAAGAATCCGCTTCGGTTGGCGCTACGATCACTGTTTATGCCGGTGTAGCTGATCCGGTTCAGATCGTCGCACAATCCAACAATCTGAGCTTACCCCTTAGCTGGCAGGATGCACAGCCAGGAACTTATGCGGTGAGGGTACAGATTCAGTCAACCTCCGGTGTGAATGAGAATTATTATTTTACCTTGATTGTTGATTCTGAGATACGGGTAACCAGAATCCTGGTAAACGACAGGATCATTCCGGACGATCAGACGGTTGTGATGGTTGATCCGAAAGAAGTCGTAGTCATGGCGGAAACAAACGATCCGGATGTTCAGACAAAGGCGTATCTCAATGGGAATGAGAAGACAAACCCATGTACCTTTACGGCGCTTCCGAATACAACCTATGAAATCACCTATGAATTTACCAATCAGTATGAGACGGTAGAGAAGAAACTGACGATTCAATCAAGGGTTTCCGATCTTAAAATCATCGACTTACTCGTCGATGGCATTCAATTGGATAATGCGGCGACAAAGACATTTATCAACGAAGGGCCAACCAGTGTCTTTGCAGAGGCAAACGAATCGGGCGCAACGTTTACCGTTGATGTACGGGAAGCTGATGGAACAGCTGTTCGAGTCTTATCCTCAAGGGGAATAGACTATAACTTTGTTGCGGAATCAAACAAATCCTATGAGATCACCGTCCGAGCCTACAAGGATGTGACGGAGGTAGAAAGAATCATTCATACTCAGGTTCTTCAGGGCATCGCAGTCAGATCAAACAGTGATTCCATCGTTGCTGTCGGCAATGAATCTTCTGATCCTTCAACACTGAAACTCTATGTCAGCAGTGTAGACGTCGATTTTGTCGAAGCCTGGCTCCAATTACCCGATGGTCATCCAAATTCTAATCCAAACATGAAGAGGCTTGGAACGGCTAATGTCATGGCTGATGGAACGGCAGAGTTTGATGTTGATCCGTTTGACACCGAGTTTCTAACGGGAATCCCGGGAACCTATATCTTCTGGGTCAGGCCGCTTGGCGAGGAAGATTTTTCAGCCAGTGTTACGGTGAATCTTTACGATTCAGATTTGGTTCTTGAACTCAGTGATGTGGGATTTGTCAATAAGGAGATCTATACAACGGAGGACTATCACAGATTCCAGGTAGACGGATCGTTATTCCCGGGGGTTAAGGCGAGACAGACAAGGTGGGATCTCGAAATCATCAATCCGTCGGGAAATGTAGTTTTGCCGGTTCCTTATACAAAATCACAGGTTTCAGGTACTATTAACGCAACGATGCCGGGAACGCTTACTACTACCATTCCCGATATGGAGACAAATCCGTTATTCCGGTTTAATGAAAATGGACTTTATACGGTCAACCTGACCGCGAGCGGCGATTTTGGCAATATCCGTATTTCAGGTTCCGATCAGATTCTGATCCATTACTCCGGAGAGGATCCGCTTAAAATAGAAAATATCTTGATCAACGGCATGCGTATCTCAGAAGAAACAGATGAGGTGGCGGTCAATCTCGGTAATAATACGATCTTTGCAGATACAAATTATTCGGATTCGGAAGTCACAATAGATATAGTCCCGCTCACAACCATAGTGAGGAGAGGATCTGTTTCAGAAGATTTCACCACTGAGGCGGGAAAGGAATATACGGCAACGATAAGGGCTGAAAAAGATTCGGAATCGGTAGAAAGAGTCATAAGGCTAATCGTCAAGCAGGGACTTGACATAGATCTCTCAGTTCCGAGGGTGATTGTTACGGATGAGACAGAGCAAGTCAGTGCCCCTCAAGCCGTCATCGGTTCCCTTTCATCGTCTGAAATCCACACGGCCGAAGTCTATCTGGAACTTCCCGAAGGTCATCCGAACGGGTCAGGATTGATTGGACCAATCTTTGAAGAGACCGATGTTTCACCGGATAACGTGGCAACGTTCTCGGTTGATCCGTTTAATCATTCACAGATAGCTGGTGTGGAAGGTGATTATGTATTCTACGCCAAGCCGTTTGGGGAAGATTTTTCCGCATCTGAAACGCTGAACGTTTACGTGGCCGCTGTTGATGCTACCATACAGGATTCGGAATTTATCAATCCGGATGACGGTTCTACGGATACCTATCATCAGTTTACCGTTGCCGGACAGGTTTATCCGGGAATATACGCCGGTGCAACATCATGGAGTATCATGGTAAGAGATCCGCTCGGAAACACCGTATCGTTTATTCAGGGGAGCGGACCCGCAAGCGGGAAATGTGATCAGGCCATTCCGGGAAGTCTATCCACGAGTATTGCGACTGATCAGAAAACGGGACTCGTAAAGATGACTGAGACCGGAACTTATACCGCTTATCTGACCCTGTCGGCACTTTTCAACAACACAGGTGCCGAGATAGAACAGACCGTTACAAAAGAATTCTATTATGAGTCAGTCAACGATCTTGAGATAGAGGAAATCTTTGTGAATGAACGATTACTCAACCCGTCCGATGAAGGAACACAGATTGTTCTGGAACCGGGAAGGGTCAATATCTACGCCGCTGCAAATTATGTAGATGCCGTTTTGACCATGTCAATTGAAAAAGAAGAGATTCCAATGGCATCATCGGCAAGGGGAAAGGTGTTCGCCTTTGACGGCGTGGCGGGGATTATTTACAATATCACCCTAACCGCGCAGAAGGGAACGAGTCAGACAACGTATTCTTTCAGTGTCAGGATCCCACAGGATATCATCCTGACGCTTAATGGTGCACCGGCTGTCATAGTGGACAATACGCACTGTTCGCCCACACAAACCATCCTGAATATCTTTGCGGAAGATTATCCGAATCAGGTCATCGAAATATGGCTGACCGTTCCAACGGCTAATCCGCTGAATGCTGATGGTCGGACGAAATATGGAGAAGTCGCTGTGGATGCAACCGGAGAAGGTACTTTGAATGTGGATGTCTTTGATACGACTTTCGACGGGATAGAGGGGACCTATGAATTCTTTGCGAGAGTTGCCGGTAGTTCACAGTTTGTGGCATCAAAGGTATTTGAACTGTACCGAGCATGGACGACGGCTGATATCCATGATGAAGCCTGTGCATCCGATACCACCTATACGAGCTCGGCCTATCATAAGTTTGATGTGTCCGCGAGAACCTTCCCGGGAAAACTGGCAACGGAAAAGACCTGGACAATCACAATAAGTGGAGCAAATGGTGGGACGGCAGAGATCGTGCCGTTGAGTGAAGGCGCGCTGAACGGCACGGTGGATGTGGAATCGGAAGGCACATTGACGACAAAGACCGCCGACGGTTTGAAATCGGCTCTTGTGAGATTGTCACAGACGGATGTGTATACGGCGACGTTGACGGTAGTCCAGCGTTTTGAATCGGGAGAGGTTCTGACGGTTACCGACAGTCAGATTATTCATTATGAAGCGGTACCGCCGACGGCGACACTGACGGTGCTTCAGCCTCAGAATCACGTGGTGAATCAGAAGCAACCCCTGATTCTACTGATCAATGCACAGGATGATCTGGCAATAGGGGATGTGAACACCAGTGTGGAGCTTGGAACTTTGCTATCGGAAGAGGTATACACGTCACCGGATGGGTTGACCTATATAGCGACGGAAGTTTATCTGTTCGGTAATGTGGATGGAGCATCCTCAACGATCAACGTTACAGCCTATGATAAAGCGGGTTTGAGTGTTCAGCAGACGGATAGAGTCTTTGTGGATGTCGTGGCGCCGGAGATAGAAGAGGCTTCGGGATCCGTTCATTTCATAAACGAGACACCTGCTGCAACGGAGATTGATTATTGTACGGATTTTCATATCGCAACGGTTTCTATTCATTTCAACGATCCGGACAGTCTGCTTCAGAGCACGGAAACAGCCATTGTGAAAAATTCTGACTCGGAATATACCGTTTACGCCACTTATTCAGCCAAAGATGATGTTGCGGAAGGGATCGTTGAAAAGATCATTACCGCAACGGACACGGCGGGAAATGCCGCTTCGCTGACCGTTGTCCTGAATGTTGATACGATGGGACCGAATCCCGTGACGCCCATCAACGGAATGATCGTGTTTGGGGAACAGGCGGATTACGTTCAATTGCCGTTTCACGAACAGATTAATCCTGAGACACTCGTAGCAACCCTGACAATCGGTAATTTGAGTTATTCGATAGAGAGCGACAAGACGGAATACGTCGCCGGGGATCCCTATATTTACAGGACCTATTACAACTGTGATTTGACGACCAATCCGCAGCCGACGATAGATATTTTTGTGAAGGATCTGTACGACAACAGCTCTTATCATACGGATTTACCGGTGAACGTGTATACGAATTCATCGGCGGAAAGATAATTTTACCTTTAAAGACGGCAGATGTTCGGGAGGAATGATCAGATGAAGAAGATAAAAATCATAAAGTTGTTTATACTAATTTTCATGCTTTGTCTGTTCATCTCTTCGTGTCTTCAAACCGAACCATCGATAACAGATCAGACGAAGTTGCCGGAAACGGTTCTCTACACATCCGAAGAATTGAAATATGGGGTGTTCAGAGGTGGAAGCCTGCTATCTTCGGATGATCCTTCATTGAATCAGCTGATTGAGGGAATGGAAATCCCATTCTGCCTCAATTCTATTCCTTCCGCCGCAAGACGGTCGAGATCTGAATATGAGACGGTTATACAATACGGATATATCCTCATCAAGACGATACGGAAGGATACGGAAGGAACGGTTTCACAGATAGAAATCGAATATCTCCTTTACAATTCCGATGGGACCGTTCAACATTATAACAGCTCGGTCGTACTCGGGACCTCTCTCTTTGATCGGAAAGAAGTGGATTTTAACGGGGACGGTGTTACCGATATGAGCCTGAAAGGGTTTATGGCTGCCTACGATACGGAACAAGCGGCTTCAAGAGAGGTTTTGAACCAATCCGTCGTGCTGGATTTCTCCGATTCCAGGGAAAACGGTAACGGTTGTACGTTCAGATTGCTGGAAAAAAATTATACGGATGAGACGTATCCCTCAGGTATTCTCGCCGTTAATCCAAACGGGAATCTCGTGACGACCAGTCAGGGGTATGACTTGTATGAGGCTTATACGCCGCTGGCTACTTCCGTCTCTTTTTACAAAGAGGGACTGCCGATTCTGAATAAAGGAGACTTCATCATCGACAGACAAAGTGAAAGGTTCAGGAAGATTACGGCCGTTCATGATTTTTCCGATCATACGGTCTTTGAATCAACGGATACGACGATAGATGAGGCGTTTATACTCTTTGATCTGGAATACAGTGAGCCATTACAGGTAACCATTGATCGGGAGACGATGAAACCAAGACTGAGTTATGACTATGAATTTGACAAAGTGATCTGGGAAAAGGCAACCACGACTGAGCATGGGACGTTTACGCAAACCCTCGAGGCCACCGGAAATGTCTATGTGGATGTAGAGCTTCACGCCAGTTTTCATGCGGGAATCAAATGGCATTGGTGGCCGCCGCATCCCTCCATCGAACTCAGTTGTGATGTTGGAATCGACTTCAACTTTGATCATCACTTCTTCCTCGATTACAAGGCGGTCGAAGAATACGCTCGAGAATGGAAAAAAGTCCTGTTTGATGAAACGGAAACGATTGTCGTCGAAGGAGTTCCCATTAATTTCAGAGGAGCGGGAACCGTTGGGTTGAAGATCGATGGAACGGTAGAAGCGGAGTTATGGGCCGGTTACAGGCTTCATGGCGGGTTGTCGGCCGGCGTAGGCTATAAACTCGGTGATGGGTTTCACAAGAACTTCAGTCATTCGCTCGGATTCTCCAGATACGGTCCGGAGATGAAACTGAAGGGAACACTGAATATCAAACCGTATTTTGATCTGAAACTGGCCCTTGGCATTGCCTATGTGGCCTGGGTTGAGAGTGATACGATCCCCTATGCGCTCGGAGTGATAGATGGAAATGCCGGGGTCTACATGGATGAGGATTACAAGATAACCCCTGAGGACATGTGGATCGACTTTAATCTTTATGGGGGAATAGAGCAGGATATCACCCTGCGGCTCGGGTATAAATGGTTCAGTATCAGCAAGACGTTTGAGTTGTACAACGGGAAATGGCCAATCTGGGATATCGAGTTCAAGTGGCCACAGGCTCCAGTGGATTTTCGAATGACGCCTTATTACCGACGGGCAGTTTTTGACTGGATAGACAAATCCAAAGTCGAGACAGGCTATAAGGTCTACGATAAACCGTATGGCTCTTCCTCGTATGAAACGGAAGCGGTGCTGCCGGCCAATACACAGGCTTACACATACAATGGAAACAAGGATGCGCTGTTTGAACTGAAGGCCTATTATCATGTCAAGCATCTTGATTTTGACCTTTATCAGATTCTTGCACCTGAAAAGATTCAATTGATTGCCTGTCCTGAAAATTTTACCGGAACGCCGGTAAACGGGAACCCCGTTTTAAAATGGGATGATATCTCACAGATGAACACGGAGACCGAATTGTATATCAAAAAAGAAAATGATCCGGAATATACGATGATTGCGACGGTGACGGGAGATGCCGATACCGGTAATTATACGATGCCGGAGAATGTAGATTCCGAGTTCAAGTCCCGAGCGGTGTATGTCAACGGTTCGGATACGGATTACTCAGCCTACAGCAACGTTTATCAATGGCTGGCCATTCCGTCCGGTATGACGGGCTTCCCTTACGGGGATGGCGAAATTCTGCTGACGTGGCGGAACAATTCGCATAAGAGTCAGGGGTATGATCTCTGGATGCAGGAATACGATCAGCCGGCTTCCGTTACACTGATTCATGATCCGGCGACGAAGTCCTATATCGTACACCGTATAGATGATATAGATTGGGATCTGAAAGATGCCCAGTTCAAGATCAGAAATTATATCTTTGATACGACCCTTGCAACCGATACGTATTCGGGTTGGAGTAACATCTTCCAGTGGCTCGCAGCTCCGAGTGATTTCAACATGGAACAGGTGTTTAATAACACTATCCTGACCTGGACGGACAACTCACATGTGGAGAGCGGGTATGAGATATGGAAAGAAATAGATGGTCAGACGATTTATAAAACGGGAGAATGTGCGGAAGATTCGGAGAAATATCTGGATAAACCGGAAACACAATATCTGAATGATGAATTTGCCTATAAGATCAGAGCATATAAGAATGAAGGAGAAACAACGGGATATTCAGACTGGAGCAGCAAGATCATCTATAATTTCAGAGCCCCTGACAATCTGAGAATAGAGGCTATTGCCTCGGTCGATTATCTGCGATGGGATAATCAGTCGAAATTTCAGACAGGCGTATCGATTTACAGAAGAAGTGGGACAGATTCCTTTACACATTATCTTGATCTAAATGGAGTGAATATAACGGAATATCAGCTGAATGAAGCGGAAAAAGGGTATGATTACTTTATCAGAGGGTATTATAAATACAAGACAACGGAGCAATATACGCAGAATTCGAATATTGTTTTGTATCCATAATAAGTGGAGTTTACTTGAGATATTATTTATAAAGGCCCTTTTTTTAGGTGGTTTGAAGAAAAGATAAAGATTACTGCCATGTTTCACGATTTATTTACGGTGGAAGGGTTTTCGAGCTGTTGACATCGTCCTGAATACAGATATTATAATACCTTCGAAAGATAAAAAATCAAACGGAGGTATTGAGATGAAAAAATTCTTGAATTTTTTTCAGGCAGCGAGATACAACGAGGCGATTCTTGAAAAGCATAAAGCCATGCTGATAGACTCTTTTGATTCATTTATCAGATAAAATACCTTTTATTGCGAAGAGCTTTTTTCATAAAACAAAAAAACGACCTTTTTTATCGGGGTCGTTTTTTTGTTTTTTTATATAAAGGTTCTATTTATTCAATGATTTCAAAAATCGATACGGTTCCGGATACCTCGTTTGCAACGAATACGAGGGGGAAACCATTTGGGCTGTGTTCGGCGGAAACAACGTCGATACCTTCCGGGGCAACATCTCCGGCAACTTCTTCACTGAAATCTCTTGTGTTAACGTAATCGACAAATTTTACATCTTTAACATCCGTGATATCATACATCATCACGCCGCCGATTCTTTCGAGTCCGATGAAGGCATACACCTTATCACTGATCTGAAGGGCCTTTACATCTTCGGGTTCCGGTCCCTTGTTGTCACTTCTGTTGTCTATCTTGAGATTGTCATTGCTTGCGTTGAAAAACTTTGGGAATCTCATGGCCGTGATCTGTTCAAAATCGCTTCCACTATCATAAACCTGCTCCAACGTTTCAGCCTCATAAATAGAGAATGATCTGGCACCGAATACATACCTTGTGCCCGCTGCAAGTCCGTCGTGTGCTTCATTGAGCAGATAGCCGTATTCGAGTTCTTCATCTTCCCCTTCGTTGATGAAGAAACCTTCACTGTCTTCATCCCCGTATTCCCTTGCATCTCCTTCGTTAGCCGTCAGGAGATAATCTTTTCCATCGATTCTGACGATGTCTATCCCATCCGGCATGTATACCCCGAAGACCTCTTCTGTTTGAATCACAGGCCTTTTATCTGTCTTGTTCAGATCCAACGCATTTCTGTACTGGCTGTGATCCTTGAAACCAAGTCCTTTCAACCATTCGATTTCTCCCGTGGCGATTTCTATCTTTGCAACGGCATTGGCTTCCTGCATGGAAACGTACGCATATGAACTGTCTTCCGATACGGCTATGTACTCCGGTTCAAGATCTGCGGAGGGCCTTGCATTCTTTTTAAGAAGGAGTCCGTTAATGGTTATTTCGTCTCTGATCCGATCGAATTCTGAAAAATCTACAATCGTTACATCCCCCGTTTCAACGTTGATGATAGAAAGACTTCCCATCGGATCCACGCCACCTTCTGCGTACCCCTCTCTTGGTTCGCCTTCATCAGCGGTGAGAAGATACTTCCCGTTCGGAGTGAATGTGATCATATCCGGTTGAACGCCTGTCTCAAAAGCACGGATAAAATTTCCTTCACTATCAAGAAGAATGGCTCTTCCAGGTCTGTCGAACGATTCCGACTGTGCTGACACACCAACGAGTCTTCCGGATTTACATACGGCAACCGAAGTGATATCGCCGATTCTAAATCCTTCTACCAGTCCCGATAATTCGATGGTTTTATAAGTTTCTATTATGTTTCCGGGTTCGGTTGTAAGATTTGACATGTTTGCCATAACGAGTGAATCTGCTGCACCCACGATGACAAAGAGCTTTTCGTTCAATGGATTGTATTTGGCTATTTCTGCACTGCTTTTTTCTCCGCCACCATCTGTTCCCGTGTTGTAACTGCCAAGATAAATCATCTTTGCATCGGCCATTGCAAAAACTGTGAAAATGAACAGGAGAACCGTTATCACGGTCAGGTTTTTAGAAAAGAATTTGTTTTTCATGCTTCCACCCCTTTTGAATTATATAATGAATTATAGGGGGTTATAAATAAATCAGTATGAAGTTCTGTTAATCTTGAGAAGACCTTTATGAAAAAGAAAAACCACCCGAAGGTGGTTTCTGTCAGATTAGATTGTATCGTTTTAAGAAGTCTTCGACGATCGTTCCGGGAACTATTTTCTTGATCTTGCCTTCCGCCATCTTGTATTTCAACGGTATTTTCAGATCGGTAAGCTTTTTTCCGTCCATCAGTTTGGATGTGGAATCGAGCAAGACGCGAATGTCATAACAGGAATTGAAGACCTCAGGAACGCCACGGTCGATGTCAAGCAATGTGTAAACACCTTCCATTGCCGTTCTGACCGAATATTCCGTGGTGAAAACCGTATCTCTTACCGTATCTGAGAACTGACCCATGAAGGCGAAGTTGACCGCGCCTTCCGGTACGACCTTTGGCCTGTCTCCTTCGGTTCGAGGCATGAAGAATGCCGTTATATACGGTAACATACAGGGGATGCAATGGGTTCCGTTTTCTGCGAGTTCTTCGATTTCAGCTTCCGGTACACCGATGTGGTAAAGCCACTCCTTTGTAATTTCCCTTCCGGTACATTCTCTCATCGGCTTTTTGATGTAATCGCCGGGGACATCGGTGAACAGTCCGTAGACCCATACGACGAGCTGGTCTTTTGGCTGTTCCTTGAAATGCGGCTGTCTGTTCAGCGTATAGCTCATCAACCAACTGGAGTCTTTTACGGAGATGATTCCGCCGGTTACGACTTTTCCACTGTATGGATCTCTCTTACAGATCTTTTCGATATACTTTCCGATCCTCTTGTCCGTAACGGTAACCGTTGCGGATTCCCAATTGGTTGCCTCGATATCGGTGCAGAATTTATCGGGATTTCCGAAGGCCTTATCCTGAGCGGCTATGTTTCTCCAGAGTTCCCAGCATCCACCGACGGTCTTGTTTTCTGCCGGTGCATGATCATCATCACCAAGTGTGGTGTTTTCGGTACAGCTTCCGTTTGTGATGAAGACGAGATCATCTTCGAGCAGGTCTATGGTCTCTTTCTCGCCGTTATGGTCGCAGATGATCTGTTTGGCTACTTTTCTGTTAGCTGAACAATCAAAAATGACATTTTTAACGGTTGTGTTGTATTCAAAATGTACCCCGTTTTCTTCGAGGAATTTCATCATCGGCAGGATGAGGGATTCATACTGATTGTATTTGGTGAATTTAAGTGCTGAGAAATCAGGCAGTCCACCGATATGATGGATAAATCTCTGGAAATAAAGCTTCATCTCAAGGGCACTGTGCCAGTTTTCAAAGGCAAACATCGTTCTCCAGTAGAGCCAGAAGTTGGAATTGAAGACTTCATCACTGAAGACATCTTCTATCTTCTTATCGTAGAGGTCTTCATTTTTTGTCATGAAGAGCTTGACGATTTCCATGGATCCTTCCTGTGACAGTCCGAACTTTCCATCTGTATGAGCATCTTCTCCACGATTGACGGTAGCTCTCATGAGAGAATAGTTCGGATCATGCTTGTTCAGTCTGTAGAATTCATCGAGCACTGAAAGGCCTTCGGCTTCCAGTGACGGGATAGAGCGGAAGAGATCCCAGAGACATTCAAAATGATTTTCCATCTCTCTGCCGCCGCGGATGACAAATCCTTTTTTCGGATCGTTGATTCCATCACAGGCCCCTCCCGTGATATCCAGTTCTTCCAGTATATGAATTCTTGAGCCTTTCATCTGTCCATCACGAATTAAAAAACAGGCTGCTGCGAGTGAAGCAAGTCCTGATCCTACGAGGTAGGCTGATTTTTTGTCTACATTTGCCGGCTTTTCCGGTTTTGCAAATGCCTCATAATTTCCATTGCTGTAATACATCTTCTTAACCTCCCAAAATTATATTTGTGAGTTAATAATAATAGTTTCAGCATTTTTTTACAATAGACAGATCTCCCGTGATGTCAAAATTTTAGACAAAGGGAACGATTTGTAAAAATTATCCCTTTTTAAATTTCAGTAAAGCCTTTGAAATATCCCCCTCTATCAGGGTGTTGAGCCTTTGAATGATCTTTTCGGGATCCTCTTTCATCCCGTTCCCTATCCAGTCAAGGATCAGACCGACAAATCCATATTTGTAGAAGTTGGCGATAAAGGTTTTATCTTCCTGATGTACACTGATTCCTACGGCTTGTTCTTCGATTACTCCCATCAGAAGATTATAGGTTTCACTGTAAAGATAGTGTTCAAGACGTTCCCGACTCAGAGAATAATAAGTCCTGCTGACAAAATTCTTGTTTTTAAGTACGTATTCAAAGATCTGAAGAAAACCGTCCTGCCAGGTATCGTATGTCTTTTTCCCGTCAATTGCCTTATCTGCATCATTTGAAAAGATCCAGTCGATCAGATCATAGATATCCAGAAAATGATAATAAAAGGTCTGTCGGTTGACCTCGCAATCTTCCGTAATATCCACAACGGTAATCTTATTAAGTGGTTTTTGTAAAAGCAGTTTTTTCAGAGAATCTGCAAGCGCGTTTTTGGTGGTTTTCACAAGAAATCACTCCTCCTTCTGAAATCATCTTTTTATTCTATCATGTTTTTTTAGAGGATCGTTTACACAATTTCTATGTTATGACAAATGTTTTTTTGTTATAATAAGTGGACTAAAAATCCGGAGGTGTTTGATATGAAAAGAAGTTTTCTTATGATCTTTCTTGTGCTGGTCTTATTCTGTATGTCTTTTGCTGCAGGATATGTGCCAAAGGAAACTGAAGTTTCCTTTTACAGTAATGGACAGCTTGTCAAGGGTATTTTGACTGAACTCGAAGAGATGAATTCTCTCAGTCCTGCGGTTGTTATCTTTCATGGTTTTACAGGGCAGAAGAATGAAATGGATGTAACAGGGACAGAAGAAGCCATGTTTGAAATGACGGCGAGACAGTTTGCTGAAAACGGGATAGCCTCACTGAGAATTGATTTTATAGGATCCGGTGAGAGTGAAGGACGATGGGAAGATACGACCTTCAGTTCACAGATTGATGATGCAATGGCGGCCATTACCTATCTCCAGTCCCTTCCTCAGATTAATCCCGAAAGAATAGCCGTTCTCGGATTAAGTCAGGGTGGCCTTGTAGCAGCCTGTACCGCTTCAAGAGACAGCCGTGTGAAGACAGCCGTCTTATGGTCTCCGGTTGCAGTTCCAGCCTATACATACGGCAACCTTCTTGGTGCCGATGTTGTAACCCAGTCACTTGAACTTGAAGGAGACGATATGCTGGAAGCTACATTACCATGGGGTTCAACCACTTTACTTAAAAAGCCTTTCTATCAGGAACTGTTCTTGACGGATCCGGTTGCGGAAATAGCAAAGTACAACGGACCGTTAATGGTTACCGTCGGACTCAAGGACACGGTTGTTACACCACAGCCTCAGGCGGGGATGCTCTTCACAAAATATCATGACGGACTGGAGAAGCTGGTTCAGCTCGATGCGGATCATATGCTGGGGATTTTTGAAGGACCTGAAAATCTTCAGATCGCAATAGACGAAGCGCTTGAATGGTTTGAAGCAACCCTTTAAACCTATTACAGAAAACAAAAAAAAGAGAATCTTCTGAGATTCTCTTTTTTTTGTTCTTACTGAAATGTAATCTTGATTTTATATTAAATCCGGTATATACTGAAATATAAAGGCATACAATATTAAAAATGAATGAATACAATAGAGATCATATTCTGCTGCAAAAGGAGGGTTTTATATGAAGAGAATACTTTTTTTGTTGATGATTTTCTGTCTTATGATGATCACTTTATTTGCGATCCAGGAAGAGGCTGAGCCGTTTTATAATCAGTATATGGTTCAGATGACTGAACTGTTGTCACCAAATGCGAAAACAATTTCTAAAATGATTACACAAAAAGCGATTAACTGGGCCATTTCAGGAGATGATACTCACTACGCTGATGTGAGACAACTGATCTCTGAATATTCGGATCTGGAGGATGTTAAGCGGAATCAGATAGTGAAAATTTTTAATAACGAACAAACTGGAAAACTACAGATGAGAAAGATAATCACTCAGAAGTTAAGGTCTATTTCTACAGAAAATGGCTTAAAAGTGTACGCTCTTTATCCGTTGAGTTTTTATACGGCGGGAAAAACGACCTTGACCTTTCTGATAGGAAATGATGGCAGTCAGGTATTGGAGAATATCAACATTGAAGTCTCAAAGATTGAGTCTGAAGCTGTAGAAGGTGAATTGAGTCATAATGATGATTACTCTGAAGGTATTGATCTAAAGCCGGGTGAAATCGGAATCCTTCAGATAACAGTCTCTACAGATC
>DAINPP010000001.1:284487-296803 GCA_036743375.1 Thermotogae bacterium | reverse complement strand
ATCACGGAATATTGAGAAAGAAGAAGAATAAAAGGCCCATAAAGGGCCTTTTATTTTAAAAATTTATCACACTGGTTATTCCTATTCGTGGAGAAGTTAATGTGTTGAAATCAAGATCTTTCATTCCTACACCGGCGTTTAGATCAAATTTTCCGTTTTCAGTTTGAAATCCAAATCCTGCAGAAAGGTAATTAAATCCCTTGGCTGATCTCGTGTAATCAAGTAATAAAGAAAAATTATCCCCAACAAACGCCGTAATACCCGCTCCGAAGCTGAATCCAGATATTGGCTTGTTCTGTGCGTGAATCTGTGTCCAGAGACTTTCGCTGAGTGGAATGTTAAAATAACCGGCAATCGTAGGTCGTAGTTTATAGGATGTGCCAGTTGCATCTACCCATTGAATTTCTTTTGTATAATCCGCTGAATAAGTTGCCGGCGGAGTTGCCGAAGTATCAAAACTAAACAGAGCCTCAGCATCAAATTGTCCACTCTTGGAAAATTGAGCTTCGGTTATAGCGATATTTTTTATATCTACTCCAAACAAAGGGTAATCGGAACCGTAAATAAAACCGGCATCTATTTTCCATCCTCCGTTTTTAAGAATATCCTGTACATCCTGGAATTCGATTGTTTTTGGATCGAAACCGGAATAAATCGTTCCCGATACCAACGCCGTAGCGGCTGCCGTGTTGGAGGATTCAAATTCAAACGTCCTGTGCATATCCGAATATAGAACGGGACCATACATACCTATACTCAGATTTACCGTAAATGAATCCGCCTTGTATCCGAAAAAACCGCCTATGGATAAAGAAGAATCGAGAACGGTGTCCGTTGAGGAGAATGGTTCATAGTGTTTTCCTATCTCATTACCCGAAATGATTACTTCAAAAGGCCAGGCAGGGAGATCCATGGAAGAGTCAAGATACAGATCCGCAAAACCCCCGACGACAAAATTTTCAAATCCAATACCGAAAAACAGATTGGAATTATCGATCATTGATAAGTTTACTTCCCCGTTGATGACCGATTCTATTCCCGCTGAATAATCAGATATGTTGATGGTTGATGTACTTTCGAGTGTTTTATACAGTTTCTGAAGTGATTGTAAAGTCATCAGATTTTGTTGTATAAGCAGATCAGAGTTGATTCCTAACATGAAAGAATTTGCATCATAAACAGCTTTTGTCAGATCATTTTCCGAATTGAAAGGTTCCGGTGAAAATCTTCTTGATTCTGAATAATCAGAATTGCAATAAGCATCGGAATTTGTTTCTGTATCAACGATAATAATCGCCGAATTGTCCTGTTCAGGCTGAATTAAAACGACTTCCCCAACTTCCCCGAATAAAACTACACTAAAAAATAGAAAGAGAATCACAAAAAAAATCTTGTTTTTCATTAATAACACCCCCATTTTACTCAAAAAACCCCTACAAAGCAATTCTATCATAATCGTTTTTTTTTTGAAATGAATCCCATTTATTGTAGAATATTGAGGAAAAGAGTAGTTTAGAACGTTTGTAAAACTTATATTTTAGGTGTTTTGGGGGAGAAAATGGCGAGAAAAGTGGTACAACCAAAAAGAAGAATTCATTCAAATAATTTGGAAGGAATCATCTTTTTGTTAATCTTTTGTGGGATTCTTATACCGATTTTGAAAGTGATGGGGACTGCGAATTTCTTTCAGACTATTATGCTAACGGCGCATGATCTTTTGATAAATACTGTCTTTTTTCTGATGGCTGTTGCCGTGTTAACCGGCGCTCTATCGGGAATGTTTTCTGAATTCGGAGTTATCAGCATTCTTGATAAAATTCTGAAATTTCTGATGAAACCTCTTTATAATTTGCCTGGAATAGCCGTTATGGGGATTATCACCACTTATTTTTCCGATAATCCGGCTATCATCAGTCTTACCAAGGATAGAAATTTTCTGCGATTGTTTAAAAAATGGCAACTTCCACTTCTATGTAATCTGGGAACTTCATTTGGGATGGGATTATTGATCAGCACTTTTATGCTTGCACTCGGTACAAAAATGGGTGAGTCATCTTTTTTACCCGTTCTGATAGGGAATATCGGCGCAGTGATAGGAAGTATTGTCAGCGTAAGGATCATGTCCATCTTCACAAAAAAGGAATTTGGAGAGGAATCCTATTTCGAGGATTCAAATGTCAACCCGCTTGAAAATCGGGAGGTCAGAGAAGGAAGTGTCTTTCACAGAGTATTGACTTCAACGTTAGAAGGTGGGAGAACCGGTGTTGAAATCGGTCTTGGAATCATCCCCGGGGTGCTTATCATGAGTACATTCGTTATGATTCTGACTTATGGACCGGCGGATCCTTCAGTTGGATATCAGGGAGTTGCCTATGAAGGAGTTGCTTTTTTACCGTGGGTTGGAGAAAAAATATTTCCCGTGCTCAAATTTCTTTTTGGATTTGAATCATCGAAACTTCTCGCTTTTCCGTTAACTTCTCTTGGGTCAAGTGGTGCGGCACTTGCGCTTGTGCCAAATTTCATAGAAAACGGTATACTCGGTGCAAATGAAATAGCCGTATTTACTGCAATGGGAATGTGCTGGAGCGGTTACTTATCGACACACATTGCCATGATGGATTCACTTGGTTATCGTAAACTGACCAATAAAGCAATTCTTAGTCATACGATCGGTGGTTTGGTTGCCGGGGTCTGTTCACATTTCATAATGATGTTATTTATATAATTAAGGAGGTCATGATGGAAAAGGGGTATATTCAGATATACACGGGAAATGGAAAAGGAAAGACAACGGCTTCGCTTGGTTTGAGTCTAAGGGCTGTTTGTGCGGGATTTAATGTTTTTTTCGGTCAGTTTGTGAAGGGAATGAAATACAGTGAATTGAAGGCAATGGAGTTTTTACCGAATTTTGAGATGAAGCAGTATGGTAGAAATTGTTTTATTTTCAACGATCCCGAGCCGGAAGATATTCGGCTTGCCAGAGAAGGGCTTGAAGAGCTTGGTGAAAAGTTATCCTCCGGAGAATATGATCTAATTGTGATGGATGAGTTGAATATCGCCTTATACTACAAGCTTTTTTCAGTAGAAGATGTACTTGATATTCTTGATAAAAAAGCGGAAAAAACGGAAATTGTTATAACCGGCAGATATGCACCTGAAAAACTCATTGAGAGGGCCGATCTTGTTACTGAGATGAAAGAAATAAAACATTATTATACCGAGGGAGTTCAGGCAAGGGAAGGTATTGAAAAATAATATGCTATAATCCACACGATAAGGAGATATAGATGAAAGAATTTTGGTTATATCGATTAATAAAGCTATTAGGGGGTAATGAATGAAAGTCAGTAAAGTGGATCATATCGGAATTGCAGTTAATTCTATCGATGAATCGTTAAAATTGTACAGAGATGCACTTGGTCTTGAATTTAAAGGGATTGAAGAAATGCCCGAAAGAGGTCAAAGAGTCGCATTTATTCAGACGGGTGAATCAAAACTCGAGCTGCTTGAATCAACGAGTGAAACGAGCACGATTGCCAAATATCTCTCCAAGAAAGGTGAAGGTATACACCATATGGCTCTTCATGTGGATGATGTGGAAGAGGCTATTAATAATCTTTCTGAAAAGGGATACAGACTTTTATCGGATAAACCTGAATCCGGTGCGGGTGGAACGAAGATTGTATTTATGCATCCAAAAAGTGCTAACGGCGTTTTACTTGAGTTGATTGAAGGTAACCATTAACGGAAGGGGTAAAAAAGAATGTCAAGTATGCAGGAATTGATTAAATCATTTGAGGAAAAGAGTAAAAAGATTGAAGCCGGTGGCGGAGAAAAGAGGATCGCCAAACAGCATAGTTCGGGAAAATTGACGGCAAGGGAAAGAATTGCTCTCCTGCTTGATGATGGATCTTTTATAGAGTTTGATAAATTTGTAAAGCATAGATGTGATAATTTTGGCATGGAGAAAAAAGAAATGCCCGCAGATGCAGTTGTTACAGGAGTGGGAACCATAAACGGTAAAAAGGTAGCCGTATTCTCACAGGACTTTACCGTAATGGGTGGTTCACTGGGAGAGATGCATGCCAAAAAGATCATGAAAATGCAAGATCTTGCCATGAAAACCGGAATTCCTATAATCGGTATTAACGATTCCGGCGGGGCAAGGATTCAGGAGGCTGTCGATGCACTCTTTGGCTATGGTGGTATCTTCTACAGAAATACCAGGGCGTCAGGTGTTATTCCACAGATTTCCATTATCATGGGACCCTGTGCTGGTGGAGCTGTATATTCACCGGCAATCACCGATTTTGTGATCATGGTGGACAAAAATGCCAAGATGTTTATAACGGGTCCGCAGGTAATCAAGGCGGTAACCGGTGAGGAAGTTTCTCAGGAATCTCTTGGAGGAGCGACCGTACACAACACAAAAAGTGGAAATGCGCACTTTATGGCCCCATCGGATGAAGAAGCGCTTAAGCTTTGTCGCGAGCTTGTGGATTACCTCCCGTCGAATAATATGGAACAGCCTGAATTGCTTGAGGAATCGATGACTTTGAACGTTTCCAACTCCAGAGATGTTGCTGAAATTATTCCTTCCGATATGAAAAGGGGTTATGATGTCAGAGATGTGATCAAAAGTGTCGTTGACCATGAACATTTTTTTGAGGTTCAGTCGCTTTATTCACCAAATATCGTAATAGGTTTTGCACGCGTTATGGGAAATACGGTGGGAATTGTTGCCAATCAGCCAAAAGTCTGGGCCGGAAGCCTTGATATCAACGCTTCGGATAAAGGTGCTCGTTTTATCAGATTTCTTGATGCCTTCAATATTCCTATATTGACATTTGTTGATACACCGGGATTTTTACCGGGAACCAATCAGGAATTCAACGGTATCATCAGACACGGTGCCAAACTTCTCTATGCCTACAGCGAAGCAACTGCTCCCATAATAACGGTTATTCTGAGAAAGTCATATGGTGGGGCTTATATAGCGATGGGTTCACAGCATCTCGGTGCTGATTTCGTCTATGCACTTCCTTCTTCTGAAATAGCCGTGATGGGACCGGAAGGTGCTGCTAACGTCATTTTCAGAAAGGATATCGAAGATTCACAGAATCCTGAAGCGACGAGAAAGGAAAAGATAGAAGAATATAAAGATAGATTTGCAAATCCATATCAGGCGGCTTCAAGAGGGTATATAGATTCTGTTATCAATCCGGCAGATATGAGAAAGATTATCTATCAGTCTATTGAAATTACCAGGACAAAAGCGGAGAATTCACCGGAGAAAAAGCACGGGAATATACCTCTTTAATGATTAATAAGATGAAAGGAGGTATTTGTTTATGAGTGTAGGTACAATTTCTCTTGTTGGTATATCTATAGTGTTCTTAAGTTTTGTTGTATTGTATATCATTTTCAGGTTACTTGAAGTGATTTTTGGTGATAAAAAGACAAAGACTACTTTAAAGCAGGTGCCTGAGACAAGATCACAAGTCGTGTCCAATGAAGCCCTTTCGGTGACTGAGACGATGAGTGATGAAGAGAATACAGAATTGATAGCGGTCATATCTGCAGCTGTTGCGGCTATCGGTGATAAGCCTTGTAGAATTCTTAATATCAGTGAAACTAAAGAGACGAAATCAAACTGGAAAAATCACAAGTCCAAAATCTGGAGACCGGTGAGAAAAGGAGTAAGAAAATCATGGTAAAAAAATACAGAATCAGTGTAAATGGAAAATCGTATGATGTTGAAGTTGAAGAGTTAACTGGTGCAGGGGTTGCTCAGTCAACACCATCACAGAATCAGCAGACTACACCTCAGAATGCCGTACCTGCCGCAGCCTCTGCACCGATTCCGGCTGCTGCACCGGTGACTACGTCAACTCCAAAACCGGGTAATGGCGCGAAATCCGAGATTGTTGCCCCTATGGCAGGGCTCGTTTTGGACGTTGTTGTTAAAAAGGGACAAAGCGTGAATCCAGGAAACAAGTTACTCATTTTAGAAGCCATGAAGATGGAGAATGATATAGTCAGTGATATTTCAGGAACGGTTGATGAAATAAATTGTAAAAAAGGCGAAAATGTAGAAACTGGAGAGATTCTTATTACAATTATATAAAAATAGATTTAAGGGGATGGTATACATGTGGGAAGCAATAAAGAACAACGATCCGGAAATATATGAGATTTTTCAGAAGGAGCTTAACAGGCAGGAGAACGGTCTTGAATTGATCGCCTCTGAGAACTTTGCTTCCGTAGCTGTGATGGAAGCGATGGGTAGCGTTCTGACAAATAAATATGCCGAAGGTTACCCGAAGAAAAGGTATTATGGCGGATGTGTATTTGTAGATGAAGCGGAACAGCTTGCGAGGAACAGGGTAAAAGAGCTCTTTAACTGTAAGTTTGCAAACGTTCAACCGCATTCGGGGTCACAGGCCAACATGGGAGTCTATTTTGCCCTTATCAATCCGGGAGATACCGTTATGGGTATGTCGCTCAGTCATGGTGGACATTTAACACATGGCGCTACGGTTAATTTCTCCGGGAAGGTCTATCACTCGGTTCAATACGGTGTAAGCCTTGAGACGGAAATGATAGATTATGATGAAGTAGAACGAATGGCAAAGGAACACAGGCCAAAGATAATAGTTGCCGGCGGAAGTGCCTATTCCAGAATCATAGATTTTAAGCGATTCAGGGAAATAGCGGATTCCATAGGTGCTTATCTGATGGTGGACATGGCTCATTTTGCCGGACTTGTTGCGGCGGGCCTTTATCCGAATCCACTCGATTATGCACATGTAGTAACCAGTACGACACATAAAACGTTAAGGGGACCAAGAGGCGGAATAATACTGACCAATGACAAAGAGATCTATAAGGCCGTGAATAAGACAATATTCCCCGGAATTCAGGGGGGGCCTCTCATGCATGTCATTGCAGCCAAAGCCGTTGCCTTTAAGGAAGCGCTTGATCCTTCTTTTAAGGTTTATCAGGAAAAGGTAAAGGAAAATGCCGCTGTTTTTGCCGCGGAACTTGAAAAAAGAGGACTCAGAATTGTTTCCGGTGGTACTGATTCGCATGTGTTCCTCGTCGATCTGACGCCGATGAATGTTACCGGAAAAGCAGTGGAAAAGGGACTCGAAGAGGTAGAAATTACGGTTAATAAGAATACGATACCGAATGAACAGCTTTCGCCGTTTGTAACAAGCGGTATACGAATTGGAACACCGGCGATTACTACACGGGGAATCGGTGTCGATGAAATACCGGAAATAGCTGATATAATCGTGACCGCCATCAAACATATGGATGAAGAAGGAGCTATTCAGGAAGAAATCAGAAACACGTTGAAAGAAAGAGTTCATAAGATCTGTGAAAAATTCCCACTTTACAGGGGGCAGATCTAAAAAATAAAAAAAGGGGATGATATCATGGTTCTTACTACGACACCTACAATTCAAGGTAAACAGATAGTTGAATACAAAGGCGTAGTCTGTGGTGAGGTTATCACTGGTGTTAATTTTATTAAGGACTTTATGGCTGGAATCAGAGATTTTGTAGGTGGACGATCACAAAGCTATGAAGATGAGTTAATCAATGCAAGGAATAATGCATTAAGAGAACTTAAGTCGAGGGCTCTTGAAAAAGGGGCAAATGCGGTTGTAGGAATTGATATCGATTATGAGGTTCTTGGTCAGAACGGCAGTATGTTAATGGTAAGTGTCTCCGGAACAGCTGTAGTGATCGAATAAGGGGTATTTTATGAGTGGATATAACACATCTGTAAACAGATATAAAGCAGCTGGTTCGTTAACAGGTGGCCTTTTTCTAATAGGGTTAGCCGTACTTTTTCTTGTAGACAGTATTTCATTCTGGCCGTGGATCCTTGCAGTGATAGGAATTGCCATTCTTCCCGGATCAATCATAAAAGATGGATGGAGACATTCGATTACCGGATCAGCCTGGTTAATCGGACTTGCGTTGTGTTTTTATTTTAGTCTCTTCTGGCCGGGTATTTTGATACTCATTGGAATAACTATGATTTTTGAATATATTTTCCCTAAACAACAGAAAAAAAGAGTCAAAGAAAATATTTTTGATGATGATGATTTTTAAGTAGAAAAATGGGATTCTTTAGGGAATCCCATTTTTTTATGCTTTCATTTGAAAGTGAATATGGTAGAATAACCTGGAAGAAACCGTATGGGAGTGTGATTATTGTGGGTACGAAAAAAGGAATGTTAAATATACTTGTCTTGATGACCTTTATCACTTTCTTATTTTCAGCAGAGTACGGACTTCCGACGAATACGACGAGGCGTATTACGGGAACTTTCGGTGAATGCAGAATTACCTCAAATACTTATGTGAAAAGACTGAACATAGGGATTGCAATTTCTACTAACAGTATGGAGAATACGAATATATACGCCATGAATGATGGTGTGGTATGGAAACTCATCCTGAATGATCCGAGTTACGGAAATATTATCTATATCAAGCATCCGGATGGTCTAGCGACCATGTATGCCCATCTGAACCGCTTTTCCTCAAAATTTGATGCCATTCTTCAATCCGTTATGGTTGAGTTTGGCGAGGAAAGTAATACCGAGATAGAATTCAACTCAAATGAATACACGGTTAGAAAAGGGGACATCATCGGATACTCGGGTAAGACAGGTACGGCGCTTGCGCCGTATTGTCATGTCGAATTTCTTGATTATCAGCAGGGCATTTATATAGATCCGCTTGTTTATCTGAAGGATTTGCTGGATAGACCTGATGCTGATCTGGAGATTATAAAAGTTAGGGTAGATGGAAAAGAACAGAATATCAGCAATGGGGGAACCTATTTCTACAGAAATCAATATCCTGAGATAGAAATCAATGCACGGTTGGCTGATAACAGTTGGAACAGCAGATACGGTGTACACAGAGTTCAACTCTTTTTCGATGAAACAGAAGTCTATCAGCTGCTTTTTGAGACTATTCCGGAAGAGTATTATGAACAGGGTGATCTGGTCTATGGAGAAGGATCGACGAGCAGTTATTACTGGTATAAATTGTTTTCTAACAAAACAGGAGGAGCCGTTGTTCTGAATCGACTGAGTGAAGTTTCGCTTTCTAAAAGTACGAAAGCGAGGATCGTCGTTGAGGACGATTGGGGAAATGCCAAAACCTGGTCATTTTATCTGAAACAGGAGTGAAACATCATCAAATGAGTTTTATTCCAGTGTTTTCGATTGAAGAATTTTTTTTAGCAGTCTCTTCCGAATTTTCAGGTAATTTTTTCTAAAAAACTTTTTTCTATTTCTAAATCTGTTAGATCTTTAAATTCTTCCATTTCTACTGAAAATAATTTTTCATAAGAATTTTCATTATTTTTAATTACATTAACAATAATAGACATTTGATCGTATAAGCCGAAGCTCCCGTTTCTTCATATAATTCTCTTTCAGCGGCAATTTGACAAGTTTCTCCGATTTTTCTATGTCCTCTCGAAAATTCCCACGTTTCTTGCTCTTTATGCTTGACAAGCACCATTTTTCCTTAGTGAAACGTCAATAGGGTAACGTATTTAATTTTATTATCGACGATGTGATCTTTGTGATAAAATTCAATTTGCATCATCTCAACCATCATGGAGTGATATTATCCGATTACAGGATATCATTCAAGTTAGGAAAAATGAATGATTTGTGAATGGCTGGGATGATGGTGGATATCGTTTATGAATTCAATTTTAGAGAACAAAAATCACTTTATATATTTATAAAATAGGCGTTTTTGAGATAGGTAAATTTCTTCTATGTTATAATCTTATAGTGTTATGAAATTGACTATTCGGGGGGAAATAATGTTAATCAAATGGGGGCTCTCGCTTTTTATTTACCTTGCTTTTTTTGTGATCAATTTAAAAATTAAGTTTTATAATCCTGTTTGGTATCTGTGGCTGCTTCTTATCGCCTGTGTTTCTATAGGGATTGGATTATTTATCATTACTAAAAGAAGAATAAAGACTGAAAATCAATTGTGTAGACAGACAAAACCCCTTTCCGAATTTAATCTGATTGTATCAACAGTATTCAAGAATGAAGGGAACACAGTTGTTGAAACCCTGAAACATTATCTACGCTATAAAAGTGTTCCGGAAATAGTGTTTTATGATGATAATTCAGATGATGGTTCTTTTGAAGTGCTGAAGTCAGTGGAAGCAACACAAAAGGCACATTGTACGGTAAAATGCCTGAATAGGTCAGAAAAGATTCTTCATCCGAAAGGGATGGGATTTGAAGACCTGATTAAGAATCATTGTGGTGATTATATCCTCATTCTTGATGCGGATACGATTATTGAAGAAGAAGCCATTGAAAAAGCACTCAATATCATGAGTGAAAATGATTTGAAAGTTCTTCATTTTACACGAAGAAATGATTTATCAGATGATTTGGCAAATAATATTGCCGATACTGAAGAACTATTTTCAACGGTAAATAAAATTGTCGGGATATTTCCATGGTATTTTAACGGAAGTGGTTTTATTATCAGTGTGGATATTGCAAAGGAAATTGTTTATGATGAGTATTCTCCATCAGATGACAGTCAGATCAGCTTTTTTCTCAGGAAGAATAAGATAGAAGTTTTTGATGCCTTATCATTATTTGCACATGAGAAGGCACCACAAACGCTTAGAAAACTGTTAAAGCAGCATTCTTCCTGGACAAAAGGAGGGATTCACCATTATCTTGAGAAAGAAAGATTTACGATTTTTCCAGTGGCATTTATCTCAGCCTATTTAATTTCTTCGATTTTGAATCCTCTTCAGATTTATAATCTCTTTTTTCCTCTGGCCTTTATCTTTATCTTCGGTGTTGATTTTATTTCCAACAGAGTTGTTGCCGGTAGAGGGATTTTAAAGAGTTTGAAGAATTCTCTTTTTCATACTTTCGGATTATTTTTTAAAGGGATTGTGCTTGTTCCGTATCATCTTGTCACTTTTCCGTTCAGAAGACATACCTTCTGGTTTTCCAGAACTCAGTATTAAATAAGGTGAAATGGATGAATTTCTTAAAGTTTATCAAATGGTTTTCGATTATTCTTATTTATCCGATTGTGCTTTTTATTATCAGGCAATCACAAGTTCATACCTATAGTTTTAGCTTTATACTGATTTTATTCATCGTATGTCTATCTCTTCATTTTGTTGTTGTATTGATCTTTTATCGGATAAAAAAACAGGAAAGATTTCATGGAAACACCTCGCAAAGTGATCAGTTGACCGAAAAAAAGATTGAATTATGTCTCGTGGCAAAAAATGAAGGGGAGAATTTAATAAGGATTATCAGTCATTATCTGATGTTTCCTGAGAATTTTAGAATAACCGTTTACGATGACAGTTCTGATGATGGTTCTTTTGAAAGATTACTTGATTTTGCTGCTGACGTGGATAAGAGATTGACTGTTAAAAGATTAGTCAGGACGAGTAAAACACTTCATCCAAAGGGGATGGGAGTAGAAGATTTCATTGACAGTACGGAAGCGGACTTTATTATGATTAATGATGCAGATACTGTTGTAAATCAGCACGATTTTGAAAAGGCAATTCTGTATCTTGAAGAAATGAATTATGATGTTGTCCATTTAAGCAGAAGGAATGATTTGAATCAGAAACTCGTTACGAGAGTATCGGACTTGGAGGAGATGAATAATACTGCTTTGAAAATTCTCGGAATTACCGATTATTGTTTTCCTGGAAGCGGTATATTAATGACATTGGATGCAGCCAGGTTGGTAAACTACTCTGAATTTGTTCCGGGAGATGATCTTGAAATGGGGAGGCAACTGAAGAAAGCGGGGAAAAAGATTTATCATTTTCAAACTGTGTTTGCCCATGAAAAGGCTCCTTCAAGGTTTTCTGATTTTTTCAGTCAAAGGGCAAAATGGAGCAGAAATATTGCTTATCATCTCTTTGAAAATGAACGGTTTGGTGCCTATATTCAGAATACAGCGGCTGCTTTTGCATTGTTTTTTTTGTTTGGGTTGTCTTCGCCTGTTTCGTTGTTTATCATTTTAACAGGAATTTCATACACGATGTTGAGTATATATACCAATACGATTTTTGCTGAAAGAACTATTTTGACATCAATCATTCCGGCTGCTGTTAATACGTTTCAGTTATGGCTTCAGGCAGCCGTATTTACACCATTTTACATGTTAGTTTATCCGATTAAAAGAAAACGCATGGATTATAAGAAATCTAGGGTTTAATGAAGTAGATATTGTCATAAAGGGATGATGCGGATGA
>DAINPP010000001.1:0-284387 GCA_036743375.1 Thermotogae bacterium | reverse complement strand
ATGAATATTTTTTTGTCACAGGTCTTCGGCTATACTATTGATCTGTATACCTTTTTTGAAGCGAAGAAGAATCAAATTGTCACTGAACCCGGGATGATGTGGGGATTGGGCGTGGATGCAGAATGGAATGGATTTACGTTCAATGCTGAAATGCTTGAGACGAATTACCAGATTGGTGATATAAAGCTGTTGTGGCCACAGAAAGTGAAGCTTTTCGAGGATACGTATTATCCTTTCGGACAGAGTGTCTTAACCTATTCCATACCGGAATTTGAAATTTCTGTTGGTCTTCAGGACTTGAACGAAGGGCTTGGCAGTGAATATCCTCTCTTTATTTCTTCTAATAATTCTCCCTATCCTTCACTTAAAACGGTATTTCGTCCATTCGAATGGGTGACTTTTCAGCAGGATTTATTGTTTTTAAGAACGGCGATTGTCAATCCGCTAAACAGTGAGAATGTTCAGACTGCAAAATCCGTTTATTACAGAAAAACAACATTTAGTCCTTTTGATTTTCTCAGTATTGGCTTTGAAGAATCCGTTCTTTTTATGGGGAGGGATTATGATCTGTATTATCTGTTTTCTCCCTTAAATTATATTACATCACAAGATATTAGAAGCACTAAGAATGCTCCATGGAATAGTCCTGAGAACGATAACTGCATGTTAGGCGGCTTTATCGAATTGAAATATCCTCTTTTCAGAATCTTTTCAGAAGTACTTGTAGATGACTGGAGTTGGAGTCAGGAGAGTGCCGGTGTTAGAAAGGTAGCTTGGGATACGGGTGCTGATGTTTATTTGGAAGATGGTTTGTTTCAGGTTGAATTTGCCGGTGCCAGCCGTTATACCTTTCATAAGACAGGGCAATACCCCTATCAGTATGTCAGATATGAAGAATATTCCGAGCTTCCCATGGAATATAATCTTATAGGATATAAATATGGAGAAAACAACGCAGCGGTAAATGTGAAATATACGCATTATTTTGAAAATGTTGAGGTCTGTTTAAATGGAGAATACCTTGTTTTTGGTCATAGGGATCCGTTTTCACCTTTACCGCCTGATTGGCAACAGCAGGATCAATTCAGATGGCTTGATGATGAAGTTTTACAGAAAGAGACTACTATTGGAATCAGTGGTGCATGGAATATTTCGCCTAAAATAACCGTAAAAGGTGTCATTGGAACTACATTTATTGAGAATGAGGGCCTTGTTTCAGGTAAAAATGGTACTTCTCCATATTTTGATTTTTCGGTCGAATACAAATTCTCTGTAAATGATGAAGTTATTGAAAAGTTGAAGGAAGGGCGAATCTTTGATATTGATTTCTTCTGAGTTTATCCTTCTTTGTCTTCTTTTCTGATAATCCCGAAGAAAACAAAGAGACCGCTGAAAAATATATTCAGATAATATGAGGCAAGTCTCCAAAGGAACACGGTGAGAGTGAGAATGTTGAGATTGACAAGTGATTTCAGGAAGAGAAAATAGAAACCTTCAACGCCTCCTGCTGTCCCGGGAGTTGGGATTACACTTGAAGAAATGTTGAGTAATAAGGTTCTTGAAAAGATCTCGGGATTTATATTTATACCTGTGCCTTTAAGGATAATGATGGCAGAGATAATATACAGTGAGTAATTGATGAGGTTCAATAGGGTTAATTTAAAAAATAAATCCTTCTTTTTTCCGAATTGTTCGAACATATTGATAAATTCCATTGCTCTGTTATTAATGTTAATTTTTATTTTCTCATAATTTTTTAACAAACGGATTTTTTTTAACAGATTCAGGATGATATTGACGAGAAAGTTTACAGTTTTCCGGTGTTTTCCTAAAAAAAGCATCAAAAAGGCTATTCCTAAATTGATGATGACACTGGTTAAGGCAATACCAGAGGTGACAGAAGAGAGTTTATTCCAGTTCAACATAAGGCAAGTTGAACCAAGTAGTGATATAGCGATTTGAAAGGTGAATGATTTATAGAGAATTGCTGCAAATGACTGTTCATAATCAATTCCCTCTTTTGAAAAGTAATAAATCGTAAAGGGTTGACCTCCGGTGTAAAATGGCGTGATCAGATTGAAAAACTGTGTGGTTATGGCTATTTTAAAAGCGCTTCTGAATCGTATTTTCTTTATCCCGGCCACGGTTGTTTTCAACATGCAGCCTTCAAGGACCCAGGTTGCTGCAATTAAAACGACGGCTAAGAAAAAATATTCATATCTGTAATCCATAAAGGCCTGTTTGATTTTATCAAAATCCATTAATAAAGCGATGAGGATATAAGTCAGACAGCCAAAAATGATGACCAGAATCGTATAAGTGATGTATTTTTTTTCTATTTTCATATCGATATCACATCTTATTTGTTAAATGATTCAACCATTCTTCTGTTTTCTGCAGAGACCTTAGAATTACCTGATCCATGTTGTAGTATTTATATTCCGCAAGTCGTCCAACAAAGAACACCTTTCCTGTTTTTTCGAGTCTTTCCACCTCTTTTATATATTTTTCTCTCTTCTTCAGATTTTCATCGTTCATAACAACATAATAAGGTTCTCCGTCCGCTTTTGGGTATTCGAAACAAACGGTTGTCTGTTCTGAGGATTCGTTGAGAAAGTGTTTAAATTCAGTGATTCTGGTCCAATCATAATCGTTGGGATAATTAACGGTAGCAACATTTTGATAAAATGCTCTGTCGTAGTTTTTAAATTCCAGTTCAAGTGATCTGTATTCAAGTTTACCGTATTTATAATCAAAATAACGATCCAATTCTCCGGTGTATATGGTTAAAGAAGGTGAAAGAGAATCTGAAACTGAAAAATAATCGGTGTTCGTCAGAACTGAAATATTCGGGTGATTAAGGATATTTTTTATCAGATGAGTATAACCTCTTTCGGGAATGCCCTGATATTTGTCTGAAAAATAACGGTTATCTCTGTTTTTTCTGATTGGAATTCGCTTTGCCAGTTGAGAACTGAGTTCTTTTGGCTCTTTTTCCCACTGTTTTAGAGTATAATTTCTGAAAAACAAGTTGTAAAGATGTTCTCCAACCTGAGAAATAACGGCCGTCTCAAAATTTTCATCGGTGGGATCGACGGGATACTTTTTGATTTCTGTTTTTAAAAAATCTTCTACTTCATTTATGTTCAAATGTGTTCCAAATACCTGATTGATTGTATCAAGATTAATCGGGAATTCATACAGGTTACCTTCAGCGTAGGACAGAACACGATGTTGATAATGATGAAAATCTGAAAATGGTTTTATAAAATCCCATACACTCTTTTCATTTGTATGAAAGATATGAGGTCCGTATTTATGTACAGTGATTCCGTATTCATTTTTATAATCATAACTATGTCCTGCTATATGATTCAGACGTTCAATTACGCAGACATTCTTTCCAGATTCAGCCAGTCGTCTTGCACAAACGGCACCCGAAAAACCTGCACCAACCACAACAACCTCAGCAAACATAAAGATCACCACTCTTCGTTTATCTATAAACTTTTACAGTACAAAACATTTTAACATAAAACATTCTTTCAGAGAAGGTTTTATGTCTTACAAGATTATCTTCTCTGCGCAATTCCTTTTATTTTTTCAGCAGAGGTGTTTTTCTTTACCACCATTCATTATCCCTTACGTTCCGATGATTGCAAGATTTGGGAAATGTCTTCTGA
Source organism: Thermotogae bacterium (assembly GCA_036743375.1). Classification (GTDB taxonomy): domain Bacteria; phylum Thermotogota; class Thermotogae; order MWEM01; family MWEM01; genus DAINPP01. Next base: position 280,704 of record DAINPP010000001.1, on the reverse strand, counting down.
CCTGATACACCTGGTTTAATGTGATGGGTTTGATGGCAGGAACAGCAGATACGGTGTACACGGAGTTCAACTCCTTTTCGATGAAACAGAAGTCTATCAGCTGCTTTCTGAGACTATTCCGGAAGAGTATTATGAACAGGGTGGTCTGGTTTATGGAGAAGGATCGACGAGCAGTTATTACTGGTATAAATCGTCTTCTAACAAAACAGGAGGAGCCGTTGTTCTGAATCGACTGAGTGAAGTTTCGCTTTCTAAAAGTACGAAAGCGAGGATCGTCGTTGAGGATGACTAAGGAAATGCCAAAACCTGGTCATTTTATCTGAAAAAAGAATAAACCGGATTCAGAATGCTTCTTTTATAGAAACTCTTTTTATCAGTGCCGTTTGTATTTCCGGATAGGTCAATTTCCCGGGTAATTTGTCGAAGAGCCTTACTTCCTGTATTTCAAAATCGGGTAAGCTTCCGAATTCTTCTATTTCAACAGAGTAAAATTTACCGAAAGAATCCTTTCCGTTCTGAATGACGTTAAAGATACACAAGGCGTCCATTTTAAATTTAATAGCACCTGTCTCTTCATACAGTTCTCTTTCAGCTGCAATACGGCAGCTTTCGTTAGCTTCCTTGTGCCCTCCGGGAAATTCCCAGGTTTCCCTTTCCCTATGTCTGACAAGAACCATTTTCCCCTCTTGAAAAGTCAGTAAGGTCACATATTTAATTAGTCTTTCGGATATCTCATCTTCGCTGTAGAATTCTATTTTCAACTGTTTGTCACCTCATCGGGCGATTATATCATACTCTGATATAGTCGGGTTTTTGAGAAGCGGTTTTACCGGATAGATACTGTATAATCTTTGAGGGAGCGGATAAGAGTTTGAAATTGAAATCCAGGGGGAGGAGAAATGACGGATAAAGAAATAAAAAGATGGGAAAAATACTTTGAAGCCAGTCAAATCGAATATCGTTATTATCCAGATGGTTTTCTTGATGAAATCGGATTGGAAAAGGAAGAGCGGTTTGAACTCTCGGTTTTTTATTTACCGGTAGAAAAGCTCGTCGTTGAAACGAAGGCAACCGGAAATGTGGTTCTGATGACTGAAATGCTGATAAAAATCTGTAAGGAACGTGGATGGCGATATTGTGTTCCCGTCAGTGGAGAATCTGAATCTTTTGATGCCATCTTTTTCAGCAGAAAACAGATAGGAAATAAGAAGCCGGTGAACCGATATTTTTTAAAATGGCAGGATGAGGTGGACAAGGAGACAGAAAAAGTAGTCCTCGTTGAATCGGATAGTCTGAAGGAAATTGCTGATTATTATCCGGATATTCTTGAGATCATCAATTTAACGGCATTGGGATTACTGCCATTCAGTGTATTGGGGAAACACAGATATGATGAAATAGACGATGCCAAACTTGTATCCGAGATCCTATCAGGCGAAATGAACGAAAATTATTAAATAGAGGTGAAGAAATGATCTTACATATTGTAGGAGAAAAAGATTGGGAAAATGCAAAAAAAGAGGGAATTTATAAAAATGAATCGCTTGCAAAAGAGGGCTTTATTCATTGCTCTTTGGAGCATCAGGTTTGTAAAGTGGCTGATAAACACTATGCGGGAGAAAAAGAACTTCTGCTCCTTTATATCGACGAGGGAAAAGTGGAGTCCAAAGTAGTCTATGAGGATCTTTATGATCTGAATGAGGATTATCCCCATATTTACGGGCCTTTGAATACAGATGCGGTTGTTAAAACGGCCATTTTCACTTCTGATGCGGAAGGAAAATTCCATCTGTGAAAAATTTCCGGTGTTAGATAGCAAAGAGAAGAAAATTGGAAAAAGTGATTGTGATACAAGATATTTATACAGGACTCGACTTAATTACCATCGTTGAAATTGTCATTTCCAGAGTTTGGAGCCTGTCGAATGAAACTATGGGGCCTTATGACCCCATAGTTTAACGTACTGTTTTTCTGATTATCAGTAGTCTTTGTGGAAATTGTATAGGCAATTATATCTCATAGAAACATAACATGCGTTTTCTGTATTTCGTAAGAATTTTACATAACAGTTAATGAATTTCAATATTTATATTTGCTTATTCCCGTTTTGTATTGACATCATGGGGTATCTATCCTGTTATTTCCTTTGGGCGATCCCCCTGATTTCATCAAGCATCAATCGTTTTTCGATCAGAAATTTCTCCATTTCTCTGATAACAACAAGAGGGATTTCTGGATCCACCATCACACCGAATCCTATTGCAACGAGATTAGCACCTGCCATGATGTATTCGAGCGCATCTTCACCGTTCATAATCCCGCCGGTTCCGATAATGTTGATTTCCGGGAAGTGTTTTCGAACCTGATAGACCTGATGCAGTGTGATCGGTTTGATTGCTGGACCAGCGAATCCGCCAAAATCTCTTTTTAAAATAGGCTTCATCCTGTTGATGTCGATCTTCATCCCCCTGGGACAATTTGAAAGGACAATCCCGTCCCCTCCCGCATCATTTACAGCCTTTACGAGATAGAGAATATCGTCTGCCGGACCGAATTTTACAAATATCGGCTTAGAAGAGAGTGTCTTAAGCCGTTTGACGGTATTGAATATCTTCATCGGATGACTTCCAATCGGTTCCTTTCCCTTGTCCACATTGGGACAAGAGAAGTTGATCTCTATGATATTAACATCAGTTTTGTTCAGTTCTTCTGTCATGATTTCCAGTTCATCGGCGTAATTTGAGGCAATACTGACGATAGAGGGAATAGCTATCCTTTCAAGAAATGGAATATTATTTGTCATAAAATCATAAAAACCCGGATTCTGAAGACCGATGGAATTGATTATCCCCCCATAAACATCAACTATTCTGGGTGGCGGATTTCCTTCTGTTGGATTCAATGTCACAGTTTTTGAGGTAAATCCGCCAAGTTGAAAGAGATTAATATGAGAAGAGAGCTCTTCACCGTTTCCTGCCGGACCGGAAGCGGTCAAAACCGGATTTTTGAATCTTATACCGCAGCATTCTGTTGTTAATCTGTTTTTATTCATATTCTCACCAATCCAGAAGTAATTCGTCACTATCAAAAAGTGGTCCATCCTTACAGACCATCTGGATACCCCGTGTTGTTTTTACCGGGCAGCCTTTGCACATACCGATCCCACACCCCATTCTTTCATCGAGCGAAACGAAAAGCTTTATTCCGAGCTCTTTGGCTTTATCATCAAGTGCCTTACACATGGCGATACTTCCACAGGCAAGAACCTGAGGAACATCGATAGAAGTCCTCGTTTCAAGATGGTGTTCAAGTGCATCGACAACGTTCATCCCGTCTTTTTCCTCGGCTACTATATCGTATCCTTCTAACAAACGGGAGAGGTTTTCCGTTTTGAAACCTAAAATCAACTTCTCCGTATTTTGGGAGAATGTGTCGGAAAAATGAATCATGGGTGCTGCCCCACAACCTCCGCCTATTACGATGTATTTTCTGGATAAATCTAGTTTTTCTGCATAGGGGACCCCGTAGGGGCCACGGGCAAAGAATTCTTCTCCGATCAACGCTTCTGATAGATAATTTGTAAAGCGACCAATTACCTTTATTAACATGGTAAATCCGTTTTTTTCTGCGCCGAGAACCGAAAATGGTTTTGCGAGAACCGGTTCGGTATGGTTTTTTAGCATTAAAAATTGCCCGGGCTTGATTTCTATAGGTTCATCGTGTTCAAAACGAAGAAGAAGAAAGTCTTCTATCCTCTTTCTACCGGATAATCTTACTTTTTTCATTTTCTCTCCTTTCGGCCATTTTCTTGTTGATATAGTATATAATAAAAAGGCAGATTTTACGCAGATTCTTGGTTTAGGATGTGGTATTTTGAGATTTTTAATCATTTTTCACAGTGTAACGGGAAATAATTATCTGATGGCAAGATATTTTGAAGATATCATCAGTGAATCCGGACATTTGGCGACTCTGAAAAGGGTTAGGGACGAGTCGATCGATACTTTAAAATCCACGATTAATTTGATCAACGAATATTATGATGAAATAAAATCGGTTGAGATCGTAAAACCTGAAGATATGCTTGAAAGCGACGTTATCATTTTTGGGTCTCCTACCTATTTTGGCTTGTGTTCGGGGGCGATAAAGACTTTTATGGACGATACCTGTGAATTCTGGGGGAACAGTTCGCTTTTTTCAAAAAAAATGATGGCATATACAACTGTTGGCGATATCAACGGAGGTGGTGAATCCTGTTTGAAATCAATGCTCACTTATGCCCATCATATGGGAATGGAGTTCGTTCCAGTAAAACCTGAGTATACTTTTGAAAAGGAATTTTCATCCTATGGCTTAAAGCATTGTGCAGGGGAAGATGCTTCCGTGAGACCTCCTGAAAGTATAAAAGAAGCAATAAGAAAATGGATAAAAAGTATATAATTCTTTGTCTTTTGTCTCTATGTGTTGGTTATTTATATGCCTACCTCTTTCCAAATGAGGTGCTTTATCAGCAGAAGCCTCAGATTCAGTTGGGTTATTCGGAAGGAAGTCTGGATTGTTCATTCAGTACAAGGATTCTAACGGATACGTTTTTTGGATATCATGTGGATTCCCCGATGTTGGCGGGATTGATGCAGACAGAATCGTCTTTCATCGTTCACTCCGTTTCATCGTCCAATGCCTTGGGACCTTTTCAGATGAAACCATTTTTGGCTGAAGAGATAGGGATATTAAATCCTTTCAATCCATATAATTCAGAAAAAGTTCTCAATCTGTTAACTCGATATAAAACGACTTTTGGTAATATGGATATGGCGCTTGGGGCTTATCATATCGGTTTTTACGGTACAAAGAAGATAAGTGATTCGGGGAGTAATCCGTTATCTGATAATCGTATTCAAAATTATGTGAATAAAATTCATGAATTCCAACGTCTCTACAATGAAGGTGATTGGATCCCGTTAAAAGATTATCTCTGGTTTACTCTGAGATATTCGCTGGGAAACAGCAACAGAATTTCACTGTCGGGGGTATTTCCTGAATTTTTTCTTGGATCACTTGCCATAGGAGCAGATTATTTATCAGATGAAATCATTTCGTTGGATAATTTGTGTCTTTCAATATTCCAGGAGTTTTCATTTTTCTGGTTTATGAACCTTTATGTGGGTTATGATGATGGTCTGATTGCAGGATGTACACTGAAGAGTAACGACTGGTTTGACAGAATCAGTGTGAAGTATGATTTTAAACAAGCAGATCTGGTGTGGGAAGCCTACAATTCATTTGGATTATTGTTTATTAACTATGGCTTTTCAAAGGATAATATCTTTTTTTCACCGGGGCTTGAATTCGGAAACAAATATTGTATTTCATTCCGTGTTGATTATCAGGATTATTGTTTTAAACCGGGAATAGGCTGTACGATTAAATTCTGAGTTGGGGGAATTATGAAGGAAACTGCGATTGTTGAAGTTGTAAACCAAAATGACAAAAAGAGTGATATCATCTTAAAAAAGATAAGGCCTGAGGCTTGTCAACACTGTAATTCCAGGGTTTTATGTGGTGTGAAGAATGAATTCAGTTTTAAGGCATTAAATGCATCCGGAGAAAAACTGAATGAAGGGGATATCGTCGAGTTTAGTCTTCCGGAAATCTCGGTCAGTCGAATTTCATTTATCGTTTATGGTATCCCTTTAATCATCTTTCTTTCGATCCTTTTATTCCTGCTTATCCCTATGAAGGTAAATGAATATACTGCAGTCGCCGTTTCACTTGTAGCCCTGTTCGCAACGTACATAGCAACTGCGATATATGATAAGAAAATATTCAGGAAATCTGAAGCTGCTTTACCAAAAATAATCAGAAAAATATAATTTATGGATTTTATGGGAGGGGAACGTTTTTGAAGTCTAAAAGGAATATTATATTGTTGCTGTCTTTGTTACTTTTGATAGGGAGTGCGTTCAGTATTAAGATTGGTTTACTGGAGATCAAAGGAAATCTCACGATTGAGACCGAAGAAATCATACAGGTACTTACAAAGTGTCAGGAAGGCAGTGATATTAATTACGCGGATATCGAGAGGGATATTTTCAATATTAAGGACATGGGATATTTTCAGGATGTAAAATATTACATGAGTGATTATGTTGGTAATTCTAAGCTGTTGACCATAGAAGTCATAGAATACCCTATGGTGAACGAAGTAGAATTGTCCGTCAACGGTCCGGAACTTCTTAAACAGCAAGCACTGGAAGATCTCATCATGATAGAAAAGGGGAAGGCATTAAATTATAAAAAACTGATAAGGACACAAAATTCTATAAAAAACGAGTTTCTCGTTGCCGGTTATCAATTGATAGAGATCAGAAATAACATAGAAAACACATCTTCCGGCGTCAATTTACCAGGGGGAAATCTGCGTATTTCCGTCATAGAATATGGTCTTTATGATTTCGTTCTTCAGGGTGAATTTGGTGATATTTCCTATGAAGAGGTCAAGGAACTTCTGGATCTTAAGTATGTAAAAGACTATGTTCAGGATTTCTGGAAGTTGTTCCTGCTGAAGAAGAATTATTACCCTTCAAATTCTACTCTTCAGTTGGCTTTATCGCGATTGTTTAATACGGGTCTTATCAGTTCTGAGACAAATATTGATTTTGAGAACTTTCCGGAACCGCTTGAAAGTGGAGAATATGTTACAAATCTGGTTATTGATCTGAAATTGAATCCGGTTGTTCCCGAGAATATGCCGATCAATTCAATGACGATTCAGGGGAATACCTTGATAGTCAGCTCTGAGTTGACGAAAAATCTCAGGTCAACCTATGAAACACAGACGGTCTTGATCGATGTTTTAAGGGATGCACAGAGGATAAAGGCAATTTATGAAAATGCCGGGTATCCGATGATTGTCGTTACACCAAGGTATGATTCTCAGACGGGAGAACTGGTCTTTAAAATATCGGAAGGTTTTATTGCCGATTATAAGATACAGGGGCTTACCAAGACGAGAGAGGACCTTGTCAGACGAGAGATTGCCTTTGAAACGGGTGATGCCATTACGCTAAAAGATCTACAGCAGACCTATGTCAACCTGAATAAGACGGGATATTTTGGTTCTATCAATTTGGAACCCCTCGGGTTGTCCGCTAATTCTACGGCTGTTACAATCCTGATTAATCTGAAAGAGCTCGAAAATAATATAGAGTTTAAAACCAACGTTACCTTTGATCCGAAGATAGGTGGGGAGTCGTTTATTCAGAATATTTATGGAAAGATAGGGTTGGGATTGAAAAATCCGATGGGACAGGGACAATCCATAGATGTCTCAACTACACTTGGAAAATATCCGAGCATAGGGTTGGGCTATAGTGTTGCGAGCGTTTTTTCATCATCTATTGATGCCGGAATAGATATTACCTATGGGAAAAATTTTAATTCCAAAACACTTACGATAGATAATTCAACGGATACGGCCAATTCTACTACGGTTACCTATGAATCGGAAGATTTTACAATCAAGCCAAATATGAGTTACAGGATAGATGATTTCCAGACAATCGGAACTGATTTCACGTGGGGGAGGTTTAAAAATTACAATTACAGTACGGATAATGCCTCTCTGACGGATCAGATTTCTACCGAAGGGATTACTTCGATCTGGGGAGTCAGCTATCAGTATGATACGAGGGACAATTATTTCAGTCCGAACTATGGTCTTCTGTTTAAGACGAGGGCCGATTATTCGCTCCCCTTTGACTTTGTTACCGAGCATTGGTTCAAGATTTATGAATCCATCAGCGGTTACTGGTCGCCTTTTGAAAATCATGTATTGGCCGGACGATTTATCTCTGCTCAGATACCATGGGAAGAAGGAAATCCGATTAATTATACGATAGGTGGGAGTAACAATATGTTCATAAGGGGAATTGCCTATGCGCGTGGTATTAGTGTGGATTATGTCAGTGCCTTGAATCTCGAGTACAGATACAAGTTTGTAAATATGAATTCGCTTGGCGTGGAGTTTGCGGCATTCAGTGACAATGCCTTTGGATGGGATGAGTTTACAGATATTTCAAATTCAAAACTTTACTCGAGCATAGGTTTTGGTGTAAGATTCAATATACCGGGATTTGGTGTTTTGAGACTCGATATCCCATGGGATATTTCTCCTTCACTATGGGGTAATGATGGACCGCAATGGGGTGGCATTTCATTTGCTTACGGACAGATGTTCTGATAAACGGCAAGAAAAAATGAAAAAGAAAATAAATGACCTGAAGGATTTTCCTTCAGGTCGTTCTGCTTTGTTGGTTTATCTTTTTATCTTTTTGCTATCCACTTATGGTTTTTCAAATGCTATCCCATGGTCTTCTGAAGCCGGAACGGTATTGTATTATAACGCACCTTCTTCATGGGTACTTGGATTTGAGAATATCAAGGGGTTGTATAAAGCAATAAAGGAATTTAACGTAGAAAATTCAATAAAAAACCTGATAGAAGAAGCATCTTTGCAATACAATCTTGACAGAAAGCTTCTGGAATCCTTCTTTAATTCAAGAATTATTATCATCACCGATGAGGAAAACTCCTTTGATTTCCAGGATTTTTTATCCTATTTATTCGATTCAGAAGGCTTTTTAAATAGCTTTTTTCAAGTGTATGAAAACAACGTGATCTGCATAGAACAATTTGAAGGTCTTGAGACATTGATGAACGTTTTATCGGATTTTAAAATAAGCTCGAGACCTGTTGGTGAGTTTGTCGCCTTTTCAGGAAATGAAAGGTATCTTGAAGAGCAGTTTCAACACATTTTGAACAGAAATGAATTTTCAAAAGATGTTATCTTCTATTCTGAAAGTAGACAGGAGAACATAGAAGTAACAAATGCCTATTCCTTTTTGAATTTTGAAAAAAAAGAGATGATCAGTGACAGACAAAATCTGATCGAATCCGGAGAAAATTCCCAGTTTCTCTTAAATAATATCTATATTCCGTTTAAATTTGATAGCCCCACTTATTTTGAGATTAATTCCGCTAATCATCTGAAAGATTATTTTTATGATTATTTTGAAGTGCATTCATCGATTAATGAATGGCTTTCTGTTTTTGAACTACTCAAGATGAGTACGCTTTATACCTTTTTCTTTTCGGATGAATTGAAGTGGATGCTTGGATTCAACTGTTCAAAGGCGTTGATGGAAGATGATCAGTGGAAAAGATATATTTCCTCATGGGGGTTGAATTCGAAGGAGCAAATCAAACCTTTTGCCGATGAGTATTATCTTTCGCTTTATGATACATTTTTTATTATTTCAAATTTTGAACTACAGAAGATCGATACGAATAATCAGGTCATAGCGGATATCATGACAAAATTTGAAAGAAATATGCTTCTTACAGCTGAGGTACTCGATCAAAATTATCATCCTGATGTTTCTTCGCTTAAGATTTACCATTTTTCGTATATTGATGATAAAATCAAAAAAGATTTGTTCAGGGTTTTTTAAATTAAGGAGCTGAGAGTAATGGGTTTTTTTTCTAAGATGTTTGATAAGAATGAAAAAGAAATAAAAAAATACAGGGAGATTGTAAAAAAAATAAATGCGTTGGAAGCCGATTATTCAAATAAGACGAATGCAGAGTTGAAAACAGACATAGATAGACTTCGAAGTGAGATGAAAAAAGAGGCGGAAAACAGTAAAGGTCCTTTCCCAGGGCATAATCAGAACCGAGAAATCTCTTTTGCAATTACAAGGGAAATTGCCAAGAGAACACTTGGTCAAAGACCATTTGACGTTCAGATGATTGGGGCAATTACCCTTGATAATGCTGAAGTAGCTGAGATGAAGACCGGTGAAGGAAAAACGCTTGTAGCTACCCTTCCGGTAACCTTTAATGCGTTCTATGGAAAAGGGGTTCATATGGTTACGGTAAATGACTACCTTGCCAGAAGAGATGCGCAGTGGATGGCCCCTATTTATCTCTCGCAGGGATTATCCGTTGGAGTCATTAATAATCAGGGAATCACTTACAGGGTTGAATGGGATGATGAGGAGAAGGCCATAACAAATTTTAACAGTGATGTGAGAGTCTGGCCGAAGGATTTTAACGGTGAACTTCCCAATGCCTCTGATTATAACGGTGAGGCGGTTGTAGGTTATAAGACAAAGCTGACTCAGATAGAAAGGAGAGATGTTTATCAACTGGATATAGTCTATGGGACTAACAACGAATTCGGATTCGATTATCTCAGAGATAATATGGTTTACGAAACAGCGGCCAAGAGTCAGCCGTCACATTTTTTTGCCATCATAGATGAAGTTGACAGTATTCTGATCGATGAGGCGAGAACCCCTCTCATCATCTCCGGTCCAAGTCATGGAACTCAAATTACCTATTCCAAGTTTGCAAGGATGGCGTTGAAATTTACCGGGGATAAGGATTATGAGATCGATGAAAAGAGCCGAACCTGTAACCTCACTGATGAAGGTATTGCCCGGGCAGAAAAGCTGCTTGGTATAGACAATCTCTATGATCCGGTGAATATCGATAATCTTTATCATATCAATAACGCACTGATAGCATTGCATATGTACAAAAATGAAGTGGATTATATCGTTCAGGATGGTGAGGAAATCGTTATCGTTGATTCTTTCACGGGGAGGCTTATGCCCGGAAGAAGATTCAGTGGCGGACTTCATCAGGCGCTTGAAGCGAAAGAAGGCGTCAAGGTCAGAGAAGAATCGGTGACATACGCGACCATCACTTTCCAGAATTTCTTCAGGATGTATGATAAACTTGCGGGGATGACCGGTACTGCCAAGACTGAAGAAGAGGAATTTGATCAGATATACAATATGAATGTTCTTGTTATTCCTACCAATATGCCAATTGCAAGAAAAGATCATGATGATGAGATCTACCGTACGGAAACAGAAAAATATGCCGCTATCATCAAAGAGATCAAGGCCAGTCATGAAAAGGGCCAACCGGTTCTCGTTGGCACCACTTCGATAGAAAAGAGTGAACTGATCAGTAAGTCGTTGACAAGACTTGGTCTCAAACACGAAGTGCTGAATGCAAAATATCATGAACGTGAAGCGGAAATCGTCGCACGTGCCGGAGAAGAAGGGGCTATCACGATTGCTACCAACATGGCCGGTAGAGGAACCGATATTAAGCTCAGTGATGAGGTAAAGGAGAAGGGGGGGCTTTATGTCATTGGAACAGAGCGGCATGAAGCAAGAAGAATAGATAATCAGCTTAGGGGACGAAGTGGAAGACAGGGGGATAATGGTGCGTCAAAGTTCTATCTTTCTGTAGAAGACGATCTTGTTCGTGTGTTCGGTGGCGAGCGTATCGGTGGTATCATGGATGCCTTAAAACTCGAACAGGGCGAACCGATTCATCATTCCATGCTGACAAATCTCATAGAAAGGGCTCAGAAAAAAGTGGAAGGGATGCATTTTGCCATGAGAAAGTATCTTCTGCAGCTTGACACGATAATGGATGCGCAGAGAAAGGCCATTTATGAACACCGAGACTGGATTCTCGGTGAAGAGGATATTTCAAGTCACCTGAAGGAGATTTATGAAGAGGTTATAAGCAGAAGGGTTAAAGAACATGCGAACGGAAGTGACTGGGATATAGACGGACTAAAAAAGTCACTGGCGCTTTTCCCGATTGATACCGATTTTATCAGGATAGAAAAATATAATACCGCCGATGAACTGGAACAGGATTGTTTTGAAAGAATCTACAGGCTTTATAATGAGAAAAAAGATGAAGTGGGGCAGGATTTCAGCGGGTTACAGAAATTTCTCCTCTTACGAATAGTGGATGAAAGATGGCGTAAACATCTTGAAAACATAGAAAGGGTAAAAGAGGGAATCAACCTCAGATCCTATGGTCAGAAAGATCCACAGATGGAGTTTAAGCGAGAGGCCAACCGGTTGTTTGACGAGATGATTGATTTGATTTATGATGATATGGCGTCCATGCTGCTGAGAGTAGCCAGAACGAATTCGGAACAGGCATCGGAGAAAGCGCAGAAAGAGATTGATTCCCTCCAGTATACGCACGATGAAATGGATACTTTTAACAGACAGAAGAGAAGAAAGGTGACTCAGGATGCTCAGACTGCAAATAAAAAGAAGCGTTTTAAAGTAAAACGATGATTTGAGGTGAAAAGATGATACCGTATGAAAAAAAGGCGGAAATGAATGCCTTGAAGGATAAGTTTAAGGAGACTTCAAGGGTATTTGATGAGAAAGAGGCAAAGATAAAACTTCAGGAACTCGAAGATGAGATGTCGGGAGGCGATTTCTGGAATGATAAAGACCGTGCAGCTGAAGTTTTAAGGGACACAAAAATAATCAGGGCTCAAATGGAAGAAATAAAAAAAATAAATGATACAATAGGAGATGCAGATGTCGCGCTTGAATTCGCCGAAGAAGATGAAGGAATGGAGGATCAGTTCTATGAATTTCTTTCGAAATTAAAGGGCGAAGTCAGATCTTTTGAGTTGTCCATGTTGTTGAATGACAGTTTTGATATTAATAATACCTTTTTAACGATACATGCCGGTGCGGGCGGGACTGAATCGCAGGACTGGACGCAGATGCTTCTGAGGATGTACTTAAGGTGGGCGGAAAGAAAGAATTTTTCTACCGAGATTATCGAATCGCAACCGGGTGACGAAGCGGGTATTAAGAGCGTTACCATACTGGTTAAGGGTGAATACTGCTATGGCTATCTGAAACATGAGCAGGGGATTCACAGACTGGTTAGAATCTCTCCGTTTGATTCAAACAGCAGAAGACATACCTCGTTTGCTTCAGTCAGTATTTTGCCGGAGTTGGACGACAGTATCAATATCGACATCAATCCGGATGACTTGAGGATAGACGTTTATCGGGCATCCGGCGCGGGTGGGCAGCATGTAAACCGAACGGAATCTGCCGTTCGTATCACACATCTTCCGACTAATATAGTGGTTACCTGTCAGAATCAGAGGAATCAGCATCAGAACAAGGATACGGCCATGAAGATTCTTATGGCAAAGTTGTATCAGATAGAACTGGCAAAACAGAAAGCGGAAGCATCGGGTATTCAGGGTGAACTGAACGATGTTTCATGGGGAAATCAGATCAGATCTTATGTTTTCCATCCGTATAGAATGGTGAAAGATCTCAGGACAAATGCGGAGACCGGAAATGCCGATGCGGTTATGGATGGTGAACTGGATGAATTTATAGAACAGGAACTGGTTTATTTCTCAAAAATGAAAAAGGACTGATTTATGGCGTTAATGTCATTCTGGTTGGTATTGGCTTTATTTCTAGACCAGCTTTCAAAAAAAATCATTGTCGAATATCTTGAACCACATCAGACGATAAATATTATTGGTGATTTCATTGCGATTACGAATGTCAAGAACACCGGAATTTCTTTCGGAATGTTTCAGGGATTTACTCACATCCTTGTTCCGTTGGTATTCGTAATCATTTTCATCGTCTTTTTAATTTCACTGAAATTTATCAGGAGATCACCCTGGTTGGCCTTTTCCTTTGGGTCGATTATCGGGGGTGCTCTGGGAAATCAGATAGACAGGCTGTTTAAGGGGGCAGTTGTCGATTTTCTGTCCGTTAATTATTTCGCCGTATTTAACGTATCAGATTCGTTTGTTGTCATTGGGGCAGTTGTTCTTGGGGTTCACACCCTGTTTTATTCCGAACATTATCAAGTGATTGACTGGACTGATTATCGCTCAATAACGAGTGGGATAGCAAACAGGTTTCATAATGGTTATTTCAGAAATACACGGAAGATAAATGTCCTGCAGAGGCAGTTTATGCAGTGGCTTACTGAAATGGCTGGGATGAATAAGATCATTGTCTGGAAGACGAATGGCGATTCCTCACCGGATCTCGTTATTTCCAATGCGTTGAATGAAAGTTACTTTTCAAATGACGACCACGCGGAACGAGAACCAATTTTAATTGTAGAAAATTGTTATGAAAATGATGGTCAAGAGGCTGATGATGGACTTAATCAGCGTTCGTTTTTAGGTGAAGGTGTCCCTGAATCATCCCTAAATCAACATTCATCATGTTATGATTATGACAGTATGATGATATACCTGAATCAAAAAGGTCTGCGAAAACGATATCTTCTTAAAAATGAAAAAGAACTTCAGAAATTCTCTGTACCCGCTGATGCGAAAAGAGTAATGCGGTTGATTATTGTAAATGATATCAAGAAAAATATAAATGCTGAAAGGAGCCAAGAGATTATGAACAATGATTTTATTCTGGAAATCCTGATCGAAGAAATTCCACCTTCAGAAATTGAATCCTTACAGAAGCAGATGAAAGAGGGAATTTCGAATCTGCTTGAACAAACACGGATAAAAAATGACGGGGTAGAGTTCTTTTATGCGGCGAGACGGTTTGGAGTTCATGTGAAAAACATATCCGACAAACAGGATGATGGTGAAGAGGTGAAACGTGGTCCCGCAAAGAAGATTGCCTTTGATGGGGAGAATGTTCCTTCTAAGGCGCTGAATGGCTTTCTCAGGGGGAATAATGCCGTTGTCGGGGATATTATTGTGAAAGAGGAGAATGGAGTCGACTATTGTTATATACAGAGAAAGATTGTTGGGAGAAGTACTGCTGAAGTTTTAAAAGAGAGATTACCCGAATTCCTTTATAAGCTGAACTTTAAAAAACCGATGAAGTGGGCTGATGGGCAGTATAAGTTTGTCAGACCCGTTCATAATGTGCTTGCTGTAATCGGAACCGATATTCTTGATTTTGAGTTTATGGGGAAGAAAGCCACTAACAAGACTGAAGGACACAGATTTCTTTCATTTACCGCGGATAATAAAATTCAAAATAATGAAATCAGTGTAGGAAAAGCAGATGAATACTTTGAAATCATGAAAGAAAAATGTGTTTATGCGTATCAGTCTGAAAGAAAAGATAAAATTCTTCGAGATATAAAAGCTGTTGAAGAAATCGATGGGGTAATTATACCGCTTGATAATGAGCTCGTTGAAGAAGTCACTTCACTCACTGAATTTCCAACGCCTGTTGTGGGTGATTTTAACCGGAAATATCTTGAATTACCGAAAGAGGTTCTTATTACTACCTTAAAGCATCATCAGAGGACCTTTCCCGTATTAAAACAATCAACCCTCATGAATCAGTTTCTATCTTTCAAGGATAACGTCGATGAGAAGGGAAAGGCTTCTGAAAATGTGAAAAAAGGATACAGAAAGGTTATTGAGGCGAGATTAGAAGATGCTTTGTTTTACTATAAAGAGGACATGAAAATTCCCTTTGAAGAAAGGGATAAGCTGCTTGAATCTATCGGATTCCAGAATAAGTTAGGAAATATGCTTGAAAAGGTAAATCGAAACGGGAGTCTTGCGATTACTATCTCCGATAAACTGGATTTAACTGAAGAATCAAAAAAACTCGTATCAAAAGCGGCTGCCCTCATGAAAAATGATTTGACGACGCATATGGTCTATGAATTCCCCGAACTACAGGGGATTATGGGAAGGATTTATTCAAAACTTGATGGAGAGCCTTTTGAAGTCTCTCAGGCCATTGAAGAGCAGTATTCTGATCGGGTTCCAGAAACCTATGTGGGTTGTATTGTTACCCTAGCGGATAATCTGGATACGATAGCTGGAAATTTACTCATCAAGAACATTCCAAGCGGTTCAAAGGATCCGTTTGCCTTGAGACGGGCACTTACAAGGATATTAAACATCATCATTGATCGAGAATGGGATTTTGATCTGATAGAACTGTTTGCTGAATCTGTCCAGCTTTATCATTTTAATTTGAGTCAGGAGCAGCTCAAAAAACTGAAGGAAATTTTTGCCGAACTGCTGAAGAACAGGGTGGATTATTTCCTGAATGAAAACGGAATCGAATATGATGTCATAAACGCCGTTTCACATCTGAATTCAAATCCTTTGCGAAGTTACCTTGCCGCACAGGCCTTAATGAGTATAAAAATGGATGAGGATTTCTTTGACCTTGCCAAGCTGTTTGAAAGAGTCCATAACATCACTAAGACTCATAGTTCATGTGATTATGATTCAAGGCTGTTTGAAAACGAGGAAGAAAGAACTCTTGAGACTGAATTCGTAGAGATAAAAGAGGTGGCGTTGAAAAAGATCAATTCCTTTGATTATAAAGGGGCGTTTGAGACGGTTAAAAAACTAACTGCTACGATAAATAATTACTTTGACAATGTGTTTGTCATGAGTGAGAGGGAAGATTTAAAATTAACAAGGCTGGGTTTTTTGAAAAACCTTGATAACTTCTTCATGAAGACGGGAAACCTCAGCGAGATCGTTATAGTATCAAGAGAGAATTAATATGAATACCGGCAGTTATTTACTATTTGTAGAATTACCGATGGATATAGAAATGACAATTTCAGGTAGGCCTAAAGAGATAAAGAAGGGGATTTACGTCTATGTCGGTTCTGCTATGAAGAATTTAAAGCAAAGAATAAACAGACATGTTTCCTATCAATCAGGTGAGTATAAGAAACACTGGCATATAGACAATCTTCTCGAAAAGGGGAAGGTGATTTCTACGTTGGCTATTCCGAGTGCCGATAGGAATGAAGAGATCATTTCATCGTTTATCTCTAATTATTTGGAAGCCGTTCCGGGGTTTGGGGCATCAGACTGTAAAAATGTGGATTCAAATCTTTATTTTCTCAAAAACAATCTGGCAGATTATTTTATGATTACAAAAAAGGTATTGGAGTTAAATTGTCACAAGGACCAGAAAACAGCGTGAAAAAGGTGAAATCAGGAAGGCCGAATTACAAAGGAATCATCTATCTGTTAGCGTTAATCATGGTAATGGGAATTGTCATCCTGTACAGTTCGAGCTATATACTCATTTATAAATCAGCTGAATATGCGTCTGATGCTTATTTTTTACGTCAGATAAAATTTATCGTGATGGGAATTGTGGCGATGCTCGTTGTGGCCTTCATTCCGCTTGACAAGCATATACGGTATGCCCCTTTTTATATGATTGGAACGGTGTTTTTGCTTCTCGCTGTTTTTGCCTTTGCCTCAGATGTACATAGTCATCGATGGATAGAGGTTGCCGGGATCAATGTTCAACCATCAGAACTTGCGAAAATTGTTCTCATAGTATTTCTCGCCTCTTATTATTTCAAACGGAATCAGAATGATACGAAAGGAATAGTGGAACAGTTCATTATTCCGTTTTCCTGGGTAGTTATTGTATCTTTACTTGTAGCCGCAGAACCGGATTTGAGCACTTCTATCATCATATTTTCTATCGGGTTGATGGTGATGTACATCTCCGGATTGAGATGGTCCTATATCTTTTTAATTGTCGGGTTGATAATTCTTGCCTTGATACTTGCCTTCCAGTTTGAATTAATCAAGCCGTATCAGCTTGAGAGGATACAGAATTTCCTTGGACTGATTCAGGAAGGAGAAGCTCAGGGTCAGGTAGATGTCAGTTTGAAGGCGATTTCCTCAGGTGGACTGATGGGGCAGGGTCTCGGCCTTGGTAGTTATAAGTATGTCATCCCTGTTCAGTTTACTGATTTTATCTTTGCAATCCTTGGTGAGGAACTCGGTTTTTTTGGGATGGCCGTTCTTCTCATCCTGTATTATTTTATGTGTAGAAATATGATAAATGCAGCTTTAAACGGTGTGCATCATCAGGCAGCGAAAGTAATCGTGGTTGGTTATGCCTATTTGATCCTTTTACAGGTTGTTATTAATGTAGGGGTAGTATTCGGACTTTTGCCTCCAACAGGTGTTACGCTTCCATTTGTCAGTTATGGTGGCAGTTCGATGATATCGTTTCTCATGGGATTTGGTTTTGTCATCAGTGCACTGAACTATTCTCAGAGACAAGATGTTAACGACGAAAAAGTTATTGATAAAGTGAATTATAATGAATAGGATAAGGAAGGTAAAAAGTTATGTCTTTTAAAATAGCAAAAGAACTTGTTTCCAATTTTGAGCAGAAAAATGTTGCGAAATTTAGTGTTCAGTATGATGAACTTCTGAATTCGGTGAGTCCTTCGGTTCGTATGCAGGCGATTTCAGGTATGATTAAGTTTGAACTCAATTCAGAAAAGATTGCAAAACTGCTTGAGGATCCACATCCGGGTGTCAGAAAAACAGCTGTTAAGTACTTTCGAGAAATGGGTGTAGCTGATGATTATGAAAAAATGATTCCCCTGTTGGATGATCCGGAAGAATCTGTTTGTATTGAAGCCATACAGACCATTTATTGGCTGACTTCTGACTATGAGCTGAGACCAATGCTGAACAATGATTCCCCGAAAATCAGATTGGCCGTCCTGAAAACACTCGAAGAGGAGATAGAAAACGAAACCCTTGAACCGTTGCTGACTGATTTAAATCCCGGTGTACAGAAACTTGCCCTGTCAATAAAGATCAAAAGAACACAGGATGTGGAATTGTTAAAGAAGACGGTTTCCGAGAGCTCCGATTTTCAGTTGAGAAAAACGGCTTTGGTGAAGCTGATTCCCATAGAACCCAAATATTGTCTTGAGAAACTTGAGGCCTTTTTAACCGACAGAAGTGCTTTTTCCGACAGGGAGAGACAGTCATTCATTTCAATTATTAAAGACCTCCCGCTGGATATTGCTGAAAAGATTGTAAATGGGATTGTGGAACAGCGAAAAGACGATGTCTTAATCCCAAAATTGATCATGCCTTATGTCAATTTGAATATTGAAGCCCCTTCAAGGGTGATCAGTTCCCTTGAATATTTTGTTGAACATGAAAATGCTGAAATCAGGGCTCAGAGTTTAAAAGGATTTGCCAAGTTAAATGAAACATCAACGGTTCCTATCATCCGATCCAAGATTTCCGATCCGGATGAAAGGGTGCGAACCGCATCGATGAATGCCATGAGTAAAATGCTCGATTATCATATCGTAGAGATTATTGATGATGTCTGCAAAGATTACAGTAAGAATGTCAGAAAGGCTGCTGTTCGTGCAATAGGACGCTTGAAGATCGAAGATGCTTATTCCTTTATCATCGATACGATAAAGAATTATAAGGAAGATGATGGTGTTAGAAAGGAATCTATGAATATTGCAGCCCGCTTAAAACTGGGCGAGGCCGTTCCGATACTAAAGCAGATCATGCAGAATCCTCAGGAGGATTTTGACATGATAAACATTTCCGCCAGATCTCTTTTAAGGATCTCACCGGAAGCAGTCATCGAATTGTTGTCTTGACTTTAGACTTTTAAAAAAATAAAGAAAATCCACCTACCGTGAAACGCACTCCACGGTAGGTGGATTTTCTTTATCAGAAGATAGCGAGATCGAATTCTTTCTTCAACGGTTCAATCTTGACATGTTTCTCTGGGAAGGCCTTTATGGCAAAACTTGTTGTGAATTTGGTCAGCTCAAGTTCCGATTCACTGTTCAATCCGAACTCAACACTTGTTTCATTTTCCCAGCAATGCAGGTCCTTGACCATAGAAAGTTTTATCGACTCAATCTTTGTGTCGTCTATATCGTATGTCGTACCAAAGTTAAGTGTTAATTTTTCAAATGTCCCGCCAAAATCAAAGGCTATTTTTTTGTTTTTAGAATATTTGGTACTGAATGCGAGTGTCATATCCTCAAGTTTCATATTTAAAGTATTTTTTATATAATTTATTTTTTCCTCATCTTCCTGTGGATAAATCTGAATGTCAAAATTTTCAGTGAGACTGTTTATAACACCGAATTGTCCGATAGAAATCGAATTTCTGTTTGTTATTTTATCGAGCTTCAGTCCTTCTTCATCGTTATTATCAAGAAAAACGAGGTCAAAATCAGAACTGATTTTTTTCATTTGTTCAAAAGGTCCGAATTTGATACCAAAAGAATCAGCGAGCTTTTTGATATTGATTTCCTGATCGTACAAATAAATAAAACTTAAATTGTTGTAGAAATATTGATTATCTACCTTGAATGAATAATCAGTGGATAAGAATTTAGTCGAACTTGCGTCAATAGTACTTTTTGTGTTTAAACTGATATCCGTTTCAAATAAATCGAATGCAGTATTTGTAATCAGTTGGGGATTGGATAACTGTTCCGAATTCTTAAGAAAATCATAGGTTGTTTTTAGCGATATGCTAGAACCGAGCGGTTCAAGTTTTAAAGCCGAAGTCAAACTGAGAAGACTTTTTTCCTTATTGTAGCCAAATCTTGAAGTATTTCCATCTGATTTAAGAAATACATAATCATGAGAGATCGTATTGTCCCAGATGAAGAGCTTAAAATTTAAATCTGTTTTCACATTTTCTGAGTATCGATAGGCGGTGTTGCCTTCTGCATCATCAAGATAACCGGCCCTCATGGTATATTGAGTGTGCAACCCGAAATAATCCTCCCAGTCAAATCCTATCTTCGGCAGTTCAAAAGTATTGTCAAAGAAAAGATCATCCTTATACTCCGCATCATCTTTAAAAGAATACTGCAGGGAAGAAGTAAAACCATTTACAAGTGTTATATCTCTGATAACGACTTTAGGCAGCGATGTTGATACACCGTACTGAGCTGCATACTGTAAGGATTCCAGAACTTCCGCAAAAGTTGCTGAAGCATCTGTTGTATCCTTTGCACTGAATTTAAGCGTGTTGAAATTGATACTTACCGGATAAATATCTTCAAAAAATTTATAACGCATTGTGCCCATTGAAAACGATGGCAGAATATAAGTATCCGTATTCTTACTGCTGCTTCTCAATTCCTGTTTCCCCATTTCAAAGGCGAAACTTCCATTTCCATTGATGTTCCCTTTCAATGTTATTCCTATCTCTGAATTTCTTGTACTGATGATATCACTACTCACCGTCTGTTTGTTTCTGTAATAAAAAAGTGAATCAAAAGAATTGTTCCATTTTCTTGAGAGATCAAGTTTTATCTCACTGTTCCGGTTTGAAAAATCCTCACCGGTCTTCTGAAGACCATAAAAATATATCTTAGTCTTTCCATCAGGTAGAGTGAATTTGTTTTCCGTTCCTATTGTATTCCCCTTTTTATCCCCATCACCAACTGTATCGAAAAAAACAGACCCGATTTCGTCGCCTTTTGAAAAATAATTAAAACGAAGATGCGTTTGTATTCCAGAACTCCCCGTAAAGGTAAACGAAGATTCGACCGGTTGTGCGGTTCTTTCAAGTGAGGTGAAAAAGACGGGGTACGGTAATATAGGAATATCATATATGTACATCAGAAGATCATATGCGATAATCTCATTACTGTTTTTTACGACGATGTAATTGGCCTGGAATCTGTAATGCGGTTTTTCCTCATCGCAAGTCGTCAGGTATCCCCTGTGAGCCTCCGTGATATTTTTCCCTTCGAACGTTTTACTTCTGCTTTTTTCAGAAGCAAGTATCATATCCTGTTCTTTTCCCTTGGCATTTTTGGATTTATAAGTTCCACGTAATTCATAAAGAAAATAAGCTCTTTTCTGAACATAAGCCTTGAGGCTCTTTGAAGTAAATACCTCTTTGTCTTTATGAAGGATGACCGATGTACTTTCCGAAGATTCCGCTTTAAAAAAATCAATCGTATCCGGGGATGAAAAGTATGCCGTGATGGTTGGTGCTTCTATGATCATCTCTTCATATTTGATCCGAACGTTACCGCTGAATATGACCCGACTGTTATCTCCCGAAAAATTAAACCGGTCAGCAGAAATTTCTATCTTTACTTCACCGCTTTCCGGTTCAAGTGTATTCTCAGAAAATAAACTGGTTGAAAAAAGTATTAGAATTACGAGAAGGATAAAGGTTAGCCTCTGCGATATGTTTCTCATTTTTCACTCTTTTCTCAAAAAATTTAAAAACACAAGTCTGGAGATTTTACAATCTCCAGACCTATTGGATAAAAACATTATTCTTTTTCTTCGAGTTCTCTTTTTCTTGTGGCTATGATCTTTTCCTGTTCATTTGCCGGAACTTCAGAATAATTGGCAAATTTCATCGTGAAATACCCCTTACCGCTGGTGATTGAGCTGAGCTGGTTTGAGAAATCGAGCATTTCAGAATAAGGTACCGTGGCTTTTACCACCTGATAGCCTTTTGATCCGGCTTCCATCCCCATTGGCCTTCCTCTTCTCGAAGTGATTTCTCCTATAACATCTCCAGAATTTTCATCCGGTGTATGTACTTCTACGTCCATTATCGGTTCGAGAAGAACCGGCTTTGCCTGTTCCATCCCTTTTTTAAATGCCTGTCTGGAAGCAATCTGGAAAGCCATATCGGAAGAATCTACATCATGATAGGATCCATCGTAAAGTTCTACTTTGATATCTACAACGGGGTAAGCACCGAGAATTCCCTTCTTCATGGATTCCACGACGCCTTTTTCAACAGAGGGAATATAGTTATTTGGTACGGATCCGCCAAATATCGTTTCGGCAAATTCAAATCCCGTCCCTCTTTCACGCGGTGAAATTCTGATTTTAACATGTCCGTACTGGCCATGACCGCCGGATTGCTTCTTGTGTTTGTATTCGACATCGGCATTTCCCTTAACCGTTTCCTTATAGGGAATCTTTGGCTGACCGACTTCTACATCAATCTTAAAGAGTTTCTTCAGTTTTTCTACCATCACATTCAAATGCGTTGTTCCCATACCGGAAATAACGGTGTCGTTTGTCTCGGGATCATGTTCCCAGTTGAACGTAGGATCGGATTCCGCGAGTCTCGAAAGACCATTTGAAATCTTGTCAATATCCGCCTTTGATTTTGGATGGACGGATTTTGTCATCATCGGTTCCGGATATTCCGGGTTAACGACCAGCAACCTTCTGGAAGGATTGCAAAGTGTGTCTCCCACTTCGCTCTCTTTAAGTTTTGGTACACTGATGATATCTCCGAGTGTCGATTCGGTGATCTCATCCTGATCCTTACCGGTTACATGATAAATATGAGAAGCCTTTTCGTTTGAATTTTTATTTACATTCACAAAGGCATTTCCAGTTTCTACTGAACCTGAAAGAACCTTTACAAAGGACTGTTTTCCAATAAACGGGTCCACTGCTGCCTTGAATATATAACCGACAAACGGCGCATCCTTTTCAGGAACGAGTTCAAAATCGGCATCTCCATCGGCCATTTTTGTCATGTCTGTTTTTCTTTCGAGTGGATTAGCTCCGGTAGCCTTTAACAGCTCGATAAAGAGATCAATGCCAATATTCTGTGTTGCTGAACCACAGGCAATAGGAACGAGTTCTCCATCAATATAAGCCTTTCTCATCGCTTTGAAGAGTTCTTCTCCGCTGAATTCCTCACCCTCAAGATACTTTTCCATCATTTCTTCATCGGTTTCTACAATATTTTCGATGAGTTCCGATCTGATTGTCTCGACTCTATCTGACAAATTGGCGGGGACATCGATTTTGTCTTTTTTTCCTGATCCATCAGCGGCATATTTATACGCGCAATTGTTTAACAGATCCACAATACCTTCAAAACTCTCTTCCTGCCCGATTGGAAGATAGACCGGTACGATGTGTTTATCGAATTTGGCGTTCAGCTCATCGAGTACCTCATCGAAATTTGCCCTTTCTTTATCCATGGCGTTGACGAATACCATGATGGGCTTTTTCAATGCTTCTGCTTCCTTCCATGTTCTTTCTGTCTGAACTTCTATCCCTGCAGAGGCATTGATTACAGAAATAACATTCTCTGCAGCAAACATACCTGAAATGACTTCACTTATAAAATCCCCAAATCCGGGTGTATCAAGCGCAAGAAATTCATAATCATCCTTTGTGAAAGTTGCCAATCCTATGGAAAGAGTTGTATTTTTTTCTTTTTCCATCGGATCATAATTAAGTGTTGTTCCAAGCTCCTTGACTTTGCCCGCAACTTTGAGCATTGATTCGATCAGTGTACTTTTTCCCGATCCGTTATGACCGATAAAGGTCAGTGTTCTTCTGTTTTCTACCTGTATTCCCACAAAATGCACCTCCGTACGAACCGATCCGGTTCGAATGATCTATTTATTTATTAAAACAGGTTCTCTTGGTTGGATCCTTTGATTAATCCTCATGTCTGTCTAAAATAAGTCCAACAGGCACGTTTGGTTCGCCTGAAGAGGGGTTGTTGACAACTCTTGAATCGGCCAGCATCACCGATGACGATCCCCCGTCAAAACACATTGCGTCGGTATACCCTTTTTTCAGGAGAAATCTTGCGAGTTCATTATACGTTAATCCCGAACTTTCCGATTGATATCCGTCAATAACAAGCATTACAATCTTATCTTTGGCAAGGGCAATAACTGTTCTTGGCGTTCTTCCCTCTATGATTTTAGATCCGTATGTTGCCTTAATACTCTCAAAATCCTCAACAAGCTGTCCCCCGGAGAGCAACAAGGGCCCTCCTTCTATGGCATCGGTGATAGTGTACTGAAACCCAGGGGCGATAAAATTCATCGAGAAAGCGTCGCCGATCTTGATGAATTTTGCCAGATCCGCGGGATTAAAGACAATAACCTTTCCGTTTGCGGGGACCTTTGGGGTATAAGTCTTTGATATGACCTTGTCATTTACAACGACGACATATTCTTTCAAAGGATCTTGAGGAATTGTCTTTCCAAAATTCTCCGTATAAACGATCACATCGCCGTTTTTGCTGTACTTGTTTACTCCCTTCACAAGGAAGAGAGACCCACCGATCCTGACATGTATTTCCGTATCGATATCCAGTATAGAATATTGATTCTCATCCGTTCTCACGAAAAATGGTCTCGGGTAATAAAAGGGTTCCGATTCTATCTCTCCATCTATTATCAGTATTCCTACGGGAAAATTCGTTACAGTATCGAAGTACGAGGCGTTAATCCCGCCAAAGGCAAAATTTTTTCTTACCATATTACTGACTTTATCCCTGTTTCCCAAACCGTTATAGGCAATTTCAGGTTTAAGGGTGAATTCCGCTTCCGTGGTGTCTATTTCGAGATAGGTAACCTTCAACGTGGAATTTTCAAACACCTCTTTTTTTCTATACCACTGAATTCCCCTCGAAAGTACTTGGATTTCCTCAAGATAGGGATCGACATGTGTGAAATATACGGTGACTGAATTGTCGTTTTTCATGATTCTATAATCTACCGGTACATTAAAAGAGAGGTTGAATTCTGCGTAGAACGGATCACTCTCCTTCAGGATCACTCCCCTTATGAGTGTGTTTTTTATATCGGCGGGAAAGACCATGATACTTGCCTCGTTTCCCTTTGTATCTACTTTGATCATCGAATCTTCGCTGAAAAAGGAATTTGAGAATTCAAATGTGACAGCCCTAAGATTCATAGAAACCGAATTCAGCCGAATAATATCTTTTGATTTGTAGACATAATACCTTTCATCACCGGAAAAATCAAAACCGAGAAACCTGAAAGCCGTTTCAGCAGAAAGATAAGTCTTGTCAGAGATCACAACGACAAGACCTTCATAATCCTCAAAAAAATTTAACAATAAACCATTATAAGGATCTACAACGAGTGTTTCGCCAGTATTTTTATTTATCAGATAGTGTTTATTTGATCCCGAAAACGAAGTTACCCCTGCACCAAATTCTGTCAAAGTCTCTACGTTGATCATCAGCTTTCCGCTTACTATTGAAATATCCGGT
The DNA here is from genome assembly GCA_036743375.1 of Thermotogae bacterium. Lineage (GTDB taxonomy): Bacteria > Thermotogota > Thermotogae > MWEM01 > MWEM01 > DAINPP01. The sequence continues at coordinate 254,989 of DAINPP010000001.1, read as the reverse complement.
TCGCGAAACCTGATATAATTCCCATCCGGTTGTATATAATACAATTCCTGCGCCATGACGACACAGGAAATTATTACAAGAAAAAATGTTACCGCTTTTTTTATCAAACCCAAAATCTTGAATACCCCCACAAATTCTTTTATATTATTTATTCACCCTAATATACTTTAACAGATAAACCTATCAACTCTGTTGGAATAAATCTTATCATTCAATTATATCAAATATCAGCGGTTTTTTTACACTTTCGGATTTATCGAAACAGATGGAATTTTCAAGGCATTTGATTGAAGAGGCAAGTTTTTTCTCATCGTTATAATAAATATCAAGGATTTTTTCACCCTTCTTCACATAAGCACCTGTTTTTCTAACAAAATCAAAACCCACAGAAAAATCGAGTATATCATCTTTCTTTTCTCTACCGGCACCCAGTACCATCGCGGCAATACCGATCTTTTCCGTATTGATCCCGCTGATATATCCGGTTTCTTCCGCCTTGTATTCATAGATTCCCTTACACTTGACAAGGCTATCCAGTGCTGATATGTCGCCGTTCTGTGCCTTTACAAATTCTATGAATTTCTGATAGGCAGCGCCACTGTCAACAGCTTCCTCAAGCCTCTTTCTTGCAGTGGTTTCGGGAATACCCAATGCAAATTTCAGCATCTTTTCGCCGAGTATCATACATAATTCTGTGAAATCTGCCGGTCCATTTCCCTTTAACGTATCAATGGCCTCTTCGACTTCCAAGGCGTTTCCTATTTTGTTTCCGAGTGGCTGATCCATGTTTGTCAAGATGGCGCAAGCCTTTTTATTTGCATTGTTCGCAATATCTACCATGATATGAGCTAATTCTGAAGCTGACTCCACATCTTTCATAAATGCACCTGATCCGACTTTTACATCCAGCACAAAGGCATCGGCTCCACCGGCAAGTTTTTTGCTCATAATACTCGATGCGATCAACGAGGCTTCGTCGACGGTTGCCGTTACATCCCGTAATCCGTAGATCTTTTTATCTGCGGGGACGAGGTTTGCCGTTTGACCCGCTACGGCAATCCCTATTGAGTTGACCTGATCGATCCAGTCATCCATGGCAACGGATGTGTTAAACCCTCTGATTGATTCGAGTTTATCAATCGTACCGCCGGTATGTCCAAGACCTCTGCCGGATAATTTGGCAACCTTTGCCCCACAGGCTGCAACCATCGGTGCGAGTGTCAGAGTTGTCTTATCCCCGACACCGCCTGTGGAATGCTTGTCAACCTTTATTCCCTGAATAGCGGATAAATCAACGGTATCTCCGGAATAACGCATACATTCGGTGAGTAGATAAGTTTCCTTTTTAGTCAGATGCTTGAAATAACAAGCCATCAAGAATGCGGATACTTGATACTCCGGTATGCTTCCATCAACATAACCGCTGATGATATATTCAATTTCTTCTTTGGTTAATTCGAGACCGTTTCTCTTCTTTAAAATCAGATCATACATTCTCATAATAATTCCCCCTTTTGTCTGTTTCTGTAAAACCTTTATAACTGTGCATCCATCTATTATAACAAATAAAGTACTTTTTTAAATAGGTTCTGTAAATGAACAAAGGGGGAATCAACAGATTCCCCCTTTGTTCGCTCGATATATTTATTTAAACCAGATGTGATACCCTTTTCATTTTCCATTTTCCGTTGAAGAAGATGATTGCAATGACCGCAAATTCTGCAATTTCAGAAAGGGCAAAACTGATCCAGATAAAAGTTATCGGAAGACTCAGTGAATAGATGGTTATGAGCATAAATGGAATCTGAACCCCCCATCTCGCAATGACCGCCGAGATCAGGAACGGCATATTGTATCCGGCACCAGAAAAACCTGTTGCCCAGCCAAATCCTACGGCGAGAAGGATATACGAAGGAGTTATGATTCTCAACATGGGGACTCCCATTCTGATGACCTCGGGATCGTTTACGAAAACACCCATTATTTGTTCTGTGAACAGGAGTACGAAAATCGTTACGCCGCCCATAATGATTCCGCCAAGCGTAGCAGCAAGATGGGTTGTCTTTTCAGCACGCTCCATTTTTTCAGCACCCATATTTTGCCCGACAATCGTACTTCCACCCATAAGAAGACCGATGAGTGGCATGATGAAGAAACCGGAAAGGCGCTGCTGGATTCCCAAAGCCGCAACTGCAACCGTGCCGAATACGGTAACCACTTTTAAGATAGTGATCTGTGCCAGTTGTCTGAAAAGTACTTCAATTCCAGTTGGCAATCCAATAGTGATTAATTTTTTATCTATTTTGGCGTTGAGTCTGAAAATTCCCTTGACAGTTGGCCGTATTTCTCTGTTCTTCAAGTTGAAAATCATGATAAGTCCTACGACAAATCCCACGGAAATAGAAATGACCGTGGCAAGTGCCGCTCCGTATACACCCAATCCGGCACCAGGTAAATTAATCAACGGTATCGTCTCAAACATCAGAATCGGATCAAGTACGATATTGATGACAGAAGTGACAAACATCAGAATCATAGGCCTTTTTGAATCACCGATACATCTCAATGCAGTATTGATACTGTATGTAGAAAACATGATCGGTAAAAAGAAGATTCTCAGGTACCCGTAATCAAGTGCCGCTTTCTGAACCGTTTCCTCTTGAGTGAAAAAACCGATTAGTGGTTTCATGAATATGACAAGCAGTATCATCGCAATGACTGAGACAAGCATTTTAAATGTCAGTGTTTGCTCAATACAGGCTTTTGTCTGTTTATAGTTTCCCGCACCAAAATTCTGTGATATCAACGATACGGAGCTTGTCCCGATTATTTCATTTAACACCTCTACCAGCCAGAAAATACTGGTTAATATAGTGACCGCTGCAACCGCTTCGGAAGAAATTCTCCCTATCCAGGCCATATCCACCAGATCATATAGAGTTTGTGCGATAAATCCCATCATCGTTGGGACCGACATGTATAAAATGTTTTTTATGATGTTTCCCTGTGTTAAATCCCTTTCCATATTACCCCTCGTTTCTGTTATGTAAAAACACTATCCAAACTACAGAAATTAAAAGGTCGGTCTTTATAACGTTTTAATTTCTATATCCATATTATATAACTAAATGTCTTAGTTTTAATAACTAAAATAAATAATTCTTTACAAAGCCTCTTCTTCGATAGCGAAGAAGAGGAAAATTATCCGTTTCTCTTGAGCAGTCCTTTTTTCTTTGCATGTTCCTCCATCTTTTTGAAGACGAAGATACCCAATGGCAGCATGATCGTTCCCATCAGCAATAAAGGCAATGTGTAATTGGTTAATGCCCCGAATGATTTGCCGTCAAGTATGGCCTCTCTCATTCCCTTTAGGGCATAAGTAGCCGGAGAGAACCATGCAACTTTCTGCATCCATACGGGCAGAACGTCGACTTCATAATATACACCGGAAAACATCAGCAACAGTGCCTGGAAGATATGAACGACCTGTACCCCTTTTTCAGGAGAAATAAGGGGTAATATCGCCGCAATCATTCCAAGACCGATAAAAGACAGGCTTCCCACAGCGAGGACACCCCCAGCTGCGGCAATGTTGGCACTGCTTAAATCAAGCTGGAAGAACCATGAGACAAAAAACAATATGATGATACTTCTTAGGAGTCCATACAATATCGAATACCAGCACACACTAAGAAGGTGTGTTGCTCTTGAGATAGGAGACATGAACGTGTATTCAATGGTCTCCTCCCATCGTTCCCATGCAACCGTTTCGGCAACGATTTCAAAAAGTATTGAGAGATACCCCCAGAGAATAGATCCGATCAGCATATAAAGGATCAGAAAATTCACATCGACTTCCGTACCTGAAAAAGATTCGATCCCTTTTCCTATAAATCCCATTGTTACCGAATTTGCAACAGTGTATGCAAGAAATACGACTTCCCATTTCCAGTATCTTTTGGTTAAATTGAAATTTCTCTCGACAAAAGCCCAGGCGGCTCTTAATTCTCTTAAAACTAACTGCATATCATGACACCTCGCGTAATTCCTGCTCTTTTTCCTCTTCATCCTTTAAGGTAGTTCCCGTGTAATAGAGGAAGACATCTTCAAGACCGATCGCCTTGGTTTTGTTTTCAGGAATACTCTTCTTCAACTCATCTACAAAACCCATCTTTCTTAACTTTCCTTTATGAAGAATCGACACCCTTTCACATAATTCTTCCGCCTCATACATGTCATGTGTCGTAAGAAGGATCGTCGTGTTATATGTGTCTTTTACTTCATAAATCATATTCTGTACCTCTTTTTTCGCCCTCGGATCCAGACCGGTTGTCGGTTCGTCGAGCAGCAAAAGTCTCGGAGCTGTTAAGAAGGCCCTTGCAATCGATACTTTTTGCTGCATGCCCCTTGAAAAGTCTTCTATCGGATCATTTAACCTTTTCTTATCCAAACCGATCTTTTCAAAGATATTCCCGAGTTTTTCACGGGCTTCTTTTTTGGATATTCCATAGAGTCCGGCGGTGAAGAGAAGATTCTCTATTGCGGATAGTTTTTTAAAAAAACTTGCCTCTACGGAAACTCTGTTGATCAACGCACGTATTTTAACTGACTCTTGTTCGATATCATATCCGAAAACTTTTATTGTTCCCTCGTCCGGAATCAGCAATGTGGAAATCATGCGTATCAGGGTTGATTTCCCCGAACCGTTAGGGCCAAGAACTCCAAAAGTCTCACCTTGATTGATCTCAAATGAGACATTATCGACTGCCTTTATACATTTCTTTTTGTTTTTAATAAAGTTCTTGGTGACATTTTTAACGCTTAATGGCAGACTGTCTTTTAAAGGCATTTTATAACCCCCTGTTTTCAATTTTTCCTGATTTTAAATTAAAAGAGATCTTTCATGGGATTACACCCTTCGGCATCTGATTAAGCCGTGTTAATGAAATCCCCCTGTCATAGATTTTTTCCGAGTAAAAAGACGTTTCTGTTCTTTCTAACACATTAATACACCTCCAAAAAGAATTTGAAATAAAAAAAGGGTCTTGACTCTCGTCAAGACCCTTTTATATCCGTTAATGAGTAAGATATAATCTAACTCAACAATCTCCAGTTATCTTCAGGCATGACGAGACACAGGTAACCCACAGCAAAATCAACGCTTTGCATCATCAAGTTTACTAAGATCATTCGTCACACCTCCTTTGGTATTCAGTGATTTCTCACCACGAGTAATATAACACAATTCACCTGAAATTAATTAATTGAACAATGTATCTTTACATAAATCTAAAATTTTATCATGAATAATACCGTTGGAACATATAAAATCCTGAGTATGCAGATCTATTTCACGACCATAAAAATCCGTAATCTTTCCGCCTGCTTCTTTCAGTATTACTGCTGATGCTGCAAAATCCCAGGGCTTCAACTGGATCCCACAAAATCCTTCAGTATGTCCCGATGCAACTTCACAAATCTGCAATACCGATGAACCGAGAATCCTTACCCTTTGTGCTGATTTGAGGAGTGATGTGAACAGGGAAAATATGCGGTTTTCTTCTCCCGATTCAAGATGCAGCCCGTGAGTCAATCCCGAAGTGATGACAGACTTTTTCAAGACTGGGATTGAGGAAACGGTCATCTTTTTTTGGTTTAAAAAAGCACCATATCCGGTATAAGCTTCATAGAACAGTGAGAGTTCAGGGCAGTAAACGATGCCGAACAATATTTTTCCATTTGTCGAAAAAGCGATAGACACACCCCATAAAGGAAGTCCATGCATAAAATTTGCCGTTCCGTCGATGGGATCGATAATCCATAAATTCTCGGAAGCCAGAGAGATGCTATTTTCATCATCTTCTTCAGCGTAGAATTTGTCATCTTTAAATTGGCTGCTGATCAACCTGATGATTTCTTTTTGTGCAAATTGATCAAGACTGGTTACAGGATCGTTAGCGTCTGAATCTTTGAAATCCACAACAAACGGTTCAAAATGCCTCGAAGCAATCTGATCCCCAACGGCCCTCGCAATGGTTATCGCTGCATCGTATCGAGTTTTATACAACATCAATACCCTCCGTTAACCGCATCTCCATTGAGTATTTTTATTCCACTGCTTGTACCGAGTAATGCTGCACCGGTAGCGATCATCTTTCTTGCCATCTCAAGATCTCTCACCCCACCGGCTGCTTTTACGAGGACATCCGGTCCGACGGTGTATCTCATCAGGGCCACATCCTCAAGTGTCGCCCCATGTTGTGCAAAGCCCGTTGAAGTCTTGACATATTTGGCACCCGCTTCTTCAGATAAAAGGCAGGCTATGATCTTTTCCTCATCCGTCAGATTACAGGCTTCTATGATTACCTTTACAGGAGAGCTGCCTGCGGCCTTGACAACTTTTGAAATGTCGAAGAAAACATTTTGATAGTTTCCCGCTTTCAGTCTCCCCTGATTGATAACCATGTCAACTTCATCGGCACCGAGTGAAATGGCATTCTCCACTTCTTTGGCCTTATTCACGGTTGTATTCATTCCAAGGGGAAAACCGATAACGGTAACGATGATGACATCGCTTTCTGACAAATACTCTTTTGCAACGGGTATATATGACGGATGAATACAGACCGATCTGAATTTGTTTTCTACCGCCTCCTGGCAGAGTAGTTTTATATCTTCCGGTGTGGCCGTTGATTTCAGATTGGTATGTTCTATTGTTTTGGCGATATCTTCCGTTTTTATACCTTCAGGAATCACTTCTTCATACTTGAACTTTTCTTTGATACTCTTTGCCTTTACAATCAACTTGTCAAATTTATCAATCATTCTTTTCTCCTTTATTTATGATTTACACTGTTTACGACACCAAGCGCAATAGAAGCCAGTTTTGCCTCTGCCTTGTCCGCCCGGCTTACTATTACTATAGGTACCTGAGCTCCCATGATAAGCCCGCCAATTGTACCTCCACCGATATATTCAACACTTTTTCCGAGAAAATTACCACTGTGAATATCTGGGACAAGTAATATATCCGCATTTCCAGCGACATCTCCCGGAATTTTCTTGATACTGGCGGCGAATTCACTTAAAGCGTTATCCAGTCCCAATGGTCCATCAATAATACAACCCTTTATCTGCCCGCGGCTGTTCATCTTGCTCAGTATAGCGGCATCCACAGTGGGTGGCATCTTTGGGTTTACCACTTCAACAGCGGCAATTGGTGCAACTTTTGGCGTATCAACTCCAAGTGTTTTCATCAACTCAACGGCATTGGTGATGATATCAATTTTCTCTTCGAGTGTCGGTAAAAGATTCATCCCTCCATCGGTAATCGCTATCATTTTTTTCAGTACAGGCGTTGAAGCGACTGCTACGTGACTGAGAAGTCTACCGGTCCTTAATCCCCATTCTTTATTCAGCGTGGCCTTAAGCAGTTTCGCCGTTTTAATCATCCCTTTCATCAGAACGGTTCCGCTTCCTGACGAAATAAGTTTTACACTTTTTTCAGCCGTTTCCTCTTCTGAAGCAGCAGAGACGATTTCATAATTTGTTAGTTCCACTTCTTCACAGTTCTTTTTTATCACCTCAGGATTTCCTACCAGGATGCTGCTGATAATTCCCATATCCGAAGCTTCCTTTACCGCTTTTAACGCTTCAATGTCCTCTGCGCCTGATAGTACCAGTTTCTGTTCATCTTTTTCTTTTAATAAGGTTAGTAATTCATTAAAATCTTTCATCGTCTACCCCCGTAGTATGACTAATCTAGTAATTCTCTTTAAACCATATCGTTCCATCTGTTGTCAGAATATAAATCCCTTCTGATGTCCACGTGAAGTCTTTTACCGTATTGGTAAAAATATAATTCTGAATATCATTATCCAATGCGTTGTAGGTGATGATCTGATTGCCGCTTCTTGCAATGAGTTTCATCTGGCTTGGTACAAAATAAGCCTCTTCAATCTCACTGTCAAGTTCTATCGGCAGGGTCAATCTGTCTTCGATCAGGAGATAATAGACGAGATGGCCGTTTCGATCAAGGATTCCCAATTTAGAGCCGTTGATCAGAAAGACGGAGACGATCTCCCCGATCCCCTCTTCAGCGAGATCGATAACAATTACTTGTCCCGGATTGTAGGGATTGGTTATCCCCATTGATTGGTTAAAGAAGAAGAAGAGTCTGTCATTTCTCATTGCGGCATAATGGACCTTGTTTTCTTCCCCAAACTTCAGAGTTCTTACCATTTCCGAATTTTCAACATCATAAACGGAAAGGTAGTCATTTTCCCAATACATGAAATATTTTTCCGAACTGTTGACGTTGCCTTCCTTATAGACTTCTATCGACTTTTCGTATAATTGTCCGTTTATAAACGGATAATACTTTTTACCTTCAGAATGGATAATCAGTGGGTCTTTCAATATTTCATTAATTTCAAAATTGTTGTTTACAAATTTTGTCTTCTTCAAAGTATCCGTGTTTGGTTTATAGGTATACAATTCTTTTTTGTCTGTGATGATCGCAAGTTGATTATCACTGGTAAAGAGAGAATAAGGATCCATGAAATTCGGTTTATCCGATAAAACCGATCCCGCAATGAGATTCCAGCTTTCAAGATTCAGTTTCTCATCGATGGAAATCATACTTTCTTTATATCCCCTGAGTGAAAAAACGGAATTCTGTACACTTGCCTTTCCGACTTCTTTCAGTTCATTATTTGTAATCAACAGGGTACCTTTGTCGGTTCCGAAGAGGATCCAATCCTTGTCTATATCAGCTGGATAGACCGCATTGATCTTCTCAGAAGTCAGATTTTTAGAAGATTTCCCGAGAATTCCGACATTCGATTGAGAGTCTACCCAGTAAATGTTGTTTCTATAACTGAATACATGAGAAATTCTGTTTTCTGAGACCTTCTGCTTTTTCTGTATACCGTTAATAGTGATGGTGCCGATATTTCCCTTCGCATCCCCAAAAAGAAAAGCGGTTCCCTCGCTTAAATCTGCTTCTATAGCGGTTATCACATTTTCGTTGAAGATGTTTTTTCCGCTGGTAAAATCGAGAGACATAATCTTACATTCCCCATTGTCTCTCAGTAGAATGAGGAATTCCCCGTTTCTTGAGAATCGGATATTTTTCCCATTCGTAATCGGGAATTTATAGCTGTTAATATGTGAGGTATCTTTTGAAGTGAACAGATTATCGACATCCCAAATCTCTATTTTATCACTGAAAAGCATTGAGAGAATATTGTATTTGGAGATATCCATGTCCTTCAATTCAGCTTTGGAATAAGGGATTGTTTTAATGGTCTGAAGAAGTGGATTGACAATTCTCATTTCAGAATCTCCAGCTATGATATAGCCAAAATCCTTGTAGGCGATGGCCATCTTCCATCCACCGTAAACAGCCGTTAATCCCTGTTTTTCTTCGGCAGTCAGAACCCTTTCCGATGTCTTTGAAGCAGGGATAGGGGTATCGGGTTTCTCATCAATATTTCCCTGAACGACATTGCCGTTGATGACGATAGCGACTTCTTCTTCCTTGGATGAATTATCCGTGGATTCAAGTTCTGAAGAATCCTTTGTTTCCGAGTTGTTTGCGGTGGAAAGGTCCATTGCCGTATGTTCTGTCTCTATCCGTACGGGTTCTTCCTGAACCGGCGGTTCCTTTACGGTATTATCCGTACTGATAACCTCATCTGACGGTGTGCTTTCAGGCGGCGTTACCTCTGAAGGGATGACTTCATCTTCGATTTCCGGGACCTCTACCTCTTTCTCTTCAACGATCAGGTAGATCTTTTCCAGATTGGAAGGTAAGTCGATATTCTTTCCAAAGAGGGACAATTCATCGTCAACTGACTGGATGGCAAGAATCTCGCCGTATTTATCCACATCAAACATCTCAATGCCTTTCTTTGATTTAACGGTGAACGTTTCCTTCAGGTCAAAGATTCTGTACCCTCTCAACGATTTATCCCAGTGATTTGCGAAAAGCAGATTACTGGCTTCTGAACAATTTGCCTTTAAAACGATTCCACGGTTCAGGTTTCTGGTGGTTGGTTTCACGTTTTCAAATCGCTGGAAATAAACGGCTCCGCTGGCATCAACGATGAGAAATCTGCTCTCATCGACATCAAAAGGACACAATCCGACAATCGGTTTGTCTATCTTTATTTCCGTCAACGAATCATTTATATCCGTTAACCATCCGGCTCTTCCGGTTGTTGAACTAAATATGATTCGACCATAATCATCGTAAACCAGGTTGTTGATAACACCGGACGTCAGTTTCCATTCGTTCTGGAGGTTGCCCTGAATATCAAAAATCTCCAGATTGCCGTTTTCATATCCGATAGAGATATATTTTTCCCGAAGCAGCTTTATAAATGAAACAGGTGCGCTCAAGGCCTTGCTGGAAAGTTCTACAATCTTGTCTTCCCTTATTTCTATTACCTTTAATTCCTGATCAACAATCAGTGAGATCTGCGGGAAATCAAATGAAATCGTTTTAAGCTCGCCACTGATACTGATACCCGCCAGCCGGTTTTGTTCATGTACGAAGAAATAAAGAATATCCCCCTGCTTCCAGGCGAGGTTGCCATTATCATCAAGATCAAAGACCTTGACCTCTCTCAGATTGAGAACTTCATTAAAATCCGAGTTGATTTCTAAGACATTTTCTTCAAATACAGATGCTTCAGCCTCCTGAACCGTTTCAAATTCTGTGGTGTTTTTTTCCTGAACCGCCGGTTCAGTCTCTTCTGCCTTCTTTGTTTCTTCAATGGTTTTTTCCTCTGATCCCTCCGGTATTTCCTGTACAATTTTTTCCGAGGGGACTTCTACTGAGTTGATTGTCGTTGCTTCCGGCTCAGTTTTTTCAGTTGTTAATTCTTCGGTTGTAGTATCTGATGATTCGGGTTGTATGGGTATTTCTTCAACGATTACGGTTTCCTCATCTGATTGCTCTTCCGGTACAACTTTGATATCCTGTCCTTCCACCGGACTTTCTTTTAATGAGAGGCTGCTTTCTTTGGTAGTAGTAGATTCAATTTTTTTTTCCGGTTCTTCCCCTGTTAAATTGCTTTCTTCCTTTTTGGAAGAAAGCTGTTCGATAGCCTTTGATTCTTCGGGTGTACTTGCCGGGTTAATAATGATCTCAACCGGTTCACTATCATCAGATTCCGGAGTTGTAAAGGTTACTTCTCCAGTCTTCAAGGAAGTAATACTGAGGTCTTGATTAAGGAATCTGCTGTTTTCTTCCTTTATGTATTTATATCCGTTAATAGAAAAAACCGGTGTCTCTTTGCTGCTTGTTTCTATGATCCCAAGATTTGTTGAAATATCTTTGATAATCGATTCTGATACGCTGTCTATTGAAACCTTGTTTAAATCATAATAATCGGTCGTACTTAAATAGGCCAGCTGTTTTAAAAGGGTTTCATAATTCTTGTCTGAAATTCCGATGGGATAGAGAATCATTCCGGATTTTTCTATGGCTGTTAAGGCCTCTTCCTCTGTCTTGATGCTTCCGAATCCGGTATCATAATAATCCGAATCAATTCCGTCGGAAAGAAGGATGACGATGTTTATACCTTCTCTTCTGAGAAGGATCGTAGCGGTATTATAAATTGCATCGTACAATCTTGTCATCCCGGTTGATACGATCTTATCCTTGGCAAAGGTCCATCTGTTGAAATCAGTTGTGAAATTCTGAATGATTTCTATCTGATCATCAAAGCCAACAAGGGCCCACTCTGCTTTTTGTGGAAGCTTAGTTAGTATTGATTCAATCTGTTCTTTTATCTTTGGAAGTTCATTTTCATTACTTCCACTTCTATCGATAAGAAAAACGATGTTTAACGGAACGGATTCAATACCTGAGCTTTTGTAATCTATCAATGCACCGGTATCGTTATACAGCTTAAGTTCGTTAATCGAACTATCCGATTTGACCACGTATAAATTCTCATCGTTGTATTTTTCCTTCGCTGCCAGTATGGGTCTTTTCTCTTCAGTATCCACTCTCTCGACAAGGTAATTCCCAATATTATCAAGGAAATTCTGAGTGGCCTTTTCTACTGTCTGAAGAACCACTATTTCAGAACCCATCATACCTATTCCTTCTGAGGTATCCTGATAGGTACCAAGAGCAATGGAAGTGTTTGGATCATAGATTCTGGTCTGTACTTCGAGTCTTGTGACTTTCTTTTCTCTGAACGATGTATAACTCCACAGGGCGTTGACAAGCATGAACATCTTTGCCTGTGGATGTCTTTCAGATAACATTTCATAGATACTGCCCGTATCCATGATCAGATCGAACTCATCCTGGGGTTTTTCGACAGATATCATAAATCCCATATCTTCAAATCTTTTCTTCAATCCATTGATCAGCAAGTCCTCATTTTCACGGAAGAGAATTTTTCTACTTCCGGATTGCTGATAATTTGTCAGATAAATGACAATCGGAAATTGATCCGCCACGACCTTTTCCGGGAAAAGATTGTATTCCAGTACGGAAGGAATTCTGATATCCATTTCCATACTCATTGGAACATAGCCCGATTTCTTTAATTCGATTTCGTGTTTTCCTGGTGAAAGCGATAATGTTTCTGGTGAATTTCCTCTCCAGACCTGATCAACATAAACATCTGCCTCCTGAGGATGTGTTAACAATTCAAGTTCTACAACTGCAGAGAACGAAAGAATACCAGTAATTAACAGAATAATAGAGAAAAATAAAAATTTTCTTGACATTTGTTTGCCCCCTTCCCCGATTTACTCTAATTGTACCATAAACAGGGTTTACATTTTTCTTTTCTTTCTTATATATAGAGGGACTTACATGTTTTTTAAGCGGAGTTTGGTGTGCTTGTAACCCATCCGTCTTTAGTCTTTTCAGCGATAATTGTATAAAAAGATTATTAAGAGAACGTTTTTACGATTGAAAAAATCTTTGTGTTTTTTTACTGTATAATGATCTGTGATTGGAGGGGGTTTTTTGAATAAATCAGTATTTATGAAAAGAATAGAAGAAAAAATAGAAAGATGTGAGGCCTGTCCACTTTGTGAGACGAGAAATCTTACCGTTCCCGGTGAGGGAAATCTGAATTCTCCGGTTGTATTTATTGGTGAGGGACCGGGTGCAGAAGAAGATGAATCGGGGAAACCGTTCGTTGGAAGGGCTGGAAGACTGTTGACTGAGATACTTAAATCGGTTTCTCTTGAGCGTGAAATGATTTATATTACAAATATTGTTAAATGCAGACCTCCCAACAACAGGAATCCGCTTCCCCTCGAAATGGAAAGTTGTTCACATTATCTCTTTGCACAACTTCAGATCCTGAACCCAAAATTGATCGTAACACTTGGAGCGGTACCGTTGGCCTTTCTGCTGGAAAGGAAATCTGTGAAAATAACCGCAATGCGAGGAAAGATAATGGATTATAAAGATGGAGTCAAGATAATGCCCATGTTTCATCCGAGTTATCTGTTACGAAATCCATCCAAAGTAAAAGGATCGCCCAAATACCTAACGTGGATAGATATTAAGGAGGTTAAAAAATTCTATGAAGAACACTGATCATATGAATAATATATTTGATCCTGCGATGTGGGTTTTTATCATCTACCTTATCGGTTTTTTCCTGCTCTTTAAATTTGCCGGAGCCGTTTTTGGTGCCCTTGTCTTTGGTCTTTATCTTGCTTTAATAATAGAACTTCCTGCTACCTATCTCAACAAACTGAAGTTTATGCCTTATAAGGTTTCCGTCGTTCTCTGCTCTATACTGATGTTTTTTCTCCTGGCATTTGCCATCTATTCAATATTTCCCATTTTAATTGAAGAGGGGCAAAGACTGATACCTGTCATTGCCGCCTCCTCGCAGGACATTAATGCACAGGAATTTTTTGAAAATCTGGATCCGGAAATTGTCGAGTATATAAACTCGTTTATTTCTACCATCGGACAGAAATTTGCCGAATTTGGCGGTACTATATTGAACAGTGTGATAAAGGTAGTGCCTGATGCCATGACTTCCGTGATTATCTTTATCATTACCGCAACTTATTTTACAACCCTTTCGCCTATCTTCAAGGCCAATATCTGGAGATTTTTCCCGAAGTCTACAAGACATAAATCGATAAAATTTGTAAAGGAATATTATCGTGATATAAGACATTTTATAGGTGGCCAGGTGATTATTGCTCTGATTGTAGGGACCATGGTAGGTGCCGGCACGTTTATCTCCGGCATCCCTTATTCACTATTTCTTGGCTTTTTATCGGGTATAACAAATTTCATACCCTTTCTCGGTGTCTTCATTGCGTCGATCCCTGCACTTCTGCTGGGGTTTGTCTATGGTGGCTTTTTCGGATTTATCAAAATGCTGATCGTTCTGATTATTGCCAATCAGATAGAATCCTGGGTTTTAAGTCCAAGGATACAGGGGAGCCGAATGAAGTTGAACTGGTTTGCAATTTTACTATCTATCCTGCTTGCCGGAACAATTCTCGGATTAGCCGGTGTCTTACTTGGCATCCCCTTGTTGTTGTTTATCAAGAAATTCTGGGTGGAGTATATTCAGGAATCATATAATAAACTGTAGAAATCTGAAAAGAGGGATTTGTTTTGAGAATAGCAGTAGCAGGCGGTGTAACCGGCGGTCATATTTATCCCGCTGTAGCCGTGTTGAATTATTTTAAGGAAATGAACGAAAAGATAGAAGTTTTATATTTTGCAACACCTCATGGATTGGAAAATAAAGAGATTAACAGATTATTCCCCGATGCCAAGATTGTAAAGCTTGAAATAGGCGGATTAATACGACCAGCTTATAATCCGAAAAACCTTTCGGTGATTTTCAACACCCTTAAGGCCTATACGAAATGTGTCAGAGAGTTGAAACGGTTTAATGCGGATTTCAGTTTTATTACGGGTGGCTATATTTCCGTACCATTGGGAATGGCAAGCAGAAAATTGAACATTCCGAATTTTATACATGAACAGAATGCCATAGCGGGTGTGGCCAATAAATTCATTGCACCGAAAGCCGCAAAGATCTTTATCAGTTTTGAGGAAAGTGCAAGGGATTTTAACGTTAATAAGGCGCATAAGATCAAACATACGGGAAATCCCGTACGGAAAATTACGATGAAAAACAAAGAAATATTCGGTGAATTCGGACTTGATCCCGAGAAACGGGTAGTACTTGTTGCCGGTGGCAGCCATGGATCCGACTTTATCAATAATATAATGCTTCAAGTCTATCAAAATCTTGAAAAGGAAAAAAAGAATACGATAGAATTTTTACATTCCTGCGGGGATGAAAGGATTTTAAAAGATTTAAACCGTTTTCCATTTGTTCACGCCGTTCCCTATATTTTAGACATGCATAATTTTCTTGCCTCTGCCGATGCTGCAATCATAAGGGGTGGGGCAACGACTGTAGCTGAGGTTATTGCCTATGGAGTCCCTCCTTTGATCATTCCGTGGTCCGGAGCGGCTGAAAATCATCAATTGATCAATGCAATATCTCTTGAAAAGAACGGTGCAGGTTTTTATCTTGAGGAAAGAGAGGCCAACGCCTTCACTGTCTATAAAAAGCTTCAGTCATTACTTGAAAAAGAAGTTTCAATGGATATCAAAGAGGCTTTGAGAACGTTAAGACCTGAGTATGATCCTTCAAAAAGGATTTATCAGGAGATAATGAGCGAACTGAGATAGGTGGAATCCTCCGTCAAGGGGGATTCCACTCCGTTTTAATAATGCTTAATTAACGACATAAATATTTTGTATATTCTTTTCATCAAGGGTGTTTATAAATGAACTCACCTTTTCCTCGTCGCTGTCTCTAACGATATATATCTTGTTTGTATCGATGTTGATGAAATTTAATTCTGTGAATTTCTGAAACGACCAGTAGGATAATAGTGAGGGGAATGTCTTTTGCATTTCACTCAGAATTACGGCGTTTATTTCCCGAATAGTCACTCCATTGTCCAAACAGCAATCTGTATCGTCAAATGTACTGATATCACCCTTTTCATAGGCTTTCTGCTGTATAAATTTCAACCATTTCAGGTAATCTTCCTTTTCATGATATCCGGGAAGAGTTCCGAGATATTGTAGATCCGTATTAAAGAATGATGTGGCGGGGACCCCTCTGATTCCGAAGAGATAAAATAGTTCTTCATAGGTGAATTCCTTCCCGTCTTTATCAAAAACGGCATTCTCCACATCAAAATTACCTGTCTTATCCGGATCCGCCCTTAATTCAATGAGGATATAATTGTTGATGATAAAGCTGGAAATATCGTCTGAAGGTAATACCTTTTCCTTCAACTCCTTACAGTAAATACAACTTGAACTTGAAAAAAGAATCATAACGTTTTTATTCATTGCCTTTGCCAATTCGAACCCTTTATTAAAATCGTTGAAGATCAAAAAATCTTCAACGGGTATTGCCAAAAGGGTAATGGAAAAGAGTAACAGTACTAAAACGAATATCATTTTGCTCTTCATAAATGACCTCCAAAAGTTATAGTATTCTAATATGATAACTGACGTAAAGCGGTTCTGATTATTTCGTATTAGCCATTTTACAAAAAAATACTGAATATGGTAAAATCGACAGGAATTTTTTATAGGAGAGGGATAAAATGTCAAATGAACTTTTATGGCTGATCTTTATGATAGCCGATCTTTCGATTGCAGTCATCGTTTTCAGACTTTTTGGTAAAAGAGGTTTGTTTATGCTGATCGCTGCGAACATTATTATCTGTAATATTCAGGTTTTAAAAACAGTTCAGCTTTTCGGATTAACGGCAACGCTTGGTAATATTTTGTATGGAAGTATATTCTTTTCGACGGACGTTATCAGCGAGATATACGGAAAAAAAGATGCGAGAACGGCAGTGTTTATAGGTTTTGCCAGTTTATTACTCATGACTTTGTATATGCAGTTTTCACTACTTTTCACACCGGCGGCGGAGGACTTTGCCGATCAACATCTTCAGGCGTTATTTGGCTTTATGCCGCGAATCGCGTTGGGGAGTCTGATCGCTTATCTGGTCTCTCAGCTGCATGATGTATGGGCATTTCATTACTGGAAAGACAAAACTTCAGGGAAACATCTCTGGTTGAGAAATAATATGTCGACGCTTGTGAGTCAGGCCCTTGATTCGCTTATTTTTTGTTTGATTGCATTCGTCGGTTTATATTCAACTGAAGTTTGGCTTGAAATACTTTTAACAACTTATCTTTTTAAACTAATCGTTGCAATATTTGATACGCCTTTTATTTATATCGCCAAGAGAATAGGTGAGAAGAAAAAAGTCCCGCTTTTATAAAAGCGGGACTTTATGATCCTTATAAAGAGAACGTATTTATTTTCTGTTGTATCTCTGTTCGGCAGAATAATCTTTGATCGTGCCGAGTGAAGCAACGTAATCTGCAAGTACTTTATCGAGCATGAAGCCTGTATCGTAACCCTTGTCACCCTTTGTGAAGACAACGTATCCGTCGCCACCGAGTGCCATGTAGTTATTCGTTGCAACCCTGTAGACTTTGTCCATTACTATTGGCGTACCGTTAACCTTTACATCCTTGACTTCTGAATTTTCATAGGTGAATGTCAGTCCGGCAATCTGTGGATAGCCACCTTTTCCAGGTTCTATGCTGACCATGAAATCGATGAGCTCCATTATTTCTTCTCCGTTGAGCTGAAGAACGTAAACCGTATTGCCAAATGGAAGAACCGTCAGTACTTCTCTATACGTAATATCTCCTGTATTGATAGAAGCTCTGATACCGCCACCGTTTACGACGGCAATATCGGCCCCTGTCTTCCATGTCATTGAATCGGCAATCATGTTTGCGAGGTTGGTAGCCTTTGATCGGACGTCTGCTCTTTCACCGTCAAGATGAATATCCGTCTTTCCGACGACGGTGTTCAGCTTTTCGCCACCAAGTGCGTAAAAATAGTCCATACCGGCCAGAACCTTTGGATCCTGTTCTACATCAGCAACTTTGATTAACTGCCATTCATGATCTACTACGGCGCCATCGACGATGGTCAGATCAAGTCTTCCGACGTACTTATTCCATTCACCGGCCTGAACGATTACTGTATCGTTGATCACGGGAGCTTCTTCAAATACCGTGTGTGAGTGTCCGTCAACGATGACATCAAGACCGTCGACATCTTCAGCCAATTCATCTGAAGTTGTTTTAGGATCGTCTCTTCCAACGAGATAACCGAGATGAGTAAGTGCTACAACAACATCTGCTTCTTCCTTTAATTCAGGAAGGTATTTATTCGTTGTTTCTACGGCGTTTTCAAAATGTGCCCCATCAAGATAGATAGGTTCGAGAATCGCAGTTTCTTCAGTTGTTAAACCAAGTACGGCAACTTTCAAACCATCGGCAAACTCATAGATGACATAAGGAGTAACGATACAGTTACCCTCTTCATCAACGGTATTTGCGCTTACAACGGTGCAGTTGAGGAGTTCGATCTGAGCATCCAGAATGCTTCTTTCAAAATCGAATTCATGATTTCCGAGTGTAACGGCATCGAATCCGATCATGTTCATCGCAACGATATCAGGTACCGCATCAAGCTGATCGGATTCAGGAACTCCGGTGTTGTAGTCTCCTGCATGTAAAACAAGGACATCTCCGCCACATGCGGCTACTTCTTCTCGTACTGCGTCGACAATAGTAGAAACTGCGGCAAAGCCACCGATCTCCTGATCACCAGAAGCAAACTGCCAGGCATGACCATGCGTATCATTAACGTGAAGAATGGTAAGATGCTGTGTGACAGCGAAGATGGAAACACTAACCAATACAAGCAAAGCTAAAATAAACAACTTTTTCATGATAAATCCTCCCTTTGTATGAAATTACATTATTAATTATACCATGCGCGAAATAACTTAATAATACTTATAGGGGTGGCAAAAGGTATTTATTATATATTAAAAATCATGTTATAATAATTTATGATATGGCTCAATTTGGATAAACATTATCTAAATTGATTAAATGAGAAGATTTCTTTTTTAAAGAATCAATGAATTTAAAGTCCTTAATTATTAAAGTGTCGTATAATTACCTTTGTGTAAGTCGTATTACAGATCGACAAACTCGGATTCAGGGAGTGATATTTTGGGAAAGATTTATTTGATCAAGGGGAATCAGAGAAGAGTAACTACCGATTTCATCATAAATAAAATAGAGGCCCTACATGCGGATGAGCGTTCTTCAGAATACCTCTTTCTGGGGTCTTCAGGGGGATTTCTGAATGAGTTCAGGGAAAAGGTACTCGAAAGAACGGAGGCCATATTTAACAATCATTATAAGGTTATCAATCAATATGTCGTAGAAGAAATGAAAAAGATCTATAAAGGTAAAATACACGTTGATAAGAGTGTGTTGTCTGCACTGGTCCTTGATGTCATAGAAGATGACAATGCGGTTAATGAAATGCTTAAAGGCGGGAATGGTATAGTAGAACTGTTTATGACTTATTACAGTGTGTTTAATGAATATTCTTCGGAGCATCTTCTCGCTGAAAGCCAATGGGTGGAAGATGATCTGATAAAAATATTTGCGGGAATTTATGCCAAATTTGAGACGTTATTACAGTCAAACAACATGTATTCTACCTATGATGCATATAGGATGTTTGCGGAAGCCATACAAAATGGAGACTATGTTAATAAATATCAGAAAAAAATACTCTTTGTTGATGGATTTGATGATTTGTCGAATCTTGTCAGAAATTTTCTGGCAGTTTTCATGAATTGTTTTGAGGAGACTTACATCACAATTCCCGTGGATCGTTTTCGGAATGTGATGGATTATTCGTTTGATGAATTTATAACCCTTTGTCGATCGCGTAACGTCATGACCTCTGATACCGTCAAGGAGATATTTGTAGCCGGGGAGTCGGCTAAACCGATAGAGGTCATGTGCGATTGTTTTGAATCGGGTGAAATTCGGAACTCGGAAGATTCCCCCCTTCCAATACAGGTTGCCGAAGTTCAGAATCCATATGAGCAGATCATGTTAACGGCTTCTCTTGTCAAACAACTTGTCGTTCAGAATAAGGAAGAACTGGCGAATATTGCCGTTATTACAAGGGATATCAATAAAGCGGGTGCGCTCTTGGCCGATGCCTTTGAGAAATTTGGAATACCTTATCGATTTGAAGGGGATTTGTCTATTCTTGACAGCATCAACGTTAATCGATTGATATTACCTTTCAGAGTTTTTTACAGTGGTTTTGATCCCGAATTGCTTTTAAGCTATGTGGAATCCGGTTTTGTAGATCTTGAAGGCATGACGTTTGCTGATTTTGAAAGGGTTTTTAAGAGTTCCGGATTGGGATATGTGAGCAGGTTGAAAAATAAAAATTTTTATTTCAGTAGTTTTAAAAATCGGAAAAATGAATGGATTTTAAAAATTAAAAAATATAAAACGTTTCTTTCTGAACGGAGACAAACGCTTTCTTCCATAATTGATGAACAATTTGATGAGCTTTCAGAACTCGAAGCGGAGTTTGATCTTGCGGAAAGAGCCGAAAAAATAATACGGAATATGTTTCATTCCCTGAGTGAGATGTTTGGCTCATTAAAGAAGATTCCCGTTGAGAGTTATGACGCGTATTTCATAAAACAGCTGAAATTGCTTGATGAAAGGCAAATGATTTCAGATTCCGAATTTGAACAGATCGCATTGAGCGGTTTTTTTACTGATGTACTGATCGAATTGAAACGGTTGTTTATTGTGATGAAGAATGAGGAACTCATCATGGTTAATCCGGTAGAATATTGGAAATATCTAAATCTGATACTTCAGAATAAGACTTTCCACAGCAGCTCCTTCCTGGAAAACCGATGTATGATAATGGATCTTGAGGCTTCGAGGTATAGAAATAAGGATATAAAGATCTATATCGATGTACTCGATACAAAATATCCAAGAAGCGGTATTAATAAAATTTATGAATATTTTTCGGTTAATGGTGTGTCGCTTCAAGATTCAGCGATTATGCGTGAAGAGAGAAATTTCCTCTTATCCGTGAGAAATACCAATAAGCGGATTTTTCTGATTTACCCGATAGGTGATATTTCCGGGAATCAGCAGATAAGATCATTTTATATCGACAGATTTCTTGGAATCGATGAGAACAAGAATATGTGTGATGACTATTTCATAGACGTTTCAAAGTATGGGGAATATGAAAATTTCTCGGTACAGAACTTTTTAATAGATAAATTGAACAGGTATGATATTAATTCTGAAATCTTTGGTGAGATCTGTTCGAAATTTAGTTTTAATTGGGAATTTATTAAATCTGCAGTAGAGCAGATGGAGAAAAATGAGGATTCTGCCTTTATGATCCAAAATCTGGATTCAATTAAACGCCTTTTTGGAGATACATTAAGTCCGTCGAAATTTGGTGTATTAAGGCATTGCAGCAAGGAATTCTACTTTAAGTATCTTATGAAGATAAGGTTCTCACAGGATGAAACAGAGGGATTTGACTATACGACGGAAGGACAGATTTTACATTCAGTCCTTCATTCGGTCTTCTTATCACTTACTGAAAGAGAACTGTTACTTGAGAATATGGAGGAAACTGATTTTCAGAATTTCTTTGAGACCGAGGTCGTTCAGTTTATTTCAAATGAAGTTAAAGCGAAGATGTTTCATCCGGAAAAAATTTTATTTGATGCTGAATTATTTTATTTTAAAAAAATGATTCTGGAATTCCTGATACGTTATCGCTCATCAAAGGTTCTTTTATCAAATCCTGAGCCAGAAAAAAATGAGCAACTGGTATTTTTTCCGACTGAATTCGAAGTGGGTATAGAGAAGAAGGATATGATCCGGTTGTTTGAAGATCCTGAAATATATCTGATAGGTAAAATTGATCGTATAGATAAAAGTAAGAGCGGGGAACAGTATATTTATGATTACAAACGTTCTGAAGGAAGTGCCAGAAAGGAAAATGCCTTTCAGTTGATGCTTTATGCCTATGCTGAAAGGATGAAGGGAAATCCCGTTAGCGGCATGGGATTCCTACCCGTAAAAAGTAAGTTGAAAAAGGTTACAGGTGCCTTTCTCACTCATGATGACGAAGAGGATCTTTATTATCTGATCAATAGAGGAAAACCGGATAAAGAACAGGTTTATACCTTTGATGCGTTGAAAGCTGAGATTATCGGACGAATCAACAAGGTATTTTCGGGGGATCTGAATCCCGATGAGGCGATTAACTGTTTTAATTGCGGATTATATGACATGGGTTTATGTTTTTTAAGGAAGCGTGGTGATTCATATCAGGAATAATCTGAACGAGCAACAGAGTAAGATCATAAATTCCACCGGTGATATTTTTGTGAAAGCGGGTGCTGGAACGGGGAAAACAAGAACTATTGTGGAATTATATTTTTCTCTGCTCAATGAAAAGCATTATGATGTGAAAAACATCCTTGCGATAACTTTTACCGACAAAGCGGCGAAAGAAATGAAAGAACGGATTATGAAAAAGATAGAAGAGGCGAGGAAAACTGAGAATACGGCTGATTCTGTATATTTTAACCGAGTAAGGAATCGATTAAATTTCTCATGGATTTCGACGATGCATGGATTCTGTGTAAGGGTATTGAGAGAGTTTCCGCTTGAAGCGGGAGTTGATCCGATGTTTGAGGTCATAGATGAAGGGGAGAAGCGAAAAAGGATCAAATACTGTATTAGAAATTATTTTAACCAGCAGGAAGGAAACAGGCGTTTTGAGAGGCTGAAAGATTTAGCGATGATATACCGATATGATAAGCTCCTTTATCTTTTCGAAGAAGCCCTGTTGAAAAAACAATATGATTTGCTGAATTATTCGGGAAATTTCGATATGAAAACAGCAGATAGAATTACAGGGGAAAGATTGCATGATAGCCTGCCTTTTTTTCATGAGGCATTTACTGAGATTCTGGAGATGTACAATTCGGAAAATAAACGGGAGAATAAATATGATTACGATCAACTCTTATTTGAAACCTCAAGGGTGTTCAATTCAAGCGAGAAAGTAAGAGAAAAGCTTGAACACAGGTTTAAATGCATTATTGTCGATGAGTTTCAGGATACAAATGAACAGCAAAAACAGATAATAAATCATCTGAGAGGTACTGATAAGATAGTTTTTGTCGGTGATGCGAAACAGTCTATCTATTTGTTTAACGGAGCGGATGTCAGTGTTTTTAACAAAACACAGGAAGAATTCGATGAGTGTGAAAAATATGAACTTTTTCAAAATTACAGATCTAATAAAAGACTGATAGAATTTTTTAATCTTTTCTTTTCAAAAGTATTCGCGAAAGATGAGGCAAAGCCGTTTACGGTAAATTACGATCAACTCAGCGGGGAAAACGATCTCATAATAGAGCAACCGGTAAAGCTCCTTCCAATGACGGAGAATTTTTCACAGGAATGTGAGCAGATCGCACGGTATATTATCTGTCAGAATACCTCAGGGAAACCGTTTAGGGAGTTTGCCGTACTTTTACGACGTATGACAAATGTAGAGCTTCTTGAGAAAGCGTTCAGAAAATTTCATATTCCTTATTTTATTACCGGAAGTAGGGGCTTTTTTAAAACACCGGAAATCGTGGCAGTAAGAGCATTTCTTAAGGCTGTTTATAATCCCCATGATGATGAAAATATGATTCTTCTTCTTCGCAGCTATCTGAGTCCGTTTTCAGATTCAGAGCTCATTGAAATGAGATTATTAAATAAAAAATCTCTCTTTAATGCTTTGGAAGAGTTTTCCGATCAGGAACCCTCCAGAAGATATTTCTATGAGGCGTTGGTCGATTTTCGTATGAAGATGAATCTTATTTCACCACCGAAGCTGATAAAGGAGATCATAGAAGTATTCCATTACGAATTCCTGTTGTCTCAACTTGATCACGCAAGAAAAAGATTGCTCAACCTGAAGAAATTTGTGGAATTTTCCGAATCTTTCGAAGGAAGCCTTTCACTCAGAAATTTTCTGCAGAAAATCGATAATGCTCAAACCAGTAGTGAGAGTGAAGCGTCTGTAGATACGGAAAGGAGCGATGTGGTCCGGGTTATGACGATTCATAAGTCCAAGGGACTTGAATTTCCCGTTGTTATCGTTCCAGAATTGGGTTATGTAAAATCGGCCTTCTCGAATCCCTACATTGTGACAGATTATGAGACCGGTAAGATGAGTTTACGAGATCCGGAAGACAGTTCTGATTCCGGATCGCAATATATGAAAATGCTTTCATACGATAAAGAAAAGGAGTTTGAAGAGGAAAAACGCGTTCTTTATGTTGCATTTACACGAGCGGTTAATGAGCTTGTCCTTAGTTATTCAGAACCTAAAACAAAGAAAAAACAAGCCGTCTATAGAAAATCGCTGATAGAGGGAGAAATAATAATAGAAGACGGTAAGGAGGTTTTCTGGAACAACGATCAGGGGAGCAAAATTTGTAGGTTTCTTCGCAATATTCCACGCAGCAGCTTAGAAGAGGCCGATGGAAAGGTCAGGCTGTCTGAGACGATAAAAACCATCCCATTGGATGAAAAGCTGATTATTCCTGAAACCGTTTATAATCTTGAAAATAAACCATGGAGGAAATATCTAAGTCCGACACTTCTTTGCGAAACGGATTACAATAATCTTGAAAGGCGAATTAAAGAGATTGTGACCGTTTACGATGGGGATGAGCTGAAGGATTATTCTGAGGAAGGAGATTCAGAATCGAGAAAAAATCTTGGGATTGCCGTACACAAGGTTCTTGAGGAGCTTGGAGAACTTAAGATGCGTGATTTTAATGATGGAACCATCGACCAAATACTGAAAGATGATGCGAACAGCAGAGAATTACTGCCATCGATTAAAGTGATCTTCAGAAAACTTCGTGAGAGTAGAAATAAAGAGCTTTTCGAACTGGAAAATGCCTCTGAAGTGTTGAGCGAAATTCCGGTAAGAAAAAAATTGGGTAATTATATCCTCACTGGAACCATTGATAAATTGTATAAGACTAATATGGAATGGAAGGTCATGGATTTTAAATTCGCCAGTTATTCGGAGAAATCCTGGGAAAACTATATCTTTCAAATGCAGTTCTATCTATATTGCCTGAAGGGGTTATGTCATCCGGAACCCGAAACCGGCTATATTTTCTTTTTGAAAAACAACAAGGTAATGAAAGTAAAGCGTGATGATCAATTTAAAACCCGATTGATAGACAAGATAGAAAGATTTAATCAAATGAGTAAACTGTAAAAAAAACTCACCTTTATGGTGAGTTTTTTTTACAGTAGAACGAGAATTAAAGAGAGGACTACGCCTATTATGTTAATCAACCAGAATCTGATTACAACAGTGGTTTCTTCCCAGCCTTTCAATTCAAAGTGATGATGAATGGGGCTCATTCTGAAAACTCTCCTTTTGAACAGTTTGAAAGAGGTTACTTGTATGACAACACTCAGAATCTCTATCATGAACATCAGTGACAATCCTGAAATGATCAGAATATCCCCGTTTATCAACGCGATTATTCCAAAGATTCCTCCCAGTCCTAAAGCACCTGTATCACCCATGAATATGGAGGCAGGTTTGATATTAAACCAGAGAAAACCAAGGAGTGCGCCTGAAAGAAACATCATGGAGAAATCAGTTATACCGGTAAGCCAGAGGAATATCTGAATACCCGCAGCTGTTATCAGCGCACAGCCCCCTGATAATCCGTCAAGTCCGTCGGTAACATTCACGGCATTTGAAAACATTGTGAGATACAACACAAAGAAAACGGGATAGAACCATCCAAGATTAATTGTTAGATGATATAACCTGATATCCGTCCCTTTGATGATGCCTGAAAATAGCAAGATCAGATAAATCACGATTGAAAAGATGATCTGCAGGGAAAATTTCCCCTTTGCGCTCAGTCCCTTTGAATGTTTTGAGGTAAAGCTTATAGAATCGTCTATCAAGCCGATTCCTCCGAAGAAGACGGTGCCAAGCAGAACGGCAAGAAAATATTCATTTTTTACCAGGGTGTTGGAAAAAATATAAAAAATGATAAAGATAAACATAAAAATGATTCCGCCTGCTGTAGGCGTTCCTTCTTTGTAATTATGCAGTTGCGGCCCTTCCTGGCGAACGTATTGAACAATACCTCTTTTTTTAAATAAACCTATTGAAACAGCAAATAAAAATAATGAGGTGATTATCTCAACTAAAAGACTCCAGAACATTTTCGTACACCTCCTCAAGTTGTATACTTCTCGATGCTTTAAAAAGATAAATACCTTTTTCCGTTTGTTTTATGTGTCTGATGATTTCACTGGCGATTATTCGACGGTTGTCGGAATAGAATTTCTGCCTGTTGAAATGTTTTGAAAGTAATTCTATATCTTTGTTTTTGGTATACATAATGACTTCATTTATTTTATACTGTTCCAGTAAACTTCCTATTTTTTCATGAATCTGCTTAGAATAGATTCCAGTTTCGGCGATAGAGCCTAATATACAGATGACTTCCCCATAATGGGTATTTTCTATCAGTTTATGTATAGTTTCAAGGGCAAATTCAAGTGATTCGATACTTGAGTTGTAGAAATCATCAATGATGAGATTGTGGTTTATTTCTTTGAAGGTAAATCTTCCCTTGACCGGTGAAATCACATCCGGTATTTTCTCGAGAAAGGCGAGATTATTCTGTATTGCATAGACCGTTGTGAATGCAGCACAAAGATTTAATAGGAATCCTCTGTGATAGATACCTTTGATCCTGAGATTTTTTTCAAAAGTGATCCCCTTTTCGGGATTTTGAATTACAATTGATACGATGGTGGTGTAATGATTATCATTGCTTAATGTGTATCTGAAATCTTTAAGAAATATTCCCATTCGGCTTAATGGGGCATCCTCGTATAATCCGAACAGGTAGATGTCCTTTTCTTGTTTTAGTGAATTAAAATGTTGTGATAGCAAACGATCTGAAATGTTTAATAATAACGGTTTCCCCTTTACTATTATTTGGCTTTTTTCCAGAAAGGTGTTTTCCAGACTACCCGTGTTTCCTATATGAGCGGTACCTATGTTTAAAATGATTGAAAAGTCGGGTGGGTATGTGTTTCTGAGATAGTTAATATCTCCTTCTTTTGCCATTCCCATCTCAAGTACGGCAATTTTCTTTTTTTCATTCATCCCGTTCAACAGACCTACAGGAAGACCTATTTCACTGTTTTTATTGCCGGGATTACAAAATAGTTCTTCTTTTTTAAAAGAACACTGCAGAAGAGAATTTATCCATTCCTTGGTGGAAGTCTTTCCGTTTGATCCAGTCAGAGCGATAGTGTAAGGTTTTATTTCAGAATAGTATGCCGAAGCCATCGCGTTGATGAATGCGATACAATTTTCCGTTTTGATACAGAATCCGTTGAAGTCCCCGTATTCCTCCACAATTGAAATGACTGCCCCTTTAGCAAAGCAGTCATTCACAAAATTATGCCCGTTCGTATTTTCACCTTTTATTGCAATAAAAACAGAATTTTCCCTGATATCTCTCGAATCGGTAGTAAAATGCAACTCCTTATCCCTTTTAACTATCCCGTTTAACGCCGTTGATATTTTTTTTGTTTCGTATTCTCCAGTTGATTGCAACAGGTCTATGAATTTACTGATTTTCACGGTTGGACCTCAGGATGCATGATGTTTTAACGTTCTGATCATCTGAAAGGCAATGTTTCTATCATTCAGCGGGAAAAATGTATGTTCGTAATACTGATACATTTCATGGCCTTTTCCGGCCAAAACAACCAAATCTCCCTTGTTTGCCAGATTTAAAGCCGTTTCTATCGCCAGTTTTCTGTCCTCAACGAGAAGATAGGGGGTATCGCCCTCCATACCGGATTCTATCTGCTTGATGATATCGAGAGGCTTTTCTGATTTTGGATTATCACTTGTGATGATCACTACATCAGAGAGCTCTGAAGCGATCTTTCCCATAAGGGGTCTTTTCATCTTATCCGAATCCCCACCGGCTCCAAAAACTGAGATGACCCTACTTCTTGAAAGTCTCTTTGAATTCGTCAGAAGTTTTTCCAGTGCATCTGGTGTATGAGCAAAATCAACAACGAGATCGATGTCATTACCGATATGAGAATAGAATTCGAATCTTCCCGGAACACCCCTGAAAGACTGAAGGAATTTATATACATGATTCATATTACATCCCTCTTTATCGAGGACAGCGAGGACGGCCAGGACGTTGTAAACGTTAAAATCACCGATAATAGGGACTTTAATCCTTTTTACTTTCTTGTTTTTGATGTATAAATCAAACTGAATACCGTCAATATCCGCCAGAATGTTGTCCGCTGAATAATCCGGGGTAAAATCATCGTTTCTCATCCCGTAAGTAACAATTTTTTTATCAATTGGAATATCATCTATCATGGATTTTATAGAATCGTCATCAACGTTCAGTACGGCCGTACCGTCTTCCTTGAGTAAATCGATCAGATGATATTTTGTCCTGATATAAGCGTCCATGGTTTTATGATAATCCAGATGATCCTGTGTGATGTTGGTCATTATGGCATAATTGAATCGCATGCTCTCTACCCTTTTCAGCGACAATGCATGAGAAGAAACTTCCATGGAGATAAAGGAACCATCTTTCAGAATCGTTTCACTGGTGTTTTTGACAACTTCAAGTGCGGATGGTGTCGTATTGTATGAATCGTAGGACCTGTCTACGACGATGTTTTCTACGGTTCCCATCAGCGTTCCTTTAGAACCAAGCCTACTCAGAAGAAAATGAATCATCGTGGAAACGGTCGTTTTACCGTTTGTGCCGGTAACGGCGAAAGTCTTTAACGCGTTGTGTGGATGATCAAACATTTCGGATGCAATAACAGATTCTGCATATCTCGTGTCAGAGACCAGAATAATAGGCGCTTCGGGTTCAAAGTCAACGGATTTCTCTACGATAAACGCAACGGCGCCGTCTTTATAAGCTTCTTTCATAAGGGCATGTGAATCAAATTTAAACCCTTTTCTACAGATAAATATAGAGTTCCTTCCAATATCGTTGGTATGTACTGAAATATCCTCTATAGGCATTTCCAAATTTCCTTCCGTATTAAAACAGCTGACAAGCAGACTGTTTTCCTTCAATACGCTAATAACATCTCTTAATATCATAATAAGAACCCCCCTATAGTTCCTGTGCCCCCCCAGGCACATCCGGTTTCTGCCGGTTACTTGATGATGTTAAAAACTAAATCCGCTATTTCCTTATTTTCTTTTACATCGTGTACTCTGAAGATATGAGCACCTTTCTGCACTCCCAATGCAGTTGTACCCATCGTACCCGATAAACGGTCTTTCGGATTTTTCTGTTTTAACACCTCCCCTATAAATGACTTCCTTGAAGTCCCCACTAACAATGGAAGTCTGAATATCTTAAACTCATCCAGATGCTTTAGAAGCATGAGATTATCTTCCAATCTCTTTCCGAATCCTATTCCCGGATCAAGAATCAACTTTTCCCTCTTTATTCCCTTGCTGAGTGCATACCGTATTCTTTTACTGAAATAATCCTTCACTTCAGTCAGCACATCTGAATAAACCGGGTTATCCTGCATGGTTTCTGGATTTCCCTTGATGTGCATGAGGACTACGGGCATTCCGGAATACGCGGCAAATTCAGCCATCGACTCATCAAACTGTAAGCCACTTATATCGTTGATAATATCAGCTCCCGCCTTATATGCAGCCTCAGCGGTACTTCTTCGATACGTATCAACGGATATGGGAATATTAAAGTTTTGTCTGAGTTTTCTTATCAAGGGAACGATTCGATTCTGTTCCTCTTCCGGTGAAACGGGTAAAGCGCCTGGTCTTGAAGATTCTCCTCCGATATCGATGATATCCGCCCCCACGGAAATCATATCGCTAACTTTGGAGAGAAAGGCCTCTTCATCTATGACTCTGCTCTCAGAATAAAAACTGTCTTCTGTCGCATTGATTATCCCCATAATCAAAGGTTTTTCAAAAGAGAGCGTACCCGCTGCAGGTAAAACCATAGAATCAGTATTAATTTCAAGGTATAATCTTAACTTTTTTTTGAAAGAGAATATTTCATCATTAATCGCAGGTTGCATCAGAAGGTCCAAAAAGGCCGATGGTCTCTCGTAGAAAAACAAGCAATCATTCCCCCTCCTCGAAAACAAAAAGGGAGAAATCCAATCCTTAATGATATTCAATTGTTGTTTTTCCCCAGAAACACGAAAATATCGGTACTCTTCACCCAAATAACAAACCCCAGCTTCAAAAAGAGCTTGGGCATCGAGTATACACATATCCATATGTCATATACCCCCCACATATAATAAAAGAAATATTACCCCGCATGTAGTATACACCATTAACACACATTTTGCAACCGATTAAGTATTTTGTCTTTCATTTAATGGGTTTTTCTTTATAGTGATGGTTTTCAGCGTTGTACCGAATCTTTCGGATTCTATTTTCACCACAGCAGTTCCTGTTTTTCCGATGGATTTTATCCAGAATGCACGACTGCCACCTATCAGTGAGATTAATCTGGGACCTATTATTTCCGCTTCACCTTCAACGCTCAATACAAACACTTCATTTGAGTAGATAATATCGTCATCGTATTCGTTCTTCAGTTTCAGAACGATTCTGGTCGTATCATACGTCGTTTCTTCGATGAGGCTTTCATTATCTATCTCTACAACCAATTCTGGTTTAAACACCTGTGATTTCTTCTGTGAGACAACACATTTTCTGTTTTTGAACCCTTCAAACCTGTATTCAGTTGAAGCACTTCCCCAACCGGCAAAATATTTTGAGTACAGATCGTCTCCATCTTTTTTGTTCATTTTGTACTTGAAGGCAAGCCTTGCAAAGGCCATTTTATCGGAGATGTCGAGTTCTCCACCTGTTTTGTTGACCTTCATAAGGATGCTTTTAATAACTTCAGAATCTTTCTCACTGAATTTCTCGTTGTCTTTTATCTGATCACCGATAAAATCATCTATCAGTATCGGTGGATGAGGAATATTCGGAAACAGATCTCTTCTCGGTGTAAATTCCTTTATAAACCTGTCATTGATGAAAAGTTTTACAGAATCACAATTTGTAAAAACATAGACATCTCCCCTGATAGAACCCGCCAGATCACCGTTTTCCATGCTGCTGGCTACAGTCATAACAGGCGTTTCATCCTGTTGAGAGGCATAGACACCCGCTGCATATTTGGGTATTCTGAACATGTCTAAGACACCGTGATAGCAAATTTTATCCCCACTACCAAACTCTTTATGTGTGTTGTAATCAAACATGCACCAACCTATACATCCAGCTATTTCATCGTCAGCGTACATCGCATCAAGAACACGTAGATGCCGGAGTGCCTGTTCAACTCTATGAGCGGTGTCGTCAAATTTCTTAGTCGGAAACATGTGCCCGTTATACTCGGTGACGAGGTAAGGCACTTCCCTTTTTATCACATTTTTCCTCTTGTTCAACCCTCTTCTTATACCGTTATGGATAAAATCGTTATAAGTATAGACATCCTCCAGCAAATGACTGCCCGTTATACATCTTACGCCGCCGGTGGGTCTTGTGTGGTCGAGTTCTTTTGCCATTCTGTTTGTTTCGGTATAAAGCTCATCGTTATCCTGTGATTCGTTGATTCTGACGCCCCAGATAAATACGGAAGGGTGATTCCAGTCTTTCTTGATCATTTCGGAAACGTGCTGTCTTGTGATGTTCCACCATTCGCCTTTTTCTCCTATATGCTGCCAACCGGGGATTTCATCGAAAACAAGTAGCCCGAGTTCATCACATCGGTCAAGGAAATGATCTGATTGTGGATAATGAGATAAACGGACGGTATTTACTCCGAGTTCATTCTTCAATATTTCCGCATCTTTATACTGTGCACTTTTAGGCATCGCGTAACCTGTGTACGGGAAGGACTGGTGTCTGTTGAGTCCTCTTATTTTTATTTTTTCCCCGTTGAGAAAAAAGCCTCTTTTTGTCAATTCGATTTCTCTGAAACCAAAACGGAAGGATTTATTATCCATGAGTTCTCTTTCTTTCTTTAATTCCAGTTTTACAGTATATAAATTAGGGTTCTCTATATCCCATAATTCGACGCCATTGATATCAAAATCGAAAGTGAATTTTTCATCTTTGATTCCGTGAAGTGTTATGTTCCTTTTGAAAGTTTGTACGATTTTAGATCCTTGTCTGACACTTATAATCAGATCGTAGAAATCCTCCCTTTTTAAAATGTTTTTTAGAAAAAGATTCAGGGAGAGCCTCTTTTCTTCTCTCAGAACATGAGTTGTCATAATATGGCAATTCTCTATCAGTACATCATTACAGTATTCAAGCCTTGCTTCTCTGTAAATTCCGCCATATGTCAGATAATCAATGACAAATCCGAACGGAGGAATTTCTTTTCTCTCTCTGGAATCGACATAAACGGTGATACTATTTTCTTCATCGTATAGAACAAATTCGGATATTTCAAGTTTAAATGGTGTATACCCTCCTTTATGTTCTCCGGCA
The DNA here is from genome assembly GCA_036743375.1 of Thermotogae bacterium. Classification (GTDB taxonomy): domain Bacteria; phylum Thermotogota; class Thermotogae; order MWEM01; family MWEM01; genus DAINPP01. Next base: position 222,329 of record DAINPP010000001.1, on the reverse strand, counting down.
AACTTGCCGTTGATAAAGATTCTGGCATAATTCATGATGCCATCAAAGCACAGATAGATCAGATTCCCTCTGTGAATGGAGGAGGGAATGAATTTTCGCCTGTAACAGCTTTCAAACTGATACTCTTTTTCATCGAAATTATTATAAGGTAATATAATATTGCAATGTGGAATATTTATTGTTTCAAACACACTATCATCAAAATCATTTGCCGTATAGCTTTCATCAAAATCAGCCTTAAACTTCCAGTCAAAATTGATATGTTCTATGACTCTCATGCCTGATCACCTCACAGTCGTTTTATCTGATTATATCCGATGTTATTTATGTTAGCAAGACAGTTTTTTTATAAAAACTTGATTCATGATATAATTTCATAGCGAAAAATCAAATGGATACAAAGGATTTATTTTTATTGTTTATTATCTTATTGTATGATAGGGGCGTTTTATGGACTTTATAATCATTATTCTTGCGGTTTTAATCCTTTTTTTTATCATGAGAACTAATTACAAGTTATCAGAGCATGAGGAAAAAACCAGACGGGTTCTAAATGAGGATATTAAAAATTTTTCTTCGGTTAATGAAGAGCTTCTTCAGCGTATTACTTCCATAGAGAACAAGATCTCTTTTTATCAGAACCAACTGAATGACCTCATGTCGGAGAACAACTCTCAGAATACTCAAAGGAATAGAAGGATAGCAAAAGAGCTTGAACAGATAAAGAATGACACGGATATCATCAAATCCCTTCATCTGAAAAGAAGTATTAAAAAATCTGACGAAAAAATACAAAAGACCTTCTTTGAACCTCAGGAACCTGAGAGGGAGATACGTTCAAGGCCTCAAATAGCCAGGGTTAATTCTGAGAGCGCGAATGATGAGGTGAAGGAGGAAAAGCACGAGAAAGAAGTACTTCAAACTGTTCCCGTCGAGAAGAAACCGGAAGGAAAACCTGTTTCTTCTGAGGATGGTATTTTCAAAAAAAATATCGATGAAAAGATAGGTAATCTGACGATTGATGACATTGTATTATTAAAGCAGGTTTTCGGTAAACCGAACGGGATATGGTTTAACAGTGCTGAGATAGAAGAGGATCAGGCTAACAATCAGTTTGTCCTTCCGAAGTTAAGCAGAAAACTGATAGTTGATGGAGTTCCCGTGATACAAATAAAGACTCTGAGGGATAAAATGATGATCATGTGGGGAGAGTCTTTAACGGATTCAAAGGTAGAAATTGTCCTAAACGCGATAAGAGGTGAAATGTAATGCCATCATTTGAAGAAGAAATGATACGTTCTCTGCGAAATGGTTCGGATTTGCCATTTGGAGCAGCCAGCAGGATCGTTAAAGGAAGAACTGAAGAGATTAACATATTTAAGAAGGATATAGAATTTGTATCGAGGGGCGGAAGTACTTTAAAACTCTTCCTCGGTGATTACGGAACGGGAAAGACTTTGCTCGGTCGAATTGCCCTTGAAAAAGGGCTGGAGAATAATCTCCTTCCGCTTTATGTTTCAGAGCCGCCGCTCAGTAAACCGGTAGAGATGTATCAGGCGATGATTAACGGTATTATTACACCTGAATTTACAGGCGATTCCCTGTTTTACCTTCTTTCACAATGGGCTGAAAAGTTGATTGTAGAGATGGAGGCGAACGGAATTGAAAGGGGACAGGATGAATTATTCCTCAATCGGATAAAGGAAAAGGTTCTTGATTATGAATTTACAAATGATTTCAACATGGGTCTTTCAGCTTTTGTCAAAGCCTATATCCTGAACCGTGACGAGGAAAAAAAGAAAGTTGTTGACTGGATGTCCGGTAGGAAAATCAGTTTTACGGAATTGAAAAAACTACAGATCTCCAGAAAAGTAGAAAATCGTGAAGAAAGCTTTTTGTTTTTAAAAGATATATTGAAGTTATCAAAGGCAATAGAATATAGTGGAGTAGTCCTTGTCTTCGATGAATTGGAACTGATGCAGGAACAGAGAAAAAACATTTCGATGAAGGGGTACGAGGCCTTGAGGGGGATCATGGACATGATTTCCTCAAAGGAGCTTCCAAATCTTTATTGTATTTGGCTGGGAACCCCGCAATGGTTTGATAACTCGGAAAGGGGTGTCAAGAGTTATCTCGCACTTTATGACAGATTAAAAACAGAGATGACAACGACCTCCGAATCGACGGTTCAGGTTTTAAAACCCGTATCTCCCGAAGTATACGACGATCTCATTAGTTCGCTCAGTACGGTGTATTCTTCGGCCTATGGGATAAAACCTAATATATCTCTTGGAAATACGGCGATATCGACACTACAGGAGAAATTGACGTCACCGTTTCACAATAACAAATTTGTTGAGATGAGACAGGTTGTAAAAACATCGGTAGAATTCCTGGACATGATAAAAGATGGTAAAACAGAAAAGGCTGCACTTGAGCATATCAACCCCAACGAACAGAAAGTAGAGGATCAGATCGAACAGTTCTGGGGATAATCATCATTCTTCTACTCTACGACTCAAATGTAATGGGCATTTAAGACAAAATCAGAAAACAATCAGCTTGTTGAAAATACTGTGCTATAATGCATTTGGGGAGAAGTTCCGGTTTTTATTCTTTATTATTTGGTGGGGGGATAGTGAATAATCTTTTTTATAGCAACGATTTGCTTTCGGATATTTGCAAGTATATACAGTATGAAAATACTGACTCCGTTTTTTTATCTGAAGTAGGAACCGATGGAAGACATACGCTTTATCAGGTTTCCATTTCAGATGCCTTTCCGCCTCATTTTGAAGAACAGATCTCCAGAAAAGATATTCCCGGAATCTTCAGAGAAAAGACCCCTTCTATCGTCGATGAATTGCCTTTACGATATGTAACACAGCGAAACGTGAGTAAATTTGCGGAAATGATGATACGAAATAAGATATTTGCTCAACTGAGGATTCCACTTTGCAGAGTGCATGACAAGATGTACTTTCTTATCCTTCTTTCAAAGGAAAATCCATTTTATGATTCTGTGTTTAAAGATTTTATACAGCAGAAGATTCCATTGGCCTCTCAGAGAGTATCGGACTTCTTTGGGGCGCTTGAACAGATAAAGAATTTTTTTACAAGCTACAGAAAGATTCTCGAATTAAAGGGAGATGAAACCTTTCCTCACATGCAGCGTGTGGGAGACTGTTCATACAAGATTGCCATTGAACTATGGTATATCGCTAAAAAGCTAAAAAGGGATGATATTCTTGAAAAGCTTAATCCGTTTTCTATAGAAGCCCTGAGGCTTGCTGCAACGATTCATGATATAGGAAAGCTTGCCATACCCGAAAACGTTCTTAACAAACCGGGGAAACTGACAAGAGTGGAATTTGAGGTTATCAAGCAGCACAGTCAGAAAGGTCTGGAGATTATAGAAGCGGCGTTTCCAGAAAAAAAAGGGTTTAATGGGAGAAAGGGTCCTGATGAATTGACTACGATTATAAGCCTTACAAAAGAGATCATTTATGAACACCACGAAAGACTTGATGGGAGTGGGTATCCCCGGGGATTAAAAGATGGAGATATCGGCTTGTTTTCAAAAATCGTCTCGGTTGCCGATGTCTTTGATGCGATTACTTCAAGGAGGGTCTATAAAGAAGAAAGAAGTATCGATTTTGCGATAGAGGAAATCAAAGAAAATCAAAAGGAAAAATTTGATCCCCTTATCATAGAAGCATTCCTCAGAACACAAAATAAGTCATTGCTGCAAGTAGGCCGATGATAATAAAATAGATCGTCATGACATTTGTGAGCTTAAACAGCTTATATGGGTATGAAAAACTGATTTTCCACCCAACGAGAAAATAGATCACAACGCCGGTGAGGAATAAGAGACACGGTTCAATAAGATCTTTCGGCGAAAGGTGTCCAGAACTTGAAAAGATTCCAATAACGAGACAACCTATTGCCAAAAGCGTCAGAGAAAGGTCCCTTGAAGTATACGGTAAAGTACCTTTTACCGGTTTTATGTTGAAAATTATCCTTCCAATAGAAATAATCGACCCCAATGCTGCAATGTTCAATAAAATCTGACAGAAAACACTGGTATGAATGATGATTTCATGCTTATAAAAGGCTCCTGCAAAAAATGGAATACCGGAAATAGAGAGATATCCCACCCATAAGGCGATGAAAAGGGGGAGTGGAACCTGGATTTTCTGTCTTTTCGTGATATTTCTTGTGCCCGTGATATGAGCCAGATAGCCTACAGATAAAAAGAGTAATGCTTTGAAAATGGCATGCGAGAAGGCATAATTCGCGCCATAAGATTCCCAGCCAATAAGAACAAACCCGGTTTGTGACATGGTACTGAATGCCATGATCAACTTTACATCATTCTGCTTGATAGACAGATAGGCACCGGAAAGGGCGCTTATGAACCCTACCGTAGTGATATATCCGGAAATGAATTCTGTTCCGACAACATTACCGAGTCTTAAGAGATGGAATATTCCTGCCTTTACGATGACCGCTGAAAGAATTGCGGAAATTGTCGTTTCTGCTTCTGAATGTGCGGAAGGTAGCCACATACTGTAGAAGAATATTCCGGATTTGATCATTAGGGCGGTAAATACAAGCAGATAAGGAAGTGGTGTCTTTATTCCAGCCTGAGATAAAAGTGAGAGATTCAATGTTCCGCTTTCATTGTATATCATGGCAACGCCAAGCAGGTAGATATTAAATCCCACGGCGCCGAGAATCATATATTTTAAACTCGACCAGATCTGTCGATTCTTCATTTCTACGGAAATCAGAAGGTATGAGAGTAGGGAAAGCAGTTCAAGGGTTACATAGATGTTGAATAAGTCATTGGCTACGAAGAGACAGGTTAGATCGGAAAGTAATAAATTTAAAAGAAAATAATATTTCCAATCCCATTTTCTCGAAAAAGAGTAGATGTTAACCGAGAGAAAGACGATATACGTTGCTGTGATGAAGAGAAACGAATGATCATCGAAGAGTATTTCTACCCCTCTTGTATTATCCCATCCTCCAAAAACTGCAGAAACAGGTAATTCCTGATGAGCAAAAAAAAGACTTAAGAGCAGTGAAGAAACGAGAGCTATCTGTATCATAGGGATTATTCTGGATAATTTCTTAAATAAAGGGATCAGAAAAGGTATTGAAATACAGAAAATTATCAGATATTGTAACAAGTCAGGCGTCAAGTTCATGTTTTCTCTCCTCTTCTACGAGCTTTTCAATCTTATCTTCTTCGATCGTGTGGTATTTTTTGGATAAAAACATCACATACACGAGAGAGAGAGATTGTGTTGCGAATCCTATGACAACAGCCGTGAGGACTAATGCCTGCGGCAGAGGATCGGCATAGTTCTCGGCAAGGAATAACGGATTTACTGCGTTCAGAATGGGTGGAATCTTGGAGCGTGCGGAACCGATGTAGAGAAAAAAACCAATGGTGGCCGCATTTAAAATACCCAACATCAGTAACTTCTTGATGAGGTTCTTTGAAAAGAACACCCCATACAAACCCGTTATGAAACACGCACAGATACCTATCAGCTCGATTGACCTCAACGCACTACCTCCACAAGTTTAAAAAGACTATACCATGAAAACCGAAAAACTCAAAACGTTAATAAACAAACTAAATTATGATATGTTTGGATAAATGCAAACAATGTGGTAATATATTTGTTGGAGGTGAAATGATGAAAACGCTATATGAATTATTCTGGAATTCTTCACTCGAGGAATTGGAAAGAGGCTATACTTTTTCCAGGGATGAGGCGCACTACGTCTGCCTTGTTTGTGGAAAAGCGTATGAAGAAGGGATCATCTATGAAACAAAAATGGGATTACTGACGGCCGAAAGAGCTATGAACCATCACATTCGGAAGGAACACGGGGACATGCTGAAATACCTCCTTGAAATGGACAAAAAATATACCGGTCTTTCGGAGATACAGACAGATATTATCCGGTATTTTTCCAGTGGATTAAAGGATTCCGAGATTGCACAGATCATGGAGATCTCAAATTCAACGGTAAGAAACCATAGATTCAGGCTGAAAGAGAGGGCTAAACAGGCCAAGGTCTTTTTAGCCCTCTATGATCTGCTGGAAGACCGAACGGAAATCGAAGAAAAGATGATCGATATACATCGAAGTGCCGTTCAAGTGGATGAACGTTTTGCCATAACGGAAAAAGAAAGGGAAAAATGTCTGAAATCCACCTTTGCCAAAGATGGGAAGCTGCTACGTTTTCCAACGAAGGAAAAGGAGAAGCTGATCGTCCTGTTTGAGATTGTCAAGCATTTTGATGTGAACAGAGTATATACGGAAAAAGAAATAAACGACATCATAAAAGAATCGTTTGATGATTTTCCGCTGATCAGAAGATGGCTTATCCAATATGGTTTCATAGACAGAAAGCCGGATGGGAGTGCCTATTGGGTCAAAGCTTAGTAATTTTCTTGGGTATATCAGACGAGAGGGGATTTCTCTTCCTTCTCATCTGTTTAGATGTCGTCTCGAATTCAAGCGGTTCCAGAAAAATAGGACAGCTGAGAGGAGCGTTATGAATGTCCCGATGGCTGTATAACTTTCAATCAATCCGAATCCTTCCACGATAAAGCCGCCAAGTAATGAGCCTATGACAAAACCGATCCCGTTGATTCCCATCCAAAAAACGGCTTGAGCCTTGTTGGTTTGTTTTTCCGGCATGTGATAATGGATGAAATGGTAGATGGCGTAATAGATGACGATATACCCCCAACCGTGCAACAGACAGATGAAGATAAACTGGATAAAGGAAGTGCAATAGGCGGATAACAGAATTCTAAGCCCACAGGCCAAAACACCGCTGATCAGCAACAGTGGCTCGCCAATTTTTCCGATGATCTTTTTTGAGAAGATCAAAAATGGTATTTCAGCCATGGCAAAGATAAAAAAGCTTATCCCGGTAAAGGACATCGGGTATCCCTTCTGATCGAGATACAGGGGTAAGAAAGTGGCATAAAAAGTGGAACTCGAGAGTGCGAGTATCCCTGAGACGAGCATGATGGAAAGTATCTTCCAGTTTCCAGTTGAATCCGTTGTTTGTTTCGCAATGACTTTTTTATGCTCAAATTGATGTGTTTTGTTGATCAGAAAGATGAAAAACAAGAGGATGGACAACAGGATGAACAGCACGATGAAACCGTACTGAATCAGAAAGCCGGCGACAAAGGCGGTAATTGAAAAGCCTACGGAACCGACCAGTCTCGAGGGATTGAAATCTATCCCCTTTTTCATGAGTGAGGAAATGACCCTTCCTTCTACGATAGGGAGGATAACACTGAGAAATAATCCACTCAGTGCCATTGCGATCAATTTACCCTCGAATGACGGCAAAAAGTAAATTCCCCAGATGAGGATCAACGGAAAGAGGGTGATCAAAGGGATGGTCTTTTTCTCCCCAAATTTTGATTTAAATGAAAACCAGAACGGATTGGCGACAAGGGACATGACCCTTCCGATGGTAACGAGTATACCAATTTGAACAGGCGAAAAGCCTTCGTTTTTAAAATATTGACTGAACAGGTTCATGATGGCCTGTGTACCGTAGATTAACCATTCGTTGAATGCTTCAAAGAACATATTTTCTCCTTTATAGTCGTCTGTAGATTATAAGATTTCCCTGCTTTGAAACCGGTATTATCAGGCCTATCTTTTTTAGTGTATAACATATTTTTGATGCCTTTTGCTTTGTGATTTTCATCATTTCCGAGAGATCTCTTGTGGAAAATTCCTCAGTTTGGATTGATTCCGGCAGCAATTTAAAAAGCTGAACAGGATGATTTAATAACATATCATCGTGTACTTCAATGAGTTTTCTGTCCGCAATACTGATCCCCTTTCGTCTCCATGACCCTTTTCCATCATCTATTCTTATCTCCTCAGCAGAGATGAGAAGAATCTGTATTTCAAGATTCATATGAGAAACAAGTTCAGGGATATAGAGTATTTCTTCGAATATATCCGTGATATCACCGTGCTTCGGTGAGTATCGGCTATGTTTTATAGTCGTTCCATCTGTTTCGAGTACCGTTATTTTCTTGTTTTTGATAATAGGGTGAACCAGTCGAATCCTGTTACAATCGAGAAGTCTTGATAATTTCTTTCGCATGGCAAGAAAATTCTTTGTTTGAATCTCAATCAGAAGATCGTTTCGTTTGATATCTATGATAAACCCGTTATACGAACATTCAAATTCATCACCTGTTTTGGAAAGGAACGCTTTGATATCGGCATGCAAGGATTTTTCGTTATACGTATTGATCATAATTACTGTTCTCTGATGAAAACAAGCGCTTCAAGAGGCGTTGGATAGAATATTCCTTCATTCAAATAATGACTGATGACGGAATAATAAAAATCCAGATTTTCCTTTTCGGAAATGTCTATCATATCAAAATCAGTCTCATAGAGTTCTTCGAGCTGTTTTTGCAATACAAGCGCTTCTTCAGTCTTTCCGTTTAATCGCATAAGTGTGTTATTTTTTATCTTTTTTGAGTATAATTCTTCGGTTAAGGGTGTATCCAGGAGAAAATATGCCAAGCCACTGCTGTGAATCCTGTTATAACTAACGATTGAAAAGACACGTGGCGTCTGATCGGTACAGTTAAGTATGCAGATGATCTGTTTCGAGGCAGTTTGTGGAATTTTTTCAAAATTGAGAAAAGCCCCTTTCAATTCTTTCAGTTTAACTTCATCTGAATAGAGAGAGCCGTCTCCGGCAATTGTGTAGGGGTAACTGAAGAATTCTATGGTATCAAGATTGCCAAGTTTCAAAAAGGTGTAAATGACATCTTTTACGGTAAAATCTGTCTGCATCTGATCGAGTAATTTTGTGAATTCTGTCTCTAAAAAGTTAACGGATAATTTTCCCTTTAGTAGAGAGAACAGCTTCATAACCACTGCTTTTTGTCTTTCAAGTCTTCCGAGATCTCCTTTTGAATCATTTCTGAATCTTATATATTTCAGAAGATCTTCTCCATACATCAGATGACGGCCTCTATCAAAATTAATCGAAAGGTCCTGCTGGTTATCTTCATAATGCATCGCTTCTTCAATCATTATTTCTACCGGTCCTACGAGATCCCCAAGATATTCAAACAGCTGATAATCTATGATGGCGAATCGTTCAATATGAACTCCCATTATCTGTTCTATTTTCTTTTCAAGCTGCTGTATTCCTTCATTCTTGAATAAGGCATTGATCTTGAGTTTTTCAGAAGGATTTTCGGGATCTGTAACGATCAGATCTCTCGGAATAGAAACGAGTTCAAAACTTCCATCAACGGTATTCAAACCCGCAAGCATGATTGCGTCTGTTCTGTCAGAACCCGCTTCGCCCGCATTATCTATACCAAGAACCAGAAAAAAGAGCTTCTCACTTTCAAATGGATTTGTTATCTGTTCGGGGATAAACTGAATAAATGGTCTTGGAAACAGAAAGACGAAGAGGAGGGTCACTGCTATACCAGTGAGACTCATCATCGTGATCAGCAAACCAACCCTTATACTTCTATGATTCATTCTTTCATGAACTCCATGATCGTTTCAAGACTTTTATCGTCTATATATAATCGTTTGAATTGTTTTTTTTCTCCTTCGTTATCCGTCAAAGTGATACTGACCGGTTCTTTTGTCATAAACGTCATAGGAACTGATTTGTTGGCGTAATTCTTTATACTGGATAGCAACCTGTATCCACCATCTTTGGAGTAATTATTGTCAACAAGAATAGAGATAAAATCTTCTGTTTTTCCGTAGAGCATAAATTCAAACGTGTTTAAATTAATCGAATCAAGGACATCTGCAAACTGATCAATAGTCAACGTTTCATAAGAAATATCCTCGCTAAGATCGGAAATGGCCATGATTTTTTCAAATGCCTTTTCGTCGATACTGGCATAATAGTTCAAATCCGAAGAACCGAAAAGTTTCTCGACAGAACGAAACATTTCTTTAGGCGTTTCCAAATCGACGGATATTGCCATTATCGGTTCGTAAGAGATTTTTGGAAAGGAAATCAGGTAATTTATTCTTCCACTTAAATCCGTTCTGATGAAGTAAACCTCTTCCCGGTCACTCAGGTAAAAAAGATAATCGACCGTATCATCCGTCATGGCTTTTGACGTAGAGAGTCTTGAATAAGAAAAATACAGAAACCCTACTCCAGTACAAATCAATATAATGATAATAATTATAATAAAGGGGAGCATAGACATTTTTTTCTTTTTCTTTTTTCTTTTCCTGTATGTTGGTGGTCTCTGTGCCGGATATACCATTATTGCCTCCTCATTCTATACAAAGAATTTCTTTTACCTCTCTTATACACCCCAGACAATAAGAGGTTATTTCCCAGTTGCTCGCCGCTTGATTGGTTTCAAAAGACTTCACATCTTTCATCACGGGAATATCGGTGGTATCGGCGAATTCATCCGTGACAATGCAGACTAATCCTTCTTCAAACCACGGTGGTACGGGATATTGAGATTTTATCAAGGCATGCAATAATTCATGGATTAACGTGCCATTAAAATCCCCTCTGAGAAGATTTCTGCTTTGAATGAATGTGCCACTTGAATTTGTAAAGCCCTTAATGAAAAAACGGCCACCGCTTTCACGGCTGAATTCCTGCAGGTTGTCATATTCATAGATTCTGAAACTCTGATTGTTGAATATAAAATCAGTAATCTCGCATAATCGGTTAAAATGATAAGTGGAACATGATTTCAGATCGAGTGTATAGGATTTCATTCCATAGGCCACAGTGATAACAGTTAAAATAATCAATGACAAAATAATTTTTTTCATCTTACTCCTTTAAAGAGGAAATGTTCTTTGCGATAAAGAAAAACAATTCGATTTCTCTTTGTGAAAAGATTCGATAATCCGTATATTCCATATAAATGCCGATGATTTTATTCTTGAAGTAGAACGGTAAAATTCCATAGGATCTTGCATCTTTTGAAAATGATTCGGAGGGAGAGATATTTTCAAAAGCAGGTGTTTCAGTTTTCAGTTTTAATAGGAGTACATGATCTTCATCTTCTACAGAAACTGTTTGCAGTTGATCCTTCTCCAGGATGGAAATACGGATATCATCATCGGATACTGTAAATATTCCCATGAAAACCGGATTGTTTACGACGGAGCGGATGTTTTCTAAAATAGTCTTTTTCCACGTTTCCGTAAATGGTTTTTCCGATTTGATTCTATCCAGTAATTTAATAACTGCGAGTGTCTTGTCGAAAACATTTTCATTTCTCTTCAGGAGATTTTGTTGTCTGATGTAAAGCTCACTGATATTTAAAAGATCAGCGAGAAATTCAGATTCTTTGTAAAACTGAACTTCATCCTCTCTCTTCCTTAAAAACAAAAGATATTCGGAATCCTCAATCCCGGATACATGATAGAAGATATTGTTCAGTCTCAACTGATAAGTTATATCTGATACCTTGTCTGTCATTTTTTTTATCTCACAGATCTTCCCGTTGGTTGAAGAATCTGAACAGGCATATACATGATAAGTACTGATAGATTTTCTGATCAGGTACAATTCCTCTATCCCATTCATTTTAGCCTTTAGTTTTCTGAAGAAAAAACTGAGTGCTATCTCGCTGCCCTGTTGAAAGCTCTGATTTCTCAGAAAATCAATCAGATAAGAATTTCTTTCAAATAATTCCTCTGATTGCAGTTCATTCTTACTGATATCCTTTGACATGTAGTTGAGAGAATGCCGCATATTTTCCATCTTCTTTTCCGTCTCTTCATTTTTTTCACGGATATTTAAGATGGTTTTTTTTGCCTTTCTTTCCCAGTTACCCATATAATACCCATAAAATGCCCATATCAATACCAGTAAAAATATGGCAAAAAACATAAAATACATGGTGAACTGACTTATCTGAGGTGATGATGTCTGAAAAACCAAGACAACATCGGTACTTTTCCCAAACAAAGTTAAAGGTGTTTCATAGGCATACTGATATGAATTCGTAAACGTCAGTTCGGATCTTGAGATATTATACCCAAATGGATAAAGAATAGGTGTTTGATCTTCAAAAACAAACAACGAATGTTTTTCATTTAACGGTAAATCATTGTATATTTTGTTTTTATTGACGGTCAATTTTATTCCCCAGCCTTTATCGCTGTTTGAAGAATATTCTATCGTGTCTGTTTTTAAGAGTATATTAATTCCATCAAAAGGATTTGAGGAATAAGTGATTATCTGGGCATTTTCTATTTCCGGGTTGGAAAATTTATAAGATCCGACTTTCCATTGAGCGGAAGCAATTGAAGAGGATTTCATCACATCTTCTATCATCTTTGTGTATTTTTCAGAATAATTTTCCAGTTTTTCCGTAGAGAGTCTCAGAATTTCCTTTGATACTTCAAATTCATTCTGTTGAAGTTTTTCATGATTGAGATTGACCTGCCAGAATGATACATAAAAGATCATGACCGGAAAGATCGTCAATAACATGAATAAAATATTGTTGAGTTTCTTCGTCCCTTCTATGATTTCTTCTTTTCTTTTTCGTTCAACCGAATTGCCAAAGAGGCTTATGACAAAGCAGAGGGTGATAAATGATGCACGGAATAATTCGGAAATAACGAGCAGATAATCTTCGGGTATGCCGATGATAAGACTTGATCTGATTGCAAAATCTATAGAAAAGAAAGAGACCGATGCAAAGACGCCCCAGAATACGGAATTCACCGAAACGCCAAGTAGAATTGCAACAAAAATAGTCATTGGGAATATACCGATGAAATAGGCAGTACTGAATATAATCTGGGTGAAGACTTCGGTCGGATTGAAAAATATAATCAAAGAGATCGGTAACACCAGAGAGACAATGGTCCACAGAAAATATCTGCCGATCATGATATCTTCATTGTAATTGATTACGGCATTTCTTAAATAGATTAAAAACCAGGCGTTGTTGATAAAAAATATCCCGTAGCAGAAAATAAAAAAATTCGGAGAATAAAAGACGGATAAATAATAAAAGAAGCCGTATAGGGCTGGAAATATGATAGCTGGTGCAAGATAAAACGATTTTAAAGAAGTCTTTTCTTCAAACACGGTAATTCTGTTTAAAATTATAAAATTAGATATCAATAAGGAAGAGAAAAAAATCAAACTAGACCATATGTGCATATTAACCTCTTATACGTTATATTTTACAGGTGAAAAGCGGGAATCACCCTCTATATTATAACTCATATTGAGACCATTGTTGATATATCTATCCAGTACGGGAAGAAATATACCCGATTTTTCTTCAGGAATTTCTATTATCACTTCAACGTTCGTTCCAAATCGCAATTTCTCTTTATCAAAATAAATAGCATTCTTTCCAAGTTCATATTCTATACGATTCCACTCGGGGTAGCCACATAGAATTCTGATTGTCCTCATCAGTTGGTATAGATAGAGTCCTGATTCCCGTATGACAGCTTCTGAAGCTGAAGAATAGGCATCTATCAGGCCACGTATTCCAAGTTTTTTCCCACCGAAGTATCTCGTGACAACAACGGCTACATTTGTTATTTTCTGCCTTTCTATAGAGCCTTCTATGGGTTTGCCGGCTGTTCCTGACGGTTCCCCGTCATCGGAAGAAAAGATTTCCAGATGTTTTTCTGTGCCAGTTTTATAGCCCCAGCAATTATGAGTTGCCTTTTTATGCATCAAAGAACGTTCGGCAATGAACGTTCTTGCCTCTTCAGGCGTCTGAACCATTCTTGCCGAACCGATAAATCTTGATCTTTGTATAACGATTTCAATTTCCGTTTCGATACCTATAGAAAGATAATTTTCACTGTTTATGGCTGAGTTGCTTCTAATACGCTTGTACCTCCGTAAAATTCATCAAGAAAATTCATTCCTTTACCCATTACAATAGAAGATCCCGTCTTGAAAGAATTCTTATAAGCCGTCAGCATCCTCCAGAATCTATAGAATTCCGGATCAGCTGTAAAGGATTTTGCATAAATTTCCAGTGCTTGAGCATCTCCTTCACCCTTGAGAACCTCCGCCGTTTTATTTGCTTCAGCCCGGATTATATCGGAGTCTTTCTGAGCTTTTGCCCTTGTATCACGTGCTTCCATTTCTCCTTCGGCCCTGATGAGAGCTGCTTCCTTTTGTCTTTCAGAACGCATTCTTTCAAACACGGCTTTTGCATTTGTATCCGGGAGATCAGTTCTTTTTACATCAACATCGAGGACGTCTATACCGTACTGAGTCATCGACTCTTCAGTTACGGAGGTTATCGTTTGTAAGGATACCCTTCTCTTTTCAGAGATGATATCTCCGATATAAAGTGTTGCAAATTTATCCCTTAAAGTAGAATAAACAACATCATCTATTCTTGTTAAGGCCGAATCAATAGTTCTCATCGTTTCAATAAACTGTTGGGGCTCAGATATTCTCCAGAGAACGTAAGTATCCACTTCGAGCCTCTTTTTATCCGTCGTAAGGATACTTTCAGGTGGAATGTCATAAAGCTGAATTCTCTTGTCTCTTCTCATTATTGAATCGATAAACGGCACTTTGAAATAGAGACCGGGCTCCTTATTAACGGCGATGATTTTACCGAACTGAGTTTTTACCGCAACTTCTGTCTGATCGACCTGATAGGTGAAAAGGTTAAAACAGACGAAGAATAAAACAAAAATTACAACCGTCCATATGATCTTTTTCATTCTGAATCACCTTCCTTGAATAATTTTTCCAGATCAAGGAAATTTAAAGTATCATTTTGCTCATCGAAAAGCAGGATCTTATTGGAATCTGGCAGAATTTCCTCCATTGTTTCTATATAAAGTCTGGTCCTTGTGATATCTGGAGCCTCTTTATATTTCAAAAGGATATTGTTAAATCTTGCGACTTCACCTTCTGCATTAAGAATCTGGATTTCCTTGTATGCAGTGGCGTTCTGAATGGTTTCAGAAGCTTCCCCCTGCGCTCTCGGGACCAGATCATTATAATATTTCTTTGCATCGTTCATGATTTTTTCCTTGTCCTGAAGGGCACTGTTTACATCATCAAATGCAGCAAGAACCTCATCCGGCGGATTAACTTCCTGAAGTCTCACATTTTCTATCTTTATCCCTATTCCGTATTCATCCAGCATCGTCTGAATACCTTCTTTTGCCTCCATGGCAATCATGTCTCTGTCACTTGTCAGAACCTGACTGATCGTTCGCTGAGCAACTCTTTCTCTGATCATTGCCTCTGATACATATTTGACTATAAGATCCGGATCCTTAACATTAAAACCATAAAGAATAGGATCTTTCACCCTGTACTGTACGGCTGACTGTACATCAGCAAAGTTATTATCACCGGTCATCATCAAGGCTTCCTTGTCAACATCGGCATATCTTCCAGGTGTTGTGGTTCTAAATCCGATTTCAATCTTTCTCAGGCTTTTTACATCTACCTTTGTTACCGACTCAAACGGAGCCGGAAGATGGTAGTTAATCCCGGGTTGATCAGTTCTGATATAAGCCCCGAACCTTTTTACAAGACCTACTTCTGAGGGATCTACCGTATAGATTCCCGTAGAAAAATATAAGCCAACAATTACGATGATGACCAAAAGAGAAAAAGCACTTAGGAACTTTTTCAATTTATCTACCGTATTCGGCTGTCTTTCAAAATCTCCTTCCATTTGACACCTCCTGAATATTCTGTAAATCTGGTAATGAAAATAATCTTATTGCGTTTTCATACAAATGTTGCTCCGTATCCGATAACGATAAGTGCTTGATTTCAGAAACAGCTTCAACAACATATTTAACGTAAAGAGGCTGATTTCTTTTTCCCCTGTAAGGAACCGGTGTCAGATACGGACAATCGGTTTCAGATACGATATATTCTATCGGTATCTGCCTTACAGTCTCCCTCAATTGCTCATTCTTTTTAAAAGTAAGTGGACCACCAATTCCTATAAAAAGACCCATTTCGATGAATTCTTCCGCATCATCGCGGTTTGAAAGAAAACTGTGAACGACACCACCCGCTTTTGGAATTCCAGTTTGCTTCAATAACTTTATGGTATCTGCATAAGCCTCCCGGATATGAAGAATAACGGGTTTGTTTATCGTCTTGGCCAGTTCAAGCTGTTTAATAAGGCATTTTTTCTGATCTTCTACGGGAGAAAGGTTGCGATAGTAATCAAGACCAATTTCGCCAATGCTTTTCACTCTGTCCATCTGTGCAAGCTGAACGATTCTGTTAAATGATTTTTCGTCGAGTGTCTGCGCATCATGCGGATGAAAGCCAACGGCCGCGAAGACAAGATCGTTCTGGTAAGCCAGTGAAACCGATGCCTCAGAAGTCTTGAGATCCACCCCTACTTCGACAAGACAGCTCAACTCTTTCCCGAGGGATGCAATGATATTCTTCCTATCCTCGTTAAACGCATCATCCCAAAGATGTGCATGAGTATCGATTAACAATTAACTCCTCACCTTTCACTGTCCCATTAACTTTCTGAGATTTTCACTGAACGGGGGATAAACGATACCCTTCTCCGTTACAATTGCCGTGATGTTTTCAGCCGGTGTAACGTCAAATGCAGGATTATACACTTTTATTCCCTCCGGTGCAACTCTTACCCCTCTGAACGTTGTTATCTCTTCATGTGAACGTTCTTCTATCGGAATCTCCCGACCAGTTGGTGTGTTCATGTCTATAGTCGGTGTTGGTGCGGCGATATATACCGGAATACCAAAATTTTTTGCAAGGACTGAAACCGTCATCGTACCTATTTTGTTTGCCGTATCTCCATTTGCGGCTACCCTGTCACAACCAACAATTACCGCATCCACTTTTCCCTGTGACATAACGACACCCGCCATATTGTCACAGATCAGTGTGACATCCATGCCGGCATTCTGAAGTTCAAAAGCGGTAAGCCTTGATCCCTGATTATACGGTCTCGTTTCATCCGCGAAAATTCTGAAATCCATCCCCCGCTCCTGACCGAGATACATGGGGGATGTAGCGGTACCGTATTGGTATGTGGCAAGTGCCCCCGCGTTACAATGCGTAAGAAGTCCCATGCCCCTTTTCAGTAAGGTAAGAAGATTTTCCCCGATGTTTCTGCAGATGGAAATATCTTCTTCATTGATTAACTTAGCTTCTTCCAGCATCTTCCCTTTGATCGCTGTGACGCTTTTACCTGAATTTTCCTCGACGATCTTCGTTAATCTGTTAATTGCCCAGATGAGGTTTACAGCCGTTGGTCTGGCTTTCGAAAGATAATCTCCATTTTCTCTGACTTCTTTTAAGAATTCCTTATAATCTTCGGTTTTTGATTCAAGGATTGAGAGATAAAGACCATAAGCTGCCGCAATTCCGATCAACGGTGCTCCTCTGAGCTCCATATCCTTTATCGCATGAAAGACTTCCTCTTTTGTTTTCCTTATATTAAATACTATTTCACCGGGTAACAACCTCTGATCGAGAACTTCGAGGTGATCTCCATTAAACTTGATCGGTAATAACTGTTCCTTCAAAACTATCCCATCCTTTTCTAAAATATACTGATACAATTTATATGTATCCCGTTTATTATATCTTAAATTCGCTAAAAATAAAAAAAGGGTGGTTTTCACCACCCTTTTGATAGTTTTGATTAATTGTCAAGCCATCTGACGAGTGAAGTGTCGTGTTTGTGTGGAAGAAGCTCATTTTTAGGAACAACACGGATACTGTACTTGTAACTGCCCCTTTCAGGAAGTCTGGCAATTCCTCGGTATATATACGTATTATGGAGCGTTTCCTTTTCAAGTTCCATCGGGAAGATCTCATACCCTTCAAGTTCGTCATGGATATTATACCTTGCAAAATAAAGTTCGACAGAAAGATATTTCGGATCTATATCTCCAGAGAAAACAGTAGCGACAAATTCCATATCCATATTAACGGGTATTTCTTCTCCTCCACCGTGATAGGTTTCCGTATTGACCCTTACGGCTTCCCATTCCGCCTTGATTTTTCTCTTCCATGAGGATAGTTCTTTCGCATTCTTGTAATTATCATCACTCATCAATGAACCGAACTTATATGCCGGCATATAGAGTTTTTTCAGATAGTCTATAAGCATTCTATGCGTGTTGAATTCCGGGATGCATTTTTTCATGGAATTTCTCATCTTATTGATAAATCCTACCGGAAGACCTTCTTCATCTCTGTCGTAATAAAGAGGAACTATTTCCTTTTCCAGCGTATCATAGAAACTGACCGCATCCACGGTATCCTGGATATTTGTATCGGAATATTCTCTTCCATCTCCGATGATCCATCCGTCCTTTCCGTCATAACCTTCAACCCACCAGCCATCAAGAACGCTGAAATTGACCCCGCCATTTATCGGTACTTTCTGTCCGCTGGTTCCACTTGCCTCATGCGGCCTTCTTGGAGTGTTAAGCCAGATATCGACACCGGATACAAGATATCTGGCCACTTCCATATTATAATTTTCCAGAAAGACGATCTTGTTCTTGAATTCTTCGTCTCTCGTGATCTCGTAGATTTTCTTTATAAGTTCCTGTCCAGGTCTGTCGGCTGGATGTGCCTTTCCTGCGAATACAAACTGAACCGGTCTTTCTGTGTTTGAAATGATACTTTTAAATCTTTCGATATTTTTAAGGATCAGCGTGGCTCTCTTATAAGTTGCAAACCGTCTCGCAAAGCCTATCGTCAGCGTATTCGGATCGAGTATACTTTCGATTTCCCTCAACTGTTCGATCGTCTCTCCGTTTCTCTCCCTCTGTTCCTTAACTCTTTCATGAGCAAACTGAACCATCTTTTTCTTCATTTCATTTTTTACATTCCAGATAGCCTTATTCGGAATATCATCAACTCTATCCCAGAAATCCTTCTCGAAGAGATTTTCCTTCCAGGCTGGGAGGTATTCGTCGTACATCCTTCTCATATCATCATTGAGCCATGATTCAACATGTATTCCATTGGTGACATGATTAATAGGAATTTCCTCAACGGGGATATCATACCAGGCATTTTTCCACATGTTTCTAGAAACCTCACCGTGTAGTTTGCTGACACCATTTCTCCAGGCAGTCATATTGAGAGCAAATACGGTCAGATTAAAGAGATTATGATCCCCCTCTTTTTCTATGCCGAGTTCAAGAAATTCTTTCCTTGAGATGGACAATCTGCTCCAGAAATGAGAAAAATATTTTTCTATCAGATGAAGCGGGAACGCGTCATTTCCAGCGGGAACCGGAGTATGTGTCGTGAATACCGTCTTTCCCCTGACCGCCTCAAGTGCCTCAAAAAAAGTAAGCGATTTTCCTTCGACAAGTTCCCTGATTCTCTCAAGAGCCATGAACACCGAATGGCCTTCGTTCATATGCCAAACGGTTGGTTTATAGCCAGCCATTCTTAAGGCTCTGACACCACCAACCCCAAGTAATATTTCCTGTTTAATACGCATTTCCTGTCCGCCACCGTAAAGTTGTGAGGTGATTTCTCTGAATTTTGGAGGATTTTCTTTGATGTCCGTATCTAACAAGAGTAATGTGGACCTCATGACCTGAACTTTCCAGACCTTTGCCATCAGGGTTCCCTCAGGAAGTTCAACGGAGATTTTAATTTCTTCATTCTGATCATTTTTCACCGGAACGACTGAAAAATCTGCAAAATTGTATTCCGGATAATCACATTCCTGCCAACCCTCTTTGTTAATCCTTTGCTGAAAATAGCCGTTTTTGTAAAGAAGGCCGATACCGAGAAGTGGGATATCAAGATCACTCGCAGATTTTACATGATCTCCTGCCAGAATTCCCAATCCGCCTGAATAGATTGGCAATGACTCATGAAGTCCAAATTCTGCTGAAAAATAAGCGATGAGAAATTTCTCTTTTTCATCCTCTTCAAGTTCTGCATTCTTTTTGAAATATGTCTTCTTATCGTCCATATAATCCAGGTATTTCTTATAGACTTCATCGTATTTTTCAAGGTACTCTTCCGATTGAGCAGCCTTGTCCAGTCTTTTCTGACTGATGTGTTTTAGAAATTTAACCGGATTTCTTTCTACTATTTCCCAGAGATTCTCATTCATACTATTAAAGAGATTTCTGACCTCAGGATCCCAGGCAAACCAAAAACTGAACGCCAATTCACGCAATCCACTGATTCTTTCTGGAATATGCGGAACGACTGAAATATTATTGAATTTGTTCATTTTTTCCCTCCTGCATACGATTATTGAAGATATTATAGCATAATTGGCTTTTTTTGCATTATTTTAGCCAATTATGCCGAATTGTAATGTGTTTCACACAGGGGAAGTTAGGTGATCTTTTTATTTCTGCGTAAGATGGCCGTGATAAAGAAGGCACCACCGGAAAGCAGAATGATCATGGCCCCGGAAGGAATGTTGAGATAGTAAGATAAAGTCAAACCTGAAATGCTGAATAGCATCCCGATGATGCTGGATAAGAACATTATCTTTTTTAAATCATAGGTAAAGAATTTTGCTATTGCCGTCGGTACTGTAAGGAGCGAGATGACAAGTATTATACCGACAACTCTTATCAAGGCCACAACGGTAAGCGCTATGAGAAAAAACATGAAGTACTCCATAAAAACGGTATTGATACCGATAACGAATGTAAATTCATCATCGAAGAGAAAAGAACGCCATTTGTTGAAAAAGGCAAAGATGGAAAAGGTGATGAAAATGACCAGAATGAGAATCATCCAGATATCAAAACGAGTGGCCGTGAGAATATCTCCAAAGAGATAAGAGGTCATATCCGGTGGATAGCCGGGCGTAATGAAAATAAAGAGGATGCCGAGTGCCATTCCCACCGACCAGAGGATACCGATGACCGTATCCGGATTTGTGTTGGTCTTTCTCTTGATGGAGGTGATTAAAACGGAAGAAACGCCTGTAAAAAAAAGGGCGCCGATCATCGGCTCGATTCCAAGAAAATAGCCGAGTCCGATTCCGCCAAAGGCGGTGTGTGCAATCCCACCACTCATCATGACCAGCTTTTTTTCTACGACGATTGTTCCGATTATTCCACAAATAATACTTGCTAAGATGGAAGCGTAAAAGGCGTTTTGCATAAAGGTATATTTTAAAATGGCCTCAATCATGATAAACCTCCGTATCCTCACTGAATACCCGATGTGGAATACCGTGTGCGATCAAATCCACCGGGCAACCAAAGATCTCATTTACGGCATCTGCCTCTAATTCTCTGCTTCCGTGATAATGAATCTTTTTATTCAAACAAGCTACCGTGTTAAAATAAGATGAAATGGCCATCAAATCGTGGGTAACGACGATGATAGAGATATCGGGAAGCAGCTCGTTCAACAATCCGTATATCTGATTTTTTGTGTTTGTGTCGATACTCGCCGTAGGTTCATCTAAAAGAAGTATTTTGGGTTCGTGTACAAGAGCTCTGGCAATCAAGACCTTTTGAAGCTGCCCCCCTGATAGTTGTCCAATTTGCTTACTTCGAAGTTCGTATAACCCAATTTTTTTCAGAGCCAGTTCGGTTTTTTCATAATCACTTTTTGTATATTTTTTAAAGGGAATCCAGTTTTTTTTCGTCGTTCCACTCAAAACGACCTCTTCAACCTTTATGGGAAATTTCCTGTCGAATGAGGTGGCTTGTGGCACGTAGCCAACAAGCCCCTCTTCCCTTACCTGCCGAATTTCCCGGCCTAAAATTCTGATCTTTCCCGTTTCAGGTTTGATCAGGCCGAGAATGGTTTTTAACAAGGTGGTTTTTCCGCCGCCATTTGGTCCGAGAACAGCGGTCATTTCACCTTTTGGTATCTTGATACTGATATCGTTCAAGACGATGTTCATACCGTATGAAACGGTCAGGTTGTCTATTTGAATTGCATAATCATTCATCGCTGAGGACATCTTTAAATGTGTCACCTACTTTTTTGAGATTGTCGATATAATCATAAGCGAGCGGATTTACCTGAAGCGCCTTTCCGCCAATTTCTCCTGCAAATGTTTCGACCTGTGAACTGTCGATCTCGGTTTGATAGAAGATTACCTTTATCCCTTTATCTCTTGCCGTATCGATCATTTCCGCCAATCTCTTTGGAGTTGCCTCTTTCCCGTCTTTTTCGAGGGCGTACATTTTCAAATCATAATCATCACCAAAGTAACCAAAAGCGGGGTGATAGATGAAGAAACCTCTGTATTGGAGATTTTGGAGTATGCCGTTCAATTCCTTATCCAGTGTATACAGGTTATCTTTCAAGGCTTCTGCATTATCATGGTAGAATTCGGTATTCGCTTCGTCTATTCTTGAAAGTTCTTCTGCAATTTTATCCGTTGCCGCTATCATCCTTTTTGGGGATAGCCATATGTGCGGATCTCTTTTTTCTGGGGTAAAGTATCTCGGTGCATATTTTGAATCAACGTATCCGGCCAAGTCAATGATTTTAACATCTGGGGCATTCTGGGCTATTCTGGGTAGAATATTTGCCTCTTCCGTCGGAACACCAATACTGAAATACAGATCCGAATCTGCAAACTCTATCAATTGTCTTGTTGTCGGTGCATAATTTGCAGCACTGTATCCCGGTGGAATCAGTTCAAAAACCTCGGCTTTTTCGCCGGCAATCCTCTCTACGAAATACTTTTCCGGAACAATGGAAACCGCGATTTTAAGGTTTGCAAAGTTCATTACCGTGATCAATAAAATCATCAGGATGATTAAATATTTTTTCATACTTCCTCCTTGTTTTTGTTTCGGCAATCATGACAGAGACCACGAAAATACAAGACGTGTGATTCAATCTGAAAGTTATAATTTTCGTTGATCTTCTGCTCCAACGCTCCTGCAAAACAGTCGTCAAACACCTCTATCCTATTGCATTTGTCACAAAACAGAAAGTGTTTGAATTTTTCACTGCAAAAAAAGAATCTGATATTCCTTCCGAACGATGCTGAATCGATATATTGTTTTTTTTCAAGAAAATTCAATGCCCGATATACCGTTGAAGTATCGACGGAGTACTTCAACGTGTGTTTAATTTCTTCCACTGTTAAAGGCACTTTAGCTTTTTTTAACACATCGAGGATCAGCTCTCTGTTTTCAGTAAATCTCAATAGGCACCTCCTATAATGCAAACGATTTGCATAATTTTATAGTATTCTATCATTATTTGTTTTTATTGTCAAATTCCAATTTTATTATTTCTCTACTTACAAACTTAATCGATGATGAAATAACCACAACGGTTAGAACGTCAATTTTTTCGGATGAGAGAATTAAAGGATGGGAGGTACGGTAATGAAAAAGACGATGATGATCATATGTTTTTTTACTATCAGCTGTTTAACGATTTTTGCTTTTGTTAATCCTGATTTCCAGAATCCGGTGATAAACGTTGTAAATGCGACCGCCGATTCAGTCGTTAAGATCGATGTTGAGAGAACTATTACAACAACGGCTGATCCCTTTATGGATGAGTTTTTCAAAAGATTTTTCGGTGACAGGGATACGCCTTTCACTGGTGAAAGAAAACAAAAGTCAGTGGGTTCGGGATTTCTTTTCGATAAAGAGGGTCATATTCTGACTAACGAACATGTTCTTCACAACGCGGAGGGGATTAAAGTTACCCTATATGATGGGAGACAGTTTGATGCGGAATCTGTTGGTGGAGATTCAGAACTTGATATAGCAATTCTCAGAATAAAGGGGATAGAAGAGGATGAATTACCTTACCTTGAATTTGGTGATTCGGATAATCTTCAGATAGGTCAATATGCCATAGCAATCGGGAATCCTCTTGGGTTCCAGCATACAGTTACGACGGGTGTCGTCAGTGCCACCGGTAGGCAGATAAGTAAACCCGATGGTGAGGGTTATTATACCAATCTGATTCAAACTGATGCGGCAATTAATCCTGGAAACAGCGGAGGTCCTCTTCTGAATATTCATGGTGAGGTGATTGGGATTAACACGGCAATCGTAAATCCGATGGCTGGTACAAATCTTGGTTTTGCAATTCCTATCAGCGACGTGAATTACTTTATTGAGACGCTTATTCAGTTTGGGAAACTTCAGAAACCACGAATCGGTGTGAAGATTATGAATATAACCGAAGACATTAAAAATGCCCTTTCACTTGATTCGACGAATGGTGTCATCGTTGTGGAAGTCTCACCGGAGTCATCGGCGGAACGAGCAGGCCTGAAACCTCAGGATATTATTCTGAAATTTGATGATGTGGATATTAGAAATAAAGAACAGCTTTCCGGTTTAATACGAAAGCAGGAGGTGGGAAGTTTTAAAAAGCTTTTAATTGATAGAAGCGGAATGCGGTTTGAACTTACTGTTGAAATGTTACAAGCCCCAGAAGAATTGGCGACATCGCAAGAGGCAGCGGAAAATGAGTTGGTTTCGGAAGAGGTCATGGCCACATCTGAGCTGCTGGGGTTCACAGTTACGGAACTGACCGATAAGAAAAGAGAAGCCTATCAGATACCCGGGAATTTTGATGGTGTGTTCATTGCGCGCGTTGATGAAAAAAGTTTTGCCTACAGGATGGGCTTGAGAACCGGCGCGGTTCTGCAGTCGATTAACAGAAAGACAGTTGATTCCGTTGTGGGTTTCAGTGATTTGATTACTGAACTCAAATCGGGGACTTCAGTTGCGCTTTATGTGTTTATTCCGGGTGAAGGTTCTCTGATGCTCTCTTATCCGCTGTGACCTTTTGATTTATTAACATTGTTCTTTTTTTGTTTGTGATATAATAAATTATAACTTTTTAGGAGGAATTATCATGAAAAAATTAATAATTACACTGTTATTGGTTTTTACGACTTGTCTTGTTTTTTCTGCTAATGAACTTCAGCCAAGAAAGATAATCATCACACCTGAGGAACCTTCAACCCTTGAAGCACAGATCAGTATTAATAAAGGGGAAGGGGCCGCCTATCAATCGGGAGAATCCATATCCATTTCTTTCAGGGTGAATAAGGACTCATACGTTGTCATTTACGACACGGAAGCGAATGGAGACACCCACATCATATTCCCGAACAGATATCAGAAAGATAATTTTGTGAGGGCCAATCAGATGATCACAGTTCCACAGGGTTATAAGTTTACCGTCGGAGGTGTTCAGGGTAAGGAATATCTTCAGATAGTCGCAAGCACTGCACAGTTTGCTCAGTACAATGCTTGGTCACAGAACTTTACAGCAGATCCGTTCCCGTCAGTAACGGCCAATGCCGAACAGGATCTTCAGGTATATGCGAGAAAAATTATAGTTTCACCGGATGATCCGGCACCGGAATGGACATCCGCATCGACTTATTTTTATGTGGGAAACAGACCTCTCGATGGAACAGTTTCATTTAACTCTGTACCATCCGGAGCTGCAATATGGGTAGATGGGGCTTGGCTTTCGGGGACGACTCCCTTAAAAACGACCCTTTCTGAAGGCTATCATTATTTTAAATTCTCAAAGAGCGGTTATCAGATTTATGAGAATCAGTTCTATCTTTCGTCGGGTGGGTATCAGCAGATAAATGCTTTGCTTGTCCCGCTTATACAGCAATATGGACAGGTCACTATCAATTCTCAGCCGCCAAACTCATCTGTCTATCTTGATGGAACTTTTAAAGGAAATACCCCTATAACGATCAGCAATATCAGTACGGGGATGCATAAGATTGAAGTCAGGCAGACCGGCTACAACTCTGCGAATGAACAATTTCAGCTGAATGCAGGAGAACATAAAGTGCTTAATATCAACCTGACCCCGGAGATTTCAGTCGGTACGGTTAACATAAACACTTACCCCGTAAATGCGAAGGTTTCTGTTGATGGGACCTATTACACAAACAACAATGGTCAGGTACAGATACAGCTCAATACCGGAATGCATACACTTACCGTTTCTGCATCGGGATATAACACAAAAACGGTACAGTTTTCACTGAATGCCGGGGAATTCAAGCAGATAAATGCACAGCTTGAACAGATACTCGCAGAAGTCAGAATACTATCCAATCCTTCATCGGCAAAGGTGTATATTAACAATAACTATGTTGATATGACCGGAAAAACATACAATCTTGTTCCGGGATATTATGAGATCAAAATTACCAAAACGGGCTATCAGGACTGGTCAACCTTTACGACACTTGTATCCGGACAGAATTCGGATATAGTTGCCAACCTTGTCTCTTTAAAGGGCATTGTCAAGATAAGACCAAATGATAGTTGTACGGTTTATATCGATGGAAATTTAGTCCAGGAATTAAATGCAGGAAGTTTATATAATTTTGAAATAGAATCCGGTATTCACGAATTTGTCTTTCTGAAACCCGGTTATTATATGTTCTCTGAAAGGATCAACGTTACTCCTGCAGCCAGTTATAATATATATCCCAATTTTCAGTTGATCAATTAACAATTAGATGTTAAAATAATGATGATTGTTTTTATTAGTTGTTTATGAAATGGCTGATGTCTTTTGAAATCATTTGGAATATGGTATAATAGGCAAACGCAGAAGTTTGAAATCTACCAGAGGGGGCGAGATAATGAACAAAAAAGAATTAGTTTCAAAGCTGGCATCTGAAACAAGAATGACATTGAAGGACTCAGAAAGAATGTTGAATTCTTTTATTCAGATTGTTGAAAATGAGTTGAGTGAGGGTGGCAACGTGAGACTTGTAGGTTTTGGAAGCTTTGTCGTTAAAGAAAGAGCCGCGAGAAAGGGAGTTGATCCCAGGACAAAGAAGCCTATCGATATACCTGCAAAGAAAGTTCCTAAATTTGTAGCCGGGAAACAGTTGAAAGACAAGGTACTTTAAATTTAAACCATAAAAAAACCCCTTCAAAATGAGGGGTTTTTTTATGGTTGGTCTGATTGCCTGCTGTGTAACCTTTTATACCATCTAAATCCATGCCATTTGACGGATGACAAAAGTACTAAGGCGATGATTGCGGCCGATATAATAAACATCCAGATAAAAAAAACGGCGATTTCCTCTCTGTTGTAGTCATAGCGCGATTTAACGCCACTGAAGAAGAGAGAGCCATCATCGTCGATGTAAGTCAAGTATTGCCATCTTTCGGTCAGAAAATAAATCCCGCTTCTTTTCACTTCAAATTCATCAACCCATTCAGTCAGGCGCACTTCACCAAATTTCTCCTGAATCTGGTCAGTGGTATAGAATTCAAGTATTTTTTCGGGATCAGAAGTTCTGGCGTAAAACAGAGAAGCGACCGTCAACAACAATAGTAATAAAAGAACGTGCTTTTTATTCTCCATATTTTTCCTCCATGGTTAATAATTTTGATAAAAAATCTCTTACATCTTTTTGCGAACGACCATCTTTTTTTCTGTCGATTGTCTTTCTGGCGATTGCGTGATTTGTATATTCAGGCCTTTCGCTGACATCCTCAGACGGTGAGACTTTAAAATAAGTACAGACCTTATCGAAAATGTCTGGATGATTTTTTGATTCATCCTTGATTTCTATTTCCATTAAATAGGGGGTATCGAATACCGCAAATGGATTCGCCGGAAATTTGTCGATTACGAGTTCAACACCGGGATAAGTATTAAAGAGATATCTGATTTTTAAAACGAATGGAAACCCTTCAAGTGATAAAGCCGAATGATCACCTTCAAGTTCTTTCTCTATTTCCTCGCGAAAGACTAAAGATCCCCCGATGCTTTTTTTGGTTCCTGTAATCCATTTTTCTGATCCATCAGGATAAACAATCAGTCTTATTCTTTTACTTTCAAAATCCTTTAAGGCATCATCGGTATACCATTGTGCAATCCCGAGAATCTCATGCTGATAATTTTTTTTGAGAAAATCCACCGTTTCATCTTCTATCAGAAATTTTCTTTCGATTTCCAGAGACACTTTATCACATCCATTTTAAAATTGTCTGATTTATTAAAACATACTCCTTCTATAATGTCAACGATAATAACAGACAATTGGATATCTATAAGTATTTTGAAAATGTTTTGGGGAAATTATCTTGTTTTTGATTTTCTCATCAGATAGATGAAAACGGGCGCTCCCACAATGGCTGTGATTGTTCCAAGCGGCATTTCGGAAGGCTGAAAAGCTGATCTGGCAATCGTGTCACAAGTTGTCAGAAATAATCCACCGAGAACAGCACTCACCGGTATGGATATCCTGTGATTAGGGCCCGTAATAAGTCTCGCGGTATGAGGCATGATTAATCCTACAAATCCTACAAGTCCTGTTGCGGTAACGGTATAAGCCGTCATCAGAGTTCCCAACACAAAGACAACTATTTTGAGCCTTTCCACGTTAACACCTATGTTCATCGCTTCTTCTTCTCCGAGAGAGATTGCGTTAAGACTTGTTGAGAGAAAAATTCCCGCTCCAGTTCCCAGCAGACTGACAACGGCCATACTACAGACATTTTCCCAGGTAGCACCGGATAAACTTCCCATTAACCAGAAAGAGGCATGCTGAACGTTACGCCACCCATAAACGATGATGAAAGTCGTTCCCGCTGAAAAGAGAAAATTCATGATGACACCGGATAAGATCAAATCTACCACCGGGATTTTCCCGCCCTTTCTTGCAATGAAATAGGTACTGAAGGCAACCAATAGTGCAAAGAAAAAAGACATCAACGGAAGATTATAAAAAATCGGGGGAAGAACCCCTCCGACTCCGAATAAGGCTATCGTTAAAACCGTACCAAATGAGGCCCCTGAAGAAACACCAAGGATATAGGGATCTGCAAGTGGATTCCTGAGAAGTGCCTGAAACATATTCCCGGCTACGGCGAGTATGGCTCCTGAAAAGATCCCAAGAAGAATTCTCGGTAATCTGATATCAAAAAGAATGGTTTTGTAAACCGGATCTTTTATTTCTCTGAAGGTGAAAAATCTGATAATTTCGTCAAACGGGATTCTGACGGTTCCGATAGAAAGATTTATAAAGAGGAAGATGATAAAAAGTAAAGCGACGAAAAGAAGCGGGAAAATACCGCCCCTTTTCATCGCAAAAATAGTACTGGGTTTCTCATTAATCAATTGTTATTTTTCTCCATAGAGTACTTCGTAGATCTGTTCTATCAAATCTATTAGTTGAAGATTTGCATAACTCGCCTTGTTTCCATCAATACCGTAAATTTCACCGTTCTTTACCGCGTTGATGTCTTTCCATGGGGAAAATGCCTTTATTGTTGTTTCTGCTGCAGCCTCTCCGCCTTCATAATACGCCGGGACGAGTATTGTGTCCGGATTTTTACTGGCGACAAATTCTACCGAAAGGGGAAGCCAACCATTTGATCCAGAATAATTTCCGGTAATATTTACACCACCGGCGAGAGAAATGACCTCGTTGAGGAAAGATCCCTGACCGCATGTCCATAAATCTTTCACTTCGTTTCCGGAAATCATCGCGTAAAAAACCTCTTTTCTCTCATCAAGTGGAATTTTATAAGCCTTGTCTCTCGATACCGAGAGCATTCTGTTCTGGGCGTCTGCTACAACTTCTTCGCCTTTATCCGTAACATCAAGGATAGTGGCAAGAAATGTGGTAGTTCTGAATATGGCATCCATGGTATTGGGATTCAGACAAATCACCGTTAGTCCGAATTTCTCAAGCTTATAAGTTTCTGCGGCCTGGAATCCACCGGCAACGATGATCAGATCAGGCTTTATCGAGATTATTTTTTCAATATTCAATGGGGTCATCTGACCGATTTTCTCCGCATCAAACATATCATAATCCGTTACACCGATAATTTTATCAGCGCAACCAAGTTTAACGAGGTAATCGGTAAAGGCGGGAGCGGCAACTACGATTCTTTGCGGGACAGTTTCAATTTCTACCACACGGCCAAGATCGTCTACAACTGAGAATGAAAAAGAAGCTACGGTAAAAAGAAGCAACAACAGAAGAAACAAAAGTTTTTTCATAATAAAACCTCCAAAATATAATAAATTACCTTTCGGTTACGGAAAGGTTCTTCCCATTCTTCATGACAGGTTTCCTGACTTACGCATCATCCTTCTTCATCTGCCTTCCCATATCATTGATACAGTGGCCATCCTGAATCTGAAGTTCACGTTTACAGTGGCGACCCCGTGCTGGACTCTCACCAGCTTCCCTTTTCACTCCGAATGGAGGCTAAGCGATTATAACAGAATACTCTGAATGTGTCTACCCTGCTTTATATATTCAGTTTTTCAGTGTATAATTTATCAATAAGATCCGAATGGAGGAAATTTATGATAAATCAACTTAGAAGGTTATGGGGAGAGTTGTATTCTTCAGCGGAAGAATATCAAAAAAAGTTAGAGGACTTCATTCTTTTTATAAAGGAAGCCAGGAAGGCCTATCAACCGTATTTCGATGGATCTGAAATTGACTGGTATAAGGATGCGGTAATTTATTCCCTTTATGTAGATCTTTTTAATGAGGATATCGATGGGCTTATCACTAAACTGGACTATCTGAAAGATTTAGGTATTACATGTATCTGGTTGCTACCCATACTAAACTCCCCTATGAAAGATGCCGGATTTGATATTTCCGATTATACGAAGATTCGTGATTCGCTGACAAAGGGAAGAGAGGGAATATTTGAAGAATTTCTTTTACAGGCACACAATCGTGGGATACGGGTTATTTTTGATATCGCCATGAACCATTGTTCAGTGGAACATCCATGGTTTCAAGAGGCCATAGCAGATACGGGAAGTACAAAGAGAGATTATTTTATCTGGTCCGATGATGATCAAAAATACGGTGATGCCCGAATCATTTTCAAGGGATTATGCAAAAGTAACTGGGAATGGGAACCGGTGACGAAACAGTTCTATTTTCATAGATTTTTTGAGATACAACCTGATCTGAATTACAGAAACCCCGATGTTCTGATAGAGATGACAAAGATCCTGATCAGTTGGAAATTAAAAGGATTGGATGGATTCAGAGCTGATGCGATTCCTTATATATGGAAATCGGAGGGGACAAGTTGTGAAAATCTTCCTGAAACACATACCGTTGTCAAATTCTTCAGGGCAGCGCTGGATTTTATTGAAGTAGGGACACTGTTGCTTGCCGAAGCCTGCCAACCACCAAAAAAGGTAGTGGAATATTTTGGTGAGGGGGATGAATGCAATGCGGCATATCATTTCCCGGTAATGCCAAGAATATATGAAAGTATGGCTGAAGGTTCAAATCATGCCGTTAGAATGGCGCTTTCACCTGATTTTACCCCATTGAATATTCCTGAAAACTGTCAATGGTTTATGTTTCTCAGATGTCATGATGAATTAACACTCGAAATGGTTTCCCCGCAGGAAAGAAAATTTATTTTTGATCATTACTGTAAAGAGCCCCTTTGGAGTTTCAGAGAAGGTGAAGGCGTATCCGCGAGACTGGCCTCACTGCTTGATGCAGATGCTGACCGGATAAAATTGGCTTACTCCATCATGTTCTCTCTCCTTGGAACCCCCATTATTTTTTACGGGGATGAATTTGGAAAGACAAATGATCTGGAGTTCTATCATGAACAGCTTGGATTAACGGGTATCAACGATTCGAGATATCTTGTCAGGGGGAGAGTTAACTGGGAAAGAGTGGAAAATGAACTTGAGAACGGAATAGGAAATACATCGAAAATTTACAGATTTTTGAAAAATATGATTGCCGTAAGAAAGAAATGCCCTTCCCTTGGGAGAGGAACGATAAAATTTCTTGATATGAGCAATTGTAAAGGGGACATTTCTGAAGAAATACTGGCTTATGAAAGGGGAACAAAAGATAAAATTACCGTCTTACAGAATTTAAGTGAAAGGGAACTCTGTGTAAATTTTAATCTTGAAGATAAAAAAGAACTACTCGGTTCGGAGATTATAAGGAATGGAGATCATCTGGTATTCAAACCCTACGCCTTTTACTGGTTTGGTGAAGAGTGATGAGGAAATTACTGCTGTTTATAGTGCCATTACTCTTATTGTCTATAAATACGAGTGCATCGGAAAGGCTTGTGATTGTTTTTAAGGATGGGACAAAAGCGGAATATAATACTTCTGACATCAAACGGATTTACTATTCGGAGTTGAAAGATTCTCCCGAAATTCAGGGAAAATGGTATGGAGACAAGGGGATACAGACAGTGTATATAACGGAAAAAGACTTATTCAGTATTCAGTTGGAAAATGGCTATTCATGGAGTGGGGTCATCAAGCGTGAAGATGATCTGTATATCTTTGAAACACCTTTTCCGATTCCCGTTGAGTATTTCGAAAATTATAATATTCCAAAAGATATTGCATCCAAGGTGAGAGAAGTAATCAAAAAGCCCGATCGATGGCAGTTTAGACTTTCGGATGACGGGCAATTCTTATCCGGCCAGAAGAATTGTGTTCAGATCAGTTTTTCTCAATCGAATTTGTTCGATATTGATTTTGTGGAAAGAAAGGCGGAATGGCAAAGAAAATAGTATATCGGAGGAATAGCCACAAAATGTGTTGATTAATTCTTTGTGATACAATTGGTTGGGGTGATTATATGTTCAGAGAAAAGTTTTCGAAAAGATTGAGAGAACTGAGGCTTTCTCGTGGTTTGTCTCAGGAACAGCTTGCCAATAGAGTAGATGCGAGTACAAATGCAATTGGGATGTATGAGACGGGGAAAAGGATGCCACGTGAAGAAATATTAGAAAAACTTCATGAGTATTTTGGAGTTTCTCTGGATTATCTCTTTGGTTTCAGTGACGATCCCAACCCTTATCAGGAAAAGGAAATTGATGTGTTTAAAATACAGAGGATGGAAGAAAGGGTTCTTTTAATGGAAACTGAAGAGAAAGTGCTCTTCAGAAATGGAGATTTTGCGGTAAAAGTGACAGAAGAAATAGCTGAATCCCTTTCACCATTTTATTTCATCAATGATATTCTTGTTTTTGAGGGGAATGGCTATATAAAAAATAAATTATCCCTGTTTATCTGTGAAGAAAGATATAATATCGCAAAATTAATAAAAAAAGGGGATTGTTATTCCGCTGAATTTTTAAATCCGGTTTTTGACGAAAGAAATTTTAAGGTGGAAAAATGTGAACTGATTGGCACAGTATCCGGAATGATCAGGGTCATAAAAAAATAAAACGATGTTTTTCGCTATTTAAGTAGAATGTTTGTGTGATATAATCGCATTATAATTTGAGTATAATCTGGAGGTCAGGAAATGGTGAGAGTAAGGTTTGCACCGAGCCCGACGGGCTATCTTCATGTTGGTGGAGCCAGAACGGCGTTGTTTAATTATCTGTATGCAAAGCATAATGATGGCGAGTTTATCTTAAGAATAGAGGATACCGATGTTGAAAGATCCACTAAAGAATCGGAAGATTCTTTGATAGAAACGATGAAATGGCTTGGTTTTCAATGGGATGAAGGTCCTGACAATGGTGGTGAATACGGACCTTACAGACAGTCCGAAAGAGATGAAATATATGTAAAAAAGGCCTACGAACTGGTAGAGAGGGGATTGGCCTATGAAGCTTATGTGTATCCTGAAGAGCTAGAGCATTTGAGGGAAGAAATGCTTTCTGAAAAAATTTCCCCACATTATGATGAAGAGATGTTAAGCGCTTTTGACACACCTGAACGACGGAAAGAGTATGTGGAAAAAGGATTGAAACCGGTTATCTACTTTAAAATGCCGAAGAAGGATTACACCTTAAATGACCTTATAAAAGGTGCCGTTACATTTAAAGAAGGCACGATAGGTG
This sequence comes from Thermotogae bacterium, assembly GCA_036743375.1. Classification (GTDB taxonomy): domain Bacteria; phylum Thermotogota; class Thermotogae; order MWEM01; family MWEM01; genus DAINPP01. The sequence continues at coordinate 188,484 of DAINPP010000001.1, read as the reverse complement.
ATTTTGTCATTCTCAGGAGTTCAGGATTACCCACGTACAATTTTGCGGTTGTTGTGGATGATGCGCTGATGAAGATCACCCATGTCATCCGGGGGGATGATCATCTCTCTAATACGCTCAGACAGCTCGCTGTTTTTGAGGGACTTGGATTTGAGCTTCCAGCATTTGCCCATGTCTCAATGATTCTTGGCCCTGACGGTTCAAGGTTGAGCAAGAGGCATGGTGCGACCTCTGTTGAGAAATACAGGGAGATGGGCTATCTTCCTGAAAGTGTAATGAATTATCTTGCATTATTGAGCTGGTCTCATCCGGATGAGAAGGATATCATGTCAATGGATGAAATGATTAAGAGTTTTACGATAGAAAGAGTCAATTCCAGTGCGGCCATATATGATGAACAGAAACTCAGATGGATGAACGGCGTTTATATTCGTGAATTAGACGATGATGTACTGGCCAGACTTGCTATTCCGTATATCGTGGCTGCGGGGCAGATGACCCAGGTGGATGCGGATGCAAATTACAAATGGGTGAGAGAAGCCGTTGTGTCGGTAAAGAAAAAAATACATCAGTTTGATGAAGTACCGGCGATGATAGCTGTTTTCTTTAAAGAGCCGACCTTTAAGATAGAATGGACAAAACAGATAAAAGAAGATGATACGGATCCTGCATTCATCGAATTGTATCATCAGGTAAAAGCAGCCGATTCGTGGGATATTCCGGAAATCTATAATCTCTTTAAACGCGTTACAAAGGCGGTTAAGGTTTCAAATAAGAAATTTTATCATATGCTTAGAGTCGTTCTGACCGGGGAAGAAGATGGACCTGAACTTGTAAATATCATCCATCTGATAGGAAGAAATCAGATGATTCAACGACTTGAAAGAGTTGTAGATACAATATGATTAAGTTTACTGATACGTTGACAAAGACAAAACGAGATTTTATACCTCTCGTCGAAGGAAAAGTCGGGATGTATGTCTGTGGTCCAACGGTCTATAACACAGTTCATATAGGAAACGCAAGACCGGCGGTTGTATTTGATTCTCTCAGGCGTTATTTTGAGTACAGGGGATATAAAGTTACTTATGTGATGAATTTTACAGATATCGATGATAAAATTATCAGCAGGATTAATGAAGAAGGGTGGGATTTTGAAACTATCACCTCGACTTTCATTCGCGAATATTTGAGGGATATGAGGTCTCTCGGTGTGAAGGATGCGAATTTTAATCCGAGGATTTCTCAGTATATCCCTGAGACAATCGTTTTTGTCGAAAGGTTGATTAGCAGGGGATATGCCTATGTTGTCGAAAATGAAGTGTTTTATGATGTTACGAAATTTGCCGGTTATGGTGAGTTATCTCACAGAAAACTTGACGACATGTTGTCGGGGGCCAGAATAGAAGTGGATCAGAAAAAGAGAAATCCAGGTGATTTTACACTCTGGAAACCTGCAAAAGAGGGAGAGCCTTCATGGGAGAGTCCATGGGGGTTGGGCAGACCGGGCTGGCATATAGAATGTTCAGTCATGGCAACTTCTATTCTTGGGGAAACTTTTGATATTCATGCCGGGGGAAATGATCTTATCTTTCCCCATCATGAGAATGAGAGGGCACAGAGTGAAGCCTGTACAGGTTCGGAGTTTTCCAGATACTGGCTTCATAATGGGATGCTGCAGATGAATGGCGCAAAGATGGCAAAATCTGTAGGAAACATCATTTCGGTCAGAGAGGCCGTCAGGCAATACGGCAAAGAGGCTGTCAGGATGTTTATTTTTTCCACACAGTTCAGGGCTCCTATTGATTATTCCGAGGAAAGATTTGAAGATTGGAAAAAGGCCGCTCAACGAGTGGAAGATGCACTGGTGAGGGTGGAAGAGCTATCGGATGGAATTCCGCCCTTCAGTAAAGCTGCTTCGGAATGGGTTAAAGAAAAGAGACAAAGTTTTATTGACTATTTGGATGATGATTTTAATACATCACGAGTCCTTTCTCTTATTTTTGAAATAGTTAAAGAGATGAATTCGACTGATGATATGGAAAGACTATTTGAAGGTTACTGGTTGATTAAAGGAGAAATTGGTGACGTGATGGGGCTGTTTACGGATGTTCCCACAAAAAAGCAGGGTGAAAGTGTATCAGCAACGGCAGATGATGTGATGGCTATCATGGTAGCGGTCAGAAATTCATTGAGAGCGGCAAGACAGTTTGAATTGGCGGACATGATAAGAGACGGGTTGAATGAAAGGGGAATTAGCCTTTTGGATGGTCCTGAAGGGACGAAGTGGCAAATTAAATAAGGAGATGAATTTAACATGAAGAAATCAGGAGAGAAGATGTATTCATACGTTCATTTCGAAAAAGAACTGATGCCCGGTTATCACAAGGAAATAAAAAACTCAAAGAATGCCACAGAAGTAGAAGCAGTATTTATCGGAACTTGTTTTAAATTGCTTGAGAAGGTAGAAACCGAACTGGATAAGAAGGATATTGAACAGATTGTTTTTACACCGGAAAAAGAAAAAAAATGGGATATTAATCGTTTATTGACGGAAAAGATTGAAGAGAAATTCTCAAATTCAGATTTAAATGCCATCATAAACAGGTTTGCCGATGAGGCTTTTAAACGGCATGAACATATTATCAAAAGAGATGAAGACAGAGAATTTGTGAATTCCAGATCAGGTGATGTGGTAAATGGAAAATAGAAGATTCTCAAAGGGTGGTCTGATTTTCATCCAGGGGGAACCTGATAATAAGCTGTATAAATTAAATAAAGGCAAGGTTGTAATTTACCTTGCTTTTCAATCTATGTTGATGCTTGATATTGTAGTAGAGCCGCAATTTATAGGTTTTGCGCCACTTACAGGGAATGTACATAAATTTACAGCAGAGGTTATAGAGGATGCTGAAATCATTGTCTACGATGAGTTTTCTGAAAAAACACTCTTCAATGAACACACACTTCTGATGAATCAGTTGATCGGTAAAGTGGATAAGAGGCTCAATCAGGAAGATATTCAGGGAAAAACGAATCTTGTTTCCCAGATTGAGAAGCTCGAGTCGATTAACGAGGGGTTTCTGGCAAGGTTTTTCCCGTATAAGCTTGTCAGGGATGTTTTGAGAGAACTTACAGAGACAGGACAGATAAAGAGAATAGAGAGAGGTAAATATCAAAAAGTGAAAGAAAGTTTCGCTTTAGAGGAGGGATGGTAACATTGGCAATTGTAAAGGCATTCAAAGCAATAAGACCGAACACGGATTTGGTGGAGAAAGTGGCTTCAAAGCCCTACGATGTTCTAAATTCGAATGAGGCAAGAAAGGAAGTCGAAAATAACAGGTATTCTTTCCTGCATGTTGTGAAACCGGAAGTTGATCTTGATCCTTCAATCAGTCAGTATGACAAGACTGTCTATGAGAAGGCGGCAGAAAATTTAAGGAAGTTTATTGATGAGAGAATCCTGATTCAGGATGAGGAAAACTCTCTGTACTGCTATGAGCAGGAATGGAAAGGACATAAACAGGTAGGTATCGTCGGCTGTTTTTCGGTAGATGAGTATCAGGCATCCAAGATAAAAAGACATGAATTTACACGGAGAAAAAAAGAAGATGACCGAGTGAACAACATACTTGCCACAAATGCGAATACGGGTCCCGTATTTCTTACGTACAGAAGTGTTGAAGTGATTGATAAGGCCTTAATGAAAAATCTGATGAACGATAAAATTTATGAGATAAAGGATGAATATGACTGTATTCATAGAGTATATAAGGTATCCAATACCGAAGAACTGATTGAGTTATTTGAAAAGGTTAGCGCCCTTTATATTGCGGATGGTCATCATAGAGCCGCTTCTGCAGCGAGGGTCAGGGATATCAAGAAATCTGAGAATAAATATCATACCGGTGACGAAGAATATAATTATTTCCTTGCTGTCCTCTTTCCGCATGATCAACTTAAGATACTCGATTATAACAGGGTAGTAAAAGATCTAAATGGAAAAACAAAAGAACTCTTCCTTGAAACCTTAAAAAAGAATTTTGATCTCACAGAGGCAGCGAATACACCTTATACACCGGTTAAACAGAAAGAATTCGGCATGTATCTCGATTCCAAATGGTATATCCTTTCCGCAAAAGAAGAGAGTTTTGATGCTTCTGATCCTGTTAATTCCCTTGATGTAGCCATCCTTCAGAATAATCTGCTTACCCCTGTTCTTGACATACAGGATCCAAGGAGTGATGAGAGAATAGATTTCATTGGAGGTATCAGAGGCCTTAAAGAACTTGAAAACAGGGTGGATTCAGGAGAATGGAAGGTGGCTTTCTCTATGTATCCAACAGGAATGGAACAGCTTCTTGATGTGGCTGATGCGGATAAAACAATGCCGCCAAAATCAACATGGTTTGAACCTAAGTTGAGAAGTGGACTCTTTGTTCATCTTTTAAAATAATTTAGCGGGGGCAGGTATGCCCCTTTTTTTTAATTTCTACGAAAGAAGTGATTATTTCTTGATGAGGTCAATTTTCAGTCTGGATGCTGGAAGTGAAAAAACAAAAATCTGTGATAAAAATGGTGAAATTATATTAAACACGTCTACCGCCCTTTTGAAAAATCCCTATAATGAAATTACGGCCTTTGGGGATTCCGCAAAGCAATTGCTTGGAAAACTTCCGCCTGATTTTCTTTTTTTAAAACCGGTCAGATCTGGAAGTATATACGATTATGACGCTTTTGTGCTTTTTTTAAAAGAAGCCTTTTTTTCATCACGTATAAAGAGCAGTTTCTTTAAACCCCTCTTTATATTGAATACTTCGATTGATTCAACCGTTGTAGAAAAGGAATCTATTTGCGAAGCGGTAGTAGAAGCGGGGGCTGCTCAGGCCATGTTGATTGATACGCCGATCGCTGCTGCGTTAGGGTCCGGAATTGATATAGATGAGGCAAAGGGGAATATGATCGTTATACTTGGTGCGGAACATACTGAAATAGCCATCCTTTCACTTTCCAATATCGTCTTTTTTGAGTCTATAGATTTCAGTATTCAGAATATCTGTGTGAAGGTGAAGAATTTTCTGATTCATGAACATAATTTGTTACTTGGACAAAATACAATAGAAGAGATAATCTCTGAAACGATGAGAAGTGGCGGCGAAAATGCGGGATTTCAGAATGGCTTCGTCGTGGGGCTTAATGTTAAGAATGGGTTGCCTTTGAAATTGAGTATCAATGTGAAGGAAATCTGGGGAATTATTCTGAGGGAGATCAATTATCTCGTCGAATCTTTAAAAGAAAGTATGGAAAGAATTCAACCGGAATTGATAAAGGACATTCTTGAAAGGGGAATTATTTTTACCGGCGGAATGGCAAATTATGAAGGTTTTGTCAAATACACGCAAAGTAAACTGGAAATGGTGGTAAATATTCCTGAAGCCCCTGAATTTGTTTGTGTGAGGGGGAATATGACGATTTTCAGAAATAAGGATTTATATTCTTTGATTCAGGAGGTCTATTAACCTTTGGAAAAGATGGTCCTGACAATCTGCTTCCTCATTATCAGTCTGTTTTTCCTTTGTGATTTTCTTTTCCCGGAGAAAATTGCCGGTTTATCGCTTGTGGTTTTTGATCGTTTAAATGTTTTTAGAGACTTGAGAGAAGATTTCAACGAATTGACAGACAAAATCGACTATATTGATCAAATGAATGTGGGAAAACTTGACAACCTTGAGAATACCTTTTTTTCCCCGATCTATAAAAGAGAATATGAGGAGCTCATTGCAGTGTATAAATTAAATAATGTCAGTGAATTAACCGATCAGTTTTCTTTATGCGTCCTGTTAAGTTCCATAGGAGATGTCAATTCTGAAATCTTAAGGATAAAATCGGAAAAGACAATAGCTTCCAGAGGTTTTGTGGTTTCTCCGCAATTTTCTTCGGTGATCGGCAAGATTATAAAAAGTTACGGGAAGACAGCGGATATAGCTCCGATATGGAGCAGTTTATTTACCTCTCAGGTTTATGTACAAAGTGAAAATGAGATAGAAGGGATAAATAATGATCTGGCGTTAATAGAGAAAGGACAGTTGATCAACTTTAATCCCGCCTTACCTTATGAGAATGGGGACGAAATAAGGATAGCCGGAACAGAGTTTGGAGGCTATAATCTTGAGCGCTATAATCTTAACAGGATAGGAACGGTATCCGCTATAAAGAATACGGAAATAGTGGAAAAATATGAAATAGATTATGATTTTTCGAGAGAAGCAATTTTAAATAACAGGTATTTCTATATAATAGAAGACTTAAAATAGTTTAAATCAGGAGGAGATTCAATGGAATTGATGAAAGGAATTACGTTTGATGATGTGTTGCTTGCACCGGTATATTCAGATATTATACCGAGAGAGACGAATATTGAGACAATGCTGACAAAAAAGATCAAGATTAATATTCCGCTCGTAAGTGCTGCAATGGATACAGTAACGGAATATGCAATGGCAAAAGCTCTTGCAAGGATTGGTGGCGTAGGGGTGATTCATAAAAATATGTCTGTAAAAGATCAGGCAGATCAGGTTGACAGAATAAAACGAACTGAAAATGGAATAATCTTTGATCCACTGACCATTTCACCTGAGAAAAATGTACTCGATGCGGAACAGTTAATGAGGGAGTATAAGATTGGCGGATTGCCCGTAGTAAATTCAGATAATGAATTACTCGGTCTTGTGACAAACAGAGATATCAGGTTTGAAGATGACCCGCAGAAAATGATTAAAGATCTGATGACCCCGCTTAAAAAGCTTGTTACCGCTAAAGAGGGAATTACCTTAATACAGGCGAAGAAGATACTCCATGAGAATAAGGTAGAAAAATTACCGATAATAGATGATGAAAACAAGATCAAGGGATTAATCACGATAAAAGATATCAACAGTGTTGTTGAATTTCCAAATGCTTCAAGGGATCAGAGGGGAAGACTTATCGTTGGGGCTTCCGTTGGAACCGGCCCTGATTCCATAGAAAGAGCTGAAGCACTTGTGAATGCTAAGGTAGACTTTATTGTAGTGGATACGGCTCATGGACACTCTAAAAATGTTCTTAATATGGTTACCCTTTTAAAAGAACGCTGGCCACAACTTGAAGTTGTCGGTGGAAATATAGCTACGAAGGAAGCCGCGGAAGCGTTAATTAAAGCAGGAGCAGATGCTATTAAGGTAGGAATAGGTCCTGGCTCTATCTGTACGACACGAGTAGTAGCCGGTGTAGGGGTCCCACAGCTTACAGCCATTGAAGAATGCGTAAAGGCGGCAAGAGAGTATGGTGTTCCGGTCATAGCTGATGGTGGTATAAGATATTCCGGAGATCTTGTGAAAGCCATTGCTGCAGGTGCTTCAACCGTTATGCTTGGGTCGATTTTTGCGGGGACCGATGAAGCTCCTGGAGAAACAATCTTGTATGAAGGAAGAAAATACAAGGCATACAGGGGAATGGGGAGTATTGGAGCCATGGTCAAAGGTAGCAGTGACAGATATTTCCAGTCAGGTACCTCTGCTGAAAAACTTGTTCCGGAAGGCGTTGAGGGAATGATTCCCTTCAAGGGAAGCGTAGAGGATATTTCATATCAGTTATGTGGCGGGTTGAGAGCCGGAATGGGCTACTGCGGGTCGAAGAATATTGGAGAACTGCAGGAGAAGGCAAAATTTATTCAGATCACATCAGCCGGTAAGACAGAGAGTCATCCTCATGATATAAGGATCACGAAAGAATCACCCAATTATCAAACCCATTAAAATTGTATTGTGAACTTTTTCCATTTTGTTGTCAAAAGACGGTGAATTTATGAAATATGACATGAGTTTTTTGGGATTAGGTGTCTCAAATTGGTCAGTTTTAAAGTACATGATAGAAAATATGCACGGAAATTACTTTATCTCGTCGGTTGACCGGATTGATGAAGAGAAGAAGGCGTATTTAAAGGAAAATAACGTTGACTTTGAAGAGGGTGAAAACTCAAGTCTTGTTCTGAATACGAAAGTTCTTGTCATAAGCCCCTCAGTAAAACCTGATAATTTGATTCTGAAAAAGGCAGTTGATTCCGATATAGAGGTGAAAATCGATATCGAACTGTTCTTTGATTTTCTTCAGGACAATCCAAGATTAATCGCCATTACCGGAACAAACGGTAAAACAACGACGGTAGAAATGATCACCCATATTCTGAAAAACGGATATAAAGCCTACAGTGTGGGGAATATAGGTAATTCAGCGTTTGAATATCTTTCAGAGAATCTGAATGACGCCTGTCTGATCTTTGAATTATCGAGTTTTCAGATCAAACACATAAAGAACCTGAAGAGAACCTTCAATGTGTCTGGGATTACAAACATAGCTGAGGATCATCTCGAATGGCATGGGAGTTATGAGAATTACAGAGATGATAAACTTGGGATTAAAGATCTTTCAGAGGTGTTATTTATTCCTTCGAATAATAACTGGTTGACAGATTCTGATTCCAGCGTATTTTTTTATGATGATATTCAAACGGAAAACAAATATCTTCTTCCTGAAAATATAAAAGGAGAGCATAATAAAAAGAATGCATTGCTTGCCTGCAGCTGTTGTTCCTTGATGGGCTTGACTGATGATGAAATTTTAAAAAGTCTTGCTTCATTTAAATTTGGGGAACACAGGATGGAGGTGTTTCTGATTAAAAACAGCAGGACCTATATCGATGATTCAAAATCTACGAACGCGCATTCGCTCTTCTGGGCCTTGAAATCACTGAAAGGTAATATTTTGCTGCTTGCGGGGGCCAAAGACAAAGGAGACGATTATGTCAATCTCGGATTACTTATTTCGGAGAAGGTGAAAAAAACCTATCTCTGCGGAGAAAGTTCAAAACGATTAAGTGATTGCATACCCGGTGAAAATAAAGAGATTTTTGGAAATTGGGACGATGCAATCAAGAAGGCAATCGATGAAAGCGAGCCGGGAGACATCATCCTCTTCAGTCCCGGTGGGTCCAGTTTTGATATGTTTACGAATTATAAAGAGCGTGGGCGCTACTTCAAACAAATGGTCAAGGAAAACACCTGAGTGTTTTCCTTGAGTTTCTTCATTTACTTTCGATATACTTTTCTATTCCGTTGGCAATTGCCTCGGCTATACTTTCCTGGAAATAGGCCTGCTTGATATTCTTGGCAAACGTGGGATTAGAAAGATAACCGCATTCTACGAGGACTGAAGGCATTTCACTGTATGCAAGGACGGCAAAATCTTCCGGGACGCTTTTTCTGAATGTAAACCCTTCACTTGTGAAGGCGGAAGCTATCTTTTCCGCCAGGTTCTCACCTTCAAGAGTCTGATCAATTTTATTAAAAACTTTTGTTTCGATCTGCGAAGCGGTTAATTCCGGAGATTTGTAGAATCTGTCCAATCTTGCCTTATAACCGGATTCGGACCATTGATAATAAAATAGTTCCACACCATCCACGCTGCCGATATCCACTGAATTAAGATGAATGCTGACAAATATATCCGCATTGAAGTCATTGGCTATTCTTGCTCTTTCCATAAATTCCACGTAATTATCGCTTGATCTTGTTAACAGCACCTTATAGCCTTTTTCTTCAAGTTTGTTTTTCAGAAATTTACTGATGAGTAGAACGCCGTCTTTCTCCTGGTATCCGTTACTGTCTGCAATGGCTCCCGGATCAAAGCCACCGTGGCCGGGATCAATGACGATTCTTTTGATATTATCCTCTTTCCGGTTTTCTACGGTATAGGTCATTTTCTGCGAGTCAGGTGTCATAAAATAGACTGATGATCCGATAACAAACGGTTCGAGATAAACACCATCGTTGTAGGAAAAAGAAAGTCTCAGAAATGATTTCATCGTGTCTTCCGAAAGATTTTCTACTTTAAACTCATTGATGCCGAGAAAAAGGTTGGAGTCTTCCTGTAATTTATTCGTCCTTGCACCGATGATGTCAAAGACGGCCGTTTCGTTGGAATATTGGCTTATTGAAAGGGTTACCGGTTCTGAGAAATTTAAGATAAGGCCGTTTGGTGTCCAAAAGTAGCTGTTGAATTCCGATATTGAAGAGTAGATAAAATACTTGTTATTTTCAGATACGATCCTCAATCCGAGCAGTCTGCACGTATCAAGTAACGGTAAGAAAAATCTGTTGTTTATAATTCTTGGCGGAGTTGTCAGGAAGAGTGTTTTTCCATTAAGGGAGACTTTGGTGGAATTGTTGTTGAACTGAATAAAATTACCATTCCATTCTACGTCTAACGTCTTGTTGATGTTGTCCCATTTGAATTCGGTGTTGAGTTTTTGCATCAGATTCACGGAATAAATGTAGAGCTGATCCCCAACCATCTGAAATCTTTCCGGGGGTAATTCTTCATCCATCAAGTAGACCTCGGAACCGAAAAGAGAAACTACCGCGAAGATCAGGAAAAAAATATAGATTAACCTTTTCAATTTAACTCCTCCTGTTTCTTTTTTTGAATTATAACACAGCGATAGATTTACATCAGTGGACGGAAGTTTAAAAACTTGTTTTTAGTCTTTTTATACCATTCCGCCGGAAAAAAGAAAAGATTTGAAGTAGAAACGCCTAAAGGTTCAAAAAACTGATCGGAGTTTTCTTCTATGACGATTGTATTGGAAAAAGTTTTACTGAGTTCCATTACTGAAAGATACTCGGGTAGATAATAGATGTTTGGGGTTATTCCGTTTAAATATTTCCATGTTGCCCCTGTATCCAGCGCATAGACGTTATTTTTTTTAAATGGTTTTAAGAATTCATGTCTTTTTCGAATGGTGTATAGTGCGGCAAAAAACCCCTTTTTACTGATTCTGTTTATCTCTTTCAGACCCATTAACGGATTGTGGAGAAAAGGGAAAGTGCTTTCTGAAAAAGAAAAATCGGCAAAATGATCTTTGAATTTCAGATTGACTGCATTTCCGAGAGAAAACGAAGCCCTGTCGGATTCAAAAAGATCTATAGCCTTTAGGGTCTGGAATCTGCTTAAGTCTATTCCCTGATATTTAGTATTATGAGAGTCTAAGGCCCCTTTCAGAAAGAAATACTGAGCCCCCGCACCGCAACCCAGATCAAATACCAATTCCGGTTGATAGAAGTGTATTGCACTTTCGATTGCCGAAAGATGCTCCTTTTTGTAACTGGCATAGGCATCACTTCTATTCAGATGATAACGAATATCGTATTGTATGGAAATGGCCTGATTATCAAAATTTATATCGGAATTCGCAGGGAAAAAGAGTTTGTAAATTCTGAACAGATCGTTTTTTTTATAATTAACCCACTCGTTAAGCAATATACGCTGGGTATAAAACCGATGGAGATCTTCAGGTTTTATCGGCTCACGGATGAACGTGAATTTTGGGTTTGCCTCTCTTTTTTTTTCGGTTAGAATCTTATCGAGTTCTTGCGGGTGTCTTGTGGACGTAAAAAAGATCAAATCTGTCCTATCGGAGGGATTAAACCAATAAAAATAGTCATCAATCAGTAATTTTATCTGCTCAACCGGCATAACCGAAGTATCAAGATAAAATTGTATCCTGTTTTTTCGTTCGTCTTTTTTCATCCGATGGTTATTCCGTGAAGTCTTCTCTGACCGACATTCCGTTTAAAATAAATTTTACAATTGAGTCGACCGAGAGATCTTCGTTCATCGCATTGACCCCTATACTTTGAGCAATAAGCTTTGCCGTTCCCCCTGTGGGGATGGATTCAGGAATAAACTGTTTTTCCTTTCCTTCTTCTATAAGCGTCTCGATCTTTTCAATAAACAGATTATATCTCACTTTTAGAGGGTGAAGATTTTTATCGCCTTGACTTTCACTTTCTATTATCTTGACCTTGTCCATCTCGATCAGTTTCATGATTTCTTTCCTGTTCATAACAAAATCAATATAGGAGATCAGAACTTTTTTCAACTTGGCGAGATAACCGGTTTCATTTTCGGTATCTCCAAAGATATGATGCTCGAGTTCGTTAATTCCCTCCGTCCAAGATTCGAGAAAAAGGGATTCTTTTGAGGGGAAATAATAGAAGATGAGCGCTTTCTTTACTCCGGCTTCATTTGCAATCTCTTCAACGGAGGTACCGTCAAATCCTTTAATGGCAAATATTTTTTTTGCAGAATCCAGTATCTTGCGTTTGGTATTTACTTTCTTTGGCATTAAGATTCCCCCTTCAACTGTTATATATTAATTCAGACGCGATTTATAAACAACATAACACAACTCTTATTCTATCACATTTTCTTTATTCCTGACCTTTTGGTAAAATAATGCATTTGTTTTTTTAGGAACGATTATTTTATATTCTGATTAAAAATATGTGATAGCTCTTTTGTGGATTTTCTGCCTTTTCATCTTGACAAAGAATATCAGTAATGATATTATATGAGGAGTTAGCACTCATGATATATGAGTGCTAAACCAGGAGGCGTTGGAGGTGAACAGGTGAAAACCGAACTAAGTAAAAGGCAGGAAGGAATTTTATATGCGGTTGTCCATGAATTTATAACTTTAAAGAAGCCTGTTAGTTCAAAGAAGATTCTTGAAATAACCAGCCTTGAATGTAGTAGTGCCACGATCAGAAACGAGATGAAAAGACTGGAGGAAATGGGTTATATCATACAGCCTCATGTCTCCGCGGGTCGATTGCCAACGGATAAGGGGTATCGCTTTTATGTGGAATGTTTAAAAAACATGAAAGATACAAATAGTACTATCGGCAAGGAAATAGAGCTTGTAGAAGAATTTAAATATAACAATATAGACGAATTACTCGCTAATTTTGCGGTGTTTCTGGCAAAATGGATGGGTGGTCTTGCCATCATTGAAAGACCATTTATAGAAGATTTAAGGATCAACAGGGTGTCTTTAACCAATATATTTCTCAATTATTGGGTTGTCGTTGTTGTTACCAATATGGGACTTTCTGAAACTTTTATTGTGCCAATGGAAGAGAAATTCCCTATCAGGGAATTTGAGCGGTTTTTATCTGAAAAACTTCACGGATTAAGTTTAAAAGAATTAAAGCAATTGTTAAATCAAATGGATTTACCCGATTATTCCTGGTATAATCCGGATTATGATCATGTATTTACTTTTTTAAAACAGATGGTGAATAAAAATTATCAAAACAGATTTCAGAAATATGGTCTTGAGCTATTGATAAGAGATGAAACACTGTCACAGACTGATCTGAAAAATTGCCTCGTTTACACGGAAAATGATGACCGCATTATAGAACTATTCAGTAGTCTGGATTCCGATACACATATGAATGTTAATATCGGAAGCGAGACTAAAAGAGATGAATTGAAAGGTTTTTCGATTTTTATACAGAATTATCTTGCGGGAAAACAGAAACTTGGCAGGATGATCGTGATAACATCAAAGGCAACAGATTATCTTCAGAATATGAAAGGAATGAGCTTTGTCAGTAGCCGGATAACTGAATATCTGTCACGGTTGATAACTTTAAACGAATAAAATACAGGAGGAAAGGATTTGAAGAGTTCAATAGAAAAAATTCAGAATTTACAGGAAGATTTATTGATTCTTGAAAAAGAAAATAAAAGACTTAAAGAGATAGAGGAATATGCTTACAAATTGAAAGCGGATTTTGAGCATTTTAAACAGATTGCTCAGAAAGATAAGAAGAGAGCTTATGATAGTGCGACGATTGATCTGCTTGATAAGCTGATTCCGGTTTTAACCAATTTTGAACGTGCAATGATGTATATGAAAGTGGATAGTGAAAATAAAGAAACACAGATGATCGTCAAGGGGATTCAGATGATCTATCAGTCGTTTATTATGACCCTTGAAAATGAAGGCCTTACCGAGATAAAGTGTCTGAAAGGGTCCCTTTATGACCCCTTTGAGCAGGAGATATCGGAACAGGTAGAGGATGATTCCTCTGAAGAGCATACCGTATTGGAAGTTGTGGAGAAAGGGTTTAAATACAAACAGACCGTTTTAAAGCCGGTAAGGGTAAAGGTGTCTGTTAAAACGCAGAAAGTAAATAGAGAATAGACTGAGTGAGACAGTAAAATCAGATTTTAGGAAGGTGGAATATGGCAAAAAAGGATTATTATGAAGTTCTCGGGGTTTCAAAAGAGTCTACTCAGGATGATATAAAGAAAGCTTATAGAAAGCTGATAAAAAAGTGGCATCCGGATCTTCATAAGGATAATAAAAAAGAGGCTGAAGTTAAATTTAAAGAAATCAGTGAGGCTTATGAAGTCCTGAGTGATACTGAAAAAAGGACGATGTATGACAGATATGGTTTTGTTGGTGATCAAGTACCACCAAATTACAGAACTACAGGAACTGGTGGCTCACCATTTGATGATTTCTTTGGCGGCGGAACGGGTGGATTTGGCGGGTTTGAGGATATTTTTGATGCCTTTTTCGGTGGGTCAAGATCATCGAGAACCCAGAGAACTGCCGGTGGAACGGTCAGCAGAAAAGGTGAGGATATCGGTGTCAATGTTACTATTAATCTTGAAGATGTTCTTGCTGGGATTGAAAAGGAAATAGAATACGATCATTTTGTAAAGTGCGATGCCTGTAAAGGAACGGGAGCCAAAGACGGAACTGCAATGAAGACTTGTCCGGATTGTGGCGGCAGGGGTTCGGTCGTCCAGGAAGCCCACACCTTTTTCGGTAACGTTCAAACTACGGCTACCTGTCCGAGATGTGGTGGAAAGGGAAAAATTATTGAACAAAGATGTGATAAATGTTCCGGCGCGGGAAAAATACGAGAAAAGAAGAAATTGAGGGTTAAAATACCGGCCGGAGCAACTGATGGTTTAAAATTACGGGTGGCTTCGGCAGGAAATTCCGGTATTGGTGGAGGACCAAGCGGTGACTTGTACGTAATTGTTTCTGTTACCAATTATCATTCTCTTAAAAGGGATGGAAGAAATATCTATTCGGAGATAAAGCTGGATTATCTACAGGCCATCCTCGGTGCAGAAATAGAAATACAGACCGTGGAAGGGATCGTTCCTTATAAATTTAAAGGGGGCATACAACCCGGTGAAACGATAAAATTAAAAGGGAAAGGTGTTCCAGATTTAAGGACAGGTATGCGTGGAGATCATTATATAACGGTAACCGTTGAACTACCTAAAAAATTATCAAGAAAAGAGAAAAAACTCCTTGGCGAGGTGGCTGAATCAAAAGGTGTAAATGTATTGTGAATGAATTGTTATAGTATGGGATGATATATTGAGGTATTTTTTACCAAATGGTCAAAAATACCTCTTGACTTTTTTTGACTAAATGGTAAAATTAAAAACAAGAAAATATGATTATATTGGAGGAAGAAATTATGGTTGTAAAACAGACTTTAGGACAGAAGGCTCAGGGAGCGGTTATTGGACAGCTGCTTGATCAGGCAATCGGTTATGTACATAAAAATCCAGAGAAAAATTTTGATAAACTCGTAAATACACTTGAAAAACTCGACAAGATGTTTCCGTCGGCCAACAACGCCTTTACCATATTTCTCAATTGGGTAAATGGAAATCCAGGAAGTAAGGCTTGGTTTATCGAATTACTTTCAAGGGATGTAGAACAGGTCAAGACGTTTATGAAAAATATGTTTGTCAACGTCAGTCTGAAATGGATGCAGACAAACGAACAGTTACAGGAACAGCATGGGATAGTTGCCCCGTATACGATCCTTATCAGCCCCACAATGAGATGTACACTCAGATGCAGAGGATGCTACGCGGGACAGTACACGCATGCAGATGATCTGACGATAGATGAGGTAAGAGACATCATCAGGCAGGGAAAGGAACTCGGAACACATTTCTATACAATACTTGGTGGAGAACCCTTTATCAGATTTTGGGAACTTGCAGAGGTATTCGAGGAAAATTCCGACTGTCTCTTCCAGGTCTTCACGAGTGGTGTCTTCATCACCGATGAGGTAGCTGACAAACTCAAGGAACTAAAGAATGTGGTCATCGCCGTTTCCGTAAACGGGGACAGAGAAGAAACCGATTACATGCGAGGCCCTGGAATATATGATAAGATCCTTGCCGCCATGGAAAGAATGAAACAGAGAAATCTGCTCTTTGGAATGTCACTTGTTCTGACGAAGCATAACTATGATTTGATGACCAACAAGGATTTTTACCTCTCATGGAGAGAAAAAGGGGTTATTTACGCATGGAATTTCCTTTATATGCCCGTGGGCAGTGATCCGATAGAAGCTGCAAAGCTTATGCCTTCTCCCGAACAGAGGTATAATTATGGAGAATTTATACAGAAATTCAGAAATGAAGAACCGATATATATTATGGATTTCTGGGCAGATGCACCTTTTGTTCATGGTTGTATCGCAGGTGGAAGAAGATATCTGCATATCAATCACAAAGGCGATGTAGAACCTTGTATCTTTGCTCATTATTCTACGGACAACATCAGAGAAAAATCATTACTTGAATGTATGCAGTCACCTTTCTTCACCGAGATAAGGGCACATCAGCCGCATACGGATAATCTACTCCGACCTTGTATGATCATAGATAATCCTCAGGTTTTAAGGAATGCGGTAAAGAGGAACGGTGCAAAGCCAACACATGAAGGCGCCAATGTGATTATCAACGAACTGGCTCCGACCCTTGATGCTTATGCCGAGGAGGCTGCAAGGACGCTTGATCCGAAGTGGGAAGCTGATTGGCAGAGACGTATAAAGGATATGGAAACGAGAGCAGCATCCTACGGAGAAGGTATGGACAGGATTCAGAATAGAATTGGAAAGGAAGGCTTGGACGAAAAACTCGAGAAATTAAGGAAAAATGATCCTGAATTTGCCAAGCTCTTTGTAGAAAAGTCCATACAGGCTCAGGAAGATTACGATGAGTCAATCCTTCATAAGAAATTTGTTGGGGAAAAAGAAAAGATAACCGAATAACGGTTCGTTTTTAAAGAAGGAGCTTTTGCTCCCTCTTCTATAAAAAAAAAGACACCTTGTCAACAACTAAGGTGTCTTTTTTTTGTCTGTCTCTCAGGAGAGATACGCTTTTAAAGCATTCTGTACGGCCTTTAACGGCATGGAAATACATTTAAAAGATTCATCGATATCCAAGGCCTTAAAGATAGCTTTCTCGTCTATATTCAGTATTTCCTCGATCGTCTTACCCTTTATCATTTCCGATGTGAAACTACTTGAGGCAATAGCACGCGGGCACCCCTTTATCGTATATTTAACATCCGACAGACTATCGCCGATTATTTTCAGATAAAATGTCACACCATCTCCATCACTCTCATTGAAACCCGTCGCTGCCAATGTACTATCTTCAAGTTTTCCAATATTTTGTGGATTTGTGAAATGTTTCATCAATTCAGGCGAGTACCGGTCAGCCATTGGATAACCTCCTTAATAATTCTACCCTTTCCTTCAGTTTTTCACAGAATAAATCTATCTGTTCATCGTTGTTATCGTATCCCATGACAACCCTTATGGTTCCGTTGATAAACTCATCGGAGCAGTTCATGGCCTTTAATACATGAGAACCGCCTTTTTTATGTGAATGGGAACTGCAGGCCGATGCCGTTGAAACGGCTATTTCATCCATACTCAACATCCCCATCAGTGCTTCACCGTTAATCCCCGAAAAACTCAGGCTCAATGTACCGGGTGTTCTTCTTTTTGGATGACCATTTACTTTAACGCCACCGATTGATTCACAAGTTTTTAATATTTGTTCTACCCACTTATTGTAGACATCCGCTTTAAGAGTCAGGTGTTTGTTTGTAATGTCAAACGCCTTTGCCATTGCCGCGATTCCATGAATATTTTCCGTTCCAGATCTTAAACCGTTTTCATGTCCTCCGCCAAAAACCACCGGTTTTACCGGGATCCCCTTCTTTATATAGAGAAATCCCACCCCTTTTGGGCCGTAAAATTTATGTGCCGAGGCGCTTAACATATCTACTCCAAGTGCTCTGACATCTATCGCTACCTTTCCTGCCGCCTGTACCGCATCGGTATGAAAAATACAATTTGCCTTGTGACAGATTTCAGCGATATCCTTTAAGGGTTCAATGGTCCCCACTTCATTGTTTGCATACATCACTGAACAGATTGCGGTTTTATCCGTTATTTTTTCTTTCAGATAATCTAAATCGACGATTCCGTATTCATCGACGGGAGCAAAATCCACTATGTAGCCATTATTCGAAAGTTCGTTAAACGTCTCAATAATGGCTTCATGTTCTATCTGTGTAGTGATGATGTGATTTTTATCGGGAAATTCGGATCTGATGGCTTTTAGATAGCCTAATACGGCAAGATTATCCGCTTCGGTACCGCCTGAAGTGAAAGTGATTTCATCATAATCGGCGTTGATGTTATCGGCTATTATCTGTTTAGCTTCTTTATAGAGTTTTCTTGCCTTTTGACCTTCAAAATGCAAACTGGAGGCGTTTCCCCAGTAGCCCAGCATGATTTCTGAAAGATATTCCACAACTTCTGGTAATACCGGCGTTGTGGCCGCATGATCAAGATAGACACTCATCAATATTCAACTACTTTGACATCTATTTCTTGAATTTCCTTTATTTCATGGAGATGTTCATCTATCTCCTCAAGGACGTTCTGTCTGTAGACATCGGTCTCATCGAAAGAGATCTCTATTTCTACCTTACCATCCTCAAATTTCAGATATTTAATCAGTTTTTCATCTATGATATTCTTTCCTGTTTTTGGATAGATCACAGACTTTAGTTCTTCAAGAATACTGCTTTCGTCAATTGTTTTCTCATGCTTTATACCAAGTTTTTTTTCTTCATAATCCTTTATAGCCGCTCTGAGACCATCAACAGCGAGGACAGAACAATGAACCTTAACGGGAGGAAGTCCTCCTAATTCATCGACTGCGTCTTTCCATGTCATTTTTTTTGCTTCTTCTACCGTTTTTCCCTTTGCCAGTTCGGTAACGATAGAACCGGTAGCGATATTTGATGCACAGCCGTAGGAAAGAAATTTTATATCCTCAATTTTATTGTCGTTCACTTTCAAAGAGACTGTAACCTGATCGCCGCATGCGGGGCTTCCCACCGTGGCATTTCCGTCAGGATTTTCAATTTCTCCTACATTTCTCGGGTTTTTAAAATGTTCAATAACTGTTGCTGTATATTTTATAACAGCCATAAAATCACCTCTTTATCTTATCGTACTTTGATCTCTTAACCTTTTAACTATGGGTATTAACTGTTCAACAAACCTGTTGATATCCTCTTCGGTTGTTTCTCTCCCCAGTGTGATTCTCAGTGAACCATGCGCCATCTCATGATCCCTTCCAATTGCACTGAGAATATAATTTACCTTTAAATCGCTTGATGCACAGGCAGAACCGGTGGCAACAATGATCCCCTCAAAATCAAGGAACATCATGATCGATTCTCCCTCAATCTGTCTGAATGAATAGTTGACATTATCGGAAGCCCTTTCATCAGCGGGACCATTCAGTTCTATCTTATCAATGTTCTTTTCGATCTGATTCATCAGAAGCCTTTGCAGTTTTCTTGTTTTACTGTCGTATGTTTCCCTTTCAAGAACTGCCTGTTCGATTGCATATGAAATACCTACGATGCCCGGGACATTATCCGCTCCGGGTGCGAAGGGTGAAGTCACCACGGTTCCAAACGTGATCGGTTTGATTTTGATCGGTTTTCTGGCAATTACAACACCGATACCCTTTGGACCATAAATCTTGTGCCCACTGAGTGTCATGAAATCGGCTTCAAGTTCTTCAAAATCTATCTTCTGTGTCATGACCGCCATGGTTATATCGAGATGTATCAGGGCATTTGGTGCCTTTTCGTGTATGATCTTTTTTAACTCATCATAGCGCTGAACAGTGCCGATAGTATGGTTGACAAGTGTGATGCTGACAAGTCTGGTTTTTTCATTTAAATTTTCTGATAGCATTTCAGTATTCCAGAAACCTTCAGAATCAACTTTTATCTTTTTTACTTCAAATCCCTTCTTTTTATAATAATCAAAGACGTTGTTTATGGAGGGATGATCAATGACAGATGTGACTATGGAAGTATTTTCGGGTTCCGCATCTCTTAATATTCCCTGAATTACCATATTATTGGCATGGGTTCCACTTGAAGCGAAGATCACTTCTGAATGCGGCGCGTTAAATGCCTTTTTTATTCTAACGATAGAATCTTCTATTGCTTCGGCTATATCTGTTCCCAACTGTGTAAATGAAACCGGGAGATAGAAATTATCGTCCTGATAGGGTTTCATCTTCTCTGTTACCAATTCGGAAATTTTTGTTGTTCTGTAATAATCTAAATAAATAATCTTATTCATGTTTAACAACCTCCCAGGATTTTGACGAAAAACAACACATAATATTTTTTACGCTGAGTTTAAGATATCACAAAGTTTCAATATCCATTTTCAGCAATTCTATCGCCGTATCCTTATCAAATCTTGAAATTGCACCGATAGGTGCAAATATGTAATTTTTATCTTTGTACAATTTTACATCATCAGGTGGAAGTAATTCGTTGATATGTCTCTTTGAAAGGATCCTTGCAACAGACAGAACTTCATTGGCATAAGGTGATCTCGTCAGAATCCCACCGGTACCTACAATGGCCTGAATAGCTGTCAAATCTTTTCCTTCGGCGATTTTCTGCCTTCCGGAAGGACCATAGATATATCTGATTTGTCCCGCATGTCTTCTCAATCCTTTAGAAATACATTCTATTGCAAGTCGTGCCATAAACTGCTCCATTTTTTCAGTCTTTGGATAAGGGGTTATCTCTTTCATTATCTCCCTGTAATCCGGATATTCCATTTCTAATTGATTTTTAAATGATTCTACGACATTTGGGGCGTTGACAAACACACCTAAATCACCTTCTACAGTCCTCTTTGAGAGAGGTTCCGGTGAAATTGTGATTTCCTGAATATCCTGACTGCCACGTGTGACCGAATCAATATCCGTTGTGGCCCCTCCAATATCGATCGTCAGAACATCACCGAGCAGATTATAGAGCAGATTTGTCGTATTCATTACCGCTGCAGGAGTAGGAATAATTGGCCTTTTAACCATTGATTCTATTTTATTCATACCGGATGCATGGATGATATGCTCTGAAAAGATAGTCTGAATGACATCCCTGATTGGTTCGACATTCAATTGATCTACTTTCGGATAGACATTTTCGGTGGGGTATACTCTCTTTCCGCTACCTTCGAGAATCTCGCACACTTCATCCCTGACGGCACAATTTCCTGCAATTACAAACGGAACATCGACCCGATACTCTGAAAAGATCTTTGCGTTATGAAGAATCGTTTCTTTTTCACCATAATCGACACCACCGGCAAGCAAAATCATGTTTGGGTTGATGGTGAGGACCTTCTCTACTTCACGGTTGTCTATTTTTCCGGCAGTAACGTGTTTAATCAGGCCACCGGCTCCAAGTGCCCCCTCTTTTGCGGCTCTTACGGTCATATCATAGACAAGGCCATGAACTGACATACGTAATCCTCCGGCGGCACTGCTTGTTGCCACAAATTCATCCCAGTCGGAATCGACACCGGTTATTTTGCTTATATCTTCTAAACAACGCGTAATGCCTATTGTCACATCGCCTTCATTTACTGTAGTGAAATGTTCCGCCTGTGCCGCTATATGGCATTTTCTTGTACCGATTCCGTTAAAGGCGGTAACAATCGTTGTAGTAGAACCGATTTCAGCTGTTATCAGATCAAATTTCATTTTTCACCCCGTAGTGCATTTTCTATTTATAAATTTGATAAAAGGTCTCTGACCATTACATTTACAGTTTTACCATCTGCTCTTCCCTTAAGTTTCGGCATAACGGTCTTCATAACAAATCCGAGGCCAGAAGGGGAGTTGATCTTTAACTCTTCAATTGTCTCAAGTACTATCTTTCTCAGTTCATCATCCGTCATTTTTTCGGGTAAATATCTCTTTATTACCTCAAGATCTGCCCTTTCTTCGTTTACCAGATCATCCCTTTTCCCCTTGAGAAATTCTTCTATAGACTCGTTTCTTTTTTTTGCTTCCTTTAATAGAATCTCTATTATATCGTCATCATCAAGATCCTTTTTCTCAACTTCTCTGTTTTTAACCGAAGCGATAATCATTCTCAACGTTCTGACTTCAACTTCCTTTTTTTCCTTCATTGCAGTTCTGAGATCTGAATAAAGATCATCTTTTAGCATTTATATCCCTCCAAAGGATCTTTCAATCCTTATAATCAACTGATTAATGACTTCTTCCCTTTAATTCTTTTTCAAGGTCCCTTTTTATCGCCTTATTCTTTAAATCTTCCCGCTTGTCCCTGATGTTTTTTCCCTTACCAAGGCCGATTTCCATCTTTGCGAGACCTTTTGTGTTGAAATAGACCTTCAATGGAATAATTGAATAGCCTTTTTGCATAACGGCATTTTTAAGCTTTCTCAATTCTCTTTTATGCAGAAGAAGCTTTCTCTTTCTTTCGGGTTCATGATTGAAATATTTTGCATGAGTATAAGGTGAAATGTTTGCTTTAAGCAAAAACAATTCATGATCTTTAAAACGACAGAAACTCTCCTTGATATTGATTCGTCCGTCTCGTATTGATTTTACCTCAGTTCCGGTTAATTCTATCCCTGCTTCAAATTTTTCGTCTATATCGAAATTTCGATAGGCGTTCTTATTACTAACCACAATTTTCATTTTCTTCCTCCATATCTTTACGATAACTTATAGGTAACAGGGGGCGGAATCCTTTGACATCCTTTATATTGTACCAGATTCAAGATACTTTAAGCTAATTTGATTTTTTTGAAGAAATCATTCCAGTCGCTTTTTAATCTTGTCGTGATTCTTTTCTAAACTGGCAAATAGTATCGCTGCAATAAGTAAAAAAGCACCCGTCCATTGGATTAGAGAAAGTTGCTCCTGTAGAAAAAGAATGGCAAAGAGAGTTGAAAAGACCGGCTCACCTAAAAAAATGAGTGCGGTGACATTATTTCCCACTTTTTTCTGATATTTTAACTGAACGATCAAGGCGATCATTGTAGGGAATAATGCAAGGTAGACGGCTGATGATAGAAGTGGCAGGCTGATAGTCCAGTCCGATCCGATTGAAGCGAATGAGTTGATAATGGCAGCTGTCATGAATTGTACGCTTAAAAGACTCATTTCATCGTGCTTTTTTGAAGCCCTTGTGATTAAAACGATGTGAAGGGCAAAGAGTATACCGCAGATGATGTTTAAAATATCTCCGAGATTCAGTCCCTCTATTCCCCCGGCTAATAGATAAGAGCCAAAGAAAGCCAGTGGGAAACCTATCTTCTGGAAACCCTTTATTCTTTCGCCTTCTATAAAAAAGGCGAATATGGGAACGATTACAATATACAGTGAAGTTAAAAAACCACTCTTCGAGGCAGTCGTTAAGGTTATTCCCCATGTCTGTGTCAAATAAGCAAATCCAAATACGATTCCTAACAAAAGAGCATCTTTAAAAACGTGTTTTCTTGTGAAAAAGAGCGAAAAAAACGCGGCAAGCCAAAATCGTATGGCGTTGAATACAAATGGAGAATAGCCCGCAAGAACAAATTTCTGGAGTGGAAAGGTAGTGCCCCAGATTAACGTAATCATCAACAGATAGAGTATGGCTTTCATAGAAACGAACCTCCAGTACAACGGAATGAGCCTGTTTGATTTATGGGTTTATCGCTGGATTAACGGTAAAAAAGGTCATCCTTTATAAAAAGGATGACCTTTTTATAAAGTGACTATTTTTCATGTGGCCAAAAGATAATCCCAAGAACCAATACCGTTCCGGCACCAGCCATTACCCAAGGGAAAACTTTGTCAAAGGTAGACTGTTCTTTTACAAAGGGGAATTTTACCCTTAGAGGCAATGATCTTCTTTCCGTTTCGTAGTTGTACACGAAAAACATGGAAATTGTTTTTTCTGAAAGGGGATATGTCTCTATTGAACCGTTTGCTACCATGTTAAAAGGGACAATTTTGACACTAATCTCACCATAAGGTTCTATTATCGTTTCCATCTGTTGTGAATCTGTATAATAAACATATTCTGATAGAAGCATCTTTGTAATTTCGCTGTTTTTGCCTGAAATGGAGCATTCATCCCATAATAAACTTACCGTTTGAAATCCTATGTTTTTAATCTTCAATGTAAACTCTTTGGTTTCACCAGGTGAACTGCTTTCTATTTGTACCTGGATATTGTCATCTGAAAAAATTCCGGCTACATAATTCTCTGAAAATGCAACGGTGATAAGTAATAAAAAAACCGAAAGGGTAAATAATCTTTTCATATTAGCCTCCTGTCTGTAAATCAAAATAATTGTTTTCATCTAAAAATAACTGTACGCTTCCCCATGTCTTTTGAAGTATCAAATCAATATTTCTGATAGTATTTTCTACTTCTTCTGTCTTAAAGTGAGATTTCTGTCGGTTGATCTTTTGGATGAGTTTTTGGCAATCTCTTATAATCCCAAGATTTTTATGCAGAAACACCAATTTGTCGGCATTAAAATCAAAATTGAGGAAGAAATCGTTATAGAATTCTATCTTATACCTGACATCTTTCACCTTTAACCGAAACTTGTGAAGTTCACACGCGTCCTTTTCTATAGAAACCTCCCTCTTTAGTTTCAGTTGTCCAAGCGATTGCAATATGTCCTGTCTCAAGTTACCTTCCGAAAAATAACCGTTTCTTGTCATCACGTTACGCGCAAAAGCAAGATAATCCCTTTTCATATCTTCGTTTAAAATCTGATGGACTTCCTTGGAAAGTTTGTTTTTATTTTCAGTTTTCTTTTTTTTCCAGTAATTATAAATGTTCTTTTCAGAATTACTCTTATTAAGTAATTTTGTTTGAACGCACAGATCTCTGAATTTCCCGGTTTTTTGCATGAAAGCGGAAATAGTTTCATCTAACTCGACTGCATTGGGAATTGAAAAATCTATAATCGATTGCCATTTTCTGTTCATAACCCTGAGATCATGAGTTTGAGCCGTTTTAAATCCATTCGCTTTAATCGAATTTAAAAGTTTTTCGGTACTATTGTAATAATCCTCTAATAGTTCAATTTTTTTTTTGTCTCTGTTGGTTGCAGATAATTGTTCTATATGTTCTCTTTTGATGTATAATGTCAACTCCGAATATTTGTTGCTGACAGATTTCCAGCTGTCACAATCTA
The DNA here is from genome assembly GCA_036743375.1 of Thermotogae bacterium. Taxonomy (GTDB): domain Bacteria; phylum Thermotogota; class Thermotogae; order MWEM01; family MWEM01; genus DAINPP01. The sequence goes on along the minus strand of DAINPP010000001.1, from coordinate 163,183 downwards.
TTCTGAATGAGTAGACCGATGCTTTTGGAAAACAGATATTGGTAAGATTTACATCCATAAAATAAGCTGCCGTTTCCCGGATGACCGGATTATGACCAATAATCATGACGGATTGATATTTTTCGTCGATCTTCCTTATTGATTTTAAATAATCGGCTTTATCTCCGGTATACAAACGGCTATCGACGATCCTGTCCGTGTGCTGATAGGCAGAACCCTGAATATTATCAGCGGTTTCAAGAGCTCTGATGGCATCGGAAGTAATGATCAGATCTACTTGTTTTTGCAAACGGGAAAGAAGCATCGCTATATTCTCAGACTCATAGACACCCTTCGGTGTAAGGTTTCGATTAATATCATCATCGGGATTTCCAATCTCAGCTGTTGCATGTCTGATAAAAATGATCTCCTTCACTTTTCACCTCCTGTTCGATAGAAATTATAACACGTATGACGGCTGTTAATGAAAACGAGCGTGTTTTTATTTGTGATATAATTTTATGGTTGGACAGGAGTAATTCTACTTGTAATATTCAGGACTAAGGAGTAAATAATGAGCCATTATAAAAAGATCCTTGAACTTTTTGAAGAGGTTAAAGACAGACTGGATCCCCTTGAGCTTCAATATCTCTTGAATCAGATAGAAGAATACGATTCATGCGTTGATACGGATGAGAGCAGAAGGATTGAAGACGGGTTAATCCGGTTTTGTGAGAAAAAGATACAGAAGATGGACTGATTATGCTAAATGTCAAGAGTTGCTTTTCTATCTCAAAGTCTACGGTGAAAATAAATGAATATGTCGATATTTGTGCAGAAAAGGGATTCGATTTTGCGGCAATTTGCGATGAGAATTTTTATGGTCTTCCGGATTTTTTGAAAGCTTGTCGGGAAAAAAGTTTGAAAGCGGTATTTGGGATATCCGATAAGAATGACTTGAATTTTTTTATTATGAATCGCAATGGATATGAATTGCTGTTGCGTTATAAAAACGGTATATTGGAATCTGATGTCCTTTTAAGATCCAAAGACATTTTTACCGTGTATTCGGGCACGGTGGACAGATTTAAGGAATTAAAAAAGAAATATTCAAACACTTATTTTGGATCAGACAGTCTGAATACATTAAATGAAGGAATGGAAGATACCGTATTTTTTAAAGAGATCAATACCTTGTCAGATTCCGATAGCGATGCACTTCGTTTAATTCAGTGGATAGGAAAGATTCCTGCTGGGGAAAAACAGGCTGGTTTTTCTTTTCAGGCGTTTCTTCAGCTGTTGTATGATAATTCTTCGAATCCTTTATTTAATAATATAAACGAGGTGATAAGACGAGTTGAACCGTATGATCTGAAATTTGATTACAGAATTCCTGTTTTGAATGATAGCGGAAAAAGTGATGATGACATTCTGCTCTCTCTCACAGAGAATGCGTTTAATGCCAGGTATCATCCCGAAGATAAAGACTATTCGATATACAGAGAACGTTACAGGAAAGAATTTCGTATCATTTCCGAAAAGGGATTTTCCAGATATCTGCTGCTGGCTTGTGAGATCGTTAAAACTGCGAGGGGGATTGGTGCCATAGTGGGTCCGGGAAGGGGTTCGGCGGTCTCCTCGTTACTGGTTAATCTCCTCGGGATTACTTCACCAGATCCGGTCAAATTTAATTTGATGTTTGAAAGATTCTTAAGTGAAGATAGAGAGGACGAACCGGATATCGATATAGATATTGACGATCAGATGAGACCGGAACTTTTAAAGATGCTGAATAAAAAATACGGTAAGTCTCACATGGTTCACGTGATTACCTTCGGGACTTACGGCGAAAAACTGGTGAGAAGAGAAATCGGTAAATATATTGCCGATGATGCCGTTCCCCTCAACTCAGGAAAGTATGATGAGCTTACAGAACGCGTGCTTGGATTACCTCATCATATTTCTACACATGCTGCGGGAATTATCTTTTCAGAAGACGATCTGAGAACAAAGATTCCTTTACAACAGATGAATGAATTGTTTTTTATGACTCAATATGATATGGATTCATTAAAAGAATGTGGAATCTTCAAAATGGATATTCTCGGATTAATCACCCTTTCTGTGCTGAAAGAGATGGATACAGCTAATGGCAATACCGATTTCTCTCTTTATAACGTAAATCCCGATGAAAATGAAGTGATTGAAAGTTTAAAAAAAGACAACATAAAGGGTATTTTTCAACTTGACAGCAAAAGTGGACGTTTTCTCGCGGAGAAATTTACACCCAGAAATTTTGATGAAATCAGGGTGATGATTTCCCTGAACAGGCCGGGACCAAGCCAGAGTGGATTGACCGATGAGTGGATAAATCGGCGAAATGGTGCAAAAGACGTAGAATATTATCATCCGCTGGTCAAGGAGATCCTTTCAGAGACTTATGGTGTTCCCGTCTTTCAGGAACAGATCATGGAGATGTCTATGAGACTCGGAGGTTTTTCTCCAAAGCAGGCAAACGATTTTAGAAAGGCCATGGCCAAGAAAGATCCCGATCAGATGAAAAGACATGAAATGGCTTTTATAAACGGGTGTTTGGAGCATGATATGGATTCCGATGAGGCAATTGACTTATTCAACATGATGTATGAATTTGCGGGGTATGCATTTAACAAGGCCCATGCGACAGCTTATTCGTTTATTACATACTGGACACTCTTTGCCAAATATTATTTTCCTCACTCCTTTTATAAAGTGATGATCGATTCAAACCATGGAAAATCAGAGAAATTGTTCGAGATCATCAACGAAGCCGTAAAAAACGGGATTCCTGTATTTCCACCGGATATCAATAAGAGTGAGTATCTTACAATGGTTGAATCCGGAGGTCTCAGACTGGGGTTTCATACGGTAAGGGAATTTCCGAGGAATGCCGCTGAAAAGATTATCGCGGAGCGTGAAAAGGGGTTTTTCAGAAGTGCGGAAGATTTTGTGTGTCGAATAGACGAAAAAACAGTTTCAGACAAGCTGCTTCAAAGATGTGTATGGGCCAATCTCTTCCGGGACATGGAAGGAAATGCGAATTTTAAAGAAATGGTTTTTTTCAGAAATAAAAATAAAAAGGCCTTAAAGAAAATAGGTGCCAGATTATTTGGTGAAGTAACAGAATCGGATAATCCTATTAAAGACAATCAGTCGAATTCGGGAAAAACGATCTCCGAAGAAGTGTTGGATGAATTGTCCAGTTATGGATTTATAGCAGAGTATGAAAGGTTTTTTAATATCAGGTATAACCCGTTTATGAATAGTACGTTGAATCTTGGGATTGTTGTTTCCGAAGAGCAAAAGAATAGGTACCGCATATCCACAGGCTATGATGTGGAGAATATCATTTCAAATTATAGATTAAAAGAGGGAGAGTACATTTTATTTCAGAGAAAGAAAAATATTACACATCTTAATGGGTTTTATTTGCCTGAAATTCGTGCTATTGAGTTGTCCGGCGCAAGTTACAGTGAAATAGAATCAGAATTATCAAAAGATATACAGCATATAAAAATATCAGGAATAAGGGTGTTAAAGATTAAGACAGCCAAAGGGATTATGGAGGTGCTATTATGATATTAAGCGGGAAATATCCTGCAAAGAAAATCAAGACACAGATAGTAGAAGATATAAAAAAATGTAAAAGGGTTCCAAGACTTGTAACGGTTAGTGTTGCTCCCGATGAATCCACCCGTTCTTATATTAATTCGCAGATGAAAGTAGCTGATAAATTAGGAATAGAGCATGTTCACAGAGCACTTGGCGAATCGGTGTCACAGGCTGAGTTGATTAAAATTATAGAAACGTATGGAAATGATGAGACTGTCGATGGCATAATGCTTGCGCTTCCACTGCCTTCAAAATTTGAGAAACTTGAAGTCATCAATGCCATAAACCCTGAAAAGGATGTTGAGGGGATAACCAATATCAACCTTGGTCTCCTGTTCTATGAAAGACCTTTTTTCTATCCGTGTACTGCGGAGGCAGTTATGAAAATCATAGATTACTATGAAATAGACCTTTCCGGGCAGGATGTGACGATAATAGGAAGAAGTACCACCGTAGGGAAGCCGCTTGCTCTGATGATTCTTGAAAAGGCAAACAACGGAACACCGACGATCTGTCATACCAGAACGACAACCATTCAAGAGAAGGTAGAGCAGTCTAAAATCCTTGTTGTTGCGGCCGGAAAACATGGCGTGATAACCACGGATATGCTCTCAGAAAATACAGTGGTCATAGATGTGGGAATCAATTTTGTGGATGGAAAGTTGGTTGGTGATGTCAAACGGGATCTTGAACTTGAAGAGAAGAAGAATATTTCGATCACCCCGGTACCAGGGGGAGTAGGATTAGTAACTACAGCTCTGTTGATGTCGAATGTCGTCAGCAGGTGTCTGACTAAATGATAACGGGTGAATAAATTGAACATAGATGGTATTACACTCAGTGTATTGATAAAAGAGTTTAACGGGGATCTTGAGGGAAATTTTCTGAAAAAGGTTCAGATGCCTTCAAATGGGAGATTTTATTTTGAATTTTCTCACAGGGTCTTATATCTCTCTCTGTTATCCTCCGATTGTTATTGCTGTTTTACGCATAAAAAAGAACCCAGCCCGAATCATCCCAATTCGTTTACCATGTTTTTAAGGAAATATCTGAATGGTAGCCGGTTCATTTCGTGTACCCAACTTGGATTGGACCGGATAATGGAGCTTCAGCTGGCCAAAAGGGATGAATTTGGTGATATCAGAACCTATAAGCTGTTCTTCGAATTAATGGGAAGAAATTCCAACCTGATCATAACCGATGAGGAAAACAGAATTCTTGATTCATGGAGAAAGCTTATCAACGACAAGCGTTCGATCATTTCAGGGGTTGAATATATTCCCTACCTGGGAAGTGGGATCTCTATTCATGATTTGAGGGATAAAGACTATAATTACCTTTCTTCAATCTTTGTGAATTCCGAAGCGAAGGAAAAGGTATCGAGAATCATTCAAAATGAATTTCAGGGAATAGGTCGACAGAATCTTGAGGAAATCATGTACAGAGCTTCTATTACTAAATCTGATTTAGTCAATCAGATGAATGAAGAGAAGATCTTGATTCTTAAGAATGTTCTGTTGGATATAGAAGGTGAGCTTAATGACCTCAACCTGTACCTGTATCAGAAGGAAGATGAAAAATCCCTTCTTTCACCGGTTTCACTTGTTCACGCCCTTGATTCAGGATATACCGTGAAAAAAATGGTTCCGTCTGAAGCGGTTGAATTGATGAATGGGAAAAAACGTAAGAATACCGTTCTTAATGAGAGAAAATTACGTTTGAAAAAGATACTTGAAAAAGAATCCAGAAAGATTGAATCAAATATCATCCATCTTGAAAATGACTTGCAGGAATGTGCGGTTGCTGATGACCTCCAGAAGAAAGCCGAACTGATCATGGGGAACATTTACAAGTTTGATCCAAAGAAAAATTATGAGATCGTAGATGTAATGGATTGGAACACCGGAAGGGAAAAAAGGATAGAGCTGAACAGGAAATATAACTTGAGCACGAATACTCAGAGAATGTTTAAAAAAGCAGCCAAATTAAAACGCAGAAGTGGAATAGTCAACAGCAGAATTTCAAAATTGTCGGTGTATCTTTCATATCTTGAAGAGATTAACTTTTCATTGGATTTAGCGGAAGATGAATCGGATTTTAGTGAGATAAAACAGGAAATGACAGATGCCGGATTGATTGCTGAAAAAAAGATTATCAAAAAGGGACAACAGAAGAAAAAAATGGACTTTACACCAAGGAGTTTCAGATGTCTGGATTTCGAGATTGTTGTGGGAAAAAACAACAGACAGAATGATAAAATATGTCGTAGCTATTCAAGAGAGGAGTTCTGGTTTCATGCTCAGAAGATACCGGGTTCTCATGTGGTCATCAACTCTGCCGGAAGAGATATTCCGGATGAAGTGTTCAGAACTGCGGCTCGGCTTGCCGCCTATTTTTCAAAAGGGAGAACCGGAACCAAGATCCCCGTTGATTATACACGGTTAAAATACGTAAAAAAACCAAAAGGTGCTGCTCCGGGTTTTGTGATCTATGATCATTTTAAAACGATTACAGTGGATCCTTTTAAAAATGAAGAAGAATTAAACAGTGAGGTCTGATTTGATTGCCTGAATTCGTTGTAAACTCAATAAAATTCAGAAAAATAATAGAGTATTGTAATAAATTGACCGGAACGGATAAAAACAATAAATTTGTCTATCTCTATCATAAAGATGGATTGAAAATATTTGCATCTGATGGCTGTATTCGATCGATGTTTAATCTGAAACAGAATATAGAGTTTTTTAAAGGTGCTTATACGCTGTCTATAATTACCTTAAAACAGTTTATCGACATTAAATCGGATGAAGGGATCATTTTCATTATGAATTCAGATGGAATTATTCTGAAACAGGCGAATGAAGTGCTTTCAGTGCGGCAAAATCCTGTTAGAAATCCCCCTGAAAACAATACTTTTGACCTGTTGTGTGAACTGGAGACGAATGAATTTTTATCAGGTCTTGATTTCGCAACTGTTCATATTCCTGAAGATGAGAATTGTTATTTTTTTGTTTTTGAAGATATTTTGTATATACTTACCGTGTATGACAATATTTTTTCCCTCTATTATTCAGGGACTAAATGCAGATCTTTTGAAAGTACCGTGCCGTATCAAAGTCTGAGGCATCTTATAAAGGCTCAAAACACGCTCAAAACAGAGAAGATAAAACTTGGGATTTCTCTGGATAACGATAGACTTGGGTTTCAGACGGCCGGATTACTGACTTCCTTATGTTCAAGACGACCGGATCACGAGGAAATAGAAGATATTGTCAAACTGATCAGGATATACAAGCTATTCAGACCCTTGTACAGGATCGATAGAAATGTATTGTATCATAACGTAACAAAAACGGAAAGGATTTTACCGGGTATGCCCATGAATATGATCATAAAGGGAAATGAAATACGGTTTGAATCGAAATCCGATTCTTTCTATTATGCCTGCAAGGGAAGAATAGAAGAGCGTTATGAGGAGAAGAATATAAGTTTTTCCGTTTTGGGGAAATATCTGAAATCAGCTTTATCAAGGATCGGAACAAAGTATGTTTATATGTATTATTATTCAAATTATCTGGCAATAGGTGATAAAGAAAAAAAGAAACTAATCGTATTTGCAACGGATTATACAAATTAAAGGGGGATAAGAATGTATCAGTGGAATGAATTAGCGAAAGAACTGGAAGAACTGAAAGAAAAAGGACTTTATACGAATATCAGGACTTTGGAAGGACCTCAGGGCGCCTGGTTACAGATAAACGGAGAGGATGTTCTGAATCTTTCTTCAAATAATTATCTGGGACTTGCAGATGATGAGGATCTTGTAAAAAGCTCCATAGAGGCAACGGCTGAATGGGGAGTGGGACCAGGTGCGGTAAGGACGATCGCGGGAACGATGACGCTTCACAATCAGCTTGAAGAAGATCTTGCTAAATTTAAGGGTGTTGAGGCAACGATAATGGTACAATCTGGTTTTTGTGCCAATCAGGCAGTTGTACCGGCTATAATGGGAGCAGATGATGCTATTCTTTCCGATGAGCTTAATCATGCCAGTATCATAGATGCGGTAAGACTGACAAAATCAAAGAGATATGTCTGGAAACACAAGGATGTATCAGATCTCAGGGTAAAACTCGAAGAGGCCAAAGCTGATGGTGCCGTTAAGATGTTAGTAATTACTGATGGTGTTTTCAGCATGGATGGAGATCTTGCACCACTTCCGGGGATCGTCGAGGCCTGTGAGGAATTCGGAGCTATTCTGATGGTTGATGATGCACATGGTGAAGGGGTCCTTGGTGATCACGGAAGAGGCATTGTTGATCACTTTGGGTTACATGGCAGAGTGGATATCGAAGTAGGCACACTGTCAAAGGCCTTTGGTGTCATTGGTGGTTTTATTGCCGGTAAAAAGGTCCTGATTGATTATCTTAAGCAGAAAGCCAGACCATTTCTTTTCAGTAGTTCACTCAGTCCTGCCGATACCATGGCGGCGATAGAATCCGTCAGAAAACTCAGTGAATCTGATGAGCTTGTAAAAAAACTCTGGGAAAATGGAAATTATTTTAAAAAGCATATGAAAGAACTCGGCTTTGATATCGGTGAATCTGAAACACCTATCACACCGGTTATGTTATATGAAGCGCCAGTGGCCTCCGAGTTCAGCAGAAGGCTCCTTGAAAAGGGTGTCTTCGCCCAATCAATTGGATTCCCGACCGTCCCAAGGGGGAAGGCGAGGATCAGGGTAATGATCAGTGCATCACATTCAAAGGACGATCTTGATGCAGGCATCAGGGCTTTTGAAGAAGTAGGAAAAGAATTGAAGATTATTTAATCTTAAGAAACCATTCAGGGATAAAAACACGACACGGTTGGTAGTCCGTTGTGCAGAATCTGTTCTGTCAGTAACCTGCCCCCTCCTGGGGTTGTCCGTTTCCTGAATCAGGCCGTTTTTGAACGGCACAGATTACGGGAGGGGAAAGATGTGTAAGTTAACGGTCTTTTTTGAGGATCCTTTTTGGGTTGCTTTTTTTGAATGGTATGATGAGGGAGAATTAGGTGTGGCAAGATATGTCTTTGGGGCGGAACCCAAGGAATATGAGGTGTACTCGCTGATTTTAAAGCGGTATTTTACACTCGATTTTTCAAGTACCGTTCAATACCAAAGAAAAAAAGAATTAAGCATGAATCCCAAGCGCTTTCAGCGCAGGATCACAAGGGAAAGAAAACAGACAGGCGTTTCAACAAAGGCACAAGAGGCACTAAGACTTGAGCGTGAGAGCAGGAAGGTTGAATCAAAAAAGAAAAAGAAAGTCTTGAAGGAAGAGATAGAAAAGGAAAAATTTCTATTAAAACAAAGAAAAAAGAGAGAGAAAAAGAGGCATTAAGCATAAGAAGGGAGATGACATAAAATCATCTCCCTTTTCGATGTTTAATACATAGAAAGATAAAAATTATTTTCAAAAAGGGATTTTACATCACAATATCCCATATGTCCCGGAAGAATGAGAGTATTCCCGCTTTTTACACTGAGGTACTTTCGGAACCTTGTTAATGATTCCCGCATTTTCTTATCATCAGAGTGGGGAAAATCTGTTCGACCTATAGAATCCGTAAAGATAAAATCACCGGTAATTATAAAGTCATCAAAATCGAAAACCGTATCGGCTGCAGTATGTCCCGGAAAATAAATGGCTTTAAAGATAAATGGACCATATTCATTCTTTTCATCTTCCAGCATCATAAAATTCTTGTTTTGTATCACGAGTTCAGGTCCGCCAAACATGCCGGACAAGTTGATTTCCGGTTTATCGAGTCCATCGAGAACCTCTGATTTCCCAAGAATTTCAGCGTTCTGTAGTTCGTCAATCCCGGCAATATGATCGAAATGTGAATGAGTCAATAATATAGAGACTTTTTTCCCCTCAAGAATAAAACTTTCCACTATCTCGGCGATCCCCATCCCTGGATCTACAATCAACAGGTAATTATCCTTAACCAGTACATATGAATTAACACCTACCGGAGGCAGAACGGCTTTATATACCTCTATTCCTGCCTTATTCAAAAAAAGTTTTTTCAGTTCTCTCAAAAATAACTCCTTTCATTCTTTTCCGTATATGATAATATTCCTCTTCTGTATATCGTTAGCGTCAATCGACAGTTTGATCAGAAAATCAGCACCGTCAAGATCCGTTATTATTTTTTCGGCCCATTCAATAAAGATAATGCTATCTTCCTGCTGATAATCGTAAAATCCTATCTCGAAGAGTTCCTCAGCCGATATCCTGTAGGCATCTATATGATAAAAGTCCAGCGTATCAGTCGAGTAATTGTTCACGATATTAAAGGTCGGACTTCTTACTTCATCTTCAGGAACGTTGAAATAACTGAGGATAGAGCGTATAAATGTTGTCTTACCGCTCCCAAGATCGCCAAAAAATAAAACGATTTCTGAGCCTCTTAATCTTTTTGCAAATTGTTTCCCAAGATCATCCAATGCCTTTTTATCAAGAGCCATATGTTCTGAAAGTCTTTTCAATTCCAGTTTTTCGATCTTTCTACAGCCTTTTTCCATTTTTTGTAATTTTCCTCTACTTTCTCTTCTTTGGCTTTTGTCAACCTGTTTTTTATCTCCCAGAATTCAGTTAATTCTCCCTTATCCTTCCAGACTCCTATAGCGAGACCCGCAAGAATAGCCGCTCCTGTAGCGGTCGTTTCCGTATTGACTGGCCTGGTAACTGGAATACCAAGTAATACCGATTGAAATTCCTGAAGAAATTCATTCTTACTGACTCCCCCGTCGACCCTGAGATCGGTTAACGGAATGCTACTTTCTTCCATCATAATATCGAAGAGTTCTCTGACGTTATAGCAAATCCCCTCAAGTACGGATCTTACAAGATGTTCACGCCTTACTGACTGAGTCATTCCCATAAAAAGTCCCCTGGCATTCGGATCCCAATGGGGAGCACCAAGACCTGCCAAGGCTGGGATAAAGTATACGCCACCGTTATCTCTCACCGAATAGGCCAAATCTTCCGTTTGTGAAGCATTTTCCGCCAGTTTAAGATTATCGACAATCCAGTCAATAGCCGCACCGCACATAAAAAGAGATCCCTCCATGGCATAACAGACTTCGTCTTCTATTTTCCATCCCACGGTGGTCAATAACCTTTCGTTTGATAATACCGGATTTGAACCCATGTTCATCAGAAGAAAGGCGCCGGTTCCATAGGTACACTTTGCCATTCCCTTTTCGTGTGCCATCTGTCCGAATAAAGCTCCCTGCTGATCGCCTACAAGTGAAGCTATGGGAATCCCTTCTCTTGTATAACCGATTACTGTTGAGGTATCAACGATCTTGGGAAGCCATTTTCTGTCAATAGAGAAAAGATCGAGAAGCTCATCATCCCAATCCAGATTGTTGATATTAAAAAGCATGGTTCTTGAAGCATTTGAAACGTCTGTAACATGAACATTTTTACGACTTAGTTTATAGGCAAGCCATGAATCTATCGTCCCAAATGCGAGTTGATCGGATTCGGCAGCGATTCTGATCTTTGGAACATGATTGTATAGCCACTCCATCTTTGAACCTGAAAAATAAGGATCTACTATTAATCCGGTCTTTGCATGAATCATTTCTTCGTATCGCTTTAGTTCTTCGCATCTTTCAGTGGTTCTCCGACATTGCCAGTTAATTGCCCTGTAAAGAGGTTCTCCGGTCTCTTTATTCCATGCGACAACGGTTTCCCTCTGATTTGTAATCCCTATAGCCGAGATCTGAAAAAAATTAAGACCTGATTTGTCTATGGCATCAACAAGTGTTTCAATGGCTGTTCGGTAGATTTCTTCCGCATCCTGTTCTACCCAGCCATCTTGTGGATAAAATTGCTGAAATGGTTTTTGTGAAATGTTTACAATGTTGAGTTTCTCATCAAAAATAATGGTTCTCGTGCTGGTTGTTCCCTGATCAATGGCCGCAATAAATGATTTGTCTCTCATATTCGCTTATCCCCCTTTAAGCAATTTACCTTCTAATTCCGCCTCTCTTACCCTGAATGGATTATATCATGCAACAGATTATAAATCGGACAGCGTATGATATTCATAAATAGTAACATTTAAAAAAACTGATTTGCATACCTGATTTTCGAAGTTATGATAGAATAGTTTTATATGAAATCTGAGATCAGATTTAATGTATTATCAAATAGGATTCATTTTTCTGTTAAAGGGGAGGTTCTTATGACAAGAGTGAAAATCACTATGTTCTTAATTTTGACGTTTATGGTAATTTCAACTTTTTCGGCAATGATTGCTACGACAGATGACGGGAGAAAAGTTGTCTTGAACAGTAATGGTACTTGGGAATGGGTAAATAATCCTTCGCCGGTTACCCCATCTGTTCAGCTGGCCTATGATATAACGGGTTCCTGGAAAATTTCGTGGACCGTGGGGATATTCGATGAGGAGGTAGATGCTGAAATTTACCTTCAGGATGGAAATTATGTGATGATCTGGCATGGGACTTTTTCAGATGATAAAAACCCGATAACGATAATTGATCAGAAGGAAATTAAATTTCAGGGAAAATCCTTTCACAATGGAACGCTCACATTTGATGCGTCACTGAAAGATGCAAACAACATGAGTGGAATGGCTTCAAGCTCCGGTACTTTCGCTAAAACAGGTTCCTTTACGGCAAAAAGAAAATAAAAATATATTGATAAAGAGGTGATGAAGATGAGTAGCAGTGTTGAACTTGGAGTAAAGAAAATGGAATGGGCCTGGCAGTATATGGATGTTTTAAAAGAAATCAAGAACAGGTATATAGATGAAAAACCATTTGCAGGATCTAAGGTGGTAGTTTGTTGTCATCTTGAGGCAAAGACGGCAAATCTGGCAAGGACAGTCAGAGATCTTGGGGCCGAAGTTTGGGTAACCGGATCAAATCCGTTATCTACACAGGATGATATAGCGGATGCACTTCGAGAACATTACGGGTTGACGGTCCATGCAAAACATACAAACGATGATGAGGAATTCAGGAAGGATCTTTATAAGGTTCTTGAACTTAATGCGGATCTTATTCTTGATGACGGTGGCGATCTTTCAACGATTGTCCATACCGAATGTACGAATTACCTGGAAAATCTGAAGGGTATTTCTGAGGAGACGACGACAGGTGTTCATAGACTGAGAGCGCTTGATGCAGCAGGTAAACTGGCAGTTCCAGCGATTGCAGCGAATGACGGAATGATGAAGTATCTCTTTGACAACCGATACGGAACGGGTCAGTCTACCTGGGACGGAATCATAAGAAGTACGAATACCTCTGTTGCCGGGAAAACGGTCGTTGTAGCCGGATACGGATGGTGTGGAAGGGGTGTGGCACTCAGGGCAAAGGGGCTTGGGGCCAACGTCGTAGTGACTGAAGTGAATCCGGTCAAATCGATTGAAGCCATCATGGATGGATTTAGAGTAATGAAAATGAGTGAAGCTGCAAAGATAGGGGACATCTTTACAACCCTTACCGGGGACATCAATGTTATTACCGAAGAGCATTTCTCCCTAATGAAAGAAGGGGCAATACTCGCCAACGCGGGACATTTTGACGTTGAGATTGCCATGAAGCAGCTGAGGCGTATAGCGGTAGAACAATGGGAGGCGAGGCCTAATGTCATGGGTTATAAACTGCCTAATGGAAAAAGTATTTATGTGATTGCCGAAGGCAGACTGGTAAACCTTGCCGCTGCAGATGGACATCCGATAGAGATCATGGATACGTCTTTTGCCGTTCAACTGATGAGTCTTAAATACCTCTGGGAAAATCAGGGGAAACTGGAAAAACATCTGATGACAGTACCACAGGAGATCGACATGGAACTCGCAAGGATTAAGCTGAGTACGATGGGGATTTCTATAGATAAATTGTCCGACGAGCAGAAAAAATATCTCTTGAGCTGGTGATTCGATTGAATATCAAACGTGCCTTGATAACGGTATATGATAAAAGCGGATTGGAGGAACTTGCCGCTTATCTGACTGAAAAAGGTGTAGAGATTATTTCAACGGAAGGAACTTACGAGTATCTAAAGATGAACGGTATTCCTGTCAGATCAATAGGGGAATATTCCGATGGCGAAAGGTTGTTCGGTGGAAGGATAAAGACAATTTCACCCAAACTGGTAGGGGGAATATTGGCAGACCGATCAAATGAAGAACATATTGAGCAGATGATTTCAGAAAATATTCCCGAGATCGATATGCTGGTGGTGAATTTCTGTCCCTTTAAATCCTTTGCGGAAGATATCTATGATGAATACGAACTGGTTCAGAAAATAGATATAGGCGGTATAAATCTTGTCAGAGCTGCGGCAAAGAATTACAGAAGTGTTTTACCTGTTGTTGATCCCGCTGATTACAAAAAAATAATGGCGAATTTTGAGCTATGTGGTGACGTACCACTTCAGAACAGAAGGAGATATGCCTTAAAGGCCTTTTATAACACAATGCGTTATGAAGAGAGTATCCATCAGGCCTTATCTTTCCTCTTTGCCGAAGAAAAATATGAGCATATGACTTTTGAGAAATTATATGAGTTTAAATATGGTGAAAATCCACATCAATCAGCCTATTTATCAAAAGTGGCTGATGAAGAATCTCTCTTCGGACAGATAAAGTTCATTGTAAAGAAGAGATTGACTTTAAGACTGTACAGACAATTATACAGTGGGTTGGATTTTATGCGTAATATTACTTCCAAGGGGTTTGTTATACTGATTAACTTTCTACCGGTTTACTTTTCAAATAATGAGAATGATGCAGACTATTTAAGGGGAATCAAGGAAGAATTATTACATAATTCAAATAATAATACGGCCTTTATTACCAAAGGGGTTATTGATGGGGAAACGGCCGACTTTATTAAAGAAACCGGGATTAATGTCGTCGTTGCCACCTCTTTTGAGGATGATGCCAAACGAAAATTGGAAAGCTCTGACGTTATCATCCTCGCTGAATTCAACGAAATTAAGTCCGGTAAGAATGAAAGGATTTTCTTCGATAATGAACTGGTTATTCAGCAAAATGACAAACTTGAGGACTTCGGTTCTTTAAACGGCGTTTATTTACCGAATGAAAACGACAAGGAGTATTCTTCCGATTTACTGATCATGTCTCAAATTATTAAATCGCTTGAAACCTGCTCACTTATTGGAATGAAAGATGGGAGGATGTATGGAATGGCCAGTGGCATGCTGAATGTTGAAGAATGCTTCAGCCTTTGCGGGGATCGCTTCGAGACCTCTTTAAAAAATGTGAATGGGGGTCTTCTCGGTTTTGATATCTTCCCTTCCGCCGATGTTATTCTGAAGGCCAAAAAAGAATGGGGAATAGAGACAATATTGATTCCTGATAACAAGAGAATAAATGCTGAATTCTTAGAAATGATTAAAACGAACAAAATAGGACTTTATACATTTACTAAACGGCATTTTAAATAATGAAAAACATCAATAAAGTAAAGGGGACTTTGTATGGATAAGGATATATTCAAACAGCTGAAGGATGTCCAGGAGACGGCTGTTGAAGAGATAAAAAATGCAAAGGAAATAAAAGATCTGGATGAGTTAAGAATAAAATATCTTGGAAAAAAAGGGGTTTTGACGACTAATTTTCTAAAAAGACTTGGCGAATTTGATCCCGGGATACGCCCTCAGGTTGGGAAGGAAACTAATATTTGCAAGGCGGCCATTACAGAATGTATTTCCGGAAGGATGGAACAGCTTTCTATCAGAGAAAAGGAAAAGCGTGAAAAAGATTTGTGGGTCGATATTTCCCGTCCCGGTTCAAAAAAACAGATCGGATTTGAACATCTTGTCAGAAGGACTCAGAAAGAGATAGAAGAAATCTTTATTTCGTTGGGCTATTCCGTTAAGGAAGGCCCTGAAGTGGAACATGTCTTTTATAATTTTGAAGCGTTAAATACACCTGATTGGCATCCGGCCCGGGATGAACACGACAGTTTTTATCTGAAAATGGATGAATATCTTCTGAGAACTCATACCTCCCCAGTGCAGATAAGAACCATGCAGGAAGTAAGGCCTCCTATTGCCATCATTGCGCCGGGAAAGGTTTACAGAAGCGATTATGATGCAACTCATCTGCCGATGTTCCATCAGGCCGAAGGGTTGTTTGTTGATAAAAATGTCAGTGTGGCAAATTTAAAAGGGACGCTGGAGCATTTTATGAAGGAATTATTCGGGAAAGATGTACCGATAAGATTAAGACCATCTTTTTTCCCGTTCACGGAACCGAGTTTTGAAGTTGATTTGAGCTGGAAAGATAAGTATGGAAACATTCTGTGGCTTGAGGTACTTGGTGCCGGAATGGTTGACCCCAACGTATTCAAGGCTGTTGGTTATGATCCTGAAGTCTGGACCGGATTTGCATTCGGAGTGGGGATCGAAAGACTTACAATGTTGAAATACGGTCTTACGGATATTCGTGATCTGGTTCGTGGAGACATCAGATTCCTTAGGCAGGAACTGTAATAAGGAGGCTTGAATAATGCTGATATCAAAAAGATGGTTAAATAAATATATAGATATTTCAGATATAACGGATAAGGAAATGGATTCTATGATGAGTCTCAGCGGAACTTCGATTGAGTCGATAGAAAATCCCTGGGAAGGCATACAGGGAGTTTATACGGGCAGGATCGAAGAGATCACCCAGCATCCGAACGCGGATAAATTAATAGTCTGTAAATTGAATTTTGGTGAATTTGAAAGAACCATTGTAACCGGTGATACTTCCTTGAATACCGGTGATATTGTCCCTGTTGCCTTGATTGGTGCTGTATTAAAGGATAATTTTAAAATCAAGAAATCGAAATTACGCGGGGTGGAGTCTGAAGGGATGATGTGTTCACTTCAGGAACTCAACCTCGAAGAAAAGTCTACGGGTGTATATAGATTTGATGAACCTGTCGAACTCGGAACAGATGTTGTGAAATTATTTCAGCTCGATGACAGTGTATATGATTTTGAGGTGACTGCCAACAGACCGGATGAATTGGGGTACCTTGGCATTGTAAAAGAAATAGAGGCACTGACCGCAAAAACAAGAGTGGGAAAAGGAATCAAAATAGAATATGCTACGGGTGAAAAGAAGACTTCTGACTTTGTCGAGATAGAAATCAGGAATCCGGACTTATGCAATAGATATACCTCACTCCTCGTAGAAAATGTAACGGTAAAAGAGTCCCCCGTCTGGTTGAAGAGGGATTTGATCGCCATGGGGTTGAGACCGATAAACAATATTGTGGATATAACGAATTATGTGTTGATGGAAACAGGACACCCGGTGCATGCCTATGATTACGATAATCTTAAATCCAGGAAAATTGTAGTCAGAACCGCTGAAAAAGGTGAAAAGTTGTTACTTCTCAACGAGGAAACCGTCGAATTTAACAATGAAGAACTACTGATTACCGATGGCGAAAAACCACTTGGACTTGCCGGAATAATGGGCGGAGAACTTTCGGGTGTATCGTCTGAAACGAAAAATATATTGCTTGAAGTGGCGTATTTTAATCCCATAAAAATCAGGAAAACCGCCAGAAAATTAAATATTTCAAGTGATGCCTCCTATAGATTTGAGAGAGGTGTTGATCCCAGCGATGCGGAATTTGTTATCAGTAGACTCGCTGTTCTGATAGAAGAACTTTCCGGTGGTAAAGCTGCTGCGGAAATTCTTGACTGTTATCCGAACAAAGTGGAAAAAAAGATGACTGTTCTGAGAAAGAGTCGGGTGGAAAGTCTTCTTGGGATTGAATACAAGAATAAAGATATAGAAAATGCCCTTACCTCTTTGGGATTTACTTTGAGCCAAAAATCAGATAATGACACCTGGGAAGTCACTATTCCGACTTTCAGACCTGATGTGGAGAGGGAAGTCGACTTGATAGAGGAAATCGGCAGAATAATCGGTTACGATAAAGTTCCGTCGGTAGTTCCTTATCTGAAAGGTTATAATCCTGCCAGGGATGACTATCAGATATTCAGATACAAACTGAGAGATCTTTTACTTTCCTCCGGTTATTCTGAAATAATTCCCTTATCGCTTATCGATCCTAAAGATATTAAACGAGTGGTAAACAACGATGAAGCCTTATGGAATACAAGTAAGGTTGAAGTACTGAAGCCTTTGTCTCAGGATCTATCGGTGTTAAGACCGAGCTTGCTGATTACGCTGTTAAAGACAATCGGTTATAATAACTCTCATCAGCAGAATGATATAAAATTATTTGAGAATGGGGTATCCATTCTGAGTGGTAAGGATGGCAAATATATCGAGAATGAGACATTTTCTTTTGCGGCTACCGGAAAGATGGATCATTATGATTACCAGAGCAAAAATAAGAACGATTTTTATAATTTTAAAGGTACGGTAGAGGAACTGCTAACCCATCTTGATGTGGATGAAGAAAAGATCGCTTTTGACAGGATACGGGAAGAGAGTCTGTATAACGAATTTATGTATAAGGGTCAAAGTGCCTTGATATTTATCGATGATAAACAGATTGGTATCTTTGGATTGATTAAGAGAGAAGTTCTAAATGAATTTGGTATCAACGATTATACATACTGGTGTGAGCTTGACCTGAAGAAGACTTATCAATGTTCAAAGGATAATGTCAAACAATGGAAATCTGTGCTTGGAACCAATTTTCCCGCGAGTAAAAAAGATTTTTCCGTACTTGTTGGAAAAGGCATGGAAATTGGACATGTCATAAAAAAGATCAAGAAGATCAAAGATGTAGAGAATGTGCATATCAGTGATGTATACAGTGGTAAGACTATTCCTGATGGGTTTAGCAGCATTACGATCTCAGTTATTTTCAGAGCGGATGATCATACACTTTCTCAAAAGGAACTTGAAAAATGTATTCATAATGTGGTTGGGATTTTTAATACAGAAAATCTTGAAATAAGAGAAGGATAATATGTTTCTGACCAAAATTTTCAAGTTTGATGCCGCTCATAATTTAATTAAGTATCATGGGAAATGCGAGAACCTTCACGGTCATACGTATCGTATGGATGTTACCGTAGAAGGATCATTGAACGAAGAGGGCATGATTATAGATTTTGCGACTTTGAAGGAGACGGTTGCCAAGCAGGTCATCGGTAAGTTGGATCATTCCTATATCAATGATTTTATAGAACAGCCTACGGCTGAAAATATTGCTCTATGGGTCTGGGATCAGCTTAAGGATCATTTGACTGCTGAAAATTACAGTCTTTATGAGATAAAGGTCTATGAGACAGAATCGAGTTTTGTAACCTATAGAGGGGATGATCATGTTTGAAACAATAATTCTCTTTGTTCTTGTTGCACTTATTTTTTTTCAGGTATTGCATGCCGTCAAATACAAGGATATTTGGAATTTATTGGTTCAGATAAATTCTATCGGGATCAAATTGTTACTTGTTTTTATATTATATTCAAACGAATCTGGTTTGATTTATTTATTAGATATCGTTCTGGTATTACTTGTTTTGAATGTGGTAGGAACTATCATTATATCAAGGTTCATAAGCAAAAATTAAACAAATTATAATACATTTGGGTCATTAAAGTAACATAAAACTGGTACAATTATGAGCAGTTAAGATACAGCATTTTAGGAGGTGCAGTTTCAAAGCATGGTCAATGATATTTTAAGAAAAGAGCTGAAAAACAGAAATTTCAGGATAACGGCACAAAGGGAGTTAATTATGAAGATATTTGCCGAGTCCCCTGAAGATCATCTCAGTGTAGAAGAAGTGTACAGGAAATTACTCGATAAGAGATCCAGAATAAGTAAGGCTACGGTTTACAGGACTGTAGAGCTGTTAAGTGAACTTGACCTGTTAAGGAAAATAGAGATTGACGAGGGAATCATCCGGTATGAACTTGCCGATAGCAACAAACATGGCAAACATCATGCGATTTGTACTGATTGTGGAGAAGTGATTACATTATCAGATGAGCTGATGGAAAAGATAGAAAAACTTCTGAAAGACGATATGGGTTTCATCCCGAATGATCATAACATTAAATTCTACGGCAAATGTGCGAATTGCGATAAAAACCTAAAATAATGGGTTCACGTTATGAATGAAAAGACACCGCTGAGGCCTTGAACTGCCTTTGCGGTGTCTTTTTTGAAGAACACCGGAAATGATATTGATTTTCGCTTCATTTAAAAGGCAAAAACAATAGTGAGTTTTAAGCGATAGAATCTGGCAAAACTAAGCCCTTTTGAAACTTTCCAATATCTTTATTATTTCATTTTCCATGGGAAGCTGCCATATCTTGACGTTCTCTATATGCTGATCAATGAGCATCTCCAAACCGTTGATACATTCGCAACCACTTTTTTCAGCGTAAACGAGTAATTTTGTCTTCAATGGCTTATAGACTGCGTCAAATACGATTCTGCAATGTTCAAGGGTCTCCATCTGTATAGGAATGGATGTCCAGGGGTTTGGATTCATTCCAAGGGGTGTCGTGTTGATGATTAGGTCAATTCCGTTTAATTTGACAAATTCATCAAGTCGTTCCAGCGGTAACAGTTTCAATTGTGGGAAAAAAGTCTTTAATGAGTCTGCTTTTTCTACAGAACGATTGAATAGAAAAATATCTTTCACGTCCATTTTAGTCAATGCATAGCATGCAGCCCTTGCTGCTCCACCGGCTCCCGCTATTATGGCGTTATTGACCTTTCTGTTTTTTAACGGATTGAAAATTCCTTTCCAATCCGTATTGTACCCGTAAAATACACCGGTTTTATGATCAATCTTTACGCAATTTACTGCACCGCAATTCCGAACGTCAATATCCGGTATCACATTTCCGCAGATTTTCACCTTATATGGAATAGTGACGTTAAAACCGACAACTTCGTCGTCTTCTTTTAATCTGACAAGAACCTGATCGTAGTAATCGAGGGGGATGACGAGATTATCGTAATTGATGTCGATACCAGTTCTGGATCTTACCGTATCAAACATTCGTTTTGACATTCCGGGTCCTGCTTTTTGTTTTATTAAATATAGTTTCATTTTTACACCTCACAATTTCGGACTTTGAATTATAACATGCCTATTGGAATTGAGAGTGGAATTAAAAGTGATGGTATAATTCCATAACGTGTTATGAAAGGAGAGATGATTATGGCAAAGGTTTATTTCACTACATTCAGGACAAAACCTGGGGTAAGTTTACTTAAAAAATTGAGAAATCTGCTGGAAATTTCCGGTTTTAAAAATTCTTTTTCGGAAGATTCACTTGTTGCAATAAAGATCCACTTTGGAGAATATGGAAATCTGGCGTATATCAGACCAAATTATCTGAGGGTGATTGTGGACATGATAAAGGAAAGTTCTGCAAAACCCTTTTTAACCGATGCAAATACTTTATACAAGGGATCGCGTTCCAATGCGGTTGATCATCTTGAAACCGCTGTGATTAACGGTTTTGCAAAACAAGTTGTGGATGCCCCCCTTATTATCGCGGATGGTCTCAGGGGAACGGATGAAGTCAAAATCCCGATTAACGGTGAATTTGTAAAGGAAGCTAAGGTAGGGGCGGCGATTGTTCAGTCTGATACGGTTATTTCCGTTAACCATTTTAAAGGTCATGAACAGGCGGGTTTTGGTGGCGCAATTAAAAATCTTGGGATGGGGTGTGCTTCAAGGGCCGGTAAATTGGAACAGCATTCAACTTCAAAACCGAGAACTATCAGAGAAAATTGTATAAAATGTACCTTGTGCGCAAGGAATTGTCCCGTTGATGCTATAGTTGTTGATGAATTTGCCGTAATAGATTACGAGAGATGTATAGGATGTGGT
The DNA here is from genome assembly GCA_036743375.1 of Thermotogae bacterium. Classification (GTDB taxonomy): domain Bacteria; phylum Thermotogota; class Thermotogae; order MWEM01; family MWEM01; genus DAINPP01. Next base: position 141,647 of record DAINPP010000001.1, on the reverse strand, counting down.
CAATGTGTGGCCATGTGTAATTATGGGGCGATAGTTCCTGTATGGGATGCATCTGCCGATTTATTGTGTAAGAAAATGGCTGAATATACACTTGCCGTATTAAAAGATAAAAAATCCTTTCATATCTCTTTTATAAATAACGTTTCTCCGAATTGTGACTGCTGGAGTTCTAACGATATACCCGTTTCACCGGATATTGGAATAGCAGTCAGTGAAGATCCGGTAGCCTTAGATCAGGCTTGTATTGATCTTGTCATTAAAGAGGTGGGACATGATCCTTTTTCAGAAATTCATCCCGGAACCGACTGGTCTGAACAGTTGGCGCATGCGGAAAAAATAGGACTGGGAAAAAGAGGATATGAGCTGATTAAAGTGGGAATTTAATGAATATACACGTCTTTGGAAGAGGTTTTAAAGATATCCTCATATATGGTGGGGACATTCATGTATCACGTGTTTTTGAGGATGCTGGAGGTTCTGCTGTAAATGCATCTGTTGCATTATCCAATTTGGGGTTTGAGACTTATATTCACTCGTGCTTGGGAAATGACAGAAACGGGGATTATATCCTTGAGGTGTTAAATACGTCGGGTGTTAATCTTCGGTATTTACAGCGGAATATGAATGAGACAAATCTTTTTGTTTCGAGAAATAATCGCCCACTCGCTGTAAACCTTAACGGGGAAAATGATTTACTGAATATGAATTTTGAGTACACTTCAGATGATATCTGTTTGATGTTTGCGACGGAAACAGATGAGAGGCTTCAGTCGGAAATCATGGATAAAAATTGGGCCTTTGTATATGTTGACTTGGGGCCTGCTTACCGAAACCGGTCCTTTGAGCGTATTCGAGATCATATGATAGTCATCGGGAATGAAGCAGAGGCGGTGAACAGTGAGTGCAATATTGTGAAAAAGGGAGTCAATGGAGCCTTATGGGATGGTATTTTTGTTCCCGGGAACGGTAAAAAATTACCCTACACGGTGGGGAGTGGAGATTTATTTGATGCATTTTTTATCTATTCGCGGTATCATTTTAACGATAAAAGAGAGATTTTGAATTTCTGTGTGACAAAATCGGAAGAAGTTAGTCTGATTCCGGGTTCATCAAAAAAAAGTCTGAATTTAAAAATCAACGGAACCGATTCATGATATAATCTCTTAAGATAGAATACTATTTGACAGGAGACGTTTATGGATTTTGATTTTTATACAATCAAGTTATACGCTGAGAGTCAGTCGTCTGATGAAATCATAATCGGTTATTTTTTTGGAAAAGTCGATGGTCGTATAGACTTTCAGTTTGTCACTTTTGCAAGAAGATTTAAAAATTTTGCGAAGATTAATGTAGAAGATGATATAAACGACTTTCGTGAAAAACTGAATATAGTTTATAAAGAACTCTTGTCAAGAACCGGAGATGTGATTACAAAATCAAATGATTTCACGAATTATATCAAGACATATATCAATAAAAAAGGTGGCCGGACTTCTTTCAGTAAGAAATTAGGTGCCTTGATTTCGACAGGCGATTCGTCGGCCATAAGAATAGAACTTAAGGAGCTCTTTAATGAATGGACAAGCGAAGTAAACATCAAGTTTGATTTTGAGCATTCTACTTATACCGAGATGAGTTCGGGCGAGGCTTTAAAAGCTGGGAGTCAGATTGATGCGGAATCTGCCGCCAATTACGCGAACAGGAGAAACGACCTGCTTGAATTGCCTGATTTTTACCCGATTGTCGATCCTATGGAAGGAAATCCCATATCTACCGTTAAAGTCGGAGAGATGATTTATGTCAGTATTATGAACTTCCCGAATGAATCGGATAGAGAAAGATTAGTGTCATTGTTTCCTGAGAAGTTTGACGGAGATGGGAATAATATCAAACCGTTTGAAGCTTATATTACTGCAAGAGAATTCCTTTCAAACGGAAAAGGAACGATGTTGATAAAGGTCATTATCGATGAATGGTTTGAAGCTAAGACCATTATTGTTTCGAGTATGAGGATTATGAAAGATAAGCAGCATAAAAAGTTGTTAAATGAGGCTCCGGATAAAGATAAGAATTTTTTACAGACATTGATGAAAGGCGGATCTGTAAAAAGGGATGAAGAAGCTATTGAAGAAAAAGAAAGACTGATTGATTTCATAATGGTGGGGACAATATTATTGCTTCTGGCAATAGTTGTTATTGTAGTCGTTTTGATCTTATTTTAGGAGTAATATTATTTCGTATATATATCATCCATTAAAAAAAGAAAGTCTTCCGGCAAAAAAATTGTTTTTATTAAGGGCTGGGTTTCACGGGAAGACAAGTCATTTTGATGAAAATATGAGAGATATTGTAAATCAGGTTTATATTGAGGGGATGAATCTTGTTGAAAGTGTTGTGTACAGTGATACTTTTAAAATAAGCAATCTGAATACGATGATTATCCCTGAAAAATTTAACGGAATAAAATATCTCACCTATTTCTGCAGTACGATTGGTTCCGAAATTGATGATCGGATAGATGATTATCAGAACAGGGGAGAGATACTAAGGGCTTCTTTACTGGATGCATGGGGTTCTGAATCAGTAGAGGAGATAAATAATCAATACGATATCCTGTTGCGACGAAAATATGGAGAAGGGACCATGAGATTTTCACCGGGGTATGGCGAAGTCTCCCTGCTGGAGAATATAAAGATAATTGCCTTGTTAAATGCGGAGAAGATTTCTGCCCATATCAAATCAGGCGTTTTGATTCCACAGAAGAGTACCGTTTGTATGATTGGTTGGTATTCCAATACATTAATGGAGGAAATGAATGACAGGTAGAATTAGTGATATATTTCAAAGAAAAGGGGATTCCGTTTCTTTCGAGGTTTACCCGCCTAAAAAAGGGCAGAAAAAACAATTTGAGATAATAAAGCAAACGATAAATAGACTGACCGATTTAAATCCAGACTTCATCAGTGTAACTTATGGCCCCGGAGGGACAAACAAGGGAAAGGCCGTGGAGATTTCCGAATATATAGAAAACCGTCACGAAATGGGAAGTCATGAAGGAACCGTTGCGCTTGCCCATCTGACGGCGGTCGGATACACTAAAAAAGATATCGGTGAAATTCTCGATAAATTATACGATAAAGGAGTTCGCAACATCCTTGCTTTGCGTGGAGATATTCCACAGAATGTTACGTTTCCGTATGGGGCCTGGTGTGATTTTGAATTTGCGAAGGATCTTATTTCAGTCATCAAATCCGACGGGAGATTTTGTATCGGAGCTGCGGCCTATCCAGAAGGACATCAGGATTGTAAGGATATGAAAATAAGTGTTGATCATTTGAAAGTGAAAGTCGAAGCGGGAGCCGATTTCTTTATCACACAACTTTTTTTTAACAATGATCTGTATTTTAAATTTCTGGATCAGGTAGAGGATTCGGGGATGCACATGCCAATTATTCCAGGGATAATGCCAATACTCAGGGCTGAGCAGATTCGGAAAATTGTCTCACTTTCCGGTGCAACTATCCCCAAGGATTTGAACGAAAAAATAGAATTATACAAAGATAAACCCGAAGAGATGGAGAAATTTGGAATAGAATACGCTGTCAAACAGATAGAAGAACTAAAACGGAATGGAATCACAAGGTTTCATTTGTATACGATGAATCGCTGGAAGCAGGTTAATGAAATCGTGAAATTATCAGGATTAAGATGAGAGATGGAGTGAGGTATGAATAGAGCGGAATTTATAAAACGTCTCGAAACCGGTCCTTTGATCCTTGATGGATCCTATGGGGCACAATTTTTTAAAAGGGGCTTTGGTGACGTACTTGGTGAAGAGTTAAATCTAATAAAACCGGATGTTGTATTAAGCCTTCAGAAAGAATATGTTGATGCAGGATGTGATATCTTGCTGACGAATACTTTTAATGCCAACAGGATGAAACTGACGTCTCATGGTCTTGAACAGGAGATAGAAGAGATCAACAAGAAAGGGGTTTTAATCGCGAGAGAGGCGTCCGGAAAAAACACACTCGTGTTTGGAGATATTTCATCGACCGGAGAGTTTCCCGTTCCTGTTGGAAAGGCCGATTCCCAAACGGTATACGAGACATTTTACGAACAGGCCTCGATCCTCGATAAATATGGAGTAGATGGGTTTATTATAGAAACGATGACCGATTTTAAGGAAACGAAACTCGCTGTCCTCGCGATTAGGGATGTCAACAGGGAAAAGCCGCTGATTGTGCAGATGACGTTTGATCTCAATGAAAATGAAGAGCCTCGAAGTGTTACCGGCACGCCTGTGTCTGTATTCGCCAACTTGATGAATGATATGGATGTGGATGTAGTTGGCATAAACTGTTCTCTTGGTCCAAAAGAAATCTTTAACGTTTTTTCTGAGCTACGACGGTATACTGAAAAACCAATTTCGGTAGAACCTAATGCCGGAGATCCCTTTCTTGAAAATGGCAGACTCTTTTATAAAATGAGTGCAGATGAATTTGCAGTCTATGCATCGGATATCGTAATGGAAGGCGCTGGAATTATTGGGGGCTGCTGTGGAACAGGTCCCGAACATATTTCAGCTTTAAAAGAGCTTGTTTTGAAAAATCCTTCCTATACCTATGATGAGGCCAAAAAAAGGGCCAGTGGAGACTTTAAACAGGAGACAGAGCAGGTTTATTTTTCTTCCAGAACTAAATTAATACAACTCTCTCCCTTTATGCCTATCGGTGAGCGCATTAATCCCGCTTCAAGAAAGAGATTTCAGGAAGAAATAGAAAGAATGGATTATCACAGGATTGTTTCTATTGCCAAGGAACAGGAAGCTGAAGGTGCCAAATTGCTTGATTTAAACCTCGGCATAGAAAAAATTCTGGCCCAGGACCATTTTAATCAAGCGGTTATTGAATTGGACAGGATATCTTCCAACCCGTTGTCATTTGATATTCAAACGACAAAATATCTTTACAGGGCTCTGGATGAATATGCGGGAAGACCGTTGATTAACTCCGCAAGGGTTACAGAGAAAAGTATAGAAAAAAAAGCGGAAATCCTGAAACGGCATGGAGGCGTTCTGATTCTGCTTGCAATGGGAAAAAAGATTCCGACGACTGCGGAGGAACGGGTTCAGGTGATACTAGAGGGAATAAACTGGCTGGATGAATTGGGAATCAGTGCGAACAGGATCATTGCAGATCCTCTTGTGCTTTCTCTTGGGGCAGGGAACGATCCGGAAGTTACACTCAAGACCGTCCAGGCATTAACAGCCCTTGGAATAAATACGACGATGGGGTTGTCAAACCTGAGTTTTGGAATGCCTCTGCGTTCAGGAATCAACGCGGCATTCCTGTCAAGAGCTATAGAAAGAGGACTTTCTTCGGCGATAATGAATACGGGCGATTTGGAATTATTCGGTGTAATGCAGGGTTCATTGAGTCTGAAAGGTGAAAAATATGAAAATGATGAAAAGATAAATACCGAGAATGAGATAACAGAATATCTCCTCAACGGTCAGAGTGAAAAAATCAATACGGTTATCGATGTTGAACTGAAAACAAAATCCCCCCTTGAGATCAGCCAGGAAACCTTAGGAGCGGCTATGAATGAGATAGGTGTCCTGTATGGGAAAAAGGAAATTCATCTTCCACAACTTATTCTTGCGGCTGAGACATCGAAACCAGTCTTTGACAGACTAAATGATTTATCAGGAAAGTCGATAAAATCTATAGGGAAGGTACTGGTTGCAACTGTTGAAGGCGATGTGCATGATATAGGGAAGAAGATCGTCGGTACGGTGTTAAGCAGTGGGGGATTTGAAGTAATCGATTTGGGGAAAGATTGTAAATCTGAAGATATATTGGAGGCCGTATCGAGAGAAAGACCCGATATTCTCGGCCTTTCAGCGATGATGACGACAACGGTCGGAAGGGTTCAGGAAGTCAAACAGCTGTTGATGGAAAAGCGGATAGAGGTTAAATTAATCTCAGGAGGGGCATCCATGAACCGGAAATTGGCAGAAGACTTTGGCTGTGATGGCTATTCGAGAGACGCCACGGGTGCTTTGGAACTGTGTAAAGATCTTGTGAAAGATAAACCAAAATAAGAAGGTAAATAATATGAGAGTAAATCCGCCAAACAATTCAATCGATAAAGACAAAAAATCATCTAAGGCCAAGAGGAAAAAGTCAATCAACTCTGGTAATGCAAAAGTGGATACTGAGGGCTGGAACGGTTTTATGGATATGCTTGGCGAAGTGAAATTAGAGCAGATAGAAGAAGAATCCAGACGCTATTTGGAATATGTGTTAAGTGCGGGGAATAAGTTTTCAAGGTCTCCTACGCACAGGAATTTTCAAGGCTATAGAGATTCACTGAAAAAGTTTTTACAGTTTATTGAAAAAGGACTCTACAAGATTAAGGAAGATATGGGAATGGATGTGGATTATCCAAAATTGTATATGGTGGCGGAAAAAGTCGATGATAAAATACATCAGCTTGCTGGGTTGTTAATGGAAAATGAAAAAAATACGATGAGCTTTGCTGGGAAAGTTGAAGAAATAAATGGGCTTGTCCTTGATTTGTATCGATAAGGGTTTAAATACATGGAAAGAGAAGTCTTAAAAACAAAGATTAATAAGAGCTATGAAAGTGAAATAGAAAAAATTTTCTCCCTTTTATCCAAAGAAGACGAAAGGGAGTCCAATGAGAAGATTCCGGCGATATGCCTTTCTGGAGAAGAGGGTGAATTGATTAATCTGTTTCTTGAAAATCTTTTGGAAAGGATAGAGGAGAATAAAGAGAAACGTATCAAATACAGTTCTATTTTCAATTCAAATGATTATTTTGAAATCGGTGCGTCTGATGATGTGATAAAGATAGAGGATGTTCGCCAATTGATTTCCTTTTCCTCTTTTAAGAAGGAATTTCTTAATTACAAGTATATCGTCGTAAAGAATATAGAGAAGGCCAATGTTTATTCACTAAACAGTTTGTTGAAATTAATAGAAGAACCTTCTGAAGGTACCGTGTTTATCTGTACAACAACTTCTTTCTCGGCTCTTTTAAGTACGGTTCAAAGTAGGTTGTTTAAGATCCAGCTTCCCGTTAGAATAAAGTTATCTGATTTTGAAGGAATGAATACTGATGAGTTTTATTGGATATCAGACAGTTCTTTAGAAATCCTTAAACTGGCATCGGATATGGATTATTCGGAACAGAAGACAATCTTGGAATCTTTAAGGGGAAGAGAGATAAAAGAATTGTTTGTTGATTATTCACTAATCTGTTCAGGAGAAAATTCCTTGAAGATAGAAAATATGGAGTTTGAAGGGAAAATCCTTCGAAAACTGTTTTCTCTCTGTATTGTGGAAAAATTGTTGTTTTCCGATTCTGATTGGGTGTATCAGGAACTTCTGCTTGATTCTTCCGATTTTGTAAAGGGCATGGAATCGCCTTTTACAAATATATTTTTCAAAGAACTCTTTTGTACAACGGAAAAACTCCTTTATTCGATATACAAATCTGAGAACTCTGAATTTAATGATTTAATAACGTATACTCATTTAACAATAAAGTTACTGGAGACAGGTTTGACCTTTAATTTTGTCGAACTGTTAGAATTTTTGAAATTTCTTGAACGAATAAAAAACAGTGTACAGATCAATTGTAATCGAGAGTTGTTGTTTTATAATTATCTGACAGGTATCAAAAAAATATTAAAAAGAAAGTAGGACAAAAATGGAAATGATTGCAAAGGTTTATGAAGTAGAATTTTTAAAATATGGGAAGATAAATTATTTTACTTATGAGGGAGAATTATCTCCCGGTACCCTCGTGTTGGGAATGAGCTTTTTTGGACTTGACGTGGGAAAGATTATTAAAGGACCATTTGAAATAGATATAAACGAAGTCGATTATGAGATCAAACCTTTAATGAGACCGCTAACGGAAGACGATATGCAAAAACATGAAATTAACATAGCAGATGCTGCAGCGGCCTATGATATATGTATGGAAAAGATTCTGAAACTTTCTTTACCGATGAAACTGCTTAAAGCACAGTATATGTTTGATCGTTCAAAGTTGCTGTTTTATTTCAGTGCTGAAGGGCGTGTGGATTTCAGAGAACTTGTGAAAGAATTGGCGCATAGTTTCAGAACCAGAATCGAGCTGAGGCAGGTAGGTGTCAGAGATGAACTGAAATTCATAGGCAGTATCGGTATGTGTGGACAGCCCGTTTGTTGTCGGAGGTTCAAGAGAGAATTTGATAAAATTACTTTAAAAGATGCAAAAAAGCAGCAGATGATGATTAATCCAGCAAAGATATCCGGTCAGTGTAAAAGACTACTTTGCTGTTTGAAATATGAACTTGATACCTATGAAGAGATTATGCAGGATGTACCGGTACAGGGAAGTATTGTTCAGTATAACGATGAGATATGCAAGGTGATAAGCTGCAATATTTTTACAAAAAATGTTTCAGTTTTAACGGATGATGGAAAGAATTACGAGATTGCGTTTGATTATTTCAAGGAAAGAAAGGATTCGGTTATTTCTCAGCCTGATAGTCACGATGATGAATTGGAAGAATTACCGGATGAAGAGTGAAAAGATGGAAAAACAGGTCAACGATCATTATTTTTCCCCCAATCCACAATCAGCGCTAATTGTAAGAGATGTAGCAATTAAGTTGAAAAACGGACATGAGTATGTCTTCAGAAGTCCTTCCGGTGTATTTGCCTATGGTAAGTCAAATAGGGCAACACTTGTTTTTCTGGAAAATTTAATCGTGAGGCCCGGTAAGATTCTTGATTTGGGATGTGGGTACGGTGTAGTCGGTACGATAATAGCGAAAGAGAATCCATTTGTTCATGTCTTTATGAGTGATATCAACAAAAGGGCTGTCAGGTTTGCGAAAGAAAATGCCCTGAATCAGAATTTGAATGTAGATGTCCGCGAAGGGGATTTGTTTGAGCCATGGCAGGGAATGAAATTTGATTCTATTTTGTTCAATCCCCCTATGGCAGCAGGAAAAGAAACATGGGAAAAGGCCATCAAGGACTCAGTCGATTATCTTGAAAAGAACGGAGATCTTCAGATAGTTGCCTACCATAACAAAGGCGGGGCAAGAATCAGAACTTTTATGAGGGAGATTTTTTCCAATGTAAAGACACTGGAAAAGAGCGGCGGTATCAGAGTATACAGATCTGAAAAGATATCTTGACGTGAAATGCTGAAGGTGAGATATGGGGGATATAAAAAAGTATATTTTTGTCTCATTACTACTTATTTTTTTGGCTATAATATTCTTCTCTTTTTTTAATCAAAAGACAACGTTGAATGTTTTTTGCCTGACGAAGTCTGATTTCTCTATCTTTGAGTCAAAGGCTTCATATACCATCTATCAGGAGATAAGCGAAGGCTTGAAGGATAATGCCGTTCAGGTTGGGTTTACGTCTGAAGCGGTGTTATCTGAGGGTGAATTTCAGGAACTTATCCCATCGATAGATAGAGATAAATATGACTTGTTTTTTCTTGACCTGGGGTATTCCGATCGTTTCCTAAATCTACAGCGGATGAACGAGATAGAATCTTTGTTTGTTACCCTTTTTTTTGAAAAATCGGAGTTACTCAATAACAGTATCAATTTGATGCCTGATTTAAATCAAATATCTTTGGCACTAAATAGATTCTGCAATTTGAATGAGGATTCGATTACTTTAATCATCGATGAATATCAGACCGAGTTTGATTTTTCGAGCCGTATCAACGGAAAAGTCCGATCGTATCCCTTTAATCCCGCTGAGAATTTTAAAGATAGCATAAATGAGATTATTGATATGATCGAGACCTACGATCCAGATTATATCGTTTTAAACACGAATAAATTTGACACGATCAGTATTCTTGATTCTATCGTTGGTTACCCGCGGGAGAAGATATTTCTACTCTTACAGAATACAAACAAAGAAACGGTGTATTATACAGGGGCGAATTCTTATGGAGTGAATGGAATAACGGTATCGAAGGAATTTGATTCACCTGTATTTGATAATGAAAGAGAATTATACAGAATGTTTTCGGCATCAGTTGCTGATTTTATAAGAGAATACGGTAGATTTGATAAGGCAGAATGGATTTATTTTCAAAATGAGCAGAATGGTGATTTTTTTACCATTAATGATGAAGATCAGGTCATTATGAATTTATATCATGTAAAATTTGGGAAAAATGGACTATATACCGTTGAATAGGATAATCAACGGATTATGGAATGATTGGTGAGAAATGAAGAATTCTTTTGCATTGATAAATAAAAAATTAGTCAATATATATCTTTTATGGATTGTCATGTATATGCTTTTCATCGTTATAGCCGGTTACTTTTCATATTCAGCGGTTATCAGTGATTTGAACAGAGAAAATCTCCTAATGATAAATCTGTTTAAAACCGTATTACATCAGAATTCATTGCAACTTGTTTCAAATCCTGAGGATTTTGAGCGGGTTGTTGTTTCTGATATGGAGGGGCAGGTACTTATACAGTATGGGAATCTGATACCTGGACTGGATGTTCTGAATGGAAATCCGATCTTTGGTAAAATCGTATCTGATGATTATTCCATTTCAAATTTTTATTTTGATCCGGTGATTAAAAAGGTCTGCTTTGATATAGGATTAAAGAGTAAAAACAGGGTATATATCGGTACAATCACATTAGATGAATCAATCAACAAATTTCTGAGAAATGCTGATCTGTGTGAGTTTATTGTACTCGACGATAATGATTACGGGTATTTATTGAAAGAGAATAATTTTATTGCCGTTAATAAAAATAACGGTCAGAAGATAAAATGGCTTAACGCTTCTCTTTTCCGTATTGATAACACGGTATATTATTATTCTGAAACCACTGTCGATTTATTGCACTTCATCTCTTTTTCTCCGGTTTTAAATAAAATATTGCCGCTGTTTCTCCTGTTTCTTTTACCATTTTTTATAGGTTTTCTTATCATCAACCTCGTCAAGAGAATGCTCTTTTCCGATTTCTCAAGTAGATCGGAGGAGATAAGCGCCGTTTCTCAAATGATTGAATCCGGTGAAAAAATCCCCGAAGACTTATATGGAATCAATAGAGATGTCAATCAGCTCATATATAGTGAAGTCAATCAATTGATAGAAAAAGCGGATGTTTATAAAAAAGAGATTTTAAGATATTCGGAAAAACTCGGTGATTTTTCTGAATATCATAAGAATTTAAAATTAAATCTGGAATACATACAGAGATATTTTGAGGAATTACAGCTTAAAGAGACGATACAGCTTGAAGAAGCCGTCATTGATATTTTCAGGATGTTTTTTGCTGAAAATAATTCTACGATCTTTGCCGTAATAGCGGTCAATGATGAGGAAATCTTCTCATGTGGTGAAAAAACGGAAAAAACATTTGAGTTAATAGAGAAAATAGTCGAATTAGGTCCGTATAAGGTACAAATTAAAATAGTCTTTGAAGAAAAAAAGAACTATGATTTCAGACAGTTGGAATTATTGCTATTTGATATTTTCGTTAAATATCTGCTTTACCTTTATTTTATTAAAAGTAATGAGTATACGAATGAATTAAATTCCACAAGGAATTTTCAGCTGTTCACAGAGCTTGTTTCAAAAGAAATCCATAAAGTTTACAGATACAATTTAAAGGGGGTTCTCGCCTGCTTTGTTATAAACAATCGTGAAGATATTATCGGTAGATATGGTCCTGATATTTTTCAGATGATCAATGATTCCGTGTCCGCCGTTTTAAAAAGTGAAATAAGAAAGAGTGATATTCTCGGAACCTACAAAGAGGGTTTTTATCTTGTTTATTTTTATGATTTTGAATATGAGAAAGTAAAGGAAAAGATCAGACAAATCGGTGAAAAAATATCTATAGAAGAAAAAATAAAACAACTCGGTGTTCATATAGACCTTAAAACGGATTTTTCTGTAATAGAAAAGAATATAAGAAACTTTGAAGCGGCTTTTGGAAAGCTCCTGATAAAAGAAGATAATGAGGATTAAATCCTCATTATCTTCCTTCTAACATATTTTCTATCCGTCCCTTGTTGAATCCTATAATGATCTGATTACCTATTTCAATAACAGGAACTCCCATTTGGCCGGTTTTTTTTACCATGTTTTCTGCCGCTTTCCGATCTTTTGAAACGTCATAATCTTTAAATGGTATTCCAAGACTCTTGAAATACCTCTTTGCACTGACACAATGTGGACAATTTGGTGTAGAATAAATAGTGATTTTTTTATGCATAAAGCACCTCCATATATACCCCTCTGGGGTATATATGTGACGAAAAAAATCCGAAAAAATTTCTACAGGAGTAAATATGCCTTTTACTATTAGTGAAGTTCTACGCAAATCAAAGGAATTAATCGAAAATAATCCTGAAATTGGTGGGTATATTTCTATAATCGGAGAAATAGGGACGATAAAGTTATACGGAAAACATGCCTATTTATCCTTAAAAGAGGATTCTTCCATATTAAAAGGGGTTTATTTTAATATCTCTGATGAGAATGCTGAAAAATTCAAAGAGGGATCCATGATAGAAGCCTTTGGTTATCTGTCAATTTATGAACAACGGGGAGAATTTCAGTTCTACATAAAATCGGCCAGAGAAATCTCAAAAACCGGTGTTTTTCAGCAGAAATTTGAGGAACTCAAACAAAAATTACTCAAGGAAGGTGTCATTCCAAGAAAAGAAAGTGAGAGAAGGGTGTTACATGAATTTCCTGAAAAAATTGGAATAATTACCTCAAGAAAGGGTGCAGCGCTTCAGGATATTATTAAAACCTTTAAAACCCGATACCCCGAAATAACACTGAATATTTTTCATACGGGTGTACAGGGAAAAGTGGAGAAACAAATTATTGACGCGATAACAATGGCTGAAAATTCAGATGTTGATTTTCTTATCATCGCACGAGGCGGGGGTTCTATAGAGGATTTATGGTGTTTCAACGATGAGAATGTGGTCAAAAAGATTAGATATTGCACAAAGCCGGTTGTTTCTGGAATCGGTCACGAAACAGACCATACACTTTCAGAATATGCCGCGGATTATATTGCTTCTACGCCAACAGCTGCTGCAATGGTCTCTGCTCCTGATATCTTTGCTTATTTGGCTCATAAAAAAGCTGTCATCAGTCGGCTTGATTTTATCTTGGAAAAACGGATCAATGAGATCAAGATACAGCTTTTTTCACTGAATCGTATTCTCTCGTACAAAGATCCACTTCTTGAAATAGAAAGGGTGAGAGACAAAATCGATGATCTTTTAATAAAAGCGGAAAACATCCTGATTAACAGGGTAAACGGTTTGAAACATAGATTGTTGAGCATGGAATATATAGGGAAGTATCATATGATCGAGTCGAGGTTTGAAAGAATCAAATCGAGAATGCTCGTTATCAATGAGAAAATTCTTGCCTCTGATCCTGATAAATATCTTAAATTGGGTTATTCGAGAATAGAGAATAAAGGGGAAACTATTTCTAGTGTGGTACAATTAAGCGCTGGTGATGTAATTGATATCTATTTAAAAGACGGTATTTTAAAGGCAAAAGTAAAAAATATACTTAAAAATTGATTCCGGGAGGATTTTCGTGGCGACTAAAAAAAGAATAGAAGAGATTATTTCTGACCTGGAGAAGCTCGTTGAGGAGATGGAAGATAAGGATATTCCTCTTGAGGATTCTATCAAAAAATATAAAGATGCTGTATTATTGTATCAAAAGGCGGAAAAACAACTGAAAGAGTCTGAATTGAAGATTGAAGAAATAAAAAGAGATATAGAGAATGAAGAATAACATCCTCTGTTCTGAGAATATTATCAGAAGAATAAAGGATGCTACAATAGAAGAGCTTTACCTGTATGCCGATGAGATAAGGAACTATATCATAGATACTGTCAGTGATAATGGTGGGCATCTTGCTTCAAATCTTGGCACTGTTGAATTGACGCTTGCCCTTTATTATGTTTTTGACTTTCCCGAAAAGGATATTCTTGTCTGGGATACTGGACATCAGACTTATGCACACAAAATTATTACCGAACGGGCAGAAGCCTTTAAAACGATAAGAAAAAAAGATGGGTTAAGCGGTTATACGAATATATTTGAAAGCAGATTTGATTCATTTGGTGCGGGTCATGTTGGTACTTCAATTGCAGCTGCTTTGGGATTCGATCGGGCAAAGAGATTAAATAATGAATCTGGAGAAGTGATTTCGGTGATAGGTGATGGTGCGCTGACTTCAGGAAATGCATTGGAAGCGCTTAATCAGGTTACTGGACAGAATAGTAAAATGAAAATTATCATAAATGATAATGGAATGTCCATATCAGATAATGTGGGTTCATTTGCAAATAATCTTTCTTTGATCAGAACAAGCAAGGGCTACAACAATTTTAAAAGGCAAATGAAGGCCTTTTTAACTGAAACCCATTTAAAGGGACTCGAATCTTTGCTTGAATGGATGAGGAACAGTCTTAAACACAATCTTATTCCTACTTCGATCTTTGAGGCGATGGGATTTAAATATCTCGGACCCATCGACGGACACGATATGGAAGCCTTGATAAAGGTCTTTTCGAATTTGAATGAAGGGTATGAAAAACCGGTTGTCTTACATATCCATACCCGAAAAGGATATGGCCTTGATTATGCGGAACGAAAACCGAGTAAATATCATGGAATAGGTCCGATAGAAAAAAAGAATGGAGAATCTAAGGATAAGGAAAAGAAATTATCCTTCAGTGATGCCTTTGGGTATACCCTGTCAAGATATGCAGAAAAAGATGAGAAGCTTGTCGTGATTACTTCTGCAATGGATATAGGAACGGGACTTTACCATTTTAAAAAGTTGGACAATGGGAGATTTTTTGATTTGGGAATTACAGAGCAGAGCTCGTTGACTTTTGCCGGGGCCATGGCGTTGAAGGGATATCATCCGGTATATGCGGTATATTCCACCTTTCTCCAACGTTCTTATGATCAGATTATTCATGATATTGCTTTACAAAAGATTCCCTTACTTGTTGGAATTGATCGGGCGGGACTTGTAGGAAGTGATGGACCTACGCATCATGGAACGTTTGATCTTGCCATGTTGAATCCGATTCCTCAAATTGAAGTGATAGCGCCGAATTCTATCGGAAATCTTGTGGAAATAATGAATTTTCTGCTCAACGGATCATGGAATGTAAAACGACCAGTTTTCATCAGATATCCGAGAGAAAAAGAATCTTTTTCATATGCTGAAATAGAAGATTTGATAGTTGAAAACCGTCGGACAGATCCGTATCATTGGGAAGTGGAAGAATTTGGTGTTCGGACTGAAGCGGTAGAGATTCTGATCTTTACGGTTGGCACTATGTACAATATAATTAAAGGACAGATCGATCGATTTGAATTTCCGTTTAAACTTATTAAAGTCAGTTCAGTAAAACCTTTTGACGAAGCGACGATTGAATCTCTGTTTATAACAAGAAATCGGAAGTATATTGTAACAGTCGAAGAAGGTGTCCGGACTGGGGGATTTGGAGAGCATTTAATTTCATGTTTAAATACAAGGTTTAGAGATAGGATTTCTGATAGCAGGATTATTGCGATTGAGGGATTTATTACACATGGAACCAGGAATGAATTACTGGAGGAAACTGGACTGACCTGTGAGAAGATTATCGGACAAATAAAAGAATTAATCGGATAAAGAAGGATTAAATGATAATTGAAGAGAGAAGTCGACCGGATAAAATGAAAGAGAGGAAAACATATTGCAATACGAGACGATTGTACTTGATATTGATGGGACGATACTGACTGATGAATTGACCGTTTCAGGAAAAACGGCTAACGCGATTGAAGAGCTGAGGAACTCCGGTAAGAATGTATTTATCTGTACGGGGAGAATGTTGTCATCCGCACAGAAGATAATCGATAAATATTTTTCTGTTCATTTCCCGATAATCGGTTACAACGGCAGTATCATCTACTTACCCGATGAAAAGAGAGAAATATTCCATGAGTACATAGAAGACCCATATGCGGTAAAAATAATCAAATATCTTCGCGATCTTAACTGCCACAGGCAGATCTATATAGATGATCAGATAATCGTGGAAGAGGATAACGAATTAATCAGACGGTATTCGATCCATTCTGGAATGGATTATGTGGTTGTTGAGGATCTTGTCGGTGAAATAGAAAAGAGAGGCAGAACGGATAAAATTCTTGCAATAGGCAATGGGGAATTTCTGGAACAGGTAGAATCAGGCAGTCAGGAACGCTTTGGTAAAGATGTAAACATTTTTAAATCCTTTTCTACTTATCTTGACTACATCCCTAAAAAGACCAATAAAGGAATAGCCATATTGGAACTGTTGAAATACTATGATCTTGATCCTCAAGAGACAATAATGATCGGAGATGGTGATAATGATGTCTTTGCCTTTGAAGTGGTTGGATACTCGATTGCCATGGGAAATGCGACGGACAAACTTAAAAAAGCAGCTTCGTATACGCTTGAGAAAACCAACAATGAAGACGGTGTTTTTCATGCTCTTTGTCATGTTTTTCCCGATAGGTTGTATAGCAGGTGCTGAAGACATATATGTTACTGCTGACGGCTACAGGATCTTACTTCCCCGTTATGAAGAGCTGATGAAGGATGTTACCCCTTTCTGTATCGGAAGTGTAAGTGATGAGGCTCTTCTTTTTGAGTATGGACTCTTTCTCTCTACAATCACCAAAACCAACGGGGCAGATGCCTGTGTGATTGGTTATGCAGAACCGCTTGATCTGACGGTGCTCAACGTAGAGGGTAATTTTAATGAGACGATAGCCCCCTTTTTTTCTATTAGTTCCTATCAATGTGCTCAGATCGTTGAAGCCGTAGCCAATGGCCTTTTAGCGGGAGGTGTCTTTCCTGTTTTAAGTGCGAAGTATGGATTGGATGATGCCTTTATAGACAATTTGAAATTCAGGAAGGTTTTTCCGGCGATATTTACGGATAATCGTGAATATTCCGAGTATCGTCTTCTTTCTTTGGCCCTTCCTGTGATCGATGATTTCAGGGCGAATGTATATAATAGAACGATGCTGAAAGAATTACCCTGGTCCTGGATTGTCGATGAGGATAGATTTCTGGCATTAAGGGAGGAAATTCTGCTTAATACAATCGTTCAACTTAAAGCGCTTGGAACTTATGAGGATTACGAGATATTTTCCGAGCCCTTAAGGATGAAATTAGAAGATAAAGCGGCAGTATTCATAGATGATCCACGTCTGATTGAGTTGGCGATGTTTAAGACTGGGTATCTTGTTCATTCGGATGAGGAGTTTGTTTTGGAAAGAATAAGACTGATCTGTAAAGGGATATATACGGCGAGGGGTAAAAAAAATTGGTAATAAGAATAGACAAACATTTATCAAATGCGGGCTATGGCTCGAGAAAAGAGATCAAAACGTTGATCAGACAAAAGAGGGTAAGTTGTGATGGGAAACTGGTGACTGATCCCGGATTGAAAATAATACCGGAGAGTCGTATTTCTATAGATTCCGAGTTAGTTTCGGTGATTACTCAGAGTACCCTCATGATGAATAAACCATCGGGATATTTATCTTCAAACGAAGATGACGGAGAGTATCCGTCTGTAATGGAACTTCTCTCTTTTCCGCATCCGGATTATAGTATAGCGGGTAGGCTTGATGCGGATACGACGGGCTTGCTGATATTATCTACTGATGGTCAGTTGGTGCACCGGATTATTTCTCCAAAAAAAGAGGTGCAAAAGTTATATATTGCAGAAGTATTACCATTTGATCTGAAGAAAACGGCGCTTTTTTTTAAAGGGATAGAAATAGAAAATGGATATGTAACAAAGCCCGTTACCCACTTTGAATTGAAGGATGAAGCTAAGGGCAATTTTAAGGTATTAATTGGGATAACAGAAGGTAAATACCATCAGGTGAAAAGGATGTTTCAAGCGGTCGGTTCAGAGGTGCTAACGCTGCACCGACAGTCAATAGGAGATCTGATGCTTGATGAGACATTGCATCCGGGAGAGTACAGGGAAATAAACGAAGATGAGCTACAGAAACTGTTTGTCCCGAACGTGAAATAGTCTTTTGATCTGATGATCTCGAAGGAATTCTATAGGATCATTAACCTGGAGCATGAGCGGTAAGACGTCTCCGCCTCAGGTAATGGGAATAGATTTGGAGAGAGGCTGTTATCACCAGAATTCCGGTTTTGGACATCTATTCATCAGCTCCTGTATGGCTTCTTTCGGATTTTTTCCTTCATGGATTACCTCATAAATCTTTTCTGCGATAGGCATCTCCACCGGCTGCCGTTCAAGCATCCTTTTTAAAGCGAGCGAAGTATAGACACCTTCCGCGACCATATTCATATCTTTAAGAATGGCTTCTATTGTTCCCCCCCTTCCCAAATGCTCCCCAACATATCTGTTTCTACTGTGTTTACTCGTACAGGTTACTATCATATCCCCTACACCTGCCAGTCCGAGGAAGGTTTCTCGACGAGCACCGAGATGTTCGCCAAATCTCCTGATCTCCATGACAGCCCTTGTAATCAATGCCGCTTTCGTATTATCCCATGGGCCCAATCCGTCAATCACTCCGGCGGCGATGGCATATATGTTTTTCAGTGCACCACACAATTCTACTCCGAGTATGTCGTCATTCGTATACACTCTGAAAAAGTCATTTCCGAATGTGTTCTGAACCAGTGTCAACGTTTTTTCATCAGTTCCGGCGGCAACGATATTTGTCGGTATTTCTACCATGACCTCTTCGGCATGCGTCGGACCCGATAGGGCAACATAACGTTCTGTTATATGAAGCTCTTCAGCTATAATCTGATGAATCAATCGACCCGAATTAATCTCTATTCCCTTGGAAAGGCTCACGATAACTTGTGAATCATCTGTTATTCTTTTTATGATTTCTCTGATTGCCTGAGTGGGTACTGCGATGACTATCATCTCTGAATCTTTACAGACTCTGTTCAGATCGGTAGATACAGTAATATTTTCGGATAATTTCTTCCTGGGAAAATAATATGGATTCTCATGCCATTTCATACTCTCAACGATCCTTTCATCAACAGTCCAGGCAGATATCGAGTGGCCGTTATTAGCGAGTACCTGTGAAATAGCGGTTCCCCAGCTTCCAAATCCTAATATTGAAATTTTCATATTTCCCCCCCAATTTGTTTTAGAAAATGTCTTCCTCTATTATTCCAAACCATTCTAACATACAAAATATTTTATTCACATATTGTGAAAAATATATCAATGAGAAAGTGCTAAAATATAAATAGAAAAATGGATATTGATTAAAGGAGGTTATTATGACACAGGAACAGATTTTGTTTAAACAAATGATTGAAGAATTTGCAAAAAATGAAATTCAACCTTATGCAGCGGAAATAGATGAAACAGAAGAATTTCCACTTAACACTGTCAGAAAAATGGCGGAAAATGGATTGATGGGTATCCCGTTTGAAAAGAGATACGGAGGAGCCGGTGGTGATGTGTATTCCTATATCATGACCGTTACAGAGTTCAGTAAGTACTGTGCAACGACGGGAGTTATCCTTGCGGCTCATACATCTCTCGGTGCAGGGAGTATTAATGAATTCGGGACGCATGAACAAAAGGAAAAGTATCTGATTCCGCTTGCACAAGGTAAAATGATAGGTGGATTTGCCTTGACGGAACCAAACGCAGGGACTGATGCCTCCGGGCAACAGACCACAGCCGTGAAAAAAGGGGATAAGTATATATTAAACGGCAACAAGATATTTATCACGAACGGTGCTTCAGCTGATGTCTTTACTGTTTTTGCCATGACCGAACCGGAAAAGGGAACGAGGGGGATAAGTGCCTTTATTGTTGAAAAGAAATTTCCGGGATTTGAGGTAGGAAAGATAGAAGAAAAACTTGGGATCAGGGCTTCATCGACAGCGGAACTGATTTTTCAGGATTGTGAGGTCCCTGTAGAAAATCTCCTTGGCAAGGAGGGAAAAGGCTTCGGGATTGCCATGAAGACACTTGATAGTGGAAGAATCAGTATTGCGGCTCAGGCGCTCGGGATTGCGGAAGGTGCTTTTGAGGAAGCGGTAAATTATATGAAAGAAAGAAAACAATTTGGAAGATCTATTGCAAAATTTCAGGGACTGCAGTGGATGATTGCCGATATGGATGTTAAAATCGCCGCTACAAGAGAATTAGTAAAAAGGGCTGTCATGAAAAAGGTTTCAGGAGAACGGTTTTCCGTAGAAGCGGCGAGGGCCAAACTCTTTTCCGCTGAAACGGCTATGGATGTTACGACAAAGGCCATACAGATATTTGGAGGATATGGTTATACAAAAGATTATCCTGTTGAAAGAATGTTCAGGGATGCAAAGATTACTGAAATCTATGAAGGGACTTCAGAAGTTCAAAAAATGATTATTGCATCAAGTGCACTTTCATAAGGAGGAGATTTTTTATGTTGAAAATAATTGTATGTATAAAACAGGTTCCGGATACAACGGAAGTTAAAATCGATAAAGAGACAGGGACTTTGATCAGGAATGGTATCCCCACCATTATTAATCCTGAAGATAAAAATGCTTTGGAAGCGGCTTTGAAAATAAAAGAAGAGAGGGGAGCCGAAATCACCGTTATTACAATGGGGCCTCCACAGGCAAAGAATGCATTGTATGAGGCGATGGCAATGGGGGCGGATAAAGCCGTTCTGTTGTCGGATGCAAAATTTGCCGGTGCTGATACGTTATCCACATCCTTGACGCTTGCTGCGGCAATCAAGAAATATGACTATGATTTGATTCTTGCGGGGAGACAGGCAATTGATGGAGATACGGCACAGGTTGGACCTGAAATTGCAGAACATTTGAATATCCCGCAGGCAACCTACGCGAAAAACATAGTTATCAACGATGAAAAGACAATTCAGGTTGAAAGAATGCTGGATGATGGATTTGAGATTGTAGAATATCAGATGCCAATACTGATTACCGCTATAAAAGAATTAAATACGCCAAGATATATGAAGCCCTCTCTTATTTTTAATGTCTTTGAAAAGGAAATAGAAATATTAAAGGCTGAAGATCTTGACGTTGATCTATCTCAGTTGGGATTAAAAGGATCTCCTACGAAGGTTCGAAAGTCAAGAACTCGAGAAATAGGCGGTGCCGGCGAGATTATTAAGACAAATCCGAAAGAGGCTGTAGACATTCTTTTAAAGAAACTGAATGAAAAGAAACTGATCAGTTCAGAGGTGATTTCATGAATCAGAATAAAATGATACTGGTTGTGGGTGAGCAGAAAGATGGAATCTTG
This sequence comes from Thermotogae bacterium, assembly GCA_036743375.1. Lineage (GTDB taxonomy): Bacteria > Thermotogota > Thermotogae > MWEM01 > MWEM01 > DAINPP01. The sequence goes on along the minus strand of DAINPP010000001.1, from coordinate 120,216 downwards.
AATCATGTGACACTTGAATTGATTCAAAAATCACGAGAATTATCCAAAGTGCATGGTCACGATGTTTATGCATTGCTGATAGGATCTTCCACCAAAAAGATTGCGGAGGAAGTTGCCCGTTATGATATAGATAAAGTGTATTACGTAGAGAACGAAGCCTTTCAATATTACAATACGGATGCTTATACGACTGTTATTTCAGAGTTTTTTGACAAGTTCAAACCTGATGTTGTGTTTATCGGTGCAACACCACAGGGGAGAGATCTTGCCCCGCGACTTGCGGCAAGAAACAGGACGGGATTAACAGCAGATTGTACAGAATTGGAATTTGATGAAGATGGACTTCTGTTAATGACAAGGCCTGCTTTTGGCGGTAATCTGATGGCAACCATTACTTGTGAAAATCACAGACCACAGATGGCAACCGTTAGACCAGGGGTATTTTCAAAAGGTGAAAAAAAAGAAGGACCCTTTACCAACCCGGAGATGTTTATTTCCACTGCCGATCTGACAAAGGTAAGGGGGAAGATTCTTGAGCAGGTGAAACAAAAGAAGGAAACGGCCAATATCTCCGAAGCCAAGGTTTTAATCGCCGGTGGAAGGGGTATGGGTGGTAAAGCCGGTTTTGATATGCTGAAGAAACTTGCCGAACTGCTTGATGGAACGGTTGCCGCTTCAAGGCCGGTCATTGATCAGGGGTGGATTGATAAGAGTCATCAGGTTGGACAAACTGGTAAAACCGTCAGACCAAGACTATATATCGCTTGTGGTATTTCTGGTGCCTTACAGCATATAGCAGGGATGCAGGAAAGTGATTTTATAATAGCCATCAATAAAAATGAGGATGCACCAATTATGAAGATTGCCGATCTTGCCATAGTGGGGGATGTTCATAAGATTATTCCGGAAATGATCAAGCGACTTGAGGCTGATAGTTAACAAGTTCTTTATCTCTATTCTATTCCATTAAGTGATTCAATAAAAACCTTAAATTTATTATCGGATTTAAGGTTTTTATCTTTGGAGGACATCAGTGTGCTGTATATAATCATATTTTTAATCCTGGATATTCTTTTTATAGGATATCTGGCATTTCGGTATGTGAATCCCAGAGTGAGGAAATATGAACTGACTAAAAAAGTCTCTATACAAGTGGATAATCTGGATATTAAAACGATATTCTCACTTCAAAATGAGGAATTCTATATCGATTCGGATTATGGCTATAAACTACACGGTTTTGTATATCCCCATCCCGGGAGTAGTAAAATTATAGTCTTTTCTCATGGAATTACCTGGTCTTTATGGGGTTCTATGAAGTATGTTGTAGATTTTTACAAGCTTGGATTTAATATTATTCTTTATGATCACAGGGGGCACGGAAAATCAGGGGGGAAAAAATGTACATACGGAATTTATGAAAGATATGATCTTAAGAAAATATGCGATTTTGCCTTTGAAAGGTTTGGACACGGCAGCCTTTTAGGTGTTCATGGTGAATCACTGGGTGCCGTAATTGCCTTACAGCATGCGGAAATAGATAAAAGAACATCCTTCCTTATAGCCGATAGTGCCTTTTCAGATCTCAGGTTACTTTTTAGAAAGAATTTCAAGCGATTGCATCTTGTCCCATTATTTTTCCTACCCCTCATTAACCTTTTTATGAAAATAACGTCAAATTTGCCAATAAAAAAGGTGTCTATAAAAAAAATAATACGGAATATAGATGTTCCGATCTTATTTGTGCACGGTAAACGGGATTATATGGTTCCCTATTCTATGTCTGTAGATTTATACAATGAAAAAACACATGGTAAACGGGATCTTCTTCTTGTAGAACAGGGGAAACATGCCGATTCTTACAAGATAAACAGGGAAAAATATTTTGATAAATGCAAAAAATTTCTTTCTGAGATAGGAATCTTATAACATCCTTTCCTACATGTAGAAGAATGAAAATCAAAAAATCAGACAGGATCAATTACTGAAGGGAATTCAAGCTTCTTATACCGGGTTTTACTGAAAAAGCCTATCAGGAAGGGTGATTTTTATTTTTTATCGTGTTGATTGTTTTAATCATTTCCTGCGAATAATCAGTCAGTTCTTCCAATTCAGCCGTTAACTTGCTCATGTTATCACGCTTATTTTGAGTTTCATGTTCAAGTCTTCTGGTAAGCAACCGGAGGATTTTCTTTAAATCTTTTGATAAATTCTGACTTTTTTCCGATATTTCTCGGATCTTATCCGCGACAATTCCGAATCCTTTTCCACTCTCACCCGCTCGCGCAGATTCAACCGCCGCATTTAAAGAAAGCAATCGTGTTTCGCCAAATAAGTCTTCAAGGTATGAGATCAATTGATCAATTTGTTGAACTTCAGAGAATAATTCTGTATTTGAAAAAAGCTCATGATATTCTCTAATGAATGATGTAAGCGAATCAGAAATAAAGTCAAACGCTTTAATAAAGGTATCAATATCATCTGTTGACGTGTTGAGTATTTTTTGTTTGGCGACTACTTCTATTTCACTTTTTAATTGATCATTTATCGCCTGTAAATCTCTGATTTCTGTTTCAAGAGTGGAAAGTCGTGCCCGTCCCTCTTCTGCTTCTATATTCTTTTTTTCAATGATTCGGTTAATCTTGATTAAATCGGTATCCTTTTCTGTCAATTGGATTTTCAACTGATAGTTTTCTTCTTCAAGGGACGCATTGATTTGCTTAAGTTGTATCATTTCAGTAATAGACAACAGATTCGTTTTCCTTTGTTTTTGACTGATCGTAAAAAGGACAATGGCGAGAATAAAAAGAAGTAAAGAGAGAAGGATAGAAATCATTATTATCGATGGTAGATAGGTATGGTTAGAGATTTCTCCAAGCGAAAAATGAATAGCATTCGTAAGCTCTCTTTTTCTGTCGTCATTGTTCAGGAGGTTTTCTATGTTCGTTCTCCACTTCATTTCATTTAATCGATAACGATCGAATATTTTTTCTTCTTCGGAAGTCATCAAGGACTCCTGTAATAAAGTGGACTGAGAAGTAATTACTTCTATCGAATGAAGGATATCTTCAGGAGTAGTGTCCGAATAGATAAACCTTGAGGTGATGATTTGAAGATTGACGGAGATGATTTCCATGAAAAGTTTCTGAGTCATCTTGTATATAGATACATGAGAAAGAGAAAAATCTGTTGAATAATCTCTATCGGAAATCAAATCCATCTGATAATCCATAAGATCAAAAATAGCAGAAAGCATGGTAGAAAGAGAATTTCCGATCATCTTAAGCATTCCATCCTGATCGGCATGAATGGTCTTTAATGTGCTTTTTAAATCATCTGTCTGATCCATGATCGACAGGATATCAGATAAACGGCTGTCGGATAATAAAATGTCAAGCTTTGAATCCATCCAGCTTTCATATTGGGATAAAATCTCAGTTTCTCGTTTTAGGTTGGCCTTTCGGGAATTTTCCTCAAGTAACAGGTTGACTGAAAGAAACATGAGACATAAAGCAATCCCTGCAATGATCATTGCAGGGATATATGCCTTAAAAAACTTTGGTTTAAAGATGATGAAACACCTTAATACTTGAAGTGTTTTAGCTGCTCTTCAAGTGATTCGCCCATGGCATAGAGTTCAGCCACTAATGAACTTATATTTTCTGAATTAGAGGCTTGTTTTTCAGCGCTGTCTGAGAGTATCTTTATCTCGTTAGAAATTTGACTCATGCTGTTTGTTGAGACCTCAACGGCTCTCGTAATTTCAAGTGTTGAAGCACTTTGTTCCTCTGCAGAACCTGCAAGATCTTCAACAGAATTTGAGATGTGTTCTATACTTTCGAGAATAACAGAAAAGGCATTTTCCACGTTTCGGGCATTATCTGTCAGCGAATCTACATAATTCACATTCTTCTCGCTTGCCTTCTGTACCATGGACGTTCCCTTCTGAATCTCCTTCAGTATGGAATCGATCGTTTCCGTTGCCTTTCGGCTCTCTTCCGCCAGTTTTCTGATTTCATCGGCTACCACGGCAAACCCTTTACCGGCTTCTCCTGCTCGTGCCGCTTCTATAGCAGCATTCAGGGCAAGAAGATTGGTTTGTTCCGCGATAGAAGAGATCGTTTCAACAATTTCTCCAACATTTTTGGCATTTCCGGATAGATCTGCTACGATTTCTGTCGTTTCCCGACTTTGATTGCTGACATTTTTCATACTTAAAAGCATATCTGAAACGATTTGATTTCCGTCTTTTGTTTTTCTTTCAGCGCTTTCCGTATCTTCTGCGAGGTCCTGAGCGACTCTGGCAACATTCTGTGATGAATTTGCTATCTCAGCGATACCGGCATTTGTTTCTTCTAATGAAGAAGTGGTGCTGATAATACTGTCTTCGATCACAGTGCTTTCCCTTGAGAGTGTTTCTGAATTTTCATTGGCTTCCTGTGCAATGACATTCAGGTTTTCAGATGAGTTGTTAATCTGGTCTACCGCTTCGTGAATCGAAGAGATAGAGTGTCTCAGAGAATTTGCCATATCCTGAAGAATATCTGCCATACGGACGACTTCGTTCTTCCCCTTCATACTGAAATCCTGTGTCAGATCTCCTTCCCCAAATTTCTTGATGGTGGCTTCAAGCATGGCAATTGGTTTAATGATACTCTTTGCCACGATAAATGAGACGATCAGACTCAATGCCACAGAACCTAACATGAGAATGATAACAACTGTCTTTATCGTTCTGTTCTGCTCTTCTATACTACTTCCAACTTCAATTTGTATCTGATAAATACTTTCCCTTAAATCTTCCGTGTTCTCAAAGATGGTTTCCTGAAGATGATTGAACTGAATGGTCACATCTTCTCTTTCTTTCATAGAACTTTCCAATTCTACATAATTGTCCCTCATAATCTCAAAATCATCTTTCGTATCATCAACATAATGTCTCATTGTAAGATTAGTAATCATTTGATCAAGGAAAGAGATGCTCTCTTCGGTTAACGTAATCTCTTCGTTGATGGTCTCCGTCATCTCAAGATTCCTTGTATTAAGTAACCTAAAAATTGCGTTTCTGGTTCTGAGAATGTTTTTAACAGCCTGACCCGATCCAAAGGAAGCCAGTGTATCTCCGTTTCCGAAAGCATCATCCATCAATCCCGTCAACTGTTCCTCTATTTTATCTCCGTACGGCATGATAAAATTGTTGACGAGTTCGTTCTGTTTGTTTGTATATTCCACAATACTTTTAAATGCGTTATCAAAAGAATCGATATTGTCGAGTATGATACCGCCTTTATCGGTTATCTCGGAATTCTGTGAGATTTGTCTCAATTCACTGATATTCTGTTTGACTTCGTTGATGGTAGCGGTAAATTGTGTAGCAACCCCTTCATCATTGGATTCGAGATACTCCTGACTAAGCATCATAGATGTTAATATTTCTTTTTCTATATCCGTTGCCACTTCAAGAACACCTACAGTCTCACTATATTCGTTGAAACTGTTCAAGCTGCTGTTTATCGCGGTTAATGTCAAAACAGAAATAAGCAGTAGAAGAATTGTAATCACTGCAAAACCTATCAATATTCTCGTGTATAGACTGAATGATTTGAACATAAATGCCTCCCCGTAAAAATAAATTAAGAAAACTTAGGATTCACTTGAATTATAGCATATATCTTTTTTTATTTTCTGAAAATACAGATTTGATATAATATGTTGAAATGATAGAAAAGGGGATGACAAATAATGGATTTACTGATTAAGAATATTAAACAGATTGCCACACCTTCAGGGGAAAAAATGAAAAAAAGTGCAAAGATGAAAGAGATACGGCTATATGAAAATACTGATATTCTGATAGAAAATTCACTGATAAAAAGAGTAGACAAGAATATCCAAATTCCGGAAGGCTATTGTGGGGAGGTTATCAATGCTGAAGGGTTAACGGCCACTCCCGGGCTGATAGATCCACATACACATATACCATTTTATGGATTCAGATATGATGAATACTTTATGAGGCAGCAGGGGGCCACATATATGGAAATAATGAAATCTGGCGGTGGCATAGTCAATACGACGCAGGCGGTCAGAAAAGCAACGATAGAAGAAATGGTTGCTTTTAACCTTAAGTTTAGCGATGAGCTGTTTAAAAGGGGTGTAACCGTATTCGAGGGTAAAAGTGGTTACGGGCTTGATACAGAATCAGAGTTGAAACAGTTAAGAGTATTAAAAATACTTGAGGAAAAAAGTCCGCAGAAAATTGTAAAGACATTTCTTGGTCCTCATGCTTTGGCCCCTGAATTTAAAGAGTATTCGTCATTCATGGATGAGATTATCGAAACGATGCTTGATGCAATAAAAGGGGAGTTTGGAACGGATATCTTTGTCGATGTTTTTTGTGAAGAAGGGGTCTTTGATATTTTGCAGAGTGAAAGATATATTCAGTCAGCCATAGAAAAAGGATTCAGAATCAAAATGCATGCGGATGAAATAAAAGATATAGGAGCAAGCCGATTGGCTGCTAAGTATCACGCACAGTCCGCTGATCATCTGATTCAAATTGGTGAGGAGGCCATTTCTGCTATTTCTGATAGTGATACTGTTGCAACTTTACTGCCTGGAACCAGTTTCTTTCTCGGCAAACCTTTTGCTCCTGCCAGGGCATTGATTGATTCGGGTGCAGCCGTTGCGCTTGCCAGTGATTTTAATCCAGGATCCTGTACAATTAATGATCCGGGATTTATCGCTCATCTCGCATCATCGAAACTGAAAATGTCTCCTGAAGAAATCTTAACCGCGATGACATTGAATGCGGCGTCAGCGATAGGATTGGCGAATGAGTATGGTAGTATTGAAAATGGAAAACAGGCCTCTGTTGTTCTATGGAATATACCGGATTTTAAATTTATTCCGTATTTTCCGGGACATGATTTGGTTCATACGGTCATCTCCCCAAAGAAACTTCTCAAGGTTAAGGGGTAAAATATGAATTCAGAAGAAAAGAGAAATCAGTTTATGGAAAAACATTCCGGGAAATTAAAATTTGCCGGAATAAAACATCCGAGGATCAAGCAGGTTCAGTCGATTATAAAAAATACCAAATCAAATCCACGGAATTTAATTGTCGTTGAAGGATTTTGGGGAGTAGAGAAATGTCTGGAAAAAGGGTTGAATTTTGATGCGGTATTATTTTCACCGGAGTTGTTCTTATCGGATAATTCTGAGATTCTTGCAGAAAAGCTCATCTCAAAATCTGAAGAATTTGACAGATGTATCTGTTCCGATAAAGTGTTTGCAAGGATCAGTGAATATAAAAAACCCGATGGAATACTCGCTGTTTGTGAAATGCCCGCTTATGAATTTGCAGATATGAAACCGGACGGTAATTCGATATATATCGTACTTGATGGCGTGGAAATCCCGGGAAATATAGGAACTATTTTCAGAAGTTGTGACGGAGCAGGTATAAGAGGTGTGATTATCTGCAACAGGCGTGCCCGTCTGACACATCCCAAGGTCATAAAAGGAAGTCAGGGAGCCGTATTTAGTATACCGGTTATCGAATGTGAGGTCAGTACGGCAATCGAATGGCTAAAGGAGAATGATGTAAAAATAGTCTTAACGGATACCGATGCAGAGGTTGATTATGATCAGACGAATTACAGTGGAAACATTGCAATTGTTGCTGGAAGTGAAAGATATGGTATTACCGGAGAATGGTATAATTATGATGATAAGCGAATAAAAATACCGATGAGGGGATCCTGTGATTCTCTGAATGTTGCCGTGTCAACTTCGATAATCATGTATCAGGTCTCGATGGAAAAGTACAGATAATAGAAAGGGTGGATGAACCAATTGAAATTTTATTTTGAAACATACGGATGTCAGATGAACGTCAATGACTCTGAGATAATGAAGGGGATTCTCGTACGGAAAGGTCATGAAATTTCCGAGCTTGAAGAGGCGGAAATAATAATCGTTAACACATGTGCGGTCAGGCAGAAATCGGAAGAAAAGGCATATGCCTTCATTGGCCGATTGAACAAAATGAAGATAGAAGAAGGTAAAAAGATTAAAGTTGGTGTTTGCGGTTGTGCGGCGGAAAAAGAGAGGAAAATGCTTTTGCGTCGTCAGGGAGTTGATTTTGTTTTTGGTACAAGGGCGATAACCAGAATTGAGGAACATGCAATAAGGGCCAAGAAAGGCGAAAGATTTTTGGCGTTTGACGATTATATTGATGAAATCAGTTACGACACGCCGATCATAAGGGATAGTTCTCATCATGCCTATGTAACAATTGCCTATGGATGCAACAAATTCTGTACCTATTGTATCGTGCCCTATACACGTGGAAGAGAATTGAGTCGACCATTCGATGATATTATTCGAGAATGCGATGAGCTTGCCGGAAAGGGATACAAAGAGATAACATTGCTCGGTCAGAATGTTGATTCTTATGGCCTTGATGTGGATGATGAAAAAGTCAATTTTGCCAATCTTTTACGGGAAGTGTCGAAAATAGACGGCTTACAGAGAATCTGGTTTTTAACTTCGTATCCTTCTGATTTTTCGGATGAAGTGATAGAAGTGCTGGCCTCTTCGGATAAATTTGCCAAAAATATCCATCTTCCCGTTCAATCGGGCAGTAATAGGATATTAAAGGCAATGAATCGGAGGTATACAAGAGAAGATTATCTTGCACTGGTTAATAGGATAAAGAAGGGATTTCCCGAGGTTTCGCTGACCAGCGATATCATCATCGGATTTCCCGGAGAAACTGAAGAAGATTATCTGGATACGGTGAATCTTGTCAGGGAGGTAGGTTTTGAAAAGGTTAATCTGGCGATCTATTCCGAGCGTGAGGGAACCGTTGCCTATAAAAACCTTCCGGATGATGTTCCGCTTGAACTGAAGAAAAAGAGACTTAACAACCTGCTGGATATTCAGAAAAATATGAATAAGGTATTTAATGAAATCTATCAGGATAAGATCGTAGAAGTTATTGCAGAAGCTGCCCTTCCGAGAAAGCCACATCTTCTTTATGGGAGAACGGATAGGAATAAGATAGTGATTTTTGAGTCGGATCAATCAGAGATAGGGGAATGGAAAACGATTAAAATAAACCGTGTTTCTGCCGGACCGCTTTATGGTGAGGTGATTTGATTGGATGAAAAAAAGCTGACTCCAATGATGCAGCAGTATTTGTCGATAAAATCGAAATATGAAGATGCGGTATTATTGTTCAGACTTGGAGATTTTTATGAGGCTTTTTTTGATGATGCTAAGAAGATAGCTAAAGTATTACAGCTTGTACTGACTCATAGAAATGGAAATGAGATGGCGGGCATTCCGCATCATGCATTGGATAATTATCTCAAGAAGTTGGTGGAAGCCGGTTTAAAAATAGCCATCTGTGATCAGGTTGAAGATCCGAGTGAAGCCAAGGGAATCGTCAGAAGAGAAGTAACCCGTGTGGTTACTCCCGGAACTGTGGTAGAAGATTCTATGCTTGTTGAAAGTCAGAACAGTTATTTGGCATCAGTAAGCAAGGCAAATGAATTTTATTGTGTTTTACTTGATATAACTACAGGTTATTCCATGATATTCAAAAAGAATGACTGGAAAGAAGTGGAAGATATCATCAGAAAGTTTGATATCGTTCAGTTGCTCTTTCCGGAGAATTTTCAGTTTAGAGAAAACATCAATGTCTTAAAGACATATCTCAAGGGGCTGTACACCGAATCGCTTCCCGGGTGGTACTATAACAACGATGAAGCCGTCTCACAGATGAAAAGGGTCTTTAATGTAAAAGATCTCAGTTTTCTTGAACTATCCGATGAAGCCTGTGCGGTTTTCGGAGCAACCTTGAAATACCTTGATTTTCAGCATATGGATGCCTTTGAACACCTTAGCAGGCCTGTGTTTATGGATACTTCCAATAGAATGATACTTGACAATATAACAGTCGAAAATCTAGAATTGATTTCAAAGAGGGGGGATAAATCCGCTTACTCTCTTTTTGACGTTATCAACAATACATCTACCTCTCTGGGTAGTCGGAAATTGAAAGACTGGTTGCTTTCTCCTCTGAGAGACGAGAGTGAAATAAAAGAAAGACTTGATCATGTCAGAATCTTTTTTGACAACCCGTTCCTTTCTGAGGAAATTGGTGAATATCTGAATGAGGTCTACGACATCGAACGGATTATTTCGAGATTATCCTATAAAAAGATTACTCCGGCTGATTTTGTTTCACTGAAAACCACACTTAAAAAGATCCCTCAGATTATCGATTCTTTGTCAAATGAACCTGTCTTTTCAGATATTATTACCGATCTTGATCCGATAGATGAACTGGTTTCTTTATTAGAAGCTGCCTTAAAAGAGGAGCCGGATAATCAGATCGGATTGGGGAAGACGATTAACGATGGATATTCCGAGCGGCTCGATGAGTATCGTGAACTGCTTTACGGAAGTGGTAGGAAGTTGAAGGAACTTGAAGAGTACGAAAGAAACAGGACCGGGATTTCCGGATTGAAGATCAGAAAGAATAAGATCTTTGGTTATTACATAGAAGTATCGAAGGCACAGACAGCCAAAATACCGGATGATTATATTCGGAAGCAAACACTTGTCTCCAGTGAGAGATACATCAGTGATGCACTTAAGCCGATAGAAGAAAAACTCAATAATGCCGCTGAAATGGTTGACTCGATAGAAAGAGAATTGTTCAGGCAGCTTGTTGAAGAGACGGTGAGATTTATTCCGCAATTGAAGTTAAATGCGGTATCTCTGGCTTGTCTTGATGCGTTTTTATCTTTGGCTAAAACGGCGCGTGAAAACAATTACTGTGAACCCGAATTCAACGATGACGGAATATTTTTTATCAAGGAAGGCAGACATCCGCTCGTGGAATGGAGTTTTTCAAGAAGTAAATCATTGACCGGACAGTTTATCCCGAATGATCTATTCATGGATGAGAAGCACAACTTTGTCATTTTAACCGGACCGAATATGTCCGGTAAGTCTACCTATCTCAGACAAATTGCCTTAATTTCTCTTTTAGCACAGATTGGTTCTTATGTTCCTGCAACTTCCGTTAATCTTCCCGTACTTGACAGGATTTTCACCCGAATTGGTGCAAGGGATGATCTGACATCGGGAAAAAGTACCTTTCTGGTGGAAATGTCTGAAACTGCGACCATACTCAACAACGCAACGGACGAATCACTTGTTATACTTGATGAAGTTGGAAGGGGAACGAGTACCTATGACGGTATAAGCATTGCATGGGTTGTTTCGGAATATCTGTATAATACCATCCAATCTTATTCTGTTTTTGCAACACATTATAATGAATTAACGGAGCTCGCTAACGTCTATGAGGGTATGAGTAATATGTGTGTAAAGGTGCTTGAGGAAGATAATGAAGTTGTTTTCCTTCATAAAGTGGGAGAAGGTATTTCATCAAGAAGTTATGGGATAGAAGTGGCTAAAATAGCCGGATTACCTGAAAATGTTGTCAATAGAGCCTATGATGTCCTTGAAACAATCACAACTGAAAAGAACCTTGATGAAAAGGTCAGGGTTCTGGGACTTCAACAGATGGAGAACATCAAGAAAAAAACCCGGAAAACAAAGATAGATAAAAAGAAAAATCAGCAAATCAGAATGTTTTGAGGTGATTTTGTATAAAAGTATTAATGCCGGATGAAATGAGAAAATGTGATCAGTATTCCATTCAGAACATCGGTATTCCATCAATCGTTTTGATGGAGAAAGCCGCTCATTCAGTCTGTGAATCCATAATCCGTTGGTTGAGACATGTTCCGGAAAATGTATTGATTTTATGTGGGTCCGGGAATAACGGCGGGGACGGTCTTGCGATTGCAAGAGAATTGCAAGATCTGGGATGTCACTGCGAGTTATTCATGATTCTAGGACTTTCGGGATTAACGGAAGATGCAAATGCCGAGATGAATCTCTTAAGTAAAACCTCCTGTTGTATACATTCCGGAATGCCGGATGATACCATAAATTTTGATTCGTATGAAATAATCATAGATGCAGTATTTGGTACGGGGTTGAACAGAATGGTTCCCGGTTCCATTGACCGACTGTTGAAAAAACTAAACGAATCAAACGCGAAAAGGATTGCCGTTGATGTTCCAACGGGGATAGATGCCCGAACGGGGCTTCTGTTCGCTGAAAATCCTTTTAAAGCGGATGTAACGGTGACGTTTGCCTTTCCGAAAACCGGGATGCTGTATTATCCGGCAAGAGATTATGTCGGTCAGATGGACTGTACTTATATAGGTATCAACTCCAACGTTCCCGAATCTGTTGGTTGGGAGAATAAATATCTTCTTGATCAGACCTTTATTTCAAACATCATCCCGCATAGAAGCAAATGGGGGCATAAAGGAACCTTTGGCAAATTATGCGTAATCGGGGGAAGTGAAAGCTATAAGGGTGCACCTGTGTTATCGATGAAAGCCGCATTAAAAACGGGAATTGGACTTATCAAAGGGATTATTCCAAAGTATGATGAACCCTGTCATATGTATTCTCCTGAAATGATAATCGAAACGGATATAACCGGACATCATCACCATGATCTGACGAATTACGAAATACTTTTACGGGAGGCGGAGGCCTATGATGCAGCGGTTATTGGCCCAGGACTCGGGAGAGATGAATCGACGATTGGATTTGTAAAGAGGTTTCTCTCGGATTATAGTAAACCCGTATTGATAGATGCGGATGCCTTGTTTGCCGTTTCAGATAATTCGGCTGCCCGAATCCTAAGGGGGAGAAATACTCAAACGATTATGACTCCGCATATGAAAGAATTTTCCAGACTTACGGGATTCTCTGTCGAACGGATAATAAGAGATAGAATAACCGTCCTTCAGCAATATTCCGTAGAATGTAATGCGACCATTGTTTTGAAGGATTCTACGACAACGATCTGTACGCCTGAAAAAAAGATATTTATAAACACCATGGGGAATAACGGACTGGCAACCGGTGGAAGTGGCGATGTACTTTCAGGGATGATAGGTACTTTTCTTGCTCAGGGCCTATGCGGGGAGATTGCAACCTGTATAGGTGTATATATCCATGGATTAACGGCGGAGATTTATTCGGGGGAAAAGTATATTGGGAGTTTTTTACCTTCGGATATCTGTGAATTGATCCCTGAAGCTGTTCAATATATATTAAAATAAAGTTTTATTATCTATATGTATAACTACATTTTCTTCGTGTTATAATGATTAAGAACAGCTTAATAGTAAAGGAGTGATACGATGATTAAAATTCTTCATAATCAGAGTGATATCCTGATTGATGAATGGACTCCCTATTTTTTCGTGATTCGTGATCTTCTTTTTTACGGAAAATGGGATGAGTTTCTTGGCATATCGGAAGAAAATGCTTTCATTGCTGAAAATATCTTATGCGCGAAGAGAATAGAGGAAGCCTTTCCGGCAATAGGCAGTGCTCTCTTTTTGCCTACCACACCGACAGAAATAGTCGGTTTTTTTGAGACGGCAAAAATCAATCTGTCTAATCTCCATAATCAATGTGATCTCGACGTTTTGTATGATCTCGCAAATGAGGCTTTATTGAATGATGACAACGATCTTGTTGAGCAATATGCCGAGTTGTTGATAAAATTAGACAAAGATTCTGCTTATGGCTATGATTTACTTGGAACGGTGAAATATGATATGGGTGATATAGAAGGGAGTATCGTTTATCTTCAAAAAGCGGTGGAACTAGACGATGAAATGGTTGAGCCCCTTTCTACATTGGCTCAGGCTTATTTTAACAGAAAAGAGTACGAAAAGGCTGTTGATATCTGGAAAAAGATGATAAAACTCAATCCGGACGATATCATATCTTATTTTACACTTGTCGATTCTTATCTTAATCTCAAGGATAACGCTTCTGCAATACGTGTTTTGAAGCAGATGATCATGAGATACCCGAATCATTTAATGGGCAAGATAAATCTGGTCTCACTTCTTACGGCAAATGGTGATTTGAAAGAGGCGATGACTTATGAGGATGAAATAGAAAAGACAAAACCTCAAAATCCAACTGAAATGGAGATATGGGCTTCGGTAAATTTAAAAAAAGAGAAATACGATGTGGTTGAAAACGGGATTCAGGAATATTTGATCAAGCATGAAGGTCCTTCGTTTCTCAAGCTCTGGCTTGTTGTTCCGATGATAAAATCCAAGAGGATCGAAGCGGCAAGGAAAATTATTGATGAATTCAAAGATTCGAATATTCTCTTTAATTATGGAAAGCATGAGATATTCGATCCTTTCTTGACAGAACAGGAGATATGGGAGTGTGATTTGCCTTGATGATCGCTATCATTGGCGGAAGTGGTTCCGGTAAGACAACCGTTGCACGGAAGATAAACAGCAGGCTAAAAGAGAGAAGCACCTTGATAAAGATGGACAATTACTATAAAGATCTCCCACCGGGAACAAGTCCGCAGGATGTGAATTTTGATTCACCAGTCGCTTTCGATTTTGATCTGTTCTATAAACATATTAATGAGCTGAAGAATGGTAATCCGGTACAAGTTCCGGATTACAGCTTTATCACTTACCGCAGGGAGCCGGGGATTTTTCATGAAGTCTCTCCGAAAGATGTTGTGATAGTGGAAGGTATACTCGTGTTGTATGAAGAACGCTTCAGAAGCCTCTTTGACCTTTCCGTTTTCATCGATACCCCAGATGATGAAAGACTTCTCAGACGTATAGAACGAGACATGAAAGAGAGGAATCGCTCAATCGAGAGTATCATCGGTCAATATAGAAAGTATGTTGCACCATCGTTTAAAAGCTTTGTTGAACCACAAAAATACTATGCCGATTTGATTCTTCCCGAAGGTGGCTTCAATTCGGTTGGATTAAATATCATTTATGATGCAACCATACAGAAGATAAATTCTTAACCTTAAGCATTCAAAGATCTTATGACCGCTTTGAAATCCTCATGAAGCGGTGCGATAAATTCCATCCATTCTCCACTTGATGGGTGGAATATTCCAAGTTTCAAAGCATGTAGCATCTGTCTTTTGCAATCATACTTTTCAGGGGTCGAGTCCCTGAACGCATAAATCTCGTCTCCAAGCACCGGATGTCCGATGCTCTTCATGTGAACCCTTATCTGATGCGTCCTGCCGGTTTTTATCTGAACCATTACAAGCGTTGCTGTATCGGAAAATCTCTTTAATACCGTATAATAGGATAGTGCATATTTTCCGGAATAATCAACAGCCATCTTTATTCTGTTTTTCTGATTTCTGGCGAGAGGCTTTTCTATTTGACCTCTATCTTTTTCGATTATTCCCTCCACGATGGTTATATATTCCTTTTTATTTTTTCTATCATGAAATTGTTCCGAGAGATTCTTAAGTGCTTTCTGATTTTTTGCCACGATAATGGCACCGGAAGTATCTTTATCAAGTCTGTGTACAATCCCAGGTCTTTCAAGATCTTCCCAGTCCTGAAACTGTTTGAAATGATACAAAAGCGCATTTACAAGCGTTCCGGAAGTGTTGTTGGGGACAGGGTGGACGATCATATTTGCCGGTTTATTAATCACGATGATATCTTCATCTTCATAGATGATATTGAGTGGAATATTTTCCGGTTCTACGGTAATTTCTGGTTTCGACGGGACTTCAAGTACAACTGTTTCACCAAATTTGACTTTATAGGATTGCTTTTTTGAGACAGAATTCACAAAAATTTTTCTTTCTTTGATTGCGGTTTGGATCAGATTCCTTGAAACCCATTCAGGTGTATTTTTTACCACAAAGCTATCGAGCCGTTCACCAACACATAATTCGTTTACCTTAATTTCTATATAATCGGTTTCATTATTCCTGTTGTCTTTAGATTGCATACTGTTCAAGTTCCACCGTCATAACCATAGAAATTCCATTGGATTGTGTGATACCGTAAAGAATATCCGCTATTTCCATAACCAGTTTATTATGGGTGATTACGATAAACTGTGAGAGATGCTTATTTTCATGGATCAGATTTTTAAGTCTTTCGGCGTTAAAATCATCAAGTGCCGCATCGACCTCGTCCAGAATATAAAAAGGAGAGGGGCTGATCTTCAGCATGGAGAATACCAGTGCAATACCGACGAGTGACTTTTCCCCACCGGAAAGCAGATACATCTTCTGAGAACGTTTCCCAGGTCTTTTTACCGAAATTTCTATACCCGTTTCAAGTAAATCGTTATCCGGAAGGATCTTCAATACACCATTTCCGCCGCCAAAAAGGATTTGGATCATCTCATTGAAGTATTTATTGATCAAATTGAAGGTTTCCATAAAGATCTTCTTGGCCTCTGAATCCGTTTGCTCAAGCAATTCTTCAAGTGAAGCCCTTGCCGCCTCAAGATCCTGTTTCTGAGAATCCATATCGACGTATCTCGCTTCGATTTCGTTGTATTCTTCGATGGCATTTAAATCAACTGCCCCGAGATATTTTATTTTATTTTCAAGTTGATCGACAAATTCCGTAATCGACCTTTCTTCGATTTCATCAAGTTTAACCGCCTCAAGATCTTCAGTTTTTATATCGGCGTTTATCATCTTCTCGATGAGAGACTGAACATTGTACTCTATCTCCTGTGATTTTAAATCATAGTGATGCTCGTTATCTCTCAACGTTGCCCGTTCATTTCTGAGGTTTTCCAGTGTCGTTTCAAAATCCTTGATCTGGTTTGCCATATTCTGCCGATCTTCCTGCTGGTATTTCATGTTTTCAAACAGTTTGGAAATCTCGCTTTTCAGGCTCTTCAATTCGATATCCAGTTCTTCTACTCTTTCTTTTTCACCTGTAAGCGCCTTTTCTATGTGCTCAAGGTTAAATTTACAATCCCCTTCTACATCCCTGTTTTTTCGCAACGTTTCATAAATATCGTTTAGCTCGGATGTATATTGTTTCTTTCTGTCGGAATTTGAATTCACTTCGAGCCGGATATCCGTGATCTGTTCATTCAGTATCTGAAGTTCGGCCCTCTTCTCCCTTATCGTCTGACTCACCTTGGAGAGTTTCTCGGAAGAGATACGAATTTCAGAAGAGTATTCGGCCTTTTCTTCGACGATGATCCCTTGTCTTGCTTTAGATCCCGCTATTTTTGCGCTGTAATCAACATTCAATTTTTCAAGATCGGTAACTTCTTTATCCAGTTCCCCAATTTCGCTCGTAAGGCTCTGAAGTGTTCGTCTGATAGATGCGTTCTTGAGCATTATCTCATTCAATTCATCGTCCAGAGTCCTCTTTAATCTGATGATCTGATCCTGCTCATCCTTTTGTTCCCTTTCACGATTTTCCAAGGAGATGATCTTTTTACTGAGACTTTCAAGTTCTTCGTTTATTTCTGAAAGCCTTGCTGTTCTTGAAATAAATGAGCCTTTACGGTCTATTTTCAAGCTTCCGCCGGTGATGGCACCTCTCGAGGCAATCAGTTGTCCATCAAGGGAAACGATCTGATTCGAGACCCCATATTTTTTCTTAAGATCCAGACCATCATCAATCGTTTTTACCAATATGGTATCTGTAAACAGGTAGAGTGGAAGCTGTACGAACTCTTCGCCCGTTCTTACCAGTTCGGATGCGTAACCCACAAAGCCGGGATGATTTTCAAACCTGGCTCCCTGCAATACCGGTTTGACACGCAGAATATCGAGTGGAAGGAAAGTAGCCCTTCCGAGATCTTCTGATTTTAAGATATTAACGGCATATTTAGCCGTATCGGCATCTTTTGTAACGATATTCTGTGCCCGACTGCCTATCAACACCTCAAAAGCGGTCTCGTATTCCCTATCGAATTCTATGAGGTTTGCGAGAACATCTATCATGTTTCTCAGATTTTCATCTTTCTGTTTTTTTACAAAAAGAGCCTTTACAGATCTTGAATATCCTGAAAATTCCTTAATCTGTCTTTCAAGAACGGCCCTTTCGGCATCAAGATGCTTTTCCTTCTGAATGTCCGAGTATTTTTTTTCTTCTATATCCCTGAGCGTCTTTTCTACTTCTATAAGCCTTTCCTTGACCATTTCGAGTTCATCTTTCAATTCGGCTTCCTTCATGGAACTATCCGAACCTCTGTTCCTCAATTCATCCAGCTCGGTAAGGAGTCCTTCAAGTCTTTCCTTCTTCTGCTCAAGCTGGTTTTTTATAACGATAATCCTTTTTTCGTTGTCTTCTATAGAGTCTTCGAGTCGTAAATACTCATTTTCAAGCTTGCCAAATTCCCTTTCGGCGCTTTCAAGATTCTGTTGAAGTTCAAGTATGGCCTGTTCTTCTTCCGTACAATTTTCCGTAATTTCCTCTTTGGCTTTCTTCTTCTCCGCCAGCTGAATGGTAATCTTGTCCAGATTATCTATGATTGTTTCAAGCAACATATCAAGTTCACTTTTTCTGTTGTTTAATTTTTCATCCTGTTCTTTCAAAGAATCGAGCTTAGTGACGTATTCCACATATTTGGATTCCTTTTCCGAAAGGTTCTTTGCATACATCGTACGTGTCTCGTTCAAATGATTCTGACGCTCTTTGTATTCTTCTAAGACTGAAGTTACCCCTTCCATCTCCTTATCTGAATCATCATAACTATCTCGCAATTCATGGTAGACACTTTCAGTCTTGATCAGTTCCTTTTGAATTTCCTGTATTCTCTTCTTATTGGTTTCTATTTCTGCGTATAAATCATCCTTCTTATCCATCCATTTCTGATTTAAATGGGAAAAAAGCTTATGCTGTCCTTCCTTTAACTCTCCGGAATACTCAATATACTTCTCGGCTCTTTTGGCTTTCAGATAAAGCGATTTCTTCTGCTTTGAGAGTTCGTTCAGGATATCAACAACGCGGGAAAGGTTATCGTCAGTAGATTCTATCTTTGAAATTGTTTCCTTTTTCTTCTTTTTGTAAACAGCAATACCTGCAGCTTCTTCCACAAGAAGCCTTATCTCTTCTGGTGAAGAATTTAATATCTTATCCACCCTTCCCTGACTTACTATCGAGTAGAGTTCCTTTCCAGCACCGGTTCCGGCAAAGATATCCTTAATATCATTCAATCTTGCCTTCTCTCCATTCAGATAATAAGTGTTTTTTCCGTTTCGGTATAGTTCACGGGAGATAGAAAGATCTGAATGATCATCTCTTTCGAAAGTAAGCGTGGCAACAGCTCTTGAAGCAGGAGAAGAACCATCAGAGCCGGAGAAAATGACATCTGTCTTATCATTTGCCCTGATATTTTTCATCGAATGTTCACCATAAACCCACAAAATGGCATCGACTATATTGGATTTACCACTCCCGTTTGGCCCCACAATGGAATTAATTCCATCGGTAAGATCGAGATCAACCGGTCTTGCAAAAGATTTAAAACCTTCAAGATGAATATTTTTTAATTTCATTATGATGTCCCCCACATCATCCCCAGGAGTTACACAACCCCAAAAGAAAATTTAACCTGGTACTTAAGATAAGAATTTTGTTCTACCCAGTATCACTAAAAATTATATCATATTTTGCTTTTTAGAAGAAATATTTTAATAAAATTGTATAGATAAAAAGAAAAAGAGACTTCAACCGGCGAGGAAGGCCAAAAGAAATCTCTTTTATTTTATATCAATTACTTGAAATTTTCATCTTCTATCCTTTTAACTTCCTCAAAAGCATTTGTAAGAAAATCCTTTTTAAATTCAAAGCCTTCAAGAAATTCCGTATTCAGCCATCTGTCAAGCATGTCTATGGCTTCCTGAGGAGCCAGTTTCCAGCCACCCATTGTCAGAATGTTTGCGTTGTTGATGACTTTGCACATCTTTGCCCCGTAACTGCCTTCAACGACTGCGGCATAGATCCCTTTGAATTTATTGGCGACGATTGCCATTCCCATTCCGGTTCCGCAGCAGAGTAGTCCCTTTTCGTACTCCCCCGCCTGTATCTTTCGGGCTACCTTTGGGGCAACTTCATAATAAGCCTGAAAATCTTCCGGTGTCTTCATGCCAAGATCTTCAACCTCATATCCCTGCTCAAAAAGATGCTCTTTTAATGCCTCTTTAAGTGTAAATCCCGACTTATCGGCTCCAATAACAATTTTTTTCATTGGTTTTCCTCCTTCAACTTCAAGAAAAAATCCTTGAATTCCGATTCTTTTCTCACAAAAACCGGGGGCCTTCTTAAAGGCGAGCTTACTTCATAAATACCGTGTTCATATTCTTCCCCTGTCCAGATATTCAACCAGCGATCTTCAGGTAACAAAACGGTTTTTCTTGTCTGTCCAGGCTCAATAACCGGACATACCAGGAGATCCCGGCCGAGAAGATACTGATATTTAATATCTTTTAATCCATATTCTTCGGCTTTTGCCGTACTGGAATAGTGCATGTACAAAGATCGCATGAAGGGTAACCCCTTTTCTGCATTTTCAACGTTGAGATACATCAGGTATTTTTTCATCTTCACGTGTATTCTGATCATCTCTGCAAAATGTTCCAGTATTTCATCATCTGAATCAAACTGAATATTTAAATCGGGTCTGTTTCCCTCATGTGTTCTCATAACCGGAGAAAAGGCCGATTGTTCGGTCCATCTCATAAAAAGTTCTTTAGATCGGTGAACATTTCCCATCTGATTGGCAATGGTTGTATAGCCGCCAATATCTGAATGACAGATGCCAAAACCACTCAACCCAAGTGATAAGGCCGATGGGATAACGGAAGGAAGACCATCGTCAATACTCCAGTCTACCATCTGATCCCCACTCCACATCAGCGTATTATACTTCTGTGAAAAACTGTAACCGGCCCGCATGAAAAAAACAACTTCTCCGAGCTTTCCGGAGTCTTCAACGGCTTCTCTGTTTAACTGTGCCCATAAAACCGGGAATCTGTTGTGAAGTAATTCAGCATCTTCCCCGCTGAACGGGTGAGAATCTGTCGGGGTGTATTCGGCAAAATCAGCCATCCAGCCTGATAACCCAATACCTATCATATTCGATTTGATAACCTCTTTTAGCCAGTTATATGCATCCGGATTGGTCAGGTCCACGATTGCAACAGGAAAAGTGGTGACGACAACGAGATATTCTTCTCCCGCATTGTTTTTAAGGGTATAGCCTTTTTCATGTGCCTCTTTGTACAATTGTCCTTCAGTAGCGAGAAAAGGATTGATATAGCCCATCGTACGAATACCCTTTTCCTTTAATTGCTTAATCGTTTCCGGAAGATTTGGATACATCTCTTTTTCATAATGCCAATCCCACATAAGCTGTTTTCCGAAAGTTGTGATTCTTTTCCCTTCCCAGTCCTGTATCCACATGGCAGAAATTTTTACCTTCTTTTCTATGGCCTGCTCCACCTTTGGAAGAACAACTTCCGTGCCACCCTGTAATCCAAGAATAACACCATCAAATATCCAGTCCGGTAACTCCGGCTGTAATCCAAGATATTTACTTTGGCTTTCAACCGTTTCTAAAAAATTCTCTTCAACACCAATGACTATTTTTGAAGGAATGTGCCATGTTTCCAGTTCTGTATAATCTTCAGGTGTAAAGTCGAATTCCATATAGCTGGTATCATTAACATGACAGAAAAAAGCTGAAGAGGTGATAAAGGAGGGTTGAGGGAAATAAGTTGTATACCAGTCTCCCCCTGCTCTTTCAAATTTATCCGCGAAGAAGGTCAGTAATTCGTTTTTATTCCGACCGATCCCCTGCTCCGATACCCACAAAGGGACTCTTTTTCCCTTTAAATTAAGCTCCGAATACTGTTCACCACAACCGTAAACCGCTTCATCCTTCTGAGAACAGAACCTTATCCAGAATCTGTTGAATGTCCCCCCTTCGCAATGTGGAAAGAGTTCTAACAATCCTTCATCTGTTACATTGAGGAGGAGTTTCAGACACAAACCGTTATAGAAAAACCTTATGATGGCATTTCTTTCCCCCGCCTCTATCACTTCAAAATGCCTTAGAGGGTATTTTGATTCAAGCGCGTTTTTGATATCAAAATTTCCATGATACATATCGAAAACAGCCTTTCCGTTTCCAAATGAAAAAGCGGGAAATCCTTCCGAATGTTTTATTAATTTTCTGTCTTTGAAAAAGATCTCGAGTTCCTCTGTCCCTTCAACTATTTTTATCATGCGAATCGCCTTATTTTCTCTTTAACACTTTTTTTACGGCATCTACGATATCTTTTTCCGTCATGTGATATTTTTCAAGCAGAAATGGAACGAGTCCTACCTCACCAAAATGATCCCTGATGCCTATTCTTTCCATCGGGACCGGGCAATTCTCTACAACAACTTCTGCAACGGCCGTTCCCCATCCGTTGACAATACTGTGATTTTCAGCGGTAACAATGGCACCGGTTTCTTCTGCTGCTTTAATGATCATTTCTTTATCGACCGGCTTAAGGGTATGCATGTTAAGCAATCTGACACTGATACCCTCTTTTTCAAGGATTTCCACTGCCATCTTTGAATACTTGATCATCAGGCCTGAACAAATAATGGTGACATCATGTCCCTCTTTCATCTGGTAAATCTTACCCAATTCAAATTCAGTTTCATCCTCAAAATACAGTTCTTTAGCTTTTCTGGCAAGTCTCATATAGACAGGGTTTTCAACATCGGTAATCTGAGGGAATAGAGATTTCAGCTGTATTGCATCGGCGGGTTCTACCACTATCATATTCGGAAGACCTCTGATAAGACCCGCATCGGACACACTCATATGGGTTCCCCCGTTCAATTCGGCCATGATTCCGGGATCTGTGCCCCCAATCTTTGCATTAACTTTTGCGTAAGCGATAGAGATGGCTATTTGGTCCAGTACCCTTCTTGTTGCAAAAGGTGTAAATGAATGGGCGAAGGGAATCTTTCCCATAACGGCCATACCTGCAGCTGTTCCGATCATGTTTGCTTCGGCAACTCCAACATCCACAAACCTCTCGGGGAATTTTTCCTTAAAAGGTGTTGTTCCCGTCGCTTTCATCAGATCAGCTTCGAGAACGACTATTCTATCATCTTTCTCTGCTCTTTCAACGAGAAGTTCGGCGTATACCTGTCTCATTTCCTTTTCGTGCATCATATGCTTACACCTCTTCCTTTGTCAATTCTTCTACGGCCTTTTTCCAATCCTCTTCTGAAACTTTCATATTATGACAGGATAATTTTCCTTCAGCGAAGAAGGCGCCTTTTCCCTTTATCGTATGGAGTACTATCATAGTCGGTTTATCTTTTACTTCTTTACCCTTTTCTATAGCCGTACAAATCGCTTCAATGTTGTGTCCATCGACTGAATAAACGTTCCAGCCAAATGCCGTCCATTTATCCGTCAATGGTTCGAGAGCGTTGATCTCTTCAATCGTTCCATCGATCTGCATCTTGTTGTAATCCTGAAAAACGGTGAGATTATCAAGTTTTTTGGCAGGTGCAAGCATTGCCGCTTCCCATATCTGCCCTTCCTGACTTTCTCCATCTCCGATAATACAGTAAACTCTTGAATCCCTCTTATCTATCTTCTTCGCAATAGCCATACCAATGGCTGCAGACAATCCCTGACCCAATGAACCGGCCGTCATATCGATACCCGGCGTCAGATTTTTATCGCAATGAGAAGGCAGATTTGTATTTGGCTGATTTAACGTGCTTATCCATTCTCTAGGAAAGAAGCCTTTATCGGCCAGTACCGCGTATACTCCGGGCCCACCGTGTCCCTTTGAGAGAATGAAATGATCTCTTTCTACCCATTTTGGATCTTTGGGATCAATTTTCATTTCATGATAATAAAGTGCAACCAGCGCATCGATGATAGAAAGGGATCCACCAATATGACCGACCCCAAGTCTGCCTATCATTTCAATAGTAAGACTTCTGATTTCTTTTGCCTTTTTTTCAAGGTACTTAATTTCCGTTTCAGTCAAGACATTCACCTCTTTATAAGATTTTGTTAAGTGTTCTTTTGAGTTCTTCGTAGGTATATTTTTTTGGATTCAACTTTGAAATCGGTGCATTCAAAGTGGTCAAGACAATTTCATCAAGATCTTCTGAGCTGATTCCGATTTCGCTTAAACACACCGGTGCTCCAACATTTTTCATCATGTCTGAAAAATAAGCGGAAAGGCCTTCAATATCTTCGAAATCAAGATATTTTAACAGGTTGTCCATTTCATCTTTGTAAAATTCATAATTATCTTTCATGACTTCCGGAAGCGCAATAGCGCAGGCAAACCCATGTTCGAGTCCGTACCGACTGGTTAGTGGGAAGCTCAGGGCATGAAGAATTGTTGTTCTTGTCTGTGCAAAAGACATACCTGCTATCAGACTTGCGAAGAGGAGATTTTCCCTGGCAGAGTAATTATCTGGCGTGATAATAGCAAGCTCAAGGTTTTCTATAATTAATTTCATCGCCTGCAGGGAAAGCGATTTACTGATTGGCTGTGTGGAATCCGCCCAATAAGCTTCTATCGCATGAGTAAATGCATCAAGTGATGTAGAAGCTGTTGCCCTTTTGGGGAGTGTTACTGTCAGTGTCGGATCTATTATGGCATAATCACACCAGAACAAATCTGTTACGAGTGGCATTTTTATTCCCTTTGACAGATCTGTATAAACACCGACATTTGTCACTTCACTGCCGGTTCCAGAAGTGGTTGGGATGGCTATCAATTTTGTGTTTCTTCTGTCAAATATCCTTTCCCCGTAAAGATATTCTTTGAAATCGCCTTCGGCAGTACTTAAACAGGAAATGGCCTTTGCCACATCAATTGTACTTCCTCCACCTGCTGCAATGATGAAATCGACATTTATCTTCTTTATCAGGGCGGCTCCTCTTTCTACCGTTTCGCAGGAAGGATTTGGCTCTACTTCGCAAAATTCGTTGACAATGCATTCGGATGAAAGACGCTCTTTAATCCTATCAACAATTCCTGTCTCTTTAAGGACGGGATCGCTGATAATCAGGCAACGGCCATTTTTTATTATCGTATTTAACCTGTTTATCTCGTCTTGACCAAAATAGATTTCTACAGGTACAAAAAATCTGAAGTCCATGTGTTATTCCCCCTTATTTTCCCCTTTATGTTCGAGTATTATTCCCATTGTTCCGAGTATTACAGTGATCATTCCGACGATCTGAAATAGATCGAGTGTCTCTCCAAGAACGAAGAAACTGGTAAAAGAAGCAACAATTGGCATCAGTAGTAACATTATTCTGACAATCCAAACCTGCAACATTCTCAGATTATAATAATACAGGATATATATGGCAGTCTGCATCAATCCGGTGTAAAAGAGGGAGTAGATTACCAGATTGTTCGATTCAATCTGTTCGAATGGAACCTGTTTATCGTATATCAGAAACAGTATAAAGAAGATCCCAAACGTTATGCCGTTGTTATAAAAAGCCACGGTTGTATCCCGTATATTTACACGTGTATCCTGTTGAACTGATTTAATCACAAATCCGTTTAAGGCAACACAGAAAGCGCTTGCAATAAACAGGAAATCCCCGACTCCATTCAGTTGAAACCGTGTGAGATCAACATCCATAACAAGGAATGTCCCAAAGAGAATAATACCCGTTAACAGCCAGTCCTTTTTTGTGAATTTCTGTTTTAAGACAAATACTGAGATCAAATTTGTAAACAGAACATCGGCTTTTAAAAGAATAGAGGCATTTGAGGCCGTAGAAAGCTGTAGCCCGAGAAAGGCGGTTATATCAAGGGAGAATCCAAGCATACCTATTATAATAAGTTTATGTATAACCGGTTTTACGTTGAAAAGGTTTCTGAAATCCCCTTTGAGGATGATATACACAGTTAGAAAAAGCATAGCGAGAAATCTGACCGATGTACCAACAAACAGAGGGGATAGTGTTGAGAGGGAGAATTTATTCGCCACATAAAAACTCCCCCAAATCAGATTAAGTAATAATAATGAAACGATAGATTTCCCACTCATAGAATTAGAAAATACCTATCTGATAATTTCCCATTTGTTGATATGTGAGAGAATTTCAAATGATTTTGTATAATCGCCGTATACGACTGAAATATGATGTGCAATGCCGTTATAAACGACTTTATCGAGTAATTCATTTAACGGGATATCAAACCTTGATTTCATATACGTCCCCCGAAGTTCTTTTTCCATGGGGTAAGCTGTTCCCCTGGCAAGCAGCATTCGCGTTTTCCCCCTTGCCGTATCTATCCGGAGAACCGATATTTCACCAGATTTCATGACAAAATCTGCCGTCACACCTTTTCCCCCCATATGATAGGCATCAAGCGAACAGTCACAGACTCCATCGGTAAGATTACATGGTGCTACACCGCAATGCCATAGCAGGGCAAAATTATTTTCAAGATCGACTTGCGAGAAATCTGCGAGAAAAGGTGTTTCTGCACCAACAGCCTTGTGGGCGAGCATACTCATTACCCCTTCAACATCTCCCTCACAGCCGAGAATAAATCCCTTTGACTGCAGATAAGACATTGAAGCACATGGTGCTATGCCATATTGAGCGGCAAATTCAGGCCAGCAACGGATAGCGAGTGCATCAATATGATTTGAGGTCATGAAATTTTCAAATTTCACAGACAATTCCGCCACTTTTCTTAATTGATCTGAAGTAACAGGTTTTGTGTTGAAAATACTCTTTATTTCTTCTTCGGCCTTTTCAACCGATACCCAATCCGTTTCAGTATTCATAACATCTATCAGATCGTAATGATCAAGGAGCATTCCTGTTTCCGCATAACTTCCCAGTTCATCTATGCCAACATTAAAAAAACCCCTTGCCCTGTAACCGAGAATTCCGATGTGAGAACTGCTGAGAATTTTTTTTATCTTCAGTGCATTGATCCAATCTTCATCCATTTCACCGGATACGGAGACATGGAATGTATCATTACCGGATTTATAAAGATTGGAGGCATTTAAATTAACTCCGCACACGGAATTCAATCTGATTTTACCCCCGTTATAGGGTAATTCTGGAAGCCCCCAGAGTAAAAGTGGCTTTTTTATTTCCCTGTTGATAATCAGTGCGAGATGCCCCAGATGGAAAGTCCCGCTTATGATGACCACACCGTCGATATTGCTTTTCAACAGTTCATCTGCGGCATTTTTTGCCTCCTCGGGTTCAACGATTGTCCGTTTTATGAATATATATTCAACATCCTCTCTTCTTCCATATTTTTTTATGATCTCCTGATAAATCTCAGCAGCTGCCTCAAAATCAAACGTCTTTCTGACAAGACAGACGACCCCTATTTTTAACTTCTCGCTCATATAATCACTCCAGTCTGTATGATTTGTAAATGGCTCCGGTTTCATAAAAAAGTCTTTCAAGGGCTATGGCAAGACTTCCTATGGCGGGACTTCGATACTCAAGACAACTTGTTATTAATTTTTCACCAATAGATTCATCATTTATCTGTGAAATCATAGTTTTTTTAAGCTGTTCAATTAGTACACTGTGTTTAAACAAATCTCCAAAAAAGATGATTTTTTCCGGATCTACCGTTTTCATGATACTGATTATTCCGACAGAAAGATAAATCAGATTTTTTTGGATTTTCTCAATGATCTTTTCTTCTCCGAGCTCAAAAGCTCTGAAAATCATAGAACTTCTGATGATGTCTTTTTCTCCATTACACAGTTTATAAAGAACCGGATACTCAGTTTCATTGAAATTCTCCTTTATCTCTTTTTTTAATCGCCTCGTTGATATGAGTGTTTCAAGACAGCCGCGTTGGCCACAACCGCATTCAGGTCCTTCAGGATCCACAATGATATGGCCAATCTCACCGGCCATATTCTGAAATCCATACAGAAGCTTTCTGTTTATTACAATGGCGGCACCAAGTCCCGGACCGTGCTTAAGAAAAATAAAATCACTCAGATCTTTCATTTCCGAACAATAAATCTCGGCCAGCGCAAGTGCTCTTACATTATTATCCACTACAACGGGAATTTTCAGACTTCTTTCCAACAAATCTTTGATAGGCACCTGTTCATTCCAGATATCATAGGCTTCCATACTGATTCCATTTACCGGATCTACCCTTCCTACAACCCCTACACCTATACCGAGGACATTACTCTTTGAGATATCCATTTTCCAGAGGAGGTCTTTTATCTTCTCTACAATATCAAGAAACAGTTCTTCCGGGGGGATATCATTCTCCATATCAAATTCATCATCTATGATGATATTAAGATCAAGATCGGATATCGCAAGCGAAATACGCTCTTTTTCTATGTTGATACCGAGTATATATTTGTGTTTTTTTTCTATGTCTATCAGAATTTTTTTCCTCCCGGCTTTTCCCGTAGAGTCTGCATGTCCAACTTCTTTGATAATCCCTTCATTCAACAGTTCGTTTGAAATAATCGTGATGGCGCCCGCAGATAATCCTGACAATTCCGAAATATCTTTTCTTGACATCGGGCCATTTTCACTGAGAATTTTCAACAAGACCGATCTGTTTGCCACTTTAATTGAATTAAGATCCATTATTGTTTTTTTCATCAAATCACCTTTCCTCTTTTTGTACCAGTTTGAATTATACCAAAAAACAAAAATAAATTAAAAGTTTTAATTAAAATCAAAATACCCTATTATTTATGATTTGGTACAACTATCAGATAAATACTCGCCTATTGGTTAATATCCTGTAAGTTACTTTAAAAAACGGCAGATTTCTGTTTTGCATTATATAGTTTTGTTGAGTATAATAGTTTTGGTATTAATTTAAGCTCTATAATAATTAGATCTCAATCTTTTCAGGGAGGTTTTATTAAATGAGGAAACTTTTTTTAGTTATGTTAGTCGTTTTATCTTCGACTATGATGTTTGCGGAAACAATTAAGGTTTTAACCTGGGATGATGCTCATTCGCAGTCCTGGAAAACGCTTACATCAGAGTTTGAAAAGGCAACTGGAATCAAAGTATCCCTTGAATTAATTCCATCGGGGTCAATGCTTCAGAAAACATCACTTAATGTAACGGAGAACAAGGCAAATTACGATCTTGTAGCGATTGATGAGGGAAATGTTGCAAAGTTCGGAGACCTTCTTATACCTTATTCACAGTGGCCGGAAGGGAAAATATTCCCAAAGGTAGGAACAGATGATATTCCTGCGGCAATTTTTGCAGCGGCAGAATGGGACGGGGAACTTGTCGGTATCCCAAATAATGGAAATATGTATATCTGGATGACAAGAAAAGACCTTGTCGAGGATGAGTCAAATCAAAAAGCATTTCAAGCGGAATACGGATACGATCTTCAAGTACCCGAGACGTTCGATCAGCTGCTTGATATGTCCATATTTTTCAGTGAACAGGGAATATTCGGATTTGCCCCATTTACTGCAAACAGTGAAGGCGCAACCTGTGAAGCGATTCTCTTCTATGAATCGTTTGGAACCAGTCCATTGACGATGGTAGATGGAAAATATGAAGTAACACTTGATCGGACAAAAGCGGCAGAAGCAATTAATTACTACAAAGAGCTTATAAAGTACTCTCCGGAAGGTTCTCTCAGCATGGGTCATGCGGAAAGAATAGGGGCCTTTAGCGACGGACTCGTATTTTCAATGTTCCAGTGGCCGGGAATAGTTCCATCACATGAAAATGAAGATGAATCAATGGTAGCCGGTCAGATTCTTTATACAGCGCCACCTTCCGGTCCGGAAAAAAGAGCGGCTGTAAGGGGATGTTGGATATTCGGTATTCCGAAGGCTTCAGAACACCAATCCGCTGCCGCTGAATTCGCCTATTGGGTAAACAATTACACGGTGGGGCTTAAACTCGCTGAACTTGGAATGACTCCTGTTAGAACAGATCTTCTTCAGGAACTCTCTTCGGAAAAGCCGTGGTATGCCGGAATGGCAGAAGCTGGAGTATATGCAGTTAGCAGACCCAATAGAAGTACACATTATCCGGAATACTCGGATGTAATAAAAACATACTGGCTTGCAGCAGTAACAGAAAAAATGACTCCAGAAGAAGCCGTTGAATCGACAATCAATGGGCTTGACGAATTACTGGAGAAATATGAATAATCCGATTTTTAACAAAGGGCTTTCCCCCCGTAAGGAGGGGAAGCCTTTTTTATATTTTATTCTTCCCGCAGTCATTATTGTTGGTGTCGTTCTGGTTTTTCCCGTTATTTACGGAACGGGTCTCTCATTTTTCAATTGGCCGCAGGTAGATGATGGGACAAGGGGATTTGTCGGTTTAAATAATTATTTTGACTTGTTTAAAGATGGCGAATTCTGGAGATCACTGGCCTTACAACTCGGATTTATCATTATAGCAATTCCCGTAGAATTGATTATAGGCTTTTTAGTCGCTATCTTGTTCAATCATGAATTTCCATTATCCGCTTTTTTGAGAACTCTTCTCCTTTTACCGGTATTTATCCTTCCTATTCTATCCGGTTTAACGTGGAAATTGATGCTGCAACCTAGATATGGCGCTTTAACGTATTTGTTATCACTGATTGGTCTTGAATTTCCACAGGGGATCCTGAGCGATCAATCACTTGCATATACCGCGGTTATCGTCCAAGATATCTGGAGAATGTGGCCGTTTATGTTTATGATTCTTTATGCGGGGATCAGCAGCTTACCCGGTGATATTATGGAGGCGGCTGAAATTGATGGAGCCGGTTTTTTCAAAAAAACTTTTTCAATCACTCTACCCATGTTAAGGGGAACAATTGCAACCGCAATATTGTTGAGAACAATTGATGCCCTGAGAATATTCTCAGAGGTATTTGTCATGACAAAAGGTGGCCCGGGAAATGGAACCATGCTGTTTTCTCTATACATACACAAACAAGCGTTTGAATTTGGAAAACTTGGCTATGCATCCGCTATGGCTGTCCTTTTGATCGTGATTTCACTGTTGTTTGCATTTGGTCTCGTCAGAAAAAATATGGCTATTGATACGATGTAAAGGGGCATGAAAATGATAAAGATGAAAAATAAAAAGAGAATAAAAAAATGGCTGATATTTATTGTTGCCCTGATTATTGTACTTGCTGAACTTTTTCCTATCTGGATAGTGATCTCCAATGGATTTAAACGGGATCTGGATATAAGGAACAGCAATCCTTTTGAGTTTCAATTCACTACAAAGAGTTATGAACTGATATTTCAGAAAAGTGACTTTCTTCCTTCCATTGGAAACAGTTTGATTATAGGGCTTTCTTCAACGTTTATATCGTTGATTTTTGGTTCGATGGCTGCTTATGGAATTGCAAGATTCAGATTTAAGGGAAGAAAGATGATGTCCTATTCATTCCTGATTTCGAGGATGGTCCCTCAGATAGCATTATCCGTTCCGATGTTCATGCTATTTGACAAATTATCTCTGACGGATTCTCATATTGCTTTAATTCTGGCATACACCAGTTTTAACCTTCCGTATATCATTTGGTTGTTGTTACCTTTTTTCAGTGCTGTATCGCCGTCATTTGAAGAAGCGGCAATGGTTGATGGGTGTACAAAAAAACAGGTTTTCTGGAAGATTTTTCTTCCACTTACAGCACCTGGCCTCGTTGTATCGGCGGTTTTTGGATTCATCATGGCCTGGAACGAATATATCTACGCGCTGGTTCTTACCGGGAATGCAACAAAGACCGCTCCGCTTGCCGTTAACGGTTTTATGGGACAATATGCCCCAAAATGGGGACAGCTCGCCGCTTCGGGTACAATAATTCTTATTCCGATTATTGTTTTCACACTTTGCTTACAGAAATATATTATCAAAGGGTTAACAGCTGGCGGCGTAAAGGGATAGGATGGCTTATTTGATATAAATTGTAGGCTTTAAGTATTTAAAATCCTGTTTCAGATTAATAAGGCTTTCGGAATGACCGATGATGAAGAGACCCGATGTAACCAGTGCTTTGTAGAATTTATTTACCAAAGTTTCTCTGACTGATTCACCAAAATAAATCATGACATTTCTACAGAAGATAATATCAAAGCCCTTTTTAAAGCAGAACTCCTTGGTGAGATTAAAACTTCTGAAGGTAATATATTTTTTTAGACTATCATCGATTTGAAAGCCTTTTCCCGTTCTGATGAAGTATTTAGTGATATAATAAGGCTGCATTTCGTTTTTTATGGAGAACGGATAAAATCCCTTCATTGCCGCTTTCAAACTTTCTGTGCTGATATCCGTAGCGAGTATTTTCGGATAGATTTCAGGAAAATTCTCGTTAAAAAACATCGCCATTGTATAAGGTTCTTCGCCTGTTGAACAGCCGGCACTCCAAATTCTTATTTCCCTGTTTAAGAGTATCCTTTTGTTTCTTTCCATGATCTTTGTTAAATTCTGCTTTAAAAAGTCAAAGTGTTGGTTCTCCCGAAAAAAATCTGTCTTATGTGTAGTGATTCTATGAACGAATTGATTCCAGACTTCGGTTCCCTCATTTTTTTTTAAATACTCAAGCAACTCTTCGTATCTTTCGATATTATGTATTCGCATAAAACTATCCAGTTTGGACTCCAGCATCCCCTTTTTATTCAATTTACACTCCATACCCAATCTGGATCCAAGATACTGACTGAAATTTTCGTATGCAGCCATAGTGAATACATGTTTATTAACCATTGATTCCCTCCAGATATTTTACAAGAAAATCAGGTATTTCGTTAATATCTAAAATTCTATCCGCAGCTTCCAATTTAATAGCTTCCTTGGGCATCCCGAATACGACACAGCTCTGCTCATTCTGAGCGATCGTAAACGCCCCGTTTCGTCTCATGTTCAAAAGACCTTCGGCTCCATCAACACCCATTCCGGTAAGGAGAATCCCTACGGCATCTTTCTTCATTACTTCAGCAATCGAATTGAATAAGACCTCTACCGCCGGTTTTTGATGGTGAACCAATGGTCCGTCAACGATCTTTGTGTAGTAAAAAGCGCCTTTTTTCTCAATTTGCATATGCATTCCTCCGGGCGACAGATAAACGATACCATTTTTCAGTTGTTCACCTCCTTGTGCTTCCAATACCGTCAATTGAGAGCAACTGTTCAAATTACTTGCAAATTGAGTCGTGAAGTTTTTAGGCATATGCTGTGTCATGACAATAGGGGGCATCTTCTCGGGTAATCTGGAAATTATTTTTCTTATCGCGTGAGTGCCTCCTGTAGAAGCACCTATAGCAATAACAGGTTTCGTGAGTAAAAAATTTTTTGACAATTCCTTTATCGTAACGTTTTTTTGAATAATCCTTCTTTCAAGTGCTCGTAATTGAATTTGAGTCAATCCAGAGCTGGTTCTTATCAAATCAAACATCTCTTCATAAATATCTGAAGCAGATTCCTTGTTAAGAGGCTTTTCGATTACTCCAACTGCACCGAGATCAAAAGCGGTATATTCATATTTTGATCGGTCTTTTGCAAGAGAACTGAATATAATAACGGGCATGGGTTTTGATTTCATGAGTTTTCCTAAAAATGTCAATCCGTCCATTTTTGGCATTTCTATATCCAATATCAAAACATCCGGGTTCAGATAGACAATCTTATCTCTGCCTTCATAAGGGTCTTTTGCCGTAGCAATAACCTCCATATCCGGTTCGCGATTAATAATATCCGATACGGTTTTTCTGACAACTACGGAATCGTCTATTATGATTATTTTTATCTTTTTATTTTTCATCAGAATACCAATCCGATTCCCTGATCTTTTTTATTTTATAAACGAGTAATTCGCCTGTTTCGGTGTTGAATATGACTTTTCTGCCTAAAGAACCTCCTAAATCCCTTGAAGAGATGGCATAATGGTTTTTTTCCAGCCAATTTAACGCAAAATCGACATTCAAACTACCCACAGCAGATTTCATAGAAACATTCGAAGCTCCGCCAAGTAGATGAATATCCCAGTGCTTCTTTTCGGAGTGTATATTCTGCATCATATGAAACAGATAAGGGATGGAGACATTTCCATATCTTCCGTTTGGTTTTGCATCAGCCTCAGGTAGAACAAAATGATTCATTCCTCCAAATTTCTTGTTTCTGTCCCAAACAGCAATAGAAACACATGAACCAAGGACGGTGTGTATCAGATATGGCTCTTCACTGACAAAAACATATCCAGGATGAAGAAAATATTTATTCTTTTCTTCATCAAAAATGTTTTCCACTTCATCACCCCCGCTTAATGAATATAATACAATAAAAACAAATAAGATTCAATCTTTAATGGGAATAATTCTGAAAACCGGTTCTTTATCCTTTTGAAAAACAGATACTATAATCTTCTCGAAGACATCGGAATAAAAGGGATAAAAATATTCAAACTGATGATCTTCGAGGATAATACTTTTGCTATTGTTTTCGAGATTATAAATATATAAATTAAAAATGCCATTTTCATTTGAAGTAAAGATAATCGAATGCTTCTTGTACAAATTAACATCCATTTCATTATACCTTGAATTAGTAAGATTAATCAATACCTTATTTTTTATTGAATAATGAAAGATATCAAATTGATTTCCCAAATTCATAGAAAGATAAATAGAATTTTCATCTACTGCAAACGATTGAATAAAACCATCAAAAAAATAGTCAGATACCGGTAAACCGGTGTTATTCAATACCGTAATTTTTCCCCGATCACTGAAAAAGAGCTGATCTTTGAAGGTTCTTAGACAACTTATCTGGCCATTTGAGATTTCTGTTGTCTTTTCCGTTTCTAACGAATACCGTTGCAGTGAAAAATGATCCTTCTTTCCAGAGAGATAGTAGAGGTGATCGTTTAAATAAACTGGAAAGTATTCACTTGACTCAGGGATGACTATTTCTTTCTCCCTCAGCGTATCAAGGTCAAGTATAAAGGGATTTCTGTTACCGTACGTCTTATCGCTGATATAAACAAGGAATTTCCCTGATGGATCGATATAGGGATATTCAAAAATAGATTCAGAATCAAGGTCAAAGGGAAGGTCTTTCAATAAGGCGTATTTAATCGAGACAGTTAACTCTGTCTTTAAAAACAGACTTATGATACCGATCCTGTCAATTTTATCCGGTGTAATCCGATTAATTACCCTATCATCGCTGAGAAGAAAGAGCCCATCGGCATCGGTTTCTACAGACAGATTTAAATTCGGATATCTACTATTTAATCCTTCAACTTTATCATTGATCAGATCAACAAAAGGTTGTACCTTTTCGAGGTACAACCCGCTTTCTGAAAATGAAACGAAAGGTAAAAAGGTAAATAATATTATTATAAATAAAACTTTTAACAGGAGTGAATCTTTATCATATTTGTCGTACCCGCTTTTCCCCATGGTATACCTGCTGTGATTAATATTTTTTCTCTTCTCTTTACCAAACCCAATTCAAGGAGTCTTTCAACGCCCTTTTCTATCATTTCATCCGTATTCTTTGTTTCTGGAACAAGTACCGGTGTAACTCCACCAACCAATGCAAGCGTATAATATGTTTCCGTACTCGGTGTAACACCTATCAAATTTGCATTCGGTTTAAAGCTCGAAACGACACGGGCGGTATGTCCAGTGACGGTTGATGTTACGATGACATTAATGCCAAGAAGTCGGCATATCTCTTTGCATGATTTGGCCACAGCCCCTTCATCTGTATTGATAAAAGCCTCTGTGTAATGCTCATCGGTATTCTTGTTGTAAATCAGATCATAAAGATCCTCTTCCGTTTTTTCAGCTATTTTATCCATGACTTTGACCGCTTCAATAGGATGTTTGCCTATGGTTGTTTCACCAGACAGCATTACGGCATCGGTTCCGTCTATGATGGCATTGGCAATATCGGTTGCCTCTGCCCTGGTGGGTCTCGGATTCTCTACCATTGATTCAAGCATTTGAGTCGCTGTGATAACCGGTTTCCTTTGCTCATTGGTCATTTTTATAATCAGTTTCTGAGCGACGGGAACCTCTTCCGTGGGAATTTCTACACCGAGATCACCCCTTGCAACCATTATCCCGTCTGCCTTGTAAATAATACTCCTCAGATGCTGCATAGCCTGTTTCGTCTCTATTTTCGCTATTATGGGGATTTTGCCTTTGTATTTTTTCTGTTCTTCTCTGCAGATATCTATATCTTCCGGGTTCCTGACAAAAGATTGTGCGATATAATCTACCCCTTCTTTGACGGCAAGTTTTATATAAATTTTATCCTTTTCCGTTAAAGGTGGTAGGCCTATATCAACACCGGGAACGTTAACTCCTTTATGATGAGAGATATAACCGGAATTCATGACCGTGGTAATAATATTATTGTCATCTTTTTCCAGAACCTTCAAACCGATAAGGCCATCGTATAACAAGATGATATCACCGTGTCGAACATCCTTTGACAGACTTTTATAACTGATGGAACAAATCTCTTTATTACCGATGATGTCTTCGCTGGTTAAAGTGAATTTCTGGCCCTCTTCGAGTAATATGGTATCTGTCTCTAATTTCCCCGTTCGTATTTTAGGACCTTCAAGATCGAGTAAAATAGCGAGTGGTATCTGTAATTCTTCTCTTAACTTTTTTATTCTTTTTACAACTTCCATGTGCATCTCCGGAGCTTCATGAGAGGTATTTAACCTGAATACATTGACTCCGGCACTGATCAGCTTTCTCAGCATGGCTTCTTCTCTGGAAGCAGGGCCTAAAGTTGCAACAATTTTTGTCCTCCGCATACTTGGACACCTGACCTCAGGAAAGAACGTAAGACAGCTTGTAAAGATCCATATTGATTTTCTTTTTTTTGTCCAGTAAATCGCTATAGGGTATTCTGACCATCTGGCTTCCCTGAAGGGCTATCATCTTTCCAAAGTCACCATCAAGAACAGCCTCTACAGATTGAAGGCCCATTCTGGTAGCCATGATTCTGTCAAAGGCAGATGGGCTTCCTCCGCGCTGAACATGACCAAGGATGGTAATTCTAGTCTCGTAACCAATTTTATGTTCAAGATGTCTTGAAACCGTATAAGCGCTTGCAGCCCCTTCAGCTACTATAATAATACTGTTTATTTTGCCCCTTTTTCTTTCTTCAAGCAATCTGTTTGACAATTCATCATAATCAACCGGGACTTCCGGAATTATCGCTGCTTCTGAGCCTGTTATAATGGCTGACATCAAAGCAATATAACCATTTTCCCTACCCATAACTTCAACGATGAAGGCCCTTTCATGCGAACTTGCCGTATCCTTTAATTTCTGAATTGCATCCATCGTTGTGTTGAGACAGGTATCAACTCCAATACACATGTCGGTGCCAAAGATATCGTTATCGATACTTCCGGGAATTCCCACCGTTGGAATTCCATGATCATCATTCAAATAAGCCGCTCCGTGAAGGCTTCCGTCTCCGCCAATGATAATCAATGCTTCGATTTCATTTTTTTTCAGTATCTGAGCAGCTTCTTCTCTGACTTCGGCAACCTTGAATTCAGGACACCTTGCGGTTCTGAGAAAAGTTCCGCCTCTTTCCATTATTCCGGCAACATCTTTATACTCAAGCTTTCTGATATCTTCATCGAGAATACCGGAATATCCTCTGAATATTCCATATACTTCTATCCCACTCTTTATTGCATATCTTGTTGCTGATCGTACTGCAGCGTTCATACCTGGGGCATCTCCGCCACTTGTCATAATTCCGATTCTTTTAACAGCCATTTAAATCTCCTCCAAATTTTTTTCTTTTGTATTTATTCTATCTCTTATTGCATAAGCAGAGCCCAATACAATATTCTGCAAATCGTCGATCCGTTGGTTTTTTCCAAGAGAAACAAGATCTATGAGTATAAGGTGTTTGTCTTTCCGTTCTATAAATGAAACATCTTCAATCCCAAGTGCACCAATTAAAAAAATGACGAAGTCCTCTTTTATTAATTCGAGTTCTTTACTGCTCTTGTTCAGGTTTTTTACCGTTGCCTGTTTTAAATGTTTGATTTGTTCGTTTTTCTGTTTAATCTGATCGAGAAAAGGTCTTTCATAACCCTGAAGAATTTCTTTTACCCCCTCATCGTTCAATTGATACTTTTCTATGTACCCCTTCATGAACTCCCTATTTTCTGAACAATACAGATTCCAGAACTTGAGCCAGTCTGCCTTATCGTATTGCAGCATCACAAAGAAATCTGAAGTTTTTTCTCTTAAAATACTTCTCACACAACACCTCTTAATATATTAGATAAATTTTCTTTTAAACAATCCAAGAACAAGTTCTACTTCACCTTTACCCACTCCAAGTCTTTTTGCGATCTCTGTTGAATCCATCCCTTCCGAGGACAGATTAAGTATCTTATGTTCAAGTGAACTGCTCTTTAAATCAAATGGCTTTTCGATTTCTTCAATAGTTGGACGAGAGTTATTATTAACATGACTATCCGTATTCTGGAATTCCATTGCGGGTGTTTCAAGCAATACATCGGAAAATGAATTGTCATTTTTTGAATAGGGCATTTTTTTGATTCGAGAAGAGGCTAAATCAGATTCACCGTTAAACGTTTCAGTTTTCATTTGTCCGTACAAAGTAGTATCTGATGTTTGTGGGGTGTTTTTCTTCTCTACCATTTCTTTCTGCCCGCTTATCCCCAATTCGTTGCTTCTCTTTTCGAGTTCCGTCATTTTTTTAGTGGCATCCGATAGAATTGATGATAATTTAAAGTATATTTCGTTGGCATCCTTTAATAATTTATTCATCTCATTAATCTTATTTTCTAACGATGACAACCTTGTGGCGGAAATATGCTGAAATTTACTCACCAACTCCAAAACACTGTCCTCAAATCCCGAAAGATCTATTTCAGCGGTAGTATTATCCTTCTTTCTGCCATTTCGTAAAAACAAAAAACTAAATACCAAAATCAATAAAAGGGTAGTTATCGTTACTATTATTATGATTATCTCAGACATATTCAGCAGATTATTTTCCGCATATTCTCCTTTCAAATTTTCTTTTCAGAAATCAACTTATCTATTACTTCGAGTTTCTCCACAATTTTATCAAAATCACTTGATTGAACAAAATCCGATTTCTTTTCGTATTTTTCCCTTACGAAACGATGTCTGAATTCATCCGGAACATATTTCTGATAATATTTTTTGGCCTCTTCGGAAGAGATTTTCCCTTTTTGCTGAAGATCGGAAAGTAAATCATATATCTTTCTGTTTATATACACGGAAAACCCCACACTTAATGCCAGAGGACTGAGATGTTTGTTCTTCAACTGATCTTCGTTCAGATTATCAAACAATCTCTGTGCCTCCTGTTGACTTATTTTTCCTTGATTGATCAAATCTTCAATCTTTTTTTTCATTTCGGCAAATACTCCGACAGTTATTAAAAATACATCATCAGAAAGGGCCATGTCATTTCCTCCTCTCTTCTGTCAGGAATTCATAAATGACGAGTATCCCAAGGATAAAAACGCTGGCATAAGCAAAGAGCTGGTTTTCAAAACTGTCAATACTGATGAGGAGCGCTGCGATTATTATGGATATGGCCAGACTGTTTAATCCATTTTTTAGACCGTGAAGAAGCGTTTCTATTTTACGCGATTCCAAATCAAGTTTTATTCTTCCGGAATTGTAGATATTCTGTATGCTTTTAATGTTTCTCGGTGACATCAGAAATCCCCAGAGGCCTTCTTCTTCCAACGCATCCATTCGGTCTGCGTATAAACTCAGCCATCTTTCCCTCAAATAATCATCGAGAAAGGTGATGGCGTTGAAAGAAGGATCCAGTTTTCTCGCAATGCCTTCTATCATCAATATGACTTTCCCCATCAATAGTAATTGACCGGGGACCTGAACCTTATGGGATCTGATCAGTTTAAACGTTTCCGTTATCATTTCGGACATACTGAATTCTGTCAGAGGTTTTCCGTAATACTTTGCAAACATTTTTTTTACTTCTGAAGAAAACACTTCACTTAATTTCATGGGGAAATGTTCTATCAGGATCCGGGTCAGTAACTCCGAGTCTCTTCTCGTCAAAGCCAGTATCATTTCAAGAAGAAAACGCCGCGTGTATTTATCGATAACACTAACCTGACCGAAGTCTATAAAATATAAACGATTATTTTTTGTCGCTATCAGGTTCCCCGGGTGAGGATCATTATGTAGAAACCCTATAGTGAATACCTGTTGAAACATGCAATCTGCACCGGTTTCTACAAGTTTTTTCCGATCAACTTTAAAGGGGATCTGTGTATCTTCCATTTCCAGCAACTCGGAAAATCTTATTCCCGGGATATATTCCATCACGAGAACATTTTCTCTGCACAAGTTATCGTATGGTTTTGGGGCAAAAATAATCTCATTCATTCTGAAAGAATTGTTGAACTTCTTCAACGCTTCAGCTTCGGAAAGGAAATCCATCTCTCTGTTTATAGAAAAACCGAATTCTTTAATTATCTGGATCAAATCGAAATCCCTGAAAAGTGAGAAACTTTGGGCAAAATGTGCAAGATTTACCAAAACATCTATATCTTCGTTGACTGTTTTAATGATTCCAGGTCTTCGAATCTTTACAACGACTTCGGTCCCATCTAAAAGCAATGCACGATGAACCTGTGCAATAGAAGCGGCACCAAGCGGTTCCTCCTGTATATACAGAAATTCCTTTTTCCAATCGGGTAGGCTTTTTTCAAGTTCTTCAATGAATTCCCTAAAAGGGATGGGCGGAACGTCATCCTGAAGTTTGATCAGTTCGTGGATGATATCCTGAGGAAGAAGATCATATCGTGTAGAAAGCATCTGCCCAAGTTTGATAAAGGTTGTTCCAAGCTCTTCGAGTGCGAGTCGCACTCGTTCTCCACGATCTGAAGGATGTTTTTTTAGATTAAATTTTTTAAAAATGTACCCCAACCCGTATTTTGAAAACACTTCTATTATTTGAAAAAAGCGTCTTCTGCTGGATTTTTTTCCTACTTTGACATAATCCATTTTTCCTCCTGGAGGTATTGAAATTACTGAAAAAAGGAAAACCCAAGAAATTATAGCATATTTTATTTTCGATTCCATATGAAAAAGTGGAAATTTCGTGTTATTCATCACTCTTGACATGTCTACTTCTGTGAAATTAAATGAATTTTCTTAAAAACAAGAGAAAGTAATACCTATCTTAAGATAATTCGTTCTAAATAACTATAATATATGACAATCCCATTTAAACGAATTTTTTTTTAGTGGAAAACTTTGTTATAATGGAAGCGTTTCCACGACTAAAACGAAAAGTGGTGCATAGATGAGATCTAAAAATATTACTATACGCGATGTAGCAAGAGAAGCCGGGGTTGGTGTTGGAACTGTTTCCAGAGTGTTGAATTCCGGTTCCGTCAAAGAGGAC
This sequence comes from Thermotogae bacterium, assembly GCA_036743375.1. GTDB lineage: Bacteria > Thermotogota > Thermotogae > MWEM01 > MWEM01 > DAINPP01. The sequence continues at coordinate 78,792 of DAINPP010000001.1, read as the reverse complement.
ACGAGGAAAAAGGTTCTTGAGACGATAGAAAAATTGGGATATAAGCCGAATTTCTTTGCAAGAACGCTTGCCGGTGGGAAATCTGATCGGATTCTTACGATTATGCCGGAAGTGAAATCGGAATTTCACTGGAGAATACTGGAGAGTTTTGATCATGAAATAGATAAGGAAAACTTTCAAAGTATCATTTATCCGCTTATTTCAAAAAAAAGATATGAAGCGTTGATCAGCAATCCATCTTTTATAGAGGAAGTAGAGGGTGTGGTGATTATGACGATAACACCCGATATCATTAACGGAAAATTGGAGATAAATGCACCTGTTGTCTTAATTGAGGAAAAAAGTGATAAATGTTCCTGCGTATATTTGAATAACAGAAAAGGCGGTAGAATAGCGGCCAATCATTTGCTGGAAAGAAATGTTTCAAAATATTATGCGATTTATTCATCGGCAGCGAATCCCTATATAAAAAACGAACATATGAAGGAAAGGATAATAGGTTATATGGAAACACTGAAAGATGCGGGGAAAAAATTTGAAGATGATCAGGTTATCTATGCGGATTACAGCCTTGGACCTTCTATTGATCAGATAAAAAAAATGCTTACTGAAACTAAACGCCCCGGTATTTTTGCGATGACGGATAATTTTGCCTTATCGGTCCTGCAGGTGGCATCGACGATAGGATTGCATCCGGGGAAGGACTTTTTTATTGTTGGATATGATAATCAAAGTTGGACCGAAAAAGCAGGATTGACAACGGTAGAACAACCGATAGAGGAGTTTGGAAAAACAGGGGCCAAACTTCTTATGGAAAGGATTAAAAATCCCGATGCACCTATCAGACAGATTGAATTTCCACCGTTATTGATCAAAAGAAATACAACATAAAAATTATAGAAGGAGGCTGATCTATGACTAAATCACCAATGGGTAATATCTTGAAAAAAGAGCAATCGTTGGCGTACAGGCTGCTTATACCAACGTTGGTTGTCCTTGCCTTGGTTGCTATTTATCCTCTTGGTCAGGTGGTTGTTACAAGCTTTACGGATAGAGTATTTGCGAGTAATGAAGAAACCCACTTTGTCGGCTTGGATAATTATACGCAGTTGCTTGGTATGACTATTGCCGAATTACCCCCGCAGGTTGATCAGGAAACTGGAGAAATTGTAAAGAATGAAGAAACTGGGGAAACCGTCTACACTCGGGCTATAACAGTTCTGCCAAGAAAACCGTATCGATATAAAGAACTTTTTCAGTTTAACTGGTTTGGAAAAAGATATGTTGTTGGAGCTCGTGATAAAGAATTTCTTACGGCAATTGGCAATACTTTGGTGTTTACAATTTTTTCAGTTCTTATGGAAACCGTGATAGGCTTTTTCCTTGCTTTGGTTGTAAACAGTAATTTTAAGGCAAAAGGACTCATGCGAACCACTATGCTCATTCCATGGGCGGTCATTACCGTCGTGTCTGCAAGAATCTGGGAATGGATGTTACAGCCTGGAACGGCAGGGTTCTTTAACATGATTATGTACAGGCTCGGTTTTTCCGATGGTCAGGCCTCGTTTCTTACAAACAGTGCCTTGCAGATGCCGACGATGATTGCTGTTGATGTCTGGAAAACCTCGCCATATATGGCTTTATTGATCCTTGCCGGTCTTCAGATGATTCCAAAGGAATTATATGAAGCCTCTGAGGTAGACGGGGCAAGCAAGGTCAGACAATTTTTTCAGATTACTTTACCACTGTTAAAACCTTCACTTGCCGTTGCATTGATTTTCAGAACGTTGGATGCACTCAGAGTCTTTGACGTTTTTCAGGTACTTATGGAAAGCAAGATGTATTCTATGGCTTCCTATAATTATTTCCAACTGATTCAGAACAGAGAGATGGGGGTATCTTCTGCAGTTGGAGTTATCATATTTATTATCATCGGTATATTCTCGGTTATCTATATACGCGGATTGGGAGTTGATCAATCATGACGAAAACCACAAAAAAGCGAATAAACAGAATCCTGTTCTGGGTGGTTGTCATTATCGTATTCATCTATCTTGTATTTCCGTTTTACTGGGCGGTCAATTCATCCTTAAAGAGCGAAAACCAGTTGATGATGACCCCCGCCACCTGGTTACCACGAGATAGTGCCGGAAATATTTCTATAACCTGGGATAATTATAAGGCGGTATTCACGAATAACACTTTTGTCAGAAGTCTTTTAAACAGTACAATTGTTGCAGGAACGACGACACTCGTCTGTCTCGTCATTGGTTCGTTTGCCGCGTTTGCGCTTGGAAAACTCAGATTCAAAGGGAAAAAACCGGTACTCTATCTGGTTCTTTCTATGACCATGTTTCCTCAGGTAACGGTTCTGGCTGGTTTATACGCCGTAATCAATGCCCTGAATCTACCGCCGATGTTGAGTATGATACTATCTTATATGATTTTTACATTACCGTTTACCGTTTGGGTCTTAACATCGTTCTTTAAAGAACTACCGGTTGAACTGATGCAATCAGCACAGGTCGATGGAGCTACTCCGTTTCAGACATTTTATCACATCTTATTACCACTTACGGCTCCAGCACTTGTAACAACAGGCCTTTTAGCGTTTATTGCAGCCTGGAATGAATATCTGTTTGCCTTAACATTCACGACAATTTCTCCTCAGTCGAGAACAGTTCCGGTTGCCATATCCCTTTTCACCGGTCAGATTGCACGACAGGAACCATTTGGCGAAATAATGGCCGGTGCAGTCATAGTAACGATACCGATAGTCATTTTGGTACTTATCTTCCAGAGAAAGATTATCGCAGGATTAACTGCTGGTGCAGTTAAAGGATAATACGGGGAAATCCCGAAATTTTAAGGAGGTTAACACATGAAAAAGGTATTTTTAACAGTTTTATTGGTTGCGTTGTTATCCGTAGGTGTTTTTGCTACAAAAACAATTACAGTTGCAGCTGGTGCAGTAGGTATTGAACTTGAACTTGCAAGACAGGCCGCGGCAGAATTTGAAGCACTTTACCCGGGTGTTGAAGTAAATGTTCTCGATACACCTGATATGGTACAGGACAGACTTGGACTTTATCTTCAGTTCTTTGAAGCACAGAGTGATGAAGTGGACGTTTATCAGGTAGATGTTATCTGGCCTGGAGATCTTGCGCAGCATTTTGTGGATCTTTACCAGTATGGTGCATACGATTATGCGCCAAATCATTTTAAGGCTATCGTTGACAACAACACCGTTGATGGAAAGCTCGTCGCTATCCCTTGGTTTACAGATGCCGGACTCCTTTATTACAGATCAGATCTTCTTAAAAAATACGGTTTTGAGAATCCTCCTGCTACATGGGATGAACTCGAAGAAATTGCCAAAGTGGTTCAGGAAGGCGAAAAAAAGACAAATCCTGATTTCTGGGGATTTGTATTCCAGGGTAATGCATACGAAGGTCTCACCTGTGATGCACTCGAATGGATTGCTTCAAATGATGGTGGCACAATCATCAACAGAGACAAGGAAATCACAATTGCTAACTCAAATGCGGCTGAGATGCTCGATCAGGTTGCCGGTTGGATTGGGACAATTGCCCCTGAAGGTGTACTTTCATTTGCCGAAGAAGATGCCAGAAAGGCATTCCAGGGTGGAAATGCAATGTTCATGAGAAACTGGCCATATGCTTACATGCTTGGTCAGGGAGACGACAGCGCAGTCAAAGACAAATTTGACGTTTGTGTTCTCCCTCATGGAAAAGGGTCAAGCGCTGCTTCACTTGGCGGATGGCAGCTTGCTGTGAGCAAATACAGTAAAGATCCTGCTCTTGCAGCACAGGTCGCATTCTACCTTGCCAATTATGCGAATCAGAAAGAAAGGGCAATCGTTGGTTCTTACAACCCGACAATAAAGACACTTTATTCTGATCCTGAAGTCCTTGAAGCGGTTCCTTTCTTCGGATCACTCTACGATGTATTTACAAATGCAGTTGCAAGACCATCAACAGCATCTGCTCCTAAGTACAATGAAGTCTCTACATTATTCTTTAAGGCCGTTCACAGTATTATCAGTGGAGAATCCGATGATACAATGGGAACCCTTGAAGAACTCGCACTTGATCTTGAAGAAGTAACGGGATATACGGCAATTTTTGAATAATATTGTTTTAACAGTCCCCCTGTATAATACAGGGGGATTTTTTTTTATGGAGGTAAAAAATGAGTAGAGAATGGTGGAAAGGTGCGGTAATTTATCAAATTTATCCCAGAAGTTTTCAGGATTCCAACAAGGATGGGATAGGCGATTTAAAAGGAATAATAAGCAGACTTGATTATCTTGAATGGCTTGGTGTAGATGCCTTATGGCTTTCGCCAATATTTAAATCACCGATGAAAGATTTTGGTTATGATATCAGTGATTATCTTGATATTGATCCAATGTTTGGTACACTTGATGATTTTAAAGAATTACTTGAAAAATCTCATGAAAAAGGAATTAAGGTTATTGTTGATCAGGTTTATAATCATACATCGGATAAGCACGACTGGTTTATCGAATCTGAATCGTCGAGAGATAATCCGAAATCAGACTGGTATATCTGGGTAGATGGTAAGAAAGGCGAATTACCCAACAACTGGTTTGCCTATTTTGGAGGCCCTGCCTGGGAATGGAGTGAAACGAGACAGCAGTATTATTTACATCTTTTTGTTAAGGAACAACCCGATTTAAACTGGAGAAATCCCAAGGTTGTCAATGCGATAATGGATTCGATAAAATTCTGGCTGGATATGGGAGTAGACGGTTTCAGGTTTGATGTTGTCAATATGTATTATAAAGATGAAAGGTTAAGAGACAATCCGAAAGTCGAAGGAAGAAATTCCAAAATAGAATTTCATAATTTCTACAGAGTTTTTGAAAACGACAGACCAGAAACACTGCTTGCCGTTGAAAAGATCAATGATCTTGTAGAGAAATATGATGAGAGGGTAACCATCGGAGAAGTAGGGTCTCCTATGGGAACACCAGCATATTTTCAGTATTCAATGCCCGGAAGACTGAATATGGCCTTTAATTTTGAATTTAAGGAAATTACAGATTATTCTGCCAAGGTATACAGGGACAAGATTAAAGAAATAGAGAAGTTTTTTCAATCTGTTGCCTGGCCAAGTTATGTCCTTGGAAATCATGATTCTTCGAGATATCCAACCAGATTTGCAACAGAATCAGAAAAAGAGAAAATGATTCAGGTCATGGCCACCATGTTACTGACTTTAAGGGGGACACCTTTCATATATTACGGTGAGGAACTAGGAATGGAGGATGTAGAAGTTCCGTTCGAAAAAATGGTGGATCCCGAGGGTGTCAATTTCTGGCCGGAGGCGAAGGGAAGAGATCCTGAAAGAACACCTATGCAGTGGGATGAAGGTAAAAATGCCTCATTTAGCGATATGGAACCATGGCTTCCACTTGCGGAGAATTTCAGAGAAAACAACGTAGCCAAACAGAAGGATAACCCTGACTCTATCCTCAATTATTACAGAACGGTCATTCATTTGAGAAAAGCATCCGATGCAATAAAGTTCGGAACAATAGAACTGATAGATATCGACAAAGATATACTCGCCTATAAACGAAGATATAATGATGAAGAATTACTGATCATTCTGAATTTTTCAGAATCAGAATTTGAAATTGAGAACACGAATTTTTCTGATTATCATTCAGTTTTACTCTCAAATTATAAAAAGAAAAAATTTGATGGGAAAATAAATTCTAATGAGGTCATGATATTGAGAAAATGATATGAAAGGCGGGTGGATACTCGCCTTGATTTTTTTGAGGTGAAAGAATGATAAAAGGTATCATATTTGATCTTGATGGTGTTATCACAGATACTGCTGAATACCATTATCTTGGATGGAAGAAGATGGCCGAAGAAGAGGGACTTATTTTTAACAGAGAACTTAATGAGAAATTGAGAGGGGTCTCACGGACAAGATCTCTTGAAATAATCCTGGAGTACAATGGCAAGGAATTAAGCGAGAAAAAAAGAATGGAGCTATGCCTAAGAAAAAATCTATATTATGTACAATCACTGGATAAGATAAACGAAGGAGATTTTTTACCCGGCATCAGGGATTTGATTGTTTCTTTAAAAGGTAGGAATATTAAAACAGCCATTGCATCTGCGAGTAAAAATGCCAAGAGGGTCATAGACAATCTGAATGCGAATAATCTGTTTGACTTTATTGCAGACGGATTCAGCGTGGAAACTACAAAACCAGCTCCCGATCTCTTTTTGTATACGGCAGAGAAGATAGACTGTCTGCCTTCAGAATGTGTGGTGTTTGAAGACGCTGAAGCCGGAATTGAAGCGGCTATAAACGGAGGATTTAAATCGGTTGGCATAGGACCAGATGAAAGAATTGGCCGTGCTACAATACGTTATAAACATACATCGACTATTGATATTGAGAGAGTGCTCACCCTTTAATCAATAGCCGCGCATCATCCCTCCACTCATCTCTTGCTTTATACGTGAGATGAGTGGAGGGAGTAATGATTTTCCCGATAAGTTTTATTTCTCTTTTTTATCCTTCTTTTTGGGGTAGACTTCCGGAATAAATGTCTGATCAGACATAGGGGGTCTTATGTAATTTTCATCTGCTTGTCTTGGCGGCAGTTTGATCTTCTGATTTGGAAGATCTTCATATTCAAATTGATTCAGCAGATGATGTATACAGTTCAGTCGTGCAAGTTTTTTTACATCGGCATTAACGACAAACCAGGGAGATTGTTTTGTATCTGTGTATTTAAACATTTCATCTTTTGCCTTTGAATATTCCATCCATTTTGAACGGGCTTCAAGGTCCATTGGACTAATTTTCCATCGTTTTGTCGGATCGTTGATTCTGTCCTGGAATCTCTTTTCCTGAACCTCATCACTGACTGAGAACCAGTACTTGATCAATTTTATTTTTGACCTTATGAGCATTCTTTCAAACTCCGGACAACTTCTTAAAAATTCCTTGTACTGATAATCTGTGCAAAAATCCATGACCCTATCCACTCCCGCTCTGTTATACCAGCTTCTGTCAAAAAGGATCATCTCCCCGGCCGCGGGTAAATGAGTCACATATCTCTGAAAATACCATTGTGTTTTTTCTTTATCCGAAGGGATACCGAGAGCTACAACTCTGCAGATTCTGGGATTCAACTTTTCAGTGATTCTTTTTATAACCCCTCCTTTGCCCGCCGCATCTCTTCCTTCAAATATAACGACTACTTTTAATCCCTTTTCCTTTATCCATCTCTGTAATTTAACCAATTCTATCTGTAATTTCAATAACTCTTTTTCATAGTCAGAATTGCTGATTTTATTCATTCAAAAACCTCCCTGGAATAAAAATAGAATTATTTAAAAATTCGTATCACAGCAAATAAACTTAACTTATCTTATTATAGCATGATTATTTTCGTTATCTGTTATAATGAAAAAGTCATTGGAAAAACTTAATGTCGAGGTGCTTTGGATGCAGATTGTAAAAACTTTGAGAGATATCACCGTTTTAACGACATCATCGGATTATAAAGATAATTTCATGATTATTGCCTGTGATTCTATTGGATCAATAGGGAATAAACCCTATGATGCCCTGCAGGTTGACCCCCGAGTTTCAGCAAAATACTGTCTTCGGGTCTGCTTAAATGAAATTTATGCGGTAGGCGCAAAACCACTTATCATTATTTCAAATGTAAGTAATGAATGGGATGTTACTGGAAAGAATATTTACACGGCGATTAAATCAGAGTGTGCAAAATACTCTCTTGATGACATACAGATCAATGGGAGTACGGAGGAAAATTTTCAGACGGTGATGACCGCCTTCAGTATTACCGTTATAGCAAAAGCAGAGTATCTTAAATGGAAGATGTCAGAGAAAGGAGATTCGGTTTATTTATTTGGTTTTCCTCGTGTGGGAACGGAAGTCCTAGAAAATGAGGAGGAAAATCTCAATCCGAATGATATAGAAAGTTTGCTGGAAAACTATGATATTCATGATTTTATTCCCTGTGGTTCTAAGGGAATAGAAAAAGAAATCAGCTTATTAGAAGCAATAGCCAACTCTGATTTTTTAAATTTCAAAAGAATTCATGATACAATATTTTCGAAATCCGCAGGTCCTGCAACCTGTGGCGTTTTTACGGCACCTTATGATAACATTAAAGAGAGAAATGTACGATTAATCGGTAAACTGGAATAGGAGAGTGAAATTGAAAAAAATATTAATTACCGGAGGTCAAGCCTCGGGCAAATCAAGCCTTGCTATCAGGCTTGCCGATGGTGTGATGGGGAAAAGAACCTTTATAGCCACGGCAAGGTATCTCGATGGGGAATTGAATGAAAAAATTAAGGCTCACAAAAGAGAAAGAGGGGACCGGTATTCTACCATAGAAGAACCCTTGAACCTTGCGGCCGCCTTTAAAAAGGCCTTAACGCTGAAGTCTGAGGTCATTGTTATAGATTGTATAACCATGTGGATTTCAAATATGCTGATAGAGGCAGATGAAGAGACTATTTCAGACTCGGTGAATCTATTTCTTTCAACTTTAATGGAAGCGGATAACGCTCCTCTTACGTTGATTACGGTAACAAATGAATGCGGATCGGGTGTTATTCCAGCCAATGAACTTTCAAGAAATTATGTTAAATATTTAGGAAGGACGAATAAAAAACTTGCAGCATTTTACGATGAAGTGTATTTTACATGTTGCGGATTGGAGATGAGGTTAAAATGATGATTGGAGCGACTTCATGGCAAATACGGGGAACATATCTTGAAAATGTTGAACATATAAAAGATCAATTGGAATTTTGTGAACTTCTTGTTTACACATGGAATAAAACGACTTCAGATTTACTCCAAAAAGAAATCGAAAAAATCCTTGAATTGACCAACATTTCGGTTCATCTTCCCACGGACAACCTTGAGAATGCGAAAATAGCCTTTGACTTTTTTAAAGATTTTGAATGCATTAATATGACCTTACATCCCTTTGTCAATTTCAAGAAACTCGCTGATTTTTATTTTACGACCATGGAAGACAACAAAGGAGCTTCGATCTCGATTGAAAACCTTGAGAATGATTTGTTTTTTGATTTTGTCGACTATTTAAAAGACGAATCAGATAATCTGCTCATTACAATGGATTATGGCCATCTTTTATTTGAAAAAAGATCCATCAGTGAGTTTTATAAAAGATTTTGTGACGGGATAAAGGAAATTCATTTTCATGGCGCAGATGAAAAAAAGGCTCATATTTATCCTACGAAACAGGAAATAGCCGATTTTAAGACATTTATCACCAAGCATCCCCTTTTACAGAATATTCCGGTATGTATAGAACTTTTCAAATGGGGCGAAACGAGTAAACTTGTAAGGGAACTGAAAAGCAGTGATTGATGATTTTTTTCTTGCGTTGGGAACGTTATCGAGGATTCGTGCTCCAAAAATAAATAACATAAATTTCCAAAGATCAACGATCTATTTTCCTGTCATAGGGTATATTGCAGCGTTTATTTTATATATCACCGATAATGCCGTTAATTTTCTGTTTCCCGGACATATATCCAGGATTATTTCGATACTGATTTACTATCTTTTCTTCGGATATTTTCATTTTGATGGCCTTCTCGATTGTATAGATGGTTTTTTCCCCTCCCATAAATCTGTAGAAGAAAGATTGAGGATCATGAAAGATTCTAATACCGGTGCATTTGCCCTGTTATTTGGGACCATTTTCATCATCCTTGAAATCATATGTGTCATTGATTCCAACGATTACTGGTATATTTTTCCCGTATTTGGCCGAATTACACCGATATTCCTACTGGCGTTTTCTAAACCTGCAACCCAAAACGGTCTTGGTCAGCTTTATTTTCCCTATCCCAAAAAATATTGTGTTCCCGTCTTGTTACTTGCAGTTCCCTTAATAGTTCTTTCAGTAAAATTACTATTTTGGGTAGCCGCTTCTTTTTTTCTCGGGATAGTCATTTCTTTGTATTCCAGAAAAAAAATAAATGGGATAACGGGAGATGTGCTTGGATTCTCAATTATGCTTTCAGAATTATTCTTTCTTTTATATCTGAATACTACTCTGTTTTAAATAAAATCATGAGATTCGTTTTCAATCATCCCGGTACTTATTTCTTCCATGTGCAGAGTGATTGTATCGAGAATTGAACTCAGTTCATCCGGATGAGACAGAAGAATTCCGATAGTAAAACCAATACGCCTCAGTGAATCGTTATCATGACTTTCAGAAATACAGGCATTAAAATTCTTCTGAACATAATTTTTTATGTTTCTGACAACAGATCTTTTTTCTTTTAATGAAAACACATCATCGGTTTTGATGGTAATGGTAATTTTTGTCAGTAACATACCCTCTCACTCCTTAATAAAGAACGGGGGGGCACCCCCGTTTTAGTTGCTTTTTTCTATGGGTCTTGTAACAACCACATCAAAACCGGTATCGAACAAATTAGAATAAACAATCTGTCCTATTTTTACCGGTGCCTCTAATGAGATATCCTTTAATTTTTCTATTAGATCAAAGATTCTTTCCTTTGGAATAGCACCCGTTGTCTTGACACTGGCCAGTGGATATTTCCCCCCAACCACTCTGACGTTGGAAGTGACCACTCTTTTAGGATTTCGAATCTCATTGATGGCATATTCCGCCCCTCTTGGACATCTGTTTCCCGTAACATTTACCGTATCACTATCAAATTCAACCGATAATTCACATCCAAGAGGACATGAAATACACGTTATCTTTCTGTTTTCCATCATTCTACCTCCTGAATCTCCACTTTCAGATTATTCAGACCTATTTCTCTAATATTTGCCTTATGCTTCGCTGTAATGGTTATATCTATCATTTCACTCGGTTTAAGGCCCATTTCTATTTTATTTACGATACCATCACCGATGAGAAGACGCCCCTTTTTGATGTTTTTTCTTGGTCTGATATAGAATTTAAACTCTTTATCATCCAGACAGCATTGTAAAGGGGTTATCGCCCCAACATTCTCGCCTCTCGTTACGTTGATCTTTTCTACCTCGTTAAAACCGTTTTTTATCTTCTCAGCTGCTGATTTCCCGGCGTGAATTCCTTCAAGTGTTACAAAATCGACCAGGTCATAAACTGCAACGTTATTTCCCGCCGCAAAAATCCAAGGATGGGTAGTTTGCTGATGAGAATCAACGATAACACCCCTGTTTACGGGATCAATATCGACGAAGGATTCTATCAGTTCATTCTGAGGCAATAAGCCTACTGAAAGGATCAATGTATCACATTTGATCTCTCTTTCGGTACCGGGTATCGGTTGTAATGTGTCCGGTGTGAAATCCATCAGTATGATAGACTCTAATCGTTCTTTCCCCTTTACTTTAACCACGCTTGTCGAAAGATAAAGGGGGATATCATAGTCATCAAGACATTGAGAGATGTTTCTTGCCAGACCACCTGAAAAAGGCATGAGTTCGGCGACCCCAAGTACTTTCATTCCCTCAAGCGTCAGTCTTCTTGCCATAATCAGCCCTATATCTCCGCTTCCAAGTACAAAGGCCTTTTCGCCGGGTAAATAGTTCTGGAGATTGACAAACTTCTGTGCGACTCCAGCTGTATAAATACCTGCAGGCCTTGATCCAGGTATTCTTAAATTACTGAAAGGTCTTTCTCGGGCTCCTGTTGTCATGATTAATACCGTTGGTTTGTAGCAGGTAAGTCCTTCTGTGCCTACGGTGATAACTTCTCTTTTTTGAGGGTTTACTTCCAGAACAAATTGCTGTGAGTGAACATCAATTAATTCATTTTTTATGATTTTTCTATATCTGTCAGCATACTCCGGGCCTGTGAGTTCCTCTTTGAAAACGTGTAAGCCAAACCCATTATGAATACATTGATTCAATACACCACCGGTATTTCCGTCTCTTTCGATCAAAATGGTCTTACAACCATTTTTTGTCAATTCTACCGCTGCCGCCATACCGGCAGCACCACCGCCTATTACAAGGGCATCTAAATTAATCTCTCTCATTTTCTCACCTTCCCGGATAACAGTTCAGTATTTCCGCTTCTGAATTTAACCTTATTCATAGGGATATTCAATTCCCTGGAAATAATTTCGGTAATTCTGGGAAGACAAAAACCACCCTGACATCTGCCAAAACTGGCCCTTGTTCTGAATTTCACCCCATCTACAGTTCTTGCACCTCTTTTAATCGCTTCTATGATCTGTGCTTCGGTAATCTTATTGCAAACACATACAACCTTACCAAAGTCGCTGTTCTTTTTTACCATCTCAGCCCATACTTCAGGATCATCTTCAGAGAGTGTGGGATAAGGGGGTAAAATAGGATCAAAATCATCTCTTGTATTGATATCAAAAGCGAGTTCTTTGATAAGAACTTCTTCAACTATATGTTTGGCGATTGCCGGAGCGGCAGTTAGTCCAGGTGAGCGCATAGCTGCTGCATTGATAAAACCGTATATATTAGTGGAGCCGATAGTGAAATCTTTCTGTGGACTTTCGGGTCTTAATCCGGCAAATATCTTTACCGTGGCGGAAAAATCAAGATTTTCTACCATTTCGGTGGTTTTGGCCTTTACTTCTGCGAGCCCCTCCGATGTTGTAGAGGTATCCTGCTTTTGATCCCTTTCCATGTCCCAGGCTGTTGGTCCGAGTAAGATACCGCCATCTACGGTTGGCAGCACGAGAATGCCTTTAGAAACCGCTGATGGAACCGGGAAAAGAATGTTTGTAACTATCTTGCCAAGCTTTTTGTCAAGTAGGATGTATTCGCCTTTTCGAGGATGTAATTTGGGACAATCTGCACCAGCCATTTCAGCTATTTCATCCGCAAAGAGTCCGGCGGCATTAACAAGAATATCACAAGGATATAACCCTTTATCCGTTTTAACCCCTGAAACGGATTTTCTACCATTCTTGCCGTCTGTAATCACTTCGAGAACTTTTTCTCCCGGTCTGAAATCCATACCGTTTAATACCGCATTCTCTACCGCTGATATGGCAACCATCCATGGTTCTGTAATTCCCGCCGTAGGACACCAGAATCCAGCAATTACCTCTTTATTGATATTCGGATTCTTTTGAAGAATTAAATTTCTATCATGAATCTCACAGCCGGGTACACCGTTTTTCTCCGCTTTTTCCAAAAGTTCTTCGAGATAAGGCCTATCCGTTTCATTAAAGGCAAGAACGTATGAACCGATTCTTTTCAGATCAAAACCAAGTTCTTTTGAAAGTTCAGTGTACATCTGATTTCCCTTTGCGGCGAACCTTCCTCTTATGGTTTCGGGTGGATCATCATATCCACCATGAATTACCGCGGAATTCGCTTTTGTTACTCCCCAGCCGGCATCTTCTTCTTTTTCGATAAGGGTAACGTTCACATTATACTTTGTCAGTTCTCGAGCAATCAAAGAACCTACAACTCCGGCACCAACAACTACTGCTTGCATAAATCATCCTCCTTAAAACAAAAAACGCCACGTTGATTTCATTCAACGAGGCGCTCTTTATTCTCTATGCCTAAATATTATTCAATTGGTTATTTCGCGATGATTATATCACAATGAATTTCTCTTGTCAAAAAATTATCTCGTATACGGAAGGAGGGCCATCTGTCTCGCTCTCTTGATTGCCGTTTTGATAGTCCTCTGATGCTTTGCGCAACTTCCGTTGATCCTTCTTGGAATAATCCTTCCCTTATCTGAAATATATTCCTTAAGGAAATTTAAATCTTTATAATCAACAAAATTTGTATCCTTGGAGCACAAGGCACACTTTCTTCTTTTTCTTCTTCTGAATTTCTGATCTTTTCCTTTTCTTCCTCTATTATTATTGCTATTCTGTGGCATTATTATTCCTCCTCGTTCTTAATTAAAACGGTACCTCATCGTCACCTGATTCGCCAGGACCATCAAACACATCATCGGTGTTTGTAACGATTTCTTCGTTGTCAAATGGTTTGTTTGAAAAATCATTCATCCCGCCGGATCTTCTGTCAAAATCCTCGGAACTTCTCTTGGTTTCCATAAATCTTATAGTCTCAGCTATTATATCCGTCGAATATCTTGCGGTTCCATCCTGAGCCTGATAACGGGATACCTGGATCCTTCCTTCAATCATCACAAGTCTTCCCTTTGCAAGATAATTGGATGCAAATTCAGCCTGTTTTCCGAAAACAACTATTCTCAGAAAATCAGTTTCCTGTCCACCCTGCTGATTATCTTTCCTGAACTGTCTATCAACGGCTAATGTGAATTTTGCAATCATTAAACCATTAGAAGAATAGGACACCTGAGGATCCGCAGTCAAACGGCCAACCAGAATTGCCTTGTTATAGCTGATAGCCATTTTTATTCGCCTTTTTCTTCAACGTCGAATTCAGGCTCTTCGTCTGATGAAACTTCTTCAACGGTAATCTCCTCTTCTATTTCAAGACCCCCGTTATTTCTGCTCTGAAGAAGTTTCTTTCTTTCCTCTTTTTCTATATCTTCTCTTCTCACAATCTGTTTTCTGATGTATTCCGGTGTGACATGGAAGAGATTCTCAAGTGGTTCAAGATCTCCACCATCAGCTCTGAAGAGGATTACAGTGTAATCTCCTTCAGTGAGTTTTGTCTTTGGAAGAGTATAGGCAAGCTTTCTGACTCCCCATCTGTCAACTTTCTCAACTACGCCATTGACTTTTTCTTCAATCGTCTGTTTTACTTTCTCGATGCCAAGTTCTCTCTGTTCTTCAGGAATTCTTGGATCTGAAATAAACATTAATTCATAAATTCTCACTTTTTACCTCCTACGGTCATTTTGGTCTTTGCCTTATTTGCAAAAACAGGATTTTTTACCGGGTGATTATATCACAGAGATACAATTCAACGATGTTAAGAATATGTAAAACATTGTATAAAAAAAGATTATTTAAAGTTTGATATTCTAACCCATGAGGAAATCTCTTTTAATTTCTCAAATATATTTTTTATTTTACTTTCTGATACGGAATATTTAAAAACGATAAAATGGGCAGAACCTGAACCGGTCATCCCTTTTAAAAGAACAGCTTTACCTTTTATTTCATTAAATAGTTCGATAAAAGTGAGATATCCTTCTAATTCAAGTTCCTCAGCCGCTTTTTCAAAATCGTTGAATGTCAGTGCTGATTCCTGGTCTTTGAGAGAATCATAGATCCTGTTAATCTCATCATGAGGAGTCCAGGTATCTATATCATCATCCTCCCAATCATCGAGGACTTTATCACCTATCTGATCATCTTCTATATCCGACTCGAAATCACTCACATTTTCCACATCCTCTATAGTTTCCCAATTCTCAAACCTCAAATAATCAATTACTGAATACATTTTGGGTGTAGAAAATGTCATTTTAGGTTGACAGACCATGACTGGAAACTGCGGCAAACTTTCCAATTTCTTGATCTCGTTCCCTTTTCCACTTCCTATTGCGGTTCCCTGATAAAAAAAGAAAGCAATATCAGAACCAACCTGATTACCGATCTTTATTTTCTCACTCAATGTGAGAGAGTATTTCTCGGCAAAAAAATCTATAATTACCGCCGCATCCGAACTGGCTCCACCAAGACCCGATTCGGGTGGAAGTCTTTTCAAAATGTGAATGGCATAACCGGTTATACTATCTCCAATGTGATTTTCCAGCGCTTTAATCGCCTTGAACACCGTGTTGCTCATATCCCATTTTAATACTGGTTTGAAAGGAATGTCATCATCATATGAGTAACTGAACAGAATCTCTTTCCCCTCAATCTCAGAAATTATCACATCATCATAAACATCTATCGTCTGAAATAAGGTGATAATATCATGAAATCCATCTCTTCTTTTTTCAAGAACATCAAGATACAGGTTTAATTTGCCATAAGCCCTTAAATGATGTTGTTGGTCAGTCAAAATTTTTCGCCTCCATTATTCTAACCAGCTTAAATGCTGTTTGACTTCATCTGTCCTTGCCGATTCAGGAAATTTCTCAAGGAATGTACTGAAAATCTGTCTTGCCTGATCAGATTCCCCCATTTTTTCATAGCATAAGCCTATATAAAAATAGGCTACATCCACTTTCTGAAACTCCGGATATTTTGTCAGAAGATTAAAAAATAAATTCTTTGATTGATTATAGTTCTGGTTGTTATAGTAATAAAGGGCATAATCCTGCATAGCCCATGGGGTTTTAGGCGAATTGGGATAATTTTCTATCAGATTATCAAAATTTAACTGCAATTCTGTCTCGTTGTTTTGACTGATAAAATATTTTCCCCTGATGTACAAAACGGCAGCCTTGGAAGAAGCGGATAATCTGTCAAAATTAACATCTCTGCAGAAATTAAAAGCCGTTAGAAGATCTCCTTTTTTCATATAGGCCTCGGCCTTCAGGAATTTCAGCTCATCTTTTAACACAAGATCCGATGTGGAATTAATCTGTTTATCAAGCTCAGTAATGATAGAATCATAGTTTGCAGATGTAGCACTCAGTAAAATATCGTATTTCTTCATCATGGAATTAGAAATATATTTTCCGGTTTTGTCATTTTCAATAATCCAATCGTATTCTTTAACGGCGTTGTTGTTATCTCCCATTTTATAATAAACTTCGGCAAGGTATAATGCCCCTGTCAGAGATGCATCAAGATCGGTAAGATTTTTAGATTTCAATTCATTAAAATAATCCTTGGCCTGATTATAATTTTTTAACTCCATTTCGACAATTCCCAAATTTAAAAGGCATTGCAACCGTCCAAAATCATCGGCTATTTTCATCGCATTCTCGTAGGAAATTTTTGCGTTGGAATAATCCGACAATTGAAAATACAGATCCCCTTCAAAAAGATACCCTTTATAGACATAAGAGGCATTACCTGAATTAATTACCCTTCTGATATAATCCAAAGCAACACGCGAATTGTTCATTTCTCGATTCAAAAGAGCCGTTAAATAATTCACTTCATTGTAATAAAGTCCAGTGGAGAGTACGGAATTTAATAATTGTTCAGCCTGTGCATATCGGTTGGTATTCATATATACTTTTGCCGTTTCCAGATCTATTTCCGTTTTCTTGTTTGGAAATTGAGCTTTTATCTCATTAAGAAAAGAAAGGGTCCTTGTATAATCCCCCGTCTCGCTTAAGGCCTCTATACAGGTTTTAGCGATTTCAAAGGCCTGTGATGGGTATTGTGAAAATCCGGCGTTGATTGCATTTTTCCAGTTCTGGACGGCCTCATTCAGGTTATTTGTCTCATAGGCAAGCCACCCGATTACATTGTAGGCCTCCATTTTAGATTGATTATCCGATGCATTCAAGAGGATATTTTCTATATATTTTTTAGCGTTCTGATAATCACCGGTTCTATACAAGATTTCAACATGCTGTTTAAAGATCTCGTTTTTATACCTTGAACTTCCAAAATCCCGAATCAGTTTTTCAGAATAGACTATTGCATCCTGATAATTCTTTAGATTGATCATTGCATTGATAACCTGATATATACTGGCGGCGATTAAATCTTTATCTTCTCCATTATCCGATGCCTTTTGAAAAGCGAGTATTGCAGATGGATAATTCCCCTGTTGATAAAGGATCAGTCCTTTATAATAGGAAGCCAAACCGGTTAATTCAGCAGAGTTTATCTGTTCAAACGCTCCAACTGCCCCCGAATAGTCCTTGTTCTCTTTTAAGATCATTCCTCTGAGTAACAACGAATCCTGACGATACTCCTCATACGAATAAAGCTTATCGAGCAGAATGGTTGCATTGTTGATATAATTCTGCCTATAGGTATCTGTTGTTGTGTTTAAAAGGTAGTAATAGGAATAAATCATGGAATAAAGACAATAAGGATATTCTGCGCCGGTTTCGGGTAACAGGTCGATGGCCTTCTGATAATTCTGCTGAGCCGATAAAAAGTTTCCTCTATAAAAATAAGCATCACCGAGTACAACATAAGCCTTAGCTTCAAAATCCATATTTCCAGGATTGTTTAATATTAATTTGTTGATGGAATCGATTGAATCTTCGAGAAGAGACTCATCGTTCAATTCATTTGAAAACTCTACCTGTTTTTGAAGACTTTTCAATTCAAGCAACAGTTCAGAGGTTTGTTTTGCAGCTGTAAATACCGAAAAGAACAGAAAAAGAATGATCATTGTTAAATAAAGCCTGTTATTCAAAAGAAACACCCCCAGATTTGTTTATATTCCATTATCTTTTATAAACTTCTCAATCTCGTCTTTACTCAAGCGTTTTAAAGAACCTATTTTCTCAATGCCTTCAAGTGTAAATGTACCCACTCGTATCCTTTTTAAATACAGGACTTTATGGCCAATAAACGAACACATTCTTCTGACCTGCCTCTTTTTTCCTTCTTTGATGATAATTCTGATCCATGAAGCATCCTTTTCTTTTTTATCGATGAATAATTTTGCCGGCGACGCATAAAAGTTCTTTAACTGAAACCCTTTGCTGAAGAGTTCTACATCTTCATCATCTGGGATTCCTGATACTCTGGCAAGGTATTCTTTTTCCACCTTCATCTTGGGATGAAGAATTTTATAAGTAAGGTCTCCGTCGTTTGTCAGAATCAAAAGTCCCTCGGTATCTTTATCAAGTCTCCCTACCGGGTGGACTCTGACATCGATATCGTGGTACTTGTTCAGGAAATCCATAATGGTCCTTGATTTATAAGGATCTTTTAAAGAGGTAATATAACCTCTTGGTTTATTAAAAAGATAATATTCCTTCTTCTCTATCAATATGGGGGTTTCATCGACTTCTATCCTGTCATTTTTCTCATCTACCTGAGCCCAGAATTCCTTTATGATCTTTCCATTTACTCTTACTCGTCCGGACTCGATAATATCAGAGGCTTTTCTTCTGCTTGTTATGCCTGCTTTTTGAATATATTTTTCAAGTTTCAATTTTTACTCCCGTTAAAATGGTTCTAAAAATATTGCTGAAAGTCCTACTTTTCGCGTCGATATTTCAAATTCTATCGTAAGATGATCTTTAAAATTATGCTGATCACTTTTAATAAAATACCTTCCTTTAAAAGTGAAACTACCGAGAAGCTGATCAAAAATATCCTGATTTTTGTAACTGTTCATGACAGGAAGACCTAAAGACATTTCGAATAACCACGGATCAAGAAAATACTGGCCATAAACACCGGCACCAAGCCAATAATCAGCATTATCCCAAGCAGAGTTGTTTGCTTCAGTCGTTCCTGGTGTAGCGTCTAATGTATAAGATGAATAAAAACTGCCAAATTCAAAAGTCGTATAAATTCCAAATCTGTACCCTTCCATTCCGTCCTGTCTACCCAACAATGGAATCATGGCATCGGCATCAAAATTCCAGAAAATAGTCGGTGTGGCTGATTCTTCGCCGGAACTACTGAGAAATTGCGGGTGATAAGCAATATCAAGCTCAATAATATCGTTGAAATCGTTGAATATACCTGTATCTATGTTTATTCCGTGTTTTGATATATCTCCCGGAGCAAAACGATATCCACCACCTATCTCAAACATCATTGAAAATGAAGAAATGCTGACAAAAGCGGCCATGCTAAAGAAAAGAATTACTCTTTTAAATTTTGCTCTCGTACTTACTTCCAACAACATCTATCACTCCTTTCAGGGTTAGAATGGTCAGGTGATAATTCAGAGATGAAATATCCAATCCTGATTGCTTAAGTATATCATCAAAATCAGAAATACCGCTTCTGATTATCTGAAATACGCTTCTCTCCTCTACAGTGAAATCATCTTCCGGATTTTTACTGTTAAAGGTGTTTTCCGTCTTCCGATACATCGGGAATTCTTCAAGAATATCCTCAGTCTTTAAAATGAGTTTTGCCCCATTTTGTATCAGATGATTTGTTCCCTGTGATAAATAGGCATTAATTGGCCCCGGTATTGCAAATACGTCTCTGTTTTGTTCCAGTGCACATCTTGCGGTAATCAAAGAGCCGCTTTTTGAAGC
Organism: Thermotogae bacterium; assembly: GCA_036743375.1. Classification (GTDB taxonomy): domain Bacteria; phylum Thermotogota; class Thermotogae; order MWEM01; family MWEM01; genus DAINPP01. Next base: position 58,694 of record DAINPP010000001.1, on the reverse strand, counting down.
GGCTTCTATTATAAGAACCGCTTCACTGAGACCGGAAATAATTCTATTTCTTCTTGGGAAAAAGTAATTCATCGGCTTAGTCCATGGAAGATATTCGCTGATAATACATCCGCTTTTTAACACCTGATTATACAAATCCACGTTTGATTTGGGATAGATATAATCAACACCACAACCAAGCACGGCTATTGCCTTACCATTGCTCTCAAGCGCTTTTCTGTGTGCAAGACCATCTATGCCAAATGCTAATCCACTGACGATGGAAACGTTGTTTTCTACCAAGTTGGGGATTATCGCATCGATAACAAATCTGCCATAATTTGTACATTTTCTGGATCCTACAACAGCTATTTTCAAGTTTTTCTCGGATAAGACCTCTCTGTTACCCTTGACAAAAATAAAGCGTGGAGGATCAGGAATCTGTTTCAGTAGCTCAGGATACTCTTCGTCGATTATCTCATAAACAGCAAGATCTTCACCGGTCAAACGGCAGTCTAATCTGGACAATTCTTTTTCATAATCGCACAGGTTTAAATTAAATGGCAGTTTCAATTTGTTTTCCGTTAATTCTTTAACAGAAGCGTACTGGTCAAAGACCAATTCCAGATCTTCGTTATTCAGATTTAATTTTGCTGAAATCAGTAATCTCTCAATACGCTTCACAACATTTACCGTTTAGAGTATATACGCTGAAAGGTCCCTGTCCTGAACAAATTCGGAAATATGTTCGTTGACAAAGTTCCTGTCCACAACCAGTTTTTCAAGATTCTCGGCCGGGGCCTCAAAAGATATTTCTTCCAGAATTTTTTCCATAACGGTATAAAGTCTTCTTGCACCGATATTTTCCAATTCCTCATTTAGTCTGAAGGAAACAGCCGCCAGTTCATCCAATCCGCCGTCGGTAAATTCGATTTCAACACCATCCGTTGCTAAAAGAGCCTTATATTGTTTTGTCAGAGAATTTCTCGGTTCAACGAGAATTCGTTTAAAGTCTTCCTGCGTAAGTGATTCAAGCTCAACTCTTAACGGAAATCTTCCCTGAAGCTCAGGTATGAGATCAGAAGGTTTTGCGGTATGAAAGGCACCTGCAGCAATAAAAAGGATGAAATCGGTCTTGACCATTCCGTACTTTGTCATGACCGTAGTTCCCTCTACGATAGGAAGTAAGTCTCTCTGAACACCGCCACGTGATACATCCGGCCCAGATTTGGAAGATTCTCCGGCTACCTTGTCGATTTCATCTATAAACACAATTCCCTTGTTCTGTGCTATTTCGAGGCCATCACTCACGATTTTATCTTCATCTATTAATTTTTCCGATTCGATAGGTAGAAGTATCTTTCTGGCCTGTGAAACACTCACTCTTTTGGTTACTATTTTTTTAGGCATAAGATTTCCAAACATTCCCTGCATGTCTATTCCCATATCACCAAGATCGGTTCCCATCATACCTATCTGCGGAGAGTTTGACTGCTCAACGTCAATGTCTATGAATCTATCATCGAATTCGCCGTTTCTGAGTTTTTGTATTACCTCTTCTCTTGTCCACTTCAAATCACCGCTGGGTTCACTTTCGGTTGATACATTTGACTGAGCAGATTGATTTCCTTGGAAAAACTGTCCGAAAATATTCCCAAGATTCTGCTGATTCTTTGGTTTTCTTCCGGGATGAAGAATCGCCTCTACGATAATCTTCTCAATTTCTATTTCAGCGAGCATCTGGACTTTGCTCATTTCTTCAAGTTTGAGCTTGCTTATAGCCGCTTCTACAAGTTCTCTGATCATACTTTCTACCGAACGTCCAACATAACCCACTTCTGTAAAGCGTGTAGCTTCGACCTTGATAAATGGTGAATCGGATAAATTGGCGAGTCTTCTCGCAATTTCCGTTTTACCAACACCTGTGGGACCTATCATTAAAATATTCTTCGGAAAGACCTCCTTTTTCATTTCTTCGTCAAGTTTCTGCCTTCTTATTCTGTTTCTCAAGGCAATGGCCACTGATTTCTTTGCATCATTTTGTCCTACGATGTATTTATCCAGTAAGCTTACTATCATCTTTGGTGTTAACTCATCAATACCTGGTAAAGCTTTATTCATTAGTTACTCCTTTCTCTATAAAAATTTCGTTATCCTTTAAAAATAATCTGTTCTGATTAATATACACATCTTCGGTGAACTCTGAAATTTCTTCATCGAGTGTTGATAACGATGAAAAAATATCACTCCGCAGATCATAAGTCGATAAATTCCCCAACTCCTTAAATTCAGAGATCTTCAGCAAATTCCATTGCGTATAAAGATCAACTATCCAGCAAACTATAACGGAGCATACACATAGCATTATAAGACAAACCATACTAGAAACAAATCCGGAACATCTTCCCTTAATCATACGATGAGCAAGTGTTGACTAATATTTAGTCAATATAACCTATGAAAGGGAGATTCCTGAATTTCTGATTATAGTCCAGACCATACCCGAGTAAAAATCTATCCTGTGCCTCAAAACCCACATATTTTGGTACGATACCATAATGATCTTTTTCATATTTATCTATCAATGTAGCCACTTCAAGGGTAGCGGGGCGATATCTTGAAAGATAATTTAGAATATATTTAAGGGTTCTACCCGTATCCAGAATATCTTCGACGACTATTACATTTTTCCCCTGAACGGGCTCGTCAATCCATGATTTAACATTTATTCTTCCCGATGATTCGGTCCCTTTATAACTTGCAACCTGGATGAATGAGTAATTTATATCCATGCCTATATTAAACAGAAGATCTGAATAAAAATGTACAGATCCCTTTAAGACACAAACCATGTGTAATGGTGCCGACAAGCCCTGATAATTCCTGGTTATTTCCTCTCCCATGGCCTTTATTCTCTGTTTAATTTCCTGTTCTGAATACATGAGTTTTATATTTTCTTTTGAAATGTCCAATTCCACTCCTCCTGTTTTATAATCTTTCAAAAAGTCTTTTAACTACTTTTTCGAGTTCGGTTATTTTCTTATCGCTTAATTCTTCGGATTTGTCGTTGACGGACAAGTAAGCCTTTATTTTTGGCTCTGTTCCTGATGGTCTGAAGATGACCTTTTCATTTTTGTCGAAGACAAATTCAAGAACATTTGCTTTCAGTTCACCTGGCTCTTCGTTATAATCCTTTAAGAGCGCTTTTCTGTGCCATATTTCATCGGGGTTGGTTTTTCTCAGAAAGGAGATAAACTGTTCCATTTTTTCGCTTCCGTCTATTCCCTTACTGGTACATGAACAGAGGGATTCTTTATAAAAACCATATGTTTTGCGTAACGATAAAAGACGGTTGATGATGGCGGTTCCGGTTTCATACCGGTTAAGCAGCAAAGCCAGTAAACCGGAAGTAGAACAGGCGTCCTTGTCTCCTGCATGTTCACCGTAAAGATACCCGAAACTTTCTTCGAATGAAAAGAGTGTCTCTATTCCCATTTTTTTCAACTCAAGAACTTTTGCTCCGAGAAACTTAAATCCCGTCAATGTCTCGAAACAGTCCAGGTCATTTTGTTGCGAAAACACTTTAGCCATATCGGTGGTTACAATTGTTTTAAGAACAGCAAGGTTTTTGTTTCTAAGATCGATACTGGAAACGATAAAATCAAGGAGTAACATACCCAGTTCATTACCGTTTAAAGCAGTATATTCAATTCCATTGAAAACAAAAACGCCAAGCCTGTCTGCATCCGGATCTGTCGCCAGCAACAATTGCGGCTTCGGTGTTATCTCCTTAGTCATCTCTATTGCTTTTGAGAATGTATCCGGATTTTCCGGATTTGGCACGTTAACCGTTGGAAAATTGCCATCACCTATCATCTGTTCGCTGACTTCGATAACCTCAATTCCATATTCTCTCATAATCTTTGGAACGAATCTTGCACCCGTTCCGTGTAATGCAGAATAGATCACGGAAACCGGTTTTCTTTTAAAATCAGCCGATTTAAGGGGTTCGAGCTCTTTGAACACAAGATCAAAATAATCCGTATAAAAATCTTCACCAATCTTCGTAATGTCTCCTTTATCGATTTTTTTCTCTGTGTTGATAAAAGGTACATTCTGAAAATCGTTTTTAAGTCTTTCTACTTTTTCTGGAGTATATTGTACGCCGTTATTATCGTATACCTTAAATCCGTTGTATTCTTTTGGATTATGACTGGCGGTTATTACGATACCTGCATCGCAGTTCAGCTTTTTTACGGCAAATGATAAGAGTGGTGTAGGAACGGGGGAATCGAACAGAAAGACTCTGCAGTTGTTTGAAGCTAATTCGGTTGCGGCAATTTGGGCAAAGTGGTCCGATTTGTTCCTTGTATCAAATGCTATTACGATATTTTTTAGGGTCTTTGACATTCCAATACAGATCCTTCGGATCCAGTAATCGTTGATTCCGTTAAGACCAGCTCTGATGATATTTCTCAATCCACCTGTCCCGAAATCAGCCGTAACACTGAATCGTTCTTCTACTTCCTTATAAAAATCTTTTTCGGGCAATCTTTTAAGCGAAATGAGATCCTCTTTCATCCACCCCTCTGAATGATCAAGCCATTCGTTGTAAATTTTTATGTACTTATCATGATCTTTCAAATTCAAACTCACCTCAGGTTAAATAAATTCTATTTAATTTTTATAATTATACCACGAAGAATTCTATTCCACCTGTGTTTGTGAAAAAAAGAATTGATGCAATAATATGCATAAATAAAAATACAATAATTGGATATAAAGACCGAATGATACATATATGATGCTTTGTTGTAAATTTTAAGTATGCGTAATTGACATAACAATCTGTATGTGATAAAATACGACAAATCTTAGAGAGGAGTTTCTTATGGACGGAAAAGTTGCTGATTTAAACAAAAGAATAAATAATCATGTTCTCGTCCTTATTAGCATCCCCGCTTTCGGGGAGGCTAAAGTCTTTTGCTAGACTGAGCATCTTTCAGAAGCGGGGAATTCATAAAATGAATTCCCCGCTTTTTTTTTAAACTTTAGCCATTGTGGCTTGAAGGATAAACTATCTTACAGGAGGATATTAAATGAAAAAATTTTGTGTTGTTGTAATGGTATTGTTTGTCGTATTCATTTCATTCGTTGGAGCACAGGAAGTAAATCTTTCATCAGTTTTCTGCATGACCGGTGGCGCAGCTGCTTATGGAAGAATGGCTTATCAGGGGGTAGAGGTAGCCATGAAATTATTCCCAGAAATACTGGGTATGCCCGTAAAAATGACAGTTATTGATACGAAGAGCGATAAAGTAGAGGCTGCCAATGGTGTTCGAAGGGCTATAGAAAATGAAAAGGCCGTTGCAATACTTGGAAATATCATCAGTGGTAACAGTCTGGCCGGCGGAGCGGTTGCCGAAGAATTGAAGACGGTGATGGTATCTCCGACATCAACAAGTCCCATCGTAACGGAAGGGAAAAAGTACATGAACAGAGTCTGTTTTTCTGATGATTTTCAGGGTCAGGCCGCTGCAAAACTGCTTTATAACCTCGGAGACAAGAACGTAGCTGTATTTGTGGATGTAGAACAGGATTATGCCGTATCGCTTGCAAATTATTTTAAAAAGACTTTTGAAGCGCTTGGTGGAAGCATGTTTTATGAATACTATAAGTCGGGAGATCAGGATTTTTCAGCACAGGTGCTTGATGCCATGTCAAAAGATGTAGATGCATTTTATATGCCGGGATATTATCAGGAAATCGCATTAATCTGCCTTCAGGCTTATCAGAATGGCTTTTACGGTGATCTTGCAACAGGAGATGGGGCTTATGCGGATGAAACCGTTGAGATTGGCGGAGAAGCGGTAGAAGGCCTTTATCTTACAGCTGGATATCATGCGGATTCCCCTGCGTTTAACGAGAATGCGGAGAAATTTCTTGCAACCTATAAAGAAATGTTTCCTGGAGAAGAACCGTCCATGTTTGCGGGACTTGGATTTGATGCCTATATGGTCCTGAAAGATGCAATAGAAAGGGTTGGCAGCCTTGACAAGGAAAAGATCGCCGAAGAAATCAGAAAGACCGTGAATTTCCCCGGTTCAACAGGATTCATAACGATAACTGATGAAGGGAATGCGGAAAAATCAGTGGTAATAGTGAAGATTGTAAACGGCGGATATGAATATGATTCGGTAGTTAATCCATAGAAAATAAACGGGATAAAAACCATGCCTGAGTCTCGGAGGGCAAAGGCATGGTTTTTTAAAAGGGGTGTTGTTGTTGAAAATAGAGATATTTATACAGTTATTAATAAACGGATTAAGCCTCGGTTTGCTCTATGCACTGATCGCCGTGGGTTATACGATGGTCTATGGGATTTTGAAGCTGATTAATTTCGCTCATGGTGAAATTTTTATGATGTCCATTTTTTTTACATTTTATGCGATAACGGTCGCCGGGATGCCGTGGTGGCTGGGAATGATCACGGGGATAGCAGGTGGCGCATTATTGGGGATGCTCGTTGATAAAATTGCCTATAAACCTTTAAGAAATGCGCCGAGAATTTCTGCCTTGATAACTGCAATAGGTGTTTCAATGTTTATACAGAGTCTCGCTATTGTGTTGTTTGGCGGAATCCCTGAATCTTTCAGGGGTGTCTATCCCGATTTTTTCGATAAAATTTTCACGATCGGCGGAGAAGTGGTTGAAAAAAGAGGAAGGGAAATAGTAATAAACGCAGTAAGGATACCGAGTATTACATTGATCACCTTTGTAGTAACATTAATTACGTTTCTGATATTGTGGTTTATTCTATATAAAACTAAGGTTGGCATGGCCATGAGAGCTGTTTCAATGGATACCAAAGCGGTTGCTTTGATGGGGATAAGTGTTGACAGAATTATCGGATTGACATTTGCCTTGGGATCGGCCCTTGCGGCAATCGGTGGAATCCTATGGGTAGGGAAATACCCTCAAGTATGGCCTGTTATTGGGTTTATGCCAGGGTTAAAGGCATTTGTGGCGGCAGTGATCGGTGGGATTGGTTCAGTTTCCGGTGCGGTTATAGGCGGTTTGATTTTAGGATTGATAGAAATCATAGCCGTCGGAGTTATGCCGCAGATGGCCGGATACCGGGATGCTTTTGCCTTTATCATCCTTATCCTGCTGCTTTCAATTAAACCATCCGGCATTATGGGTAAAAGAGAACTGGTCAAGGTGTGATGATATGAAAAAAACTTTATCGGTAAAAACACAGATCCTATTGACAGTAGTATTTATTGCTTTATTTGGTATCTTATTAAGTTCTGCAGAACAGAATTTAAACAGTTATTTCATAAGAATCATTTCACTGATCGGTATTTTTTCAATAATGGCCGTGAGCTTAACGCTGGTAAACGGTGTTTCCGGGATGCTTTCGCTTGGACATGCCGGGTTTATTGCAATAGGCGCTTATACCTCTTCATTATTGACGATGACCGTTCAGCAGAAAGAAGCCTCATTTATATTAACCGGTGTAGCGTTTCCCCTGAATACAGAAATTCTATCGAATATGCCTTTTTTTTGGGCCACATTGATCGGTGGAATTGCCGCAGCTATAATGGCATTTGCCGTAGGATGGCCTTCCATGAGACTGGCAGGGGATTATCTTGCGATAACGACACTTGGATTTGCAGAAATCATCAGAATCATACTTTTAAACTGGTCCAAGATCACGAATGGTTCTCTGGGGTTAAAGGGGATTCCTTCATATACCAATGTCTGGTGGTCCTGGGGATGGTTAATGATCACCCTGATCGTGATAGGGAGTTTTGTGAAAAGTTCTTATGGAAGGGCCTTGAGGGCAATCCGTGATGATCCAATTGCCGCCAAATCCATGGGTATTAATGTATTTAAACATCAGTTGACATCATTTGTAATCAGTGGCTTTTTTGCAGGTGTTTCAGGATCATTATACGCGCACTGGCTCACATCGATCGATCCAAAACCAACAACCTTGGGGATCTCACTGACGTTTAACATATTAATCATGATCGTTCTTGGAGGGCTCGGAAGTCTATCGGGAGCGGTCATAGGAGCCGGTTTGTTTGCCGTTCTTTCAGAATTACTGAGAGTTGTGGAATCGGATATAACGATATTCGGTTTGACAATTCCCGGAATCTCGGGAATGAGAATGCTTGTGTTTTCAGCGTTGTTCATCATTATGATGATATTCTGGCAGAAAGGGATAATGGGTAGAAATGAGTTGACCTGGAATTCTCTGTATAAGGGTTTCCGGAAAATCGGGAAAAGAGGTGTCGGTGTTGAATGAAAAGAATTATCTCTTAAAGTTAGATAAGATAACTATGAAATTTGGGGGTCTGATTGCCGTAGAAGATTTCAGTGCTGAAATAAATAATGGCGAAATCCTTGGATTGATAGGCCCGAACGGTGCCGGAAAAACGACGGTCTTCAACGTTGTGACGGGGGTTTATCGTCCGACAGACGGCAACGTCCTCCTTGGTAAAACGAGAATTGACGGTTTTCAACCTCATTATATAACCCATTTCGGGATTGCGAGAACATTCCAGAATATCAGACTTTTTAAAACCATGACAGTTCTGGAAAACCTCCAGGTTTCGATGCATCATGAACTGGCAAATACAGGGCCTGACAAAGTATTGAGAAAGTGGAAACGTGAAGCGAAGGGTGCTTCCTTTTCATGGCTCTGGAAATCAATTTTTAAACTGGGTTATTTCGGCAAAGAAAAGGAGCAAAAAGAAAAGGCCATGTTCATCCTTGAAGAGCTTGGAATGACTAAATATGCCGATGAAATGGCTGGATCATTACCGTATGGCGAGCAGCGAAAGCTTGAAATAGCAAGAGCACTTGCAACAACACCAAAACTGCTGCTTTTAGATGAACCGGCAGCAGGTATGAATCCCTCCGAATCGGTTGCGTTGATGAATCTTGTTACGAAAATCAGGGATGATTTCGACGTAACCGTATTTTTAATTGAACATGACATGAAATTTGTCATGAATTTATGCGAAAGGATTATCGTTCTGGATTATGGAAGAGAGATTGCAATGGGAAGTCCTGCAGAGATCAGAAGTGATCCGAAGGTAATCGAAGCCTATCTTGGCGAGGAGTGGAAGAATGTCGATGTCAGCTGAGTATATGCTTGAATTGGAAGATATAACCATCAGTTATGGACCTATAGAGGCTGTGAAAAAGATTAATATCAAAGTGCCGAAAGGGGATATAGTAACCTTGATTGGCGCGAATGGCGCGGGAAAGACATCTACATTATCTACGATCAGCGGGCTTGTAAAAACCAGAAATGGCAAGATCAAGTTTATGAATTCTGAAATCACAAATAAGGCGCCTCACCTGATTACTCAGATGGGGATTGTTCATGTTCCTGAAGGAAGGCGAATATTCTCAGGGTTAACCGTCAGGGAGAACTTGATCATGGGAGCCTATAACAGAAAAGATAAAGCAGGTATAAAAAAAGATCTTGACTGGGTCTTTGAGTTATTTCCGCGGTTAAAGGAGAGAATTAATCAACCCGGAGGAACACTTTCCGGTGGAGAACAACAGATGCTGGCAATCAGTCGTGGCTTGATGACAAATCCTAAACTGATGATGCTTGACGAACCATCACTTGGATTGGCTCCACTGCTTGTAAAAGAGGTTTTTCAGGTGATAAGGAAAATCAACGAGGAAGATGGCGTTACCATATTACTCGTTGAACAGAATGCGGCATCCGCATTGAACATTTCAGATAATGCCTATGTGCTTGAAACAGGGGAAATCAAACTAAAGGGTGATGCAAAATCTCTTCTGACTAATCCCGATGTACAGAAAGCTTATCTCGGAATGTAACAGACGGCAACACGAACCAACCAATAAAACCTTCCTTAAAATTCGGGCGTATTATTAAATGCGCTCGTTTTTTTATCTTCAGCGTATGGACTGTGTTATAATTGAAGGCAATATTGATGAAGAAAAGGGGTTAAAATGCAGGAATTTGATGAGAAGAAATATGATTTAATAAATAGAATTGTCAATGAAAAAGGTTCAGAAGCCATTCCGGCCCTCATTGAAGTGATGAACGACAACGAGGAAGATCATGAGTTATTGGAATTAGTTCAGGAGACTATTATACAGATTGGTATTGAATCATTCTATTCTGTTAGACATTATCTGATGGCGGAGAAGAAAAAATTTGAAACTCAACCGCGGGAATATAAGGAAATTGCCTTCAGGACATCTATTCTGATGATTATTGATGTAATGGGGGAAATAGGAACAAAGAATGAAATTTCGTTAATAGAATCATTCTTACCTTTATACGATGATGAAAAGGCCCATCTTGTCATTTATGAAGCGGTTTCAAAACTCGGTGGCGGAGAGAAGTATCTTGATCTGCTTGAATTATTTACGTTCGAAGATGACTTTACCGAAGAAATGATAGGTCAGTTGATCATGACATTTTCTTATATAGAAAATCCCAGGGCCTTGTATGATCTTCTGAAGATCAATCAATTTAACTGGTTGGGCACGAATGAAAAAGTTATGGTGGAGAACGCGATTAAACGGTTAATCAATCTCAATAAGAATTTCTATGAATTACTTGAAAAAGATCCGTATGGAAAAAAAGTATTGAAAAAGATACTGGAGGTAAAATAATGAAGTTTATGGCAACTTGTACGGCGGGTCTTGAAAGCCCTCTTGCCTATGAAATAAAAGAACTGGGGCTGAATGTTATAGATTCAAGTGACGGAAAGGCAATCTTCGAAGGCGAAGAAAGAGATCTCGTCAGGGCAAACCTGTGGCTGAGAACCGCTGAACGGGTATTTATCATTTTAGACGAGTTTACCGCTTTCACTTCGGATGAGCTTTATGATAATCTGAGTCGATTCGATTGGAAGAGTGTTATCCCAAAAGATGGTAATCTACTAATTTCGAGAGTTAAAATAAAAAAATCCGAATTAAAAAGTACGCGAATAACCCAATCGGTTGCACAAAAGGCAATCCTTTCTAAATTATGTCAGTCATATTCTCTGAATAGAATGCCCATGTCCGGTAAAGAATATCCCGTGCATATCTATATCAGAAAAAACGGGGTTACGGTTGCATTGGAAACCTCCGGCAATGGACTTCATATGCGTGGATACAGGACACAGGCCGGTAGGGCACCTCTACGGGAAACGATTGCCGCCGGATTGCTAAAGCTTGCGAGATGGAATGAAAACATAGAATTAGTCGATCCATTCTGTGGATCGGGAACGATTATTATAGAAGCGGCCATGATTGCAAGAAATCAGGCACCGGGACTCTATCGTTCGTTTCTCTTTGAGGATTGGAGTCTGATTGATAAGAAGATTATCAGTGATGAACGAAGAAATGCAAGGAAGTTGATAAAAAAGACTGAGGCAAACCTTACGGGATATGATACTTCTGCAAAAATGATCGAATATGCTGAAAAAAATTCCGTTGCCGCAAGAATCTCTGAATACTGCAGATTTGAGCAGCAGCCAATGGAACAGTTACGAAGGGATACGAGATATGGATTTGTTCTGACCAACCCGCCTTTTGGAGAAAGGCTGAATGACAAGGATGCGGCTTTTAATCTCTATCAGCAGATGAAACATTTAAAGAAAGACCTTCAAGACTGGTCCTATTTCATCTATACATCACATGAACAGACTGAAAAGGCGTTTGATATGAAAGCATCAAAAAAGAAATGGATACTCAACAGTGGTTTGAAGACCTGGCTGTATTTTTTCTGGGGGCCGAAACCCAAGAAAGGCGATGAGGATAATGATTTTACTGGCAACGATGAATAAACATAAAGTAGAAGAGATAACGAAAATAGTGCCGAATATCCCCTTTAAAAACATTCGTGATTTTAGCGAAAGATGGGATGTAACAGAGGACGGCGATACGTTTGAAAGCAATGCCGAAAAGAAGGCGAAAGAGGCAGCGAGTTACTTTGGCTTTTATACTGTTGCAGATGATTCCGGACTTGAAATAAAATCCCTTGATAATTTTCCGGGTGTCAAAAGTGCACGTTTTATGGAAGGATCGGATTATACCGAAAAGATGGATACTATTCTGAATATGATGAAAGACTATACAACTGAAGAAGAACGCTATGCACAGTTCAGAACCGTTGCGTGCTTCTTTGATCCGCTTGAAAACAAAAAGATCATCGTTGAAGGGATTGTTAAGGGACATATCTCCAAAACGATTCAGGGCATAGACGGTTTTGGTTATGATCCGATATTCATCCCCGAAGGATTCGAAAAAACATTTGGCGAATTACCCGAAACGGTAAAGAATTCATTCAGTCACAGAGCCAGAGCGTTTAAGTTATTGAAGGAAAAACTGGAAGCAGAAGGCTATATTAAATGATTAAAACAGAAATCTATTTTTTCAGACATGCACAAACCGAATGGAATCAGCAGAGAAGATTTCAGGGACAAAAAGATAGTGCATTATCTGAAACGGGTATAATGCAGTCAAGGAAGATGAAAGAAAGAATTCTTGCGTTAAACCCAGAAATATTTGTCACTTCAGCGTTAAATCGTACTAAAAACACCCTGTATTATGCGCTCGAGGATTCGAAGGTCAACTCCGTTTTTCTTGAGATGAAGGATTTTAACGAAGCGGCATTTGGTTGTTGGGAGGGGATGTTGATCGGTGATGTCGTTCAGAACTATGAAAGCGAATTCAGGCTTTACAGGGAACAGCCTCATCTCTTTGCCATGAAAGGTGCTGAAACGTACTTGGAGATCCAAGAGAGGGCCGTTAAGGGGATCGAGAAGATACTCCGAAAGTATCCGGGGAAAAAAACAGCCGTGATTACACATGGGATGGTGTTGCTTTGTCTTACCGGATATTTACGGAATATTCCAATAAAAAATATCCGGGATAAAGTTTCTATTCCGGATAATACCGATTATATCAAGACCAGTTGGTATTGTTGATTTTAATTGTAGATATCGTTCTGAAAATCTACATCCTCGCCCATCTCAAGAAAGATTTCAAATTTTTCCGGGGTTATTTTACCCGAGTATAGCTCCCCGAAGATGTCTTTTACATATTCGTCATCATCTCCGGATAAGAGTTCTAGAGGAATCCTCTTACTTGGGGAGTAAATGTCGAAAACGACATGACTTAAGCCCTGAAACGGGAACAGGAGATCACTGTTAAAGGCATCCAGTTTAAATACTTCCTCTAAAGTATCCTCAATATCCGATGATTCATATCCCATTTCTTCCAGCTCTTCAAAAACTTTTTCGTATATACTTTCTTTATCGCTTAATCCAACAATGAGAGCTTTTAAAACAAGTGCCATTGCTATCTCCATGATTTGTGAATTAAATGTAATCACCAGACCCTTCTTACAAATTTTATCAAGTCAATTATATCATGATTTTTTTATATTTTTTCCAATGAGCGCAAATAAACACCTATGCTTATTTATTCAAGATAACCTGCGGTTTGGAGTCCACCCTGTGAGGAACGATATAAGAATCTGCCTTGTAAACATCACGCATCAGTTGCTGATTGATGATTTCTTCCGGAGTACCGATTTGATAGATCTGTCCTTTTGAGAGGACGGCGATTCTGTCGCAGTACAGAGCTGCAGTATTGATATCATGAAAGATGGCCACAACGGTAATTTTTTCTTTTTTGTTTTTGATAAATACCCTTTGAATTAATTGCTGAACATGTCCAATATCAAGATGTGCAACAAATTCATCCAGTAAGATGATAGGTGTATTCTGAGCAAAACATTTGGCTATCAGCACTCGCTGTCTTTCACCACCGCTCAGATGATTAAACTGCTTACTTTCAAAACCTTCAAGTTCCGTTTCCGATATGGCTTCACGGACTATATTATAATCTCGTTCACTTTCATTTGAAAATAATCCAAGATAGGGCGTTCTTCCCATATGGACAATCTCTTCGACCGTAAAATCGTAAGTTGGAGAAAAGTCTTGCATAACAGCGGAGAGTTTTCTGGAGATCTCTTTTCTTTTAAGATTTCGTATATCTTCATGATCGATGATTACTTTTCCTTCTAACGGTTTCAGGAAACCAAGAATCAAACGGAACAGGGTTGTTTTCCCAGCTCCGTTTGGTCCTATGATTCCAAAGAATTCTCCCCGCTCGACAAAGAAGTTTATATCGGTTAGTGTTTTTTGTCTGCTGCCGGTATATTTAAAATGCAAATTCTGTATCTGTATCATAAAAACTCCTTATAATATTGAATTTTGAATCGAAACAACAGGTTCAAATCCCTCGTTGTTCAGTTCGAAATCGAGTATCAATTTCATATCAAGCCAATACTGTATCCCAAGATCTATCCATACCCCGATGATAGCAGATGGAGCAACCATCAGATCTTCGTTTATGTCCATATTTCCAGCAATATGTAAATCTAACGATGATAATCTGAATTTACCATCCTTTGAACCGATGGGATTAAAATGGCTGAACGGATACCACCCTTCGGCCGTTAATCTTGTAGAACCGTTGACGGTTCTCTGTCTTAAGAGACCTGTGCATGAAAAAGGTAAAGACAATCCAATTCCCGTTTGTGAATAATAGCCTGAAGTTCCGAGTTGAATCAATTGATAGAATTCAGGAACTCTTACCGGATTGTTCGGATATCCGATCGAACCGGATGACAGATAAAGAGAAAAATCTGAAATCATTCTGAAATTTAGATCATTCACCGTATGAAAACAACCAAGCTCTATCCCCGGTCTTAGGAGTAAATAATCTTCAGACTCTCTGAAGTAGAACGGAAATTTCAACGATGTCTTTATCTCTTCATATTCAAAATCACCATTCCAGGAAATCTGCATATCCGGTAGGCCTCTGTGTATGAGCGAATAATCCCATTTCCTGTATTCATTGAATCCAAAATAATACCCGTACCATATCCATTCTTTTAAATCATCCCATCCGGCAATTCCCGCGGCCCCCATAAGGGTATTGTTCACTGGAAATAAAAAAGGAATTCCAAACCTTGGTACGGGTAATAACACCCTTTCTGAATCCCAGGACTTAATCAGCTCAGAAACGGGGATATCCTCCACCAGATTAAGATTGTGTTCGGTTATCGGCAATTCATTGACTAAAGTGTTATCGACCACAGTATCGGCGTATTTTATGACCTTATACAAATCAAATCCTTTTCCGGAATAGCCTCTATAATAAAGATTTTCTTTGTACATTACCGGGTTATAGGCTCCCCATTTGGTACTGGTCAGTTTTTGTACATCATCTGTTTTAAGATTCAATGCGTAGATGTCATACGGGGATAAATTTCCGGTTATTTTACTCACCCTGTTCGATGAAAAATAAAGAACGCCGTTTTCAATAAATACATCTATTTCATTCTGTGGAGTTTGTGTTATCTGTGTTATTTCTCCATTGTCAAGATTGAGTCTGTAAATATCAGAATTACCGTTGAATGAAATGGACATGAAGCATGACGTCCCCTCAACACTCATATTATTGATATAATAATCCGTACTCGGCGATAAGTAATTGATGATTTCCTCGTTTACCGTGTTATAAGAGGATAGGCCGGTCCCGCCATTTTCGAGGTAAGTATAAAGAAGCACTTCATCATTCTGCCAGGTAATCTTAGCCGGATGACTAATCATCTTATTTTTTCTGATTTTTTCGTTTCCGGTATCGAAAAAAAGAGACAGATCGTATTTCTCTAAACCGTCGGAGTTGGCATATACAAATGCAGATTTGCCGGAAGGTGATACCGAAAAATCTACAGGTATACCGATATTTCTTTCCTCAATCAGCAGATCAGTTTGTTTTATCATTTGAGTAATAGAACCATCTTTCTGAGAAAAATAATAAAGTGATTTTCCGTTAGTTGCGTTTAATCCGGAATAATAGCCTGAATTGGTAATATTTTCAGATAAATAGTCGTTCGTCTCATTTGCGAGGTACGAAGTCTTTTCCATCAACCAGTATTTCCAGTCGTTGATAAAATCGGTAAATGATTTCCCCGACAAATCTTCTATCATTTGGAGAAAATTATATCTGTAGATACGGCCATAATCACTTACCATCTTTGAGACGGTTTCTTCCCCATAACTTTCTTCCATATAGTCAACGAAAAAGGCTCCGTATAGGTAATTATAACCCGTTGGTGTAAAATCGGGTGAATTCATCCCACCACCAAGAGAAAATCCCTTAAAAGTTGAGTCCTGTACTTCAGCTGATAGATATGAAAGGTATCTATCGTCGTCCAGTCGTCCTTTTTCTGAAAACATGGATTCAGAGTAAATAGAAATTCCTTCATGAAAGAAAGAAGGGGTAAATGCCGTGTCAAACAGCATAGAAACCGGATGACCGAATATATCCAGAAAAGATTTAATCCATTCGGGTTTATTTGCAATCAGAATATGTGTTAATTCATGAGAAAAAACAAATGGGACCCACCATTCAAAAGAGTTGTCGTAATAGTCGACAGGGTTTCTATTGACATAAATAACGATTGCATTTGAAAAAAAATCTGCATAAGCATTTGAAAAATCAACGCCTGCAAGCAAGTATACTTTTAATCTGTATTTCAGTTCGACATTATAGAATCCGGACAGTTTTTCATAGATCTCGTTTCCCTGTTCTATCAATTGCACGGCCTGTTCCTTGGTCTCTTCTTCGTAGAAGATATCAAAATGATCCGACGGAAAATATATAAAAGATCTTGAATACAAAGTAGCAAAACAATTTACAAGGATCAGAATTAAAAAAATTTTAGTCTTCAAATCAATTCTCCTTTTTTGGTTTCCACCCCTGTTTAGGATATAATGAATAAAACTTATGGGAGGAAAGAAAATGGACATCAATGAACAGGCACTACTCTTACATAAAAAATGGGGCGGAAAAATAGCAACTGAGGTAAAATCGAAAATCAGGACCAAAGACGATCTTACCATTGCCTATACACCGGGTGTTGCAGCCCCGTGTATGGAAATTGCCAAAAGACCCGACTCCGTTTATGATTATACTATAAAAAACAACACAATCGCTATCGTGACAGATGGGTCAGCTGTATTGGGGCTCGGAAATATTGGTGCAAAGGCTGCACTGCCTGTCATGGAGGGAAAAGCGGTCCTTTTTAAGGAATTTGGTGATTTGAATGCCTTCCCCCTGTGTATTGAGACACAGGATCCTGATGAAATCATTACTATAGTCAAAAACATTGCACCGGGTTTTGGCGGCATAAATCTTGAAGATATATCTGCGCCAAGATGCTTTTATATCGAAGAAACATTAAAAAAAATGCTTGATATTCCGGTGTTTCATGATGATCAGCATGGTACGGCAGTAGTCGTACTGGCTGGAATAATAAACGCGTTGAAGATCTGCTCGAAACAAGCCGAATCTTGTAAAGTGATTGTGAATGGCGCTGGTGCTGCCGGGATTGCCATTTCTAAGCTCCTTCTTAAATATGGGTTTAAAAACATTATCTTATGTGATAAAAGAGGGGCTATTTCCGATGGGGAAGACTGGCTAAACCCCGAGCAGTACAATATGTCAAAGATCACGAACCCGAATAGAGAAACGGGAGATCTGAAGAAGATAATCAGAAATGCAGATATCTTTATCGGTGTTTCTGCTCCGGATATTGTTAGTGAAGAGATGATAAAAAGTATGAATGCTGAGGCAATAGTGTTTGCAATGGCCAATCCGATACCGGAGATTATGCCGGATAGGGCAAAAAGAGCCGGTGCAAGAATAGTAGGTACCGGTCGTTCGGATTTTCCAAACCAGGTGAATAATGTACTTGCCTTTCCCGGTATATTGAAAGCAGCGGTGCATTTGAGGAAACAGATAACTGATGAGGTTAAAATAAGGGCGGCAACGGCCTTGGCTGATTTTATTCCCGAGGATGAACTCTGTGAAGATAAAATTCTACCTTTTGCCTTTGAAGAGGGAATAGCCGATTATATCGCTGAAAAAATCTTGGAATTGTACTGAGTTTAATCGAGGTGAATAAATGAGAAAGATATTGGTGTTGGGAGAATCGCTGATAGATTTTGTCTCGCAGGAATATTCAGATTCCCTTGAAACAGTTAACGCATTTACAAGGCATGCCGGTGGATCACCGGCAAATATCGTATCCAACCTGATTAATTTTGGAATACACCCTTATTTTATAACGAGAGTGGGTAACGATCCGTTTGGAAGATATCTGATTCATGAATTCAGGACAAAATCAATTGATACCACCTATGTTCAAATAGACGATGTTCACAATACCTCTATGGTATTTGTCTCAAAATCCTCTGGTACGCCAAAATTTTTGCCGTTAAGATCCGCAGAACAATATATAGAATTCAAAGATGAGTTTACAGAGATTATCAGAGGAATAGAATTTCTGCATATCAGTGCCTGGCCAATCTCTCATGAACCTGTTAGAAAGACCGTTTTCAGAATCATTGAAGAGTCAGAAGCCTATCAGACAAAATTGTGTTTTGATCCCAATTTCAGAGAGGTGTTGTGGGAAAGAAAAGATAATGCTAAAGAAATACTCACTCAAATACTTAAAAAGACTTGGCTTTGTAAACCATCGGATGACGATGCCTTTCATATTTTCGGGAAAGATTCATATGAAAATTATATCTACAGATTTCATGAGGCCGGTGCTGTCAATGTTATTCTTACAATGGGAAAGGATGGCGCACTGGTTTCGAACGGTAACCGGATCAAACATCTTAAGAGTGTTGCAAAAGAGGTCGTCGATTCAACAGGTGCAGGAGATGGCTTCTGGTCTGGGGTGTATTATTCCCTGTTAAATAAAGAAGATATTTTTACCGCTGCTGAAACTGGAGGTGCAGTTGCAGCCTATCGATTGAAAAGTATTGGATCAGATGAACCCTTACCACCTATTGAAGCAATAAAAGATGAATTTTTATCATAAGAAAATATGATGTTATAATTCGGACGATTTACAAAGAAAAAGGAAGTGAGAAGATGCGAGTTGCCTTTTTAAATCCGCAGGGGAATTTTGATCCCCATGACAGTTACTGGACTCAACATCCTGATTTTGGCGGCCAGCTTGTTTACGTCAAGGAAATAGCTTGTGCAATGTCTGAATTGGGGGTAAAAACTGATATTATTTCCAGAAAAATAATAGATCGAAAATGGCCTGAATTCTCAGGCAGATCAGATAAGTATGAGGGGGTTGAAAATCTTAGGATTTTACGCTTTAAATGTGGACCCGATCATTTTCTCAGAAAGGAAGAGCTCTGGCCCTATTTAGAAGAATGGGTAAAAAACATTATTGCGTTTTATAAGGAAGAAGGTGAGATGCCTGATTTTATTACCGGTCACTACGGGGATGGCGGAATAGCCTGTGCATTAATGAGTAAATATGAAAAAATTCCATTCTCGTTTACCGCCCATTCACTTGGGGCTTTAAAAATGGATAAGATAGGAATAAACAATGACAATATCAGGGATTTTGAAAGAATTTTTCATTTTGGAAAGAGGCTTGCCGCAGAAAGAATATCCATGAAATATTCTTCCGTTAATTTTGTCAGTACACAAATGGAAAGGTTTGAGCAGTATGGGCATCCCAAATATTCCGAATTCATTGATGTCAAAGACGATACACACTTCAAAGTATGTTCTCCGGGAGTAAACCGGCGTATATTCAATGAATTCTCAGATGTTTCCGATAGAAGATTTGAAAAGACGTTTGCAGACTTTCATAA
The DNA here is from genome assembly GCA_036743375.1 of Thermotogae bacterium. GTDB lineage: Bacteria > Thermotogota > Thermotogae > MWEM01 > MWEM01 > DAINPP01. The sequence continues at coordinate 38,958 of DAINPP010000001.1, read as the reverse complement.
ACCGCTGATTATCTTGTCAAGTCGACTGGATCATAAAAAAAACCATATCGCCATTATGAAGGCGTTTGCAGAATCGGAAGAGCTACAAAAAAGGGCACAATTGATGATAATCATCCGCGGTGTGCAGGATGTGTATAAAGATATCTCTCCATTAAAAGACAATGAACAGAAGATTGTTTCGGGGTGGCTTGCTTTTATAAGAGAAAAGAATCTTACGAATTCTGTCTCTTTTATTAATGCGGAAAGTCAGAAAGATCTTGCATCGATTTACAGAGCTTCTACAAAATTTGCTTCTATTTTCTGTAATCCCGCCTTATATGAACCTTTTGGCTTAACCGTTATTGAGGCCATGTCCTGTGGATTACCGGTTGCTGCGACGATTAACGGGGGGCCAAGTGAAATTCTGAGTGAAAATGGCTATAAATTTGGATTCCTGTTCGATCCAGAAGATATCTCATCTATCACGTCAACCCTTCTACATGCGATTTCTATAGGAAACGACTACGATAAATTTTCTGAACTCTCTATTTCAAGGGTATTGGAAAGATATACCTGGAAAAATACCGCGGTGAATTATTTGAATGAGATTAAGATAAAAATGTCTGAGTATTCCCCGCAAGAGATAAATATCTCAAGCTTCCAAAAAACATTGAGATAAAAATGCCGGAATGATCCGGCATTTTTATCTCATATATACTTTGCTTTCTTGGGTTTAAATTTGATATCGCTTGAATTATCGTTTTTTTGATTCTGAATATTAGTGTAGAATTCTGCCAGGGCAGATTGTGAGTCTATCGATGCGATTCCCTGGTGTTTTCTCTGTTCATAATCCCCGTTTTGATCCTGAATTCTCAGCTTTGTATTATCAGAAAGGATGATGGCGAGGATATTTTTCACCTCTTCCTTTATTTCGGCGTCTTCTACGGGAAATAACGTTTCTACCCTTCGATCGAGATTTCGCGGCATCCAGTCAGCGCTTGAAAGAAATATTTTGGGGTTCCCGCCATTTTCATAATAATAGATTCTACTATGTTCCAGATATTTTCCGACGATACTGTAAACGTTTATATTCTCACTCAGCTCTTTTACCCCGCTTCTGAGGGCACAGATTCCCCTGACTATTAAATCTACCTTCACGCCGGCCCTTGAGGCTTTATACAGGGCTTTAATAATTTCCTGGTCAAGCAGGGAATTGTTTTTGACGATAATCCTTCCCTCTCTGCCGTTTGTGGCATGCTCAATCTCATTTTCTATATAATGAATAAAAGTTTCACGCATTCCTATAGGAGCTACGGAGAATTTCTTCCATTCAGGGGGCTTGGAATACCCTGTCAGGACATTGAAAAGTGCTGAGGCATCAGCACCAAAACTCTCCTTTGAGGTAAACATAGCCGCATCCGTATATAACTTTGCCGTCTTATCGTTGTAGTTTCCCGTTGAAAGATGAACATATCTTTTAATTCCCTCTTCTTCCTGTCTGACCACGAGAAGGATTTTACAATGCGTCTTTAAACCTACTAAGCCATAAATGACATGACAACCTGCCATCTCAAGCTTTCTGGCCCATTGTATATTGTTTTCTTCATCAAATCTTGCTTTCAATTCTACGAGTACCGTTACCTGCTTACCGTTTTCTGCAGCTTTGATTAAACTCTTTACAATCGGAGAATTACCACTGACTCGATAAAGACTTTGTTTGATGGCCAGTACTTTAGGATCTTCAGCTGCTTCTTCAAGAAATTTTAAAACAGGTTCAAAAGACTGATACGGATGATGCAGGAAAATATCTCTCTTTTTTATAATCTCAAAAGAGCTTTTCCCCTCATTAAATACGGAAACGGGTTGTGGGAAGAATTTCTCATACTTTAAATGTTCAAATCCCTTTGCCGTCGCAATTTTCATAAACGCAGAAAGATCAATTGGACCATCTATTTCATACAGTTCATTCTCTGAAAGATTTAACATTTTAAAAAGGATCTCTCTTGTTAGTTTTGAAGCGGATTTCTCAAGTTCCAGTCTGACAGGAAATCCTTTTTCTCGCTGTCTCAATGATTTTTCTATCTCTTCAAGTAAATCTCCCGCATCCTCTTCGTCAATACTCAAATCCGCATTTCTTGTCAGTCGGAAGGGATTTACACTGATTATTTTATAGCCTCTGAATAATTTTTCTATATACATTTTAATGATCTTTTCCAGCGGAATAAACAGACAATTTTCATCCGTCCCGTCCTCGAGTTTCACAAATCGGGGAAGTACGGAAGGAACCTGAACAATGGCAAGCATGGTTTCTTTCTTTTCATTTTCAAGGATAACAGCCTGATTTAAACTCTTATTCAGTATTTGTGGGAAAGGCCTTCCCTGATCTATCGCCATCGGTGTTAATACAGGAAAAACAGTTGTTGTAAAATATTCATTCAGAAATTCTTTTTGTGTTCTGGTTAACTCATCTTCTTCGAGAAAGATAATCCCTTCATTTTTCAGCTTGGGAAAAAGAGACTTATTTAAGCAATTATATTGTTTTTCCACCATCTTATGAACTTTACTCGAAATTGCTCCAAGCTGCTCTTTTGCAGTCATTCCAGCCGCATCCGTTTTCTGGTAACCGATATTGACCTGTTCTTTCAGCCCCGCCACTCTGATCATAAAAAATTCATCCAGATTGGATCCCGTAATCGAAAGAAATTTTAATCTTTCGAGTAAGGGATTAGACTTTGAAATAGCCTCATCAAGAACCCTGTCGTTAAACTCAATCCAGCTGAGTTCACGATTTATATAATACTTAGGATTGTCAAGATTCACAAATTCACCCCTTTATTATCTCCGGTTTCAGACCAAAAATATCTTCAAAAAACTCTGATTTTGTTTCTATGGACCATTTTTCAAGCATGATCTTTTTACTTGAAGTGATTCTGAGTTTCAGTTTTCTTCCTTTGATCTGTATTCGGATATCCTTGACTTTACTCGAATGGGAACGATCCAATGAGTCCGCCAAGCGCAATAAAGCCAAAAGTTTTGCGATAATCAATCTATCTTTCTGATCCATTTTCATCATCTCCACATCTTCTGAGAGAAGAAAATGTTTACTATGGTATTCTGCAACTGAAGCAACGATATTCGTTTCTCTTTTTGTAAGTCCGGGAAGCTCTGTTCCCCTGATGATATTAGCGGAATGTTCCGAATGATTTTTCAATTGGATGAATTTTCCTATATCATGAAGAATGGCAGAGAGCTGAAGTAACATTCTCTCACGGATTCCCATTCTGTGTTTTCCCTTTAAACCGTCAAACAGTATTAGTGAAAGTTTTTCTACCTGATTGGCGTGTTCTTCATCATAAAGAAACCTTTTTCCGAGATTCTTTGCGGATATCACCGTGCTCTCTTCAAATATCTCACTTATCTTACGGTATTCTTCGTATGAAAACATCTCAAGAAGTAAGGCGTCAGTCAAATTTACAGAAACCGAATTGATGGGGTTAACATTAACAATATCAAAGAGCATTTTATATATTCCGATAGAAGGCAGCAACACATCGAGATGATGTTCAGGCAGATCAAATTTCTGGCCGAGCTGTTCTATCGTATCGGTTTTGATTTCCTCAAATAATTGATTGATCTTGTTGATGTCTATTTCCTCTATTTCTTTTTTTGGATTCCCACCGCTCAGTCGAATTATAGACTCTATTTCCTGTCCGCATGTTATGAAATGTTCAACTTTATTTATTTTGGGAATGGTCATGATCGTTTTTACAAAACTGCTTAGATATTCGCCTATAACTATATGCGCATTTTCTGGATCTCCCTGATAATTTCGTAGTAATTCTGTCAACTTTAAAGAGCCAATTCTGATATTCTGAGAATATATTATTTTCTGTTCCTTACATATAGCCATTCCAAGACTTCCTGTTCCTATATATCCTAAAAAAAGTAATTTATCTTTATAATCGGTATTTTTCAGTTTTAAAAGCATGGCCTTATAAATAAGTGATTTTTCCTGAGGATCATCCAGAACTTCAACGGTAAATCTTGTCCGACTTTTAATCTGGTCAAGGATAAAAGCCATATTGGTTGCCTCCCTTAAAGCCGTTGTACTGACAACCCTTACCTTTTTCACTTTGTACTCTCTGATAATCTGTTTATAATCGTTGAGTATTTTACAAATCCTGTCAACCTTTTTAAGACTTATTCTACCCTCATTAAATGTATCAGAACCAATATTTAGACTTTGATACAGCGATTCGATTATCTTTATTCCTATTCTATCTGATTCTGACAGATTCATATAAACTCCATCAGAAGCAATACTGATAGCAGCTGCTAATTCAGGCATGTTTCCCCCTTAACTTTCATGAAAATATTATTTCATGGTATCTTCTAACAATGTCAGTCCACCATAGAGACAGGCATCATCACCAAGTTCCGCAAGTTTGAAGAGACAATTATCCATTGCATGCGGGACTGCATATTGATAAACATATGGTCTGAGCATATCAATAAAGGGTTGTCCGATGGCTTCAACGATACCACCGCCAAAAACAACCATTTCAGGATTAAGAATGTTGATTCCAGAAGCTACGGCAATTCCAAGGTATTTTGCGGCAATTTGTACGGCTTCTGTGATTACCATATCTCCTTCATCAAGGGCATCTTTTATCACAGAACTTCTTAAAATATAATGCAATGGATTATTTTCAAGTTCTTGCTTTATCTTACAGTCTCTTCCATGGGCGATCTGAGATTTAATATATTTCAACATTCCGGTCTTTGAAGCATAACTTTCAAGGCAGCCTCTTGATCCACAACCGCAGATTATTCCATCAGGATTAAGAGAGATATGTCCAATCTCTCCTGCAAGCCCCATATTTCCTGTATATATCTTGGAATTAATGATGATTCCGCCTCCCACACCGGTTCCTACAAAAAATCCAAGTGTATTGACGGTATTTCTGGCAATACCGTGTCCCCATTCCCCGAGTAAAGAAACATTTGCATCATTTCCGATCAGAATCGGTAAATTGAATCTTGAAGCAATCTCATCTGCAAGTGGATAGTTTTCCCAGGGAAGATTTGGGGTGAATAAGACCGTCCCATCTTTGATAACCCCGGGAACCCCGGCACCTATTCCCATAACCTGATATTCGTTCTCTTCAGCAGTTTCTATAAGTCCTGCGATAACCTTTGAGATCTGTTCAAGTATCATTTCGGTTCCCGCAGAAGCCTTTGTAGCTTTCTTCTTTCTTTTTATAATATTTGTCTCTTCATCAAACAAAGCACCAAGCACCTTGGTTCCCCCTATATCAAGTGCAATAACAGCTTTTTTCATATTCTATCACTCCCTGTTTTCAAGGTGTTCTTTATAAACGATTATATCATATGAATTCATAGAAATTCAGTCAAAAAGAGCCTTATGAACAATGACAGGCGTGATATAATTCTATAAAACAGGGGGTGGAATGATGTCATTAAAAGAAGATTTTCAAAAGGAAAGAGAAGAATTAAACGACTATGTCATGAAATATGCCGGGAAGGAAATAAAGCGTTTCTTCAGTCTTGATGGTCAAATGTACAGAAAAGGTGCCCTGAATAAGCAGACAAAAGAACTTCTTGGATTGGTTGCATCAGCGGTTCTAAGATGTGATGACTGCATTAAATATCATATCATTCAATGCGTTGAAAACGGAGTGAATTCTGAAGAGATTCAGGAAGCCTTGGGTATTGCCATGATGGTTGGGGGATCAATTGTTATTCCGCATGTGAGGAGGGCTTTTAAATTTCTGGATACCCTAATAGATAATAATGATATTCATCGCACGGAATTTGTAGAAATGATAAATACAATCCGAAATATAGTTAGCACTGATTTCAGCAGAGATGAAAAACTCTTTTCCGTCTGCAAATTACTCAATGAGAGAGTTGACTATTATAACTGGGTAGGCTTTTACCTTGTGGATAAGGAAAAAGACAAGGAACTCATACTGGGACCCTATGTAGGTACGCCAACAGAACATAAACGAATTGCCTTTGGCGAGGGAATATGCGGTCAGGCAGCAGAACGTGAAATAAGTTTTGTCGTACAGGATGTATCAAAAGAATCCAATTATCTTTCATGTAGTAAAGAAGTGAAGTCTGAAATCTTGAGCCCTATTTTTAAAGAGGGGATATTGGTGGGTGAAGTAGACATTGATTCTCATATCATTAATCCTTACACAGAACAGGACCGGCTTTTCCTTGAAAAGATTGCAGAAATAGTCTCTGATTTATTTTAATATCGATCATTAGTTTGAATAAAATACACTTTAATTCTTTTTTCGTCTTAGCAGTACATACTATAAAAGAGGTGGAAATAATATGAAAAAGTTTAAAAGTGTATTTTTGTTTTCAATTTTACTCCTGATCTGCGGTCTCTCTTTTTCCGATGGAGTAATCATACCGATTGAAATTATCACACCTGAAAATCCATTTGCACTGTTAACTCACGACGTAAGGATAACCATTGATGAGTTAATCGCGACGGTAGAAATTGAAGAAATTTTCTGGAATGATTCAGATACATCACAAAAAGTAGTCTATTTCTTTCCAATTCCGGAAAAGGCGATAATATCCGATTTTAAAATGAAAGTCGGAGATAGTTATTATACGGGCGAAATCATGGATGCGGAAACCGCAAGGCAGGAATTTACCGAGCTTGTTAAAATGAATAAGAATCCCGCATTACTAGAATTTATGGATGAAGACTACTATCGTATAGAGATTCCATCGTTCAAACCACATGAAGAAAGGGCCATCTCATTAAAATATACTCAGGAATTAAAAAACGAGAATGGAATCGTTCAACTAAAATATCCACTGAAAATAGAAAGTTTATTGAATTCAGATATCAAGAAAATTGATATTTCCGGTGAAATCAGATCGGAAAAGTCTGAAATATTCTTCGTGGATTCCAGTTCGAACGAGATCAACAGTTCTATTACAAAAGATAAACATTTGGCTTCATTTGCATTTTCGAGGGATAATTACTCCCCAACGAGCGATTTTGTATTGAAATATGGTCTTGGAGAAAACGATGTGGAAGCTTACATCAGTACGGATACACCTGATCTTGAATATAAAACTTTCCTGTTAGAAATCCATCCTGACATTGATTACGACTTTTATCAACCAAAAGATGTTGTTTTTGTTCTTGATAAATCAGGAAGTATGTCCGGATCTAAATTCTTTCAGGCTCAGGAAGCGGCAAAATTCATCATAAGTAGATTATATGAGGATGACCGATTTAATCTTATCCTTTTCAATCATGATATCAATGCATTTAAAAATATATATAATCTCTTTGATTACGATCGGAAGCAGGAGGCAATTGATTGGCTCTATTCTAATTACGCTGATGGGAATACCAATATTTACGGATCACTTGATATGGCCTTAAGAGTTTTCCAGAATACAGAAAGTTTAAAAAACCCCATATTAGTCTTTTTAACCGATGGGCTTCCAACGGAAGGAATAGAAGATCCTGAAATAATTGTCAAACACGTCAACGATATGGCAAAGAGCATCCCCGGATTAAGGGTATTTTCTTTTGGGGTAGGCTATGATGTTAACACTTATATTCTTGATCTCTTAACGGCAAATAATAATGGTCAAACATTTTATGTCACAGAATATGAATCCATCGAAACTGAAATAGCAAGAATGTTTTCAAATATCAGTAAGCCGGTACTTTCTAATATAGAGATAGAATTTATCAGCGATAGTGTTGAAATAATTGATTTTCTCCCAAATAAAGGCTTGACTGTTTATAAAGATGAACCCTTAAAGATTTATGGACGCTATAAAGGCAGTGGAGAAATCCTGTTAAGACTAAAGGGGAAATTGGGTGATGCTACTTATGAAAATATATTCACTTTTAACGTAAAAAACGATTCCAATCATTCGATATCCCTGCTTTGGGCGAGTAGACAAATTTCTAACCTCATTAATCAGATCAGGCTGGAAGGCGAAACAGAATCGCTGAAAAATGAGGTCGTTCAGCTCAGTAAGACTTTTTCCATTCCGACTCAATACACCTCATATCTAATTTCTGACCGGACTGCAGATGACGGAGATTACGGTATGATAATGCAAAATCAGGGAAATGCTGTTCCAACTATGGCTTATGATGCTTTAACCGTTCCATCACTCCCTCAAAATCAAACCGGTAAATCAAATGTTCTCCAATCCAAGAATATGAATCAGATGTCCATGGCAAAGCAGGCAGAAGAAGCGGAAGAACTCATGCAGGAAGCGATGGAGAAAGCTGATTACAGGTTGTTAAATGGAAAACGGTTTATCTGGAATAAAGATGAAAATGCCTGGATAGATGACGATTTTAAAGAAGAAGACATCATCCGAATAAAAAAATATTCCGATGAATACTTTGAGCTTGTCTTGGAAAATAAAATAATGATAGACTTCCTTCAACTGGATCACTTTATTTTTGTATCCCTGAATGGAACAAATTATATATTTGAAGAGTAAGTTATAATCAGTTAGCTGATATCCCTGAAAATAAATATATTTTCAGGGATATTGTATTTATTAAGACATAATAAATTAATATTATTTAATGGTATAATATAATAACAAATTGGTTGATGAGCCAATTTTATTTTTAGCTTTTCTAATATTAAGAAAAATAATATAATACGCATTTAATATAAGTAATTCTTCAATGTGAAGAATTATATCTCATAAGGAAGGTGGTCGTAAAATGAAGAAGTCTCTTAAAGTGTTGATGTTGTTGTTCTTATTTCTTTTTCTGTTGACATCATTTGCCGGCGCGAAAATGACAATTACCTGGTGGATCAATCCATGGAGAATAGCACCTCCTGGATTTCCTGAGGATCAGTCTCCAGGAAGTGAGGATTTTCCAAAATGGGTTTCTGAGGAATTTATGAAATTACATCCGGATGTAGAAGTGAAATATGTGGTTGTCGGAAATACCGAGTATTCTCAGAAAATGGCTGCTGCTATTGCAACCAGGACTCAACCTGATCTTTTCAAGGGGCCCGTCTGGGATAGTCGATGGGTAAAAGCGGGATTACTTGAACCTATCGATAACTATTTGACCGAAGAGGATATGAATGATTTTTACGAAGTTGCACTCAAGAATTTTGAATTCGATGGAAAGCATTATGTTTTTCCATGGACTTTTGGAACCAACGGTATGGGAACTTCAATGCTTCTTTACACACCGGATTTTGAAAAGGCAGGTGTAGATTGGCAAAAGATCGTTAATGAAGGTTGGACGATGGAAGAATTCCTCGATATCTGTGAAAAATTGACATGGGATACGGATGGGGATGGTGAAAATGACCATTTTGCCTTGAGTTTTGGTGCCAAGGATATCCATAATATTATTAATTTTCTTTATGCCTTTGGCGGAAAGTTGACAAATGAAGATGAAAGTGAAGTTACCCTTGATTCACCGGAGGCCGTTGAAGGGCTTCAATTCCTGGTTGATCTTGTAAATAAATATGAAGTGGTTCCGCATGGTGTTGAGGGCATGGGCGTTTATGATGTCATAGGGAATTTCCACGCTCACAGAACCAGTATTGGTTTTGGTGGGCCTTATGAAATAGGAAGAATAACAAGATACTTCATTTCACAACAATGGGAATTTTCTGAACTCTTTGAACCCGTAATTGCTCCTTTCCCTCATGTGGAAGGGGAAAATCCGGCTGCTTATGCGGCAACAGGTGGATTTATAGTCTTTAAACAAAACGATAAGGAAAAAAGAGATATGGTCATGGAATTCGCAAAATTCCTGACAAATCAGGAGAACATGGCATTACTCGAAAGTCTGAATTATCTCACATCAAGAAAATCGGTAAACAAGGTTCTCTATGAAGGCAATCAGTACATGAAGGAACAGGTAGCCGTTTTCGGTGATATCATGGGGGATTATGGAATAGAATTCTTTGGTTCTCAGACATTCCCTTGGACTGAAATGAGTAAATATTTTACAGCATCGATGGAATCAGCTTTTGGAGGAACAAAAACACCTGCTGAAGCATTAAAATACTTTACAGATGAAGCAAATACCATTTTGAAAAAAAGAAAATAATACAATATACCGGTGAGTATTACTCACCGGTTATTTGAGGTGAAAACATTGACTCTGCTAAAAAAAATCTGGAAAAACAAAAGTGCTTATTTTTTTGTTTTACCTCATTTTTCTCTTTTTATGATATTTTTTCTGATTCCAGTGGGTTGGGGAATGTATTTAAGTCTGTTTGATTATTCAGTCTTCTCACAGGAATTCGTCGGGTTTGAAAATTATAAAATGCTATTTCAGGATAAACTATTCTGGAAAGCACTCGGAAATACGTTTTTATATACGTTCGGTGTTGTCCCACTCTGGCTTGGTAAAGCTTTGCTCGTAACTGTTCTCATTTATCCTTTCAGAAAGGGAATACGAACGTTTTTTAAATCCATGTTTTATCTCCCTCATGTCAGTTCAACGGTTATCATTGCGATGATATGGCTCTGGGTATTCAATCCGAATTTTGGCTTGTTGAATTATTTTATGAAGTCCATAGGTCTTGATCCAGTAGTCTGGCTCGGAAACGCTGCAACCGCAATGCCTTCATTAATCATAATGCAGGTAATCATGGGCGGGGGTTCAACGATCGTGTTGCTCTCTGCAGCAATGTCTTCTATACCGGAATATTATTTTGAAGCCGCAGAATTAGAAGGTGCCAATTCATGGCAGATTTTCAGGAAAATTACACTTCCGTTGCTTAAACCTACGATACTGTATTCACTTGTAATGGGAACAATAGCAAATTTCCAGACCTTCTCAAATATATATATTATGACTCAGGGTGGCCCGGAATTTTCTACCTTAACTGTAGCCTATCTGGTTTATGAAACCGCATTCAAGAATTATTATCTCGGAATGGCCTCTGCCATGTCAATGGTCATGTTTGTCATTCTTGTCGGTTTGGCACTTATACAATTTAAGTGGCTCAGTTCAAATGTGGAATATTAGGTGGGTGGAATAATATATGAATAAGATTCGCATGAAAAAAAACATAAATAAAACTATATCATTGATCATTCTGTCTTTTCTTGCGCTCCTCGCATTTATCCCACTGTACTGGATGGTCGTAACCGCTTTTAAGGAACCGAGTCTGACGTTAAAATTTCCACCGGAAATCTTCCCAAAGAATCCAACGCTGCAAAATTTTGAATCGTTGTTTCAAAGAAAAGAGATTTTCAGATGGACTCTTAATAGTGTGATTGTTGCCGGTACTGTTACTTTGACTCAGATACTATTCTGTGCAATGGCCGGTTATGCAATAGCGAAGAAGAAATTTCCCGGAAGCCAGATATTTTTCTGGATTTATATCAGTTCGATGATGATTCCAAAACAGGTAACCCTTGTCCCACTCTATATCATGGTAGCCAACTTGGGAATGATCAATACTTACTGGGGATTGATACTTCCAAGTATAGCAGCTCCTTTTGGGGTATTTCTGATGAGACAGTTTATGTTGTCTCTTCCGAATGAAATACTCGATGCGGCAAGAATTGATGGTGCCGGTGAATTCAAGACATTCCGTAAGATTGTATTGCCTATGTCAAAACCTGCCCTGGCCGTTCTCGGAATTTTTACATTTGTCGGAGAGTGGAATTCATTCTTGTGGCCACTTATAGTTACACAAACATCAGAGATGAAGACTCTTCAGGCAGGATTGGCGTTGATACAGGAAGAAGTGCCTATGGAATATGCCTATCTGATGGCTGGTGCAACTTATGCGGCCATACCGATGGTAATCGTCTTCCTTTCTTTCCAGAAGTACTTCTTAAGAGGCGTAACAGTTGGAGCGGTAAAATAAACAGAGAGGTCTTTTAAAGACCTCTCTGTTTATTTGATTAATTCGTTTATTTCACGCTGTACTTTTTCGAAAGTATCAAACTGTATGGCGTGAATCCCTATGTCTTTTGCCGATTTTATATTTTCCGTGTTATCGTCTACAAAAACGGTATTTTCAGCTTCTATCCCTTCCTCATTTAAAATATATCTTAAAAATTCCGGATCAGGTTTGGAATATCCGATCAGATTAGAGGGATATACTTTTTCAAAGATGTTATAGTCTCCATTATCAAGATGTTTTCGGTAATGAGAGTCAATTGTATTGGTTCCCAAGACTACTCGAAAACCCTTTGCTTTGATCTGATTGATCACTTCGTACATCTCAGTTCTTCTTTTAGGTTTAAAATAATCGTAAAAATAATCACTGTCTATGGTCATTCCTGAATTTTCAGCAAATTGATGCCAGAATTCTTCTGAATTCATTGCTCCGGTCTGTATGGCTTTTAAATTCTCTGATGTTGCATATTCCAGGAATTCTTTTTTTGATAGATGAAGTCTGTCACAAATATCCGGTGTGACATTAGAATCGGTTACCATGACTCCTCCCATGTCGAAAATAAATAAATTAACTTTTATGATGAATCTCCTCCTTAATATAACACGACTTAGAAAAAATCCCCTCATTAAGAGGGGAAAAAAGTTTATAGTAACTATTTAAACCATTTTCTGTGCAATTTCTACAAGTTCAACAAAACTTTCCTTGAGTGAAGCGCCACCGATGAGTCCCCCGTCGATATCTTTCTGAGCGAGTATTCCGGTGAAGTTTTCAGGTTTAATACTCCCGCCGTAGAGAATGCTGATACGCTTTGCAACTTCTTCATTGTAGAGTTCTTCAACCTTTTCTCTGACAAATTTGATAGCTTCCTGTGCCTGTGCGTTTGTTGCAACCTTCCCGGTTCCAATTGCCCAAACCGGTTCATAAGCGATGACAATATCCTTGATTTCATCAGCAGTCACATCTTTAAGTCCTTCTTTTATCTGAGTTTCAAGAACTTCAAATGTCTTTCCGTTCTCTCTTTCTTCAAGGACTTCACCGATACAGAAGATAGGTTTGAGTCCTTTTTCAAGCGCAAACCTTACCTTTTCGTTGATCAGACAATTACACTCTCCGAAGATGGCTCTCCTCTCACTATGACCAAGGATTACATATTCCACACCAAGATCAAGAAGCATTTCCGGTGCAATTTCAGCGGTGAAAGCTCCGTTTGATTTCGGATACATATTCTGTGCACCCACTTTGATATCTGTTCCGGCAAGCACATCCTGTACCTGTGAAAGTGCAACATATGTTGGACATACAACAACTTCAACTCTCTCATCAAGTCCGGAAGTGTTTCCGAGAACGACTCTTGCAAAAGACATGGATTCTGAGGGTGTTTTATTCATCTTCCAGTTTCCCGCTATAAATACCTTTCGTGTCTTTCTATCGGCGAGGCTCATAACACCGGGCAGCTCTTTGCCTTCAAGCATTTCGAGCGAAGCGCCTCCACCAGTTGAAACGTGTGTTACCTTGTCCTTGAGACCGAATTTTGCAATAGCTGACGCACTGTCTCCCCCACCGATAACGGTCTTTGCATTCTTCATTGAAGCGAGTGTTCTGGCAATGGCTTCTGTTCCCTTGGCAAAATCATCAATTTCAAATACACCCATCGGTCCATTCCAGATAACGGTCTTTGCGCCTTCAAGGGCTTTCTTGAAAAGTTCAATGGATGCGGGTCCAATATCGAGTCCCATTTTCCCAGCTGGAACTCCTTCTTCAGCCGTTACTGTCACCGTTTCTACTCCCGCTTCAATTTTTTCAGCGGCTATCGTATCAACCGGAAGTAAAAGCTCTACACCGTTCTTTTCTGCTCTTTCCATCAGTTCTTTTGCCAGTTCTATCTTATCTTCCTCAACCAGCGAATTTCCTGTCTCATACCCTTTTGCTTTCCAGAAAGTAAACATCATGGCTCCACCGATAATCAGTTTGTTCGCCTTCTGTATGAGATTTTCTATAACACCTATCTTGTCAGATACTTTGGCACCCCCAAGAATGGCTACGTAAGGTTTTTCAGGATTTTCTACCACATTTCCAAGAAATTCTATTTCCTTTTCAAGGAGGAATCCAGACACCGAAACGAGATAATCTGCAACTCCAACGTTTGAGGCATGTGCTCTATGAGCTGTACCAAAAGCGTCATTAACATGGATATCCGCAAGTGAGGCCAGTTTTTTTGCGAGCTCAGGATCGTTTTTCTTTTCTCCCTTCTCGAATCTTGTATTTTCCAGAAGAAGGACTTCCCCTTCTTTGAGTTCTGCCACTGCTGCATCTACATCGTCACCGACGAAATTCTCTACAAATTTAACTTCTTTTCCGAGGAGTTCTGAAAGTTTTGCAGCAACCGGTTTTAAAGAATACTCAGGTTTTCTTTCACCTTTTGGTCTACCAAGATGAGACATAAGAATAACCTTTGCATTATTTTCAAGTGCATATTCTATCGTGGGAAGCGCGCCTACGATTCTGTTGTCATCTGCTACTTCACCGGTCTCTTTGTTGAGAGGAACATTGAAATCTACTCTCATAAGTACTTTTTTCCCATTCAGCACAACATCTTTTATTGTAAGTTTATTCATATTATCCTCCTGTTTTCATTAAAATTAACAAAAGGCACAGGAGCTCCTGTGCCTTTAGATTTGTATTCTATAAACTAAAACCTCTTATAACATTTTCGCAAGTTTATCGGTGAGGTCTACAACCTTGCAGCTGTATCCATACTCGTTATCATACCAGCAAGCTACCTTAACGAGTGTGCCCTCGATAACCTTTGTCTGAGCTGCATCAAAGATACCTGCAACCGTTGAACCGATGACATCAGAACTCACGATTGCCTCTTCTGTATATTCTACAACACCCTTAAGTTCATTTTCCGCTGCCGCTTTGACTGCTGCATTGATTTCTTCGACTGTAACGGCTTTTTTAAGGTTTACTGTGAGATCTGTAATTGATCCATCAGGCACTGGAACTCTGATTGCGATTCCATCAAGCTTACCCTTCAGTTCGGGAAGTACAAGTGCAACGGCCTTTGCAGCACCCGTTGATGTAGGGATACTGTTAACTGCTGCGGCTCTCATTCTTCTCAAATCTTTTCCGGGAACATCCATGACTTCCTGTGTAGAAGTATAGGCATGAATTGTTGTGAGGAAACCGTTTACAACACCGAAATTATCGTTAAGCACTTTGATCGTTGGAGCAATAGAGTTTGTCGTACAGGATGCGTTTGAAATGACGGTCATATCGGGTGTAATGACATCATCATTAACACCGAGAACTACTGTGGCATCAACTGCTCCCTTAGCTGGTGCGGTGATGATAACCTTTTTTGCACCGGCATCGAGATGGGCCTGACATTTTTCTTTGTTGTTGAATACTCCCGTTGATTCAATAACAATATCCACTCCATTTTCCGCATGAGGAATTTCAGCAGGGTTCTTAATAGCCGTAACCTTTATTTCTTTTCCGTTTACAACCATAGCTCCGTCTTTTGCTTCAACCGTTCCATTGAATCTTCCGTGTACTGAATCATACTTTAAAAGATGTGCAAGAGTCTTTGCGTCCGTAAGATCGTTGATTGCAACAACATCATAAGCGCCTCTTTTCATCATTTCTCTGAAAACAAGTCTTCCGATTCTACCAAAACCATTGATTGCTATTTTTACATTTGCCATATAAACGTACACCTCCAGATGTATTTGTGTAATTTTTCACAGATATTATATCATAAAGTTGCTATAAATCAAAATCCAAGATCAGGAAGTCCCATGCTGGCGCCTATGCTCCCCATATATTCTTCTTTTTGTTTTTCTATATCTTCCACACCCTGATTTACCGCTGCCATGATCAGATCTTTAAAATCATCGATCTCTTCAAGAAGATCCTCATCAAACTCAATATTTAACAGTTTGTGTTCCCCGGACATCTTGATAGTTAAAGCGCCTCCGCCGACTGAAAAGTCAAATTCTCTTGCTTTAAATTCATCCTCTTTCTTCTGAAACTCCTCTTGTGCCTGTTGAGCTTGCTGAAGAATCTGATTCATCTTCGGTTTTTGATTTCCGGCAGCTGGTTTTCCCAGGCTTTTTCCCCCAAAACTTCTCATTTTCTTTGCCACGCTTTTCTCTCCTCTCTATTTGTTTTCACTCTCTTTTAAGGTTATTTTTGATTCAGGAAATAATCTTTTCACCTTATCATATAAACCTGATAATTCCGACGGAATTTCCTGAACCGTATTCTCATCATTTTGTGTTGAGTATTCCCCCGTTCCAGCTATCTCCATACCCAATATTTTTAAAACCAAGTTTCTGCTTTCAAGAAACTCTCTTAAAATCTTTTCTTTTCTATCAAGAACCAAGTTGGAAAATGGGGTACCGTAGCCCTTTTGTATTACCAATTCTCCATTTTCTTCCCTTGTGTCCAAACAGTGAAGGACCATATAAAGATCGGAATTTTCAGTTAACAAATCTGAAAAACGATCATCGCTTTCAACAGATTCGGTGATGTTTAAAATTTCATCCGTAACATCTTTTTGCTGAACCTTCGTTTCTTTTTCCTCGATAAATAATTCCTTTGCATCACTATTGTCTTCGTCTGATAAATCTCTCTGATCGTACCGTCGATCGTATACCGAATGAAGAGAACGGTCTTTTCCAATCATCAAATCGGAATTCCCATTGGCAAAATCTATAAACTCTACCGAAAACATAATATTCGGGGTTTCGCTATATCTGATTTCTTTAATCAGATCGGATGCCTTTTTGGCAATTTTTAAATAGAAGAATTTTTCCTGAGTATCAGATATTTTAAACAGAGATTCAAGTATATACTCGATAAAACCTTCAAGAAATACCTCAAAGTTTATTCCGTTGTTATAAAGTGAATCTGAAAAGGAAATAATGCCTTCAACCGCACTTTTCATTATCAATGAGATAAAATCCTCATAACGGTCTTCATCGACTCCGCCCAATACTTCCAGAACATCATTTTTATCAATCAGATGCTCTTTAGGTAAAAAACGCATGATCTGTTCTAAAAGGACCATTGCATCTCGCATGCCACCTTTTGCCCTTTTTGAAATGTATACAAGGACTTCGTCTTCAATATGATACCCTTCCATCAGACTGACTTTTTCAAGATGATTTTTGATAGTTGCCAATGTTACATTTCTGAACGGGATGATCTGACATCGCGATAAAATTGTATCGGGGATCTTTTCAGGATTCGTTGTAGCAAGAATAAAAACGGCATGTTCAGGAGGTTCTTCAAGCGTCTTTAAAATCGCATTGAACGCCTCATTTGTAAGCATGTGGACTTCATCAATTATATAAACCTTATATTTCCCCTGTGCCGGTTTATAGGCAACTTTATCCCTGATGGCTCTGAAATCGTCAATTCCCCTGTTGGAGGCCGCATCCATTTCAATAACATCAAGATGTGAGCCGTTTTTTACGGCAAGACATTGTTCACATGCATTGCAAGGCTCAAAACCTGATGGGTTCAGACAATTAAGCCTCTTGGCAACGATTCTGGCAATCGTCGTCTTTCCCGTTCCACGAGGTCCTGCAAAGATATAGGCATGCGAAAAATTATTCTCAGAAAGAGAATTCCCGAATAATTTCTTTATGTGCTCCTGTCCGGCTAATTCCGAAAAAGTATCAGGTCTATATTTCCTGTAAAGCGTCTGCTCCATTACACTCATCCTTTTCTATAGATTATAGCATAAGAACAGGGGATATTTCCCTAAAACAGATGAATCTTTCATTTTATCGATTAAAAAATCAATAAACTTTGAAAATCTCACATTCGGTAAAGGTCCTTCCGTATCTGTCCGTATATTTTACACTAATGGTGTGCAACCCTAATTCCAGGTTATCTGGAAGGGAAGCCGAATAGAGGTGTGCACACAACCTTGCGGTACCATAGGCAAGATTCTTTTTATAAACGGCTTGTACATAAGGGTCATACAGATTTTTACTTGTCATTTTTTCAAAATCGGCCCCATCGAGACTGACGAAAACTTCGGTATCATCTCCTGCGTTAAAAACATTAGCCATGATATCCGTAAATTTAAGGGCTTTTTGTTTTATATTTCCCCTTGGGGTCGAAATCCTTATTTGAAAGTCTTCCTCAAAATTTGCCGATTTATATAAATGTGTATATTCAGTCCCTTTGAATGAAAGATAATTTACTCCGTTTGGTGCGCCATCGGTCTGTAGTGCCTCTGGGATACCACGTTCATCAAAAGGACCCCCCCACCAGGAACCACATGCAGCACCGCCTATGATCAGATGAATCGGCTTTTTTCCAGTCCAACCAAGTTTTTCACCAATAAAATCATTTTCAAGCGTATGTGTATGACCCGCTAAAGCGAGTATTTTCTCTCTGCCTTCGAGTACCTTGAACAGCTCCTTCATATCTTTCATGTGATCTTTTGAGCCGGGGTTATCAACAAATGAATAAATCGGGACATGCATAGAAAGGACGATCATTTTATCTTCGGGTACATACTCAAGATCATGCTCTAACCATTGAAGCTGTGTTTCACCGACGTTTCCAATGAATGAACTGCCTTTATATTCAACATCATCGAGAACGACAAAATGTATTTTTCCGTAATCAAATGAATAATATGACGGTCCGAAAAAACTGATAAACGTATCCAGACTATGTTTATCATCAACGGCGTTAAAGTTCAGATCGTGATTGCCAGGAACATTGTATATAGGGAAATTCGCTGTCTTACAAACTTCAAGATAATCGGGAAAGAGTTCTACATTATTATCCATAATATCTCCGAGAACTATTGCAAAGGTCCTATCCGTATTTACAAAATCAGCAAAGATATCATCTCTCAGATAATCAATTTCCTCTATTGTTTTTGTTTGGGGATCCCCAACGGCAACGATTTCAAAATCTTCTTCGCTTACTTCAGCGTATAACGGAAAATTAATTTCCTCAGGTAAATCACCGGTCGGATTTATTCCCATTTTGATCTTCTCAGGCGAACCTTCAGGATAATGAATATAATAAAACTGAGGGATATTGTACTCATTAACCGGGGTCATATAATCTGACGGCTTTGTAATGAACAAGACACTTTCTGTTCTTTCCGGCAATCTATAGTAACCGATTTCATCTGTTAAAACACAGTCTATTCCATTTGAAACCACAACGCCTGAAATTCCTTTCTCTTCTGAATCGAAACAACCATTTCTGTTCTCATCAAGATATACCGTTCCTTTGAATTCATTGGCAAATCCTGCAAACGTAACAAATATCAGTATTAATATTAATGCAGATTTTCTCATTTTTCCCCTCCTGATTTATACAAGTTAAAATATTTATGCATTCCCAGCCAAATATCCAGTTGTTACCGCCATTTGAATATTGTATCCTCCGGTATCGCCATCCATATCGATGATCTCTCCGCAAAAATACAGTCCGTGAATTATTTTAGACTCCATTGTTGAAAGAACGATATTTTCCAGATCCACACCTCCAACGGTCACCATAGATTCATTAATTCCACCGATCTTCTTAATTCTAACCGGATAGGAAAAAAGGGAATTCATGATCAGTTTCCTTGTTTCTTTCGTAAGCTGTGATACTTTTAAGGTCTCATTAATACCTATCTCTTTCAATATTTTTTCAGTCAGTCTTTTTGGAAAATTAAATAAATTCAGCAAACTCTTTATAATCATCTTTCCGTTACCGTTGATCGCATTTAAAAAGGCTTCATTAAATGATTCATAAGAAAGAAATTCAGTGAAATTAATTTCCAAAGAGTCTCCCTTTTTCATATACCTTGAATTATCTATGATCACCGGCCCTGAAAATCCACGATGAGTGATCAGTAATTCACCTCTTTTGTTGATTGATTTCCCCCCCTCGGTACTAATTTTTACACCGGCATCTTTAAATGAGATTCCAGATAATTCAGAAAGGGTAAATAGATCAACGTATATAGGTGAAAGACCAAATCGCGGTTCATTGACCTGATGTCCGAGTTTCTGCAGCGTTTTGTACAACAAACCATCTGAACCGGTATTTGGGAAGGTTATTCCCCCATTAGCCATTATGACTTTATCGGCCGAAAAACTCTGTTCAGGTGTAATCACATTAAAGGAAGTTTCATCTTTCCGAAGATCAACGACCTTTTGATTATAAAGGATCTTCCCCCCGCTCTGGCGAAATATCTTTAACAACAGATCAAGTATATCACTCGCTTTTTTTGATTTTGGAAAATACTTCCCATCATCACGCTCATAATAATCAAACCCATTAGCCGTAAGAAAATTTAAAAAATCCTTATTATCAAAATACCTTAAAATACGAAAGGCCTGTTTGTATTTCATTCCATAATGTTCAGAAAAAGTCTTCAAATCACCCGAATGTGTGAAATTACACTGCCCCGCACCTGTTAAGAGAAGTTTTTTCCCGGCAGACTTATTTCTTTCAAGTATGATAGTCTCGTTTCCCTTTTTGGCCGACGAGATACCGGCAAATAAACCAGCCGGCCCTGAACCAATAATAATTGTTTTACACAAAAGATCACCGCTGAAAGAAAGAAGCAGGTAATTCTTCAATTAAGCGCGAAAAAGAATATTGTACTTCTTCCGGAATTTCAATATGTTCTATAAAGCCCCTTCCAACTGGGCCATATCCATCTTTATCATCTCTCAGCCGGGGAATTTCACCAAAAACGAGTGATAAATAGCGACGAATGTTCCAGGGATAAGTATTTCTATCAAAACATGTTTTACCTTCATCGTTAATGATCTTTGGAAGCTGAGCTGAAAAGTTGATGAAAATTGAGTTTTCTTGCGCCCATTCTTTTAAAAAGGAAGCATGGGTTCTGCACTGCATAGACGAATCCTGAATCAGCAACACAGTCTTGTGATTCAATCCATTTTCTCTGACAACTTTAAGACTCTCTTTGGCGTTTGAACCACAATTTGTCGATTTATTTTCAAGATATATTTTCTTGTCTTTCATTTCATTTTTTATCTCAATACAATGATACATAAGCTCTGACTCTGAGATCTTCTCGGTTTTTAATCTTTGAAATTCAGGATATTTCCTGAGATTTTCATACAAATATTCGGTCGAATGTCCAATTCCACCTGAGATCAGAAGCGCTTCAGCATCAAGTTCTTTATAAGCCAATAATGCCTTATCTATGGATTCAATGTCAGCGTTTCCGAGCAATATGACCAAATCAAGCTTGATACCAGAATATTTTTCAGAGAAAAGATTTCTGTCGATATGAGAAATATCTCTCTTTGAAAGGAATCTGACAATGATATTTAAATCTGAAATATTCTGATCTGAAAAATTATACTCACTCAACAAGGTTTATTTCTCTCCATACCCTTCAGGATGATCCCTGTGCCAATTCCATGCAGTACCGATGATCGTTTCAAGATCGTTAAACTGTGGTTTCCAGCTAAGTTCATTCATTGCTTTTTCTGATGATGCAATTAACACAGCGGGATCTCCACTTCTCCTTGCCTCTTCTGAAGCCTTTATTCTATGCCCTGTAACTTTTCTGGCAACTTCGATTACCTCTTTTACTGAAAAGCCTTTGCCGTTTCCGAGATTGTAAATCTTACTTCCTCCCCCGCTCATCAATCTTTGCAACGCGAGAATATGAGCATCCGAAAGATCTGTAACATGTATATAATCTCTTACACAGGTACCATCAGCTGTTGGATAATCCGTTCCGAATATAGAAATATTATCTCTTTTTCCGAGTGGAACCTGCAAGATGAGAGGAATCAGATGGGTTTCAGGACAGTGATCTTCCCCTATTCTTCCGCTGATATGAGCCCCGGCAGCATTAAAATATCTCAAAGCGGTGTATTTTAATCCGTAGGCCTCATCAGCCCAGTGAAGTAGTCTTTCTACCGCAAGTTTTGTCTCTCCATAAGGGTTTTTAGGAAGAGTTCTGTCTGATTCAAGTATTGGAATACTCTCCGGTTCCCCATAAGTAGCAGCTGTTGATGAAAAGACAATATATTTCACATTATAGTCTATCATGGTTTCCAGAAGGGTGATAGTCCCACCCACATTGTTATTATAATATTTAAGCGGGTTTGCTACACTTTCACCAACAAGAGAATCGGCTGCAAAATCGACAACGGCCTCTATATTTTCTGAAGAAAAGAGTGTACGTAAATCTTCCTTTGATCTTAAATCACCGATATAGAGTTTGACTTTTTCAGGAACTGCTTCTTTATGCCCTTTTTGAAGATTATCAAAAACGATTACTTCATTCCCTTTTTCAATTAATGCCTGAACCGTATGACTTCCTATATAACCTGCTCCACCACAAACTAAAATAGACATGATCATTCTCCTTTCGGTTTTTCCAATCTATTATACAAGATATAATTAACATTAGAAGAAAAAAACCGATAAAGTTTGATTAATAAGATATCTACCTATCACGGGTTACAGAACAATCAGATACGGTGCTGAACAACGTTGAAATTATAAGGGAATAACATGTTATCATAAAAGAAAAAGGAATGAGGTGTTATTATATTCAAAATCGGTTGTCATCTTTCCATTTCAAAAGGCTTTTATGCGGCGGCAAAAGAAGCTTACGGAATCGGAGCCAATACATTTCAATTTTTCACAAGAAATCCGAGAGGTGGGAAGGCAAAAGAGATAGATGAAAAAGATAGCATGAAAATGATCGAATTTACTCGGGAACATTCTTTTGCCAACTTATTCGCACACGCTTCATATACGATGAACTTATGTTCCGATAAAAGCGACACACGCGATTTTGCCTTTAATCTTCTGAAAGATGATCTTGAAAGATTGAAGATGGTTCCAAACTGCTATTATATCTTTCATCCCGGTTCGCACGTCGGACAAGGATCAGAAATCGGTATACAGTACATAATAGAAGCCTTAAGGAAAGTCTCCGTTATTAACCCCGAACAAATCATTTTACTCGAAGGAATGGCCGGCAAGGGGACAGAAATAGGAAGAACTTTTGAAGAATTAAACGAGATAATCTCCTCCTCCAACAACCCTAATATTGGTGTTTGTCTCGACACATGCCACCTTTACTCAGCCGGTTACGATATTGTTGGAAATCTCGAAGGAGTACTGGAAGAATTTAACAGGGTAATCGGCTTTGAAAAGTTGATGGCAATTCATTTAAACGATTCAAAGACTGATTTTCATTCGCATAAAGACAGACATGAATCTATCGGAAAAGGGACAATAGGATTGGACGCTATTGTTCGGATTATCAATCATTCAGTATTAAAAAATCTTCCCTTTAACCTTGAAACACCGGTAAGTGAAAAAGAACATGCCGTAGAAATCACCCTATTAAAAGGCCATCGCGGATAAAAAGGAGTGCTTCAAAAGCACCCCTTTTTATGATCTGGGATTTACTTAATTCTTTCGAGTCTGACAATGATGGCTTTTGCCTCATTGGCTTCAAGATAGTATCCGTACATTAAGTCTTCAGTCACAACATCTACAAAGAAATAACCATCATGGTGTTCAGCGATATAAAGCTTTTTACCGTCATAGGCGATAACACCGGAAAAATCTTCTTTTAATCCCTTTACATTTGGTGTGTCAATCAGTTTGTAACCACAAAAAGAAAGTCCGTTCTGTTCAGTTATAACAAAAGAACCAATATTACCGGGAACTGTCATTCCACCAGACTCTGAATGACCTGCTACCACTTCCCTTTTCCATTCACCAACGAGATTAAGGTCTACGATCGCAAAAATCTGAAGAACAAACAATGAAAGAAAGAGTACAATAACAAAAGCCTTTTTCATCAAACCACCTCCTGGTTTTTAACCAAACACTAATGCGACAAAATGAATCCCGAAACGATGTGTATTCAAAACGATCATTATTCAATTCATAAACGATTATGATGATTATATCAAAAAAGAGTTGCTTGACAAAATATATCTTTTTATGTAGAATACATATGTACTTAGTTACTTGGGTAACTAAGTACATATGAGAGGAGGTGGAATATGAAACTAAATGAAAATTCAAGCAAACCTCTTTTTCTACAGATAGCCGAAATTATAGAAGATATGATAATTGATGGTGATTTAAAAAGTGAAGATCAGGTATTTTCTACAAATCAGTTATCTGAAACATTTAAAATTAATCCGGCGACAGCGAGAAAGGGGTTGAATTTACTTGTTGAAAAGGGAATCTTATTTAAAAAAAGGGGATTGGGAATGTTTGTAGAAAAAGGGGCGGAAAAGATTATTCAATCAGAAAGAAAAAGTCATTTTTTCGAAAATTTTATTCTTGTAATGTTGAAAGAAGCAGAAAAACTGTCAATTTCTGAAGAAGAAATTATCAAAATGATAAAAAAACAGGAAGAAGGTGAGTAAATGCCTATTAAACTGAGTTTAAAAGGTGTCGGTTATTCATATGAGAAATTTGAAGCACTGCGTTCTGTATCATTTGATATAGATGAGAATCAGATTATCGGATTGATAGGAAGAAATGGTTCTGGAAAGACAACCCTTCTAAAGGTTATTTCAAATCAATTGAAGGTCAAAAACGGGGAAGTTAAGATAGACAATCTTTCTTTTTCAGACTCCGATAGCCTACAAAATCAGATTTGTCTTGCCAGAGAGACACTCGGAAAAACATTTGAGCAGTCGGAAATAATGAAAATCAAGGATATTTTCAAGATTGCCGGTTTACTTTATAAAAATTGGGATAATGCATTTGCTGAAAGATTAATCAAGAGATATAAGCTGGATACAAAGAAGAAATATAACAAACTCTCAAAAGGGATGAAAACAACCGTCGGGATAATCATTGGTCTTGCCAGCAGGGCCGAAATAACACTGTTTGATGAACCTTACGTCGGTCTTGATCCCGTGGCGAGAGAAATTTTCTATGCAGAGTTGCAAAAAGATTACAATGAAAATCCAAGGACCATTATCATTTCTTCACATCTTATCAATGAACTGGAAGGGATTTTTGAAAAAGTGATCATCATTGATGAAGGCAAGATCCTCATCAATGATGAAACAGAAAAGATTCAGGAAAGATATTATCTCCTTCAGGGGAGAAAAAAGATAATAGAAAAACATCTTCCGGACCTGAAAGTTTTGAACATAGAAACTATCGGTTCCCTTGCATCATATTCGGTAGAAGGATATATCAGTGAAGAAAAAATAAGAGCGATGAAAGCTGAAGAAATAGAGATCAGCAAAATTAGTCTGCAAAAATTATTGTATTATCTGACAAATGGTGGTGAAACATATGAACAATAACGTCCAGAAGATCATTCTGAAGCTATTCGTAAATTTTATGATTACTTTTATTTTTATCTGTCTCGGAATTACGTTGATCAACTTCATTATACCAATATTAATAGAGGGAACGGCTGGTTTAGATATAGAAGAGATAAAAACGCAACTCATTTATACCTTTAGTTTAATGATCTATACAATGATGATTATATTCGCCTTGAAAAGTACCTCAACTTATTTTGATTTACTGTCGATCTTTTCTGTTTCACGGAATGAAATCATAAAATCGGTAAACATTACGAATTGTATCCTTTCACTTTCCGGATCAATTGTTGTCAATCTCTTTTTACTGATGGTAGATATACCCCAAAGAATAATGATCTTCTTTTTCACGGTGATTTCATTATATCTGATCATGAATTTTCTCAATTTTATCGCTTTAATCGGTAAAATTGTCGGATGGTATTATGTTGTAGGTTCTTTCATATTGCTTGCAGCCTTCATAATCGCCGTTGTTAACTTCATTGGGGGATTTATTCTGATGGGACTTTATATACCCCAAATAGCCATCTTTTTAATAGTTGCCTGTATGGCGTTTATTTGGATTAATTTTCTTCTCTCTAAAAAATACGAATACAAGATGTGAGGTGTTGAGAATATGAATTTAAAAGGGATACTCTTTTTGTTTTTAACGGTCATTGTCCTATTCTTTACGATAAACACTGTAAGAAATAATGATCATTTTCTTATTAGGTACAGAAATAATGTAACTTTCGAAGATAGCATGAGTATAAGAGATACTTTTTATGTGCTTGAGGATACGGATGTTTATATAGAGAGTTTTAACGATTCGGACAAGATGAAGATAGAAGTGATGATTGAAAATGAGAAAGAAGTTTGTTATACCAATACAACTGGAAAAGAAGAAACACCTTATAAATTGCATCTTCAAAAAGGAACATACACTTTGAAAATCGATGGCGAAGATGGGTCAGGGGAAAATTTTGATATAAGAATCTGCTATTTCACGGATGAAGTAAGATTTGAAGATGAAACTGGAGAATAGGGGTGGGATTTTCCCACTCCCATTCACCAGTTTAAAGCGTTCAAAGGAATATCAGATATAAATACAGTATCTGAAGCGCTATTTAAGATATCTAAATAATATATGGCATCATACCCTGCAACCATTTTTACGGCTAACGGATTTCCAAGTTCATCACGTATAACGGGTAATTCAGAACCGGTTTTCTTTATATAACATCTTATTTTGTTCAGACCTGACAGCTCCTGAAGATAAATGCCAAAATCAAGATCGCCGATGACAAGCGTCGCCATCTCCTGTGAGATCAGAATATGGTTGATGGCAATACCCAAATTATCATCGTAGAAGAAATTCTCCGGCTCCGTGTACTGGTTGAACTGATCTCCTGCAAAAAACAGATCGGTAGAATCCCCGCGGTTTGTCTTATTTTCCAAAGACCATAAATTATCTTTCTGGATGATTTCTACCATATAATGGTAAGATTTGGAGGTACCCGGTGTCCATGGCTGCGAATTTCCATATTTCTGATCATCACATCTGTATATCATGACTCCATTTTCTCCGGGTAAATGATCGTTATACTTATTACTTTCCTTAAATTCATAAAGGAAATACTGATTCCCGTTTTGTGAATTGACACATTTATATATCCCTCTGGACTGCATTTCCACATTATCCGTCCTGGTTTCATCGAAAGTAATCGGATCATACCATCCTATCCGCAATTTTGACCACGCTGTAAATTCGGCAGGGGCTCCTCCATATCCACTTTCTTCATTATCTCCGAATTTTGACATCTCATCATTCCAGCTTCCTCCACCCATTAAGCCCCAATAACCTATTCCGTAAGAATTTCCGGTTGTGTCATAGAGATCGGGTAGCCCAAAGATAAGATGTCCCAATTCGTGACAGTAAACACCTATTGTCATATCGTTTGTCTGTAACCAATATTCCGGTTGCATTGAATATCTCCTTAAAGCAACACCGTCCCTGTATTGTGTTCCGATGGTCCACTGATGACTCCAGATATCACTTGTTCCACCTTCAAATTCTGCACCTGTGCCCGCATGAACAACAAGCAGGAAATCTACCTCCCCATCGTTATCGTTGTCATAATCTGAAAAATCAACTACACCATCCGCCGCTGCTATGGCATCTTCAACAAGCTTCTGTGAATTATTCGGATATGACCCCAACCCCTTACCGGAACCAACATAATAGTCATAATCCTGGGGCATATCGAACCATCCAAATACATCAAAACTCAGATGAAAAGTATTGTTTGATTCAAATTGATAATATTCTCTTACACTACTGACATTAGTAGAAACAGGATACTTAGTCTTAAAATCCAGCCCTTCGCTGTTCAGGAGATCATTAAAAAAGGATAATTCTGCACGATTATTCTTATCTGGAAAATCGACAAACAAAACAACTGCCTTAAACGTTCCCGTAAACTCTCTTTTGATCAGTTCTCCCTCCGAAAATGAGCGCTCAGGAATCAGATATTCTCCACGTTGCATATCATCAGCAGTAATCCTGGGAGGCATGGAAAAGAGTAAAGAACAGACAAAAACAAAAAGAAAAAATATTAAATACCGTTTATTCATCGAAAAACGCCTCCATTTTAGCTGCAAGACTCTGATTTAGATATATCTGAATTTCATTGAATTTCTGCTGATTTTTGACAAGCTTTGCAGAAAGTGCGGCGGTACGATAAAGACTTGTTTTATCTATGCTTATATTGTTTATTTCAAGAGACCAGCTATCAGGGAGTAGTGAAATCTCTTCAATATACTCTAGAACAAGGCTATTTGAGTTCAACATAAACAAAGAAAGAATTTTTCCGGAAATACTATCGTTATTAGAAGAATAATTCAACGAGCCGTCAAAAGCAGTTGAAGCGTTTGCATATTGTCCTAAAAGATAATAAGCATAGCCTTTCAACATCATCGCCTTTGATTTTTCTCCATTATCCCTTGCCGCTATAAAAGCCTCTTCTGCATAATTTAATGCGCTTGAAGCCGAACCATTTTTCAGGGCATTTTCAGCGAGTGATGTACTCTGATCAAAATCGTTAAACAGGAAACATCCTGTGAGAATCAGTAAACAGCTCAAAAATACTGCTGTCATAACAGTTCTTTTCATCATAACACCTCTTTTCGAGATAATTATACCATTTTCATAATATTTAGTGGTACAATACAGTAAAAGTTAAGGGAGGTTAGGCGTATGGATTTTAAAGAAATAAAGGTTGGAGATTCATTTTCGATGGATTTCAAGGTTACCGATGAGAAAGTGTTAGGTTTTGCCGATGTAAGCGGTGATAATAATCCAGTTCATGTGGACGATGAATTTGCCAAAAACACACGTTTTGGTAAAAGAATAGCTCATGGCATGCTCATCACATCGTTTATTTCCAAAGTACTTGGAAGAGATTTTCCAGGTGATGGTACTATTTATGTATCGCAGGAAGTCAAATTCAAAAGACCTGTTTTTATTGATGATATTGTAACGGTAAAAATAGAAGTCATTGAGAAAAGAGATGAAAAGAATCGATTGATTTTATCTACCGATGTGTTCAACGCAGAAGGGAAAAAAGTCATTGAAGGACAAGCGGAAGTATTAAAATCATAAACACTTGACGTCCTGCACATATTATGATAAAATAACTATCGTTTTGAGTGCAGGAATAGCTTCAATGGTAGAGCGCTGCCTTGGTAAGGCAGAGGTTGTGAGTTCGAATCTCATTTCCTGCTCCATGGTCCTCTTAAATTTATTTAAGAGGACTTTTTTATTGGTGTGAAAAGACTTTATCAAGTGTTCTTGTTTTGTGGTAAGATACTTATACATCAGAATGTCTACTGATGAAATTTTTAAAGAAGGTGAACTTTGAAAAGTGGCTTTGTAACTTTGATTGGAAAACCAAATGCCGGTAAATCCACCCTTATAAATAACCTTTTGGGTCAGAAGGTTGTTATCGTATCCGATAAGCCTCAAACGACCTGGCATCGAATAAATTGTATTTACACTGATGAAGATTCCCAGATCGTCTTTACCGATACGCCGGGTGTTCACAAGGCTGTGAATAACGTCAACAGGTACATGCTGAAAGCGGTTGGTGAAGCTTTGGAAGGAATGGATCTCATCTTGTGGTTAATTGATCTGACAAAAGAGATTACACGTGGTGATGATTATGTATTTGAAAAGATAAAGGAGATAAACAAACCGATTATTGTGCTTTTAAACAAGTCAGACCTCGTAGATGAAAACAGGATAGCTCATCACGGGAAAGTAATGCATGAGAAATACGCTATGGAAAATATTATCTCTATCTCAGCAAAAGATGAAGCGTCAAGAAGTCCAATCCTTCGGAAAATAAAGGAACAATTGAAAGAAGGCGGCTTTTTATATCCTGAAGACTTGTTAACGGATAGGTCAAACAAATTCCTTGTTTCTGAGATTATAAGAGAGAAAATCTTTCGAATAACTTATGATGAAATTCCTTATTCCTGTGCCGTCTATGTCGAACATTTTGAAAACTCGGACTCGGGTAACCTTGATATCCGGGCGGAAATATGGGTTGAACGGAAAACTCAAAAGGGCATGATCATAGGAAAGGGTGCCTCTCTTATCAAAAAAATCAGAAAAGATGCGGAAAAAGATATCAGATATTTATTTGACACAAAAGTAAATCTTGAATTATATGTCAGGGTAAAAGAGGACTGGAGAAAGAGAGATTACCTTTTAAATACCGATTTATATTTTTCTTAAGGTGACTAAATATGGAGAAATTGATAAAACTCTTGAAAAAAAAGGCCCCGGATTTCATTCAGGAATTTTACATTGTCGGTGGCTTTGTGAGAGATTTTTATCTAAAGGTTGTTGATTATAACGATATAGATATTATCTGGCCTGTTACAGAGTTCGAAATAGAAAAATATTTTAAAAAGAGCTTTCTTGTAAAAGACAGGACTAAAACTTTTGTGTCTCCATTTTTTTTTGAAAGTAAAAAGATAAAATTGGAAATAACTCCCCTGAGGCATAATTCTATTGAGGCCGATCTTCTGTCAAGGGATCTAACAATAAATTCTATTGCGATTAAAATTTCCAAGTGTGATGATACATTAATCTGGATTGATCCCGCCGGAGGACGGGACGACATAAAACATGGAATACTGCGGTGTTGGGATGAAAATAATCTTCTTGAGGATCCATTAAGGATGTTGCGGATTTTCAGGTTCCAATCGAAATATAATTACGAAATTGATTCTTACACTTTTAACAGTATTGTCAAGCACAGGATGATGATACGTCTTTCTCCAAAAGAGATGATTTATTCGGAATTGCAAAAAACTTTCGAAGGACCGTATTGCGAGACCGCGTTCAGGAATATGGCAAAAACAGGACTTTTACAGGAGATTATCCCTGAAATGAGAGAAATCATTACATTCCGACACGGGGATCAACATCACAAAGGCGAAACTGTTTTTGAGCATAGTTTATGTGTTCTGAAAAATTGCCTTCAGAAAAATCTTGAAACAAATTTTCGTATTGCCGCTCTTTTTCATGATTTGAAGAAACCCGATGTGTTTGATGGAAAACATTATTTATTTCATGAAACAGAAGGTGCGAAAGCAACGGAGAATATTCTCGAATCGTTGAAATTCCCCAGAAAAAATATCAACGAGGTCGCTACGATTATAAAATTTCATATGATTCCTTTGGAGTCACAGAAGAAATTATACGAAATGCGGTACATTCTTGGAAAAGAGAGATTTTTGAAACAAATCGATTTCATTATTTCGGACAAAAGTGCAACAGATACAGGTTGGACGAATTCAAATCAATTTTTAAAGTTCAGTTCTCTATCTGATAAAATTTTGAATTCTGATGACTTTTTTGAGACCATGGATTTTCTTATTAACGGAGATATGCTTCTCAGTATTGGTTTAAAAGAATCTATCGGAATAAAGAAGATTCTTAACTATTTAAGAGGTTATTTTTTTAAAAATCCGGACAACCTTAGTGAAATGAAGATCCGAACGATGCTGGAAAATAATTTGAAATACAGAGAGTCCTATCGTGAGATGTTGTATGGAAGAGTTTTTCACAAAAGAAAACGCGAATACGTTAAAGATGACCTCATTGTCGGAATTTTGGAAACGGGAGAAAAGATCAGTTTCAAGACGGGGATCTTTGAATATACATACCTTACAGAAGGAGAATTTAAAAATTGGTTGTTAAAAAACGAAAAAGAATACTCACTGTTTTTTTAATACTCTTTTCCTTATTTTCATATCTTAATGCCGATACCGGTATTTCTCCCGATCTTGTCTCAGATTATGACTCAATATATCTTCTTCAGAAAAATATCTACTCTTTGGAAGAGGCCCTGCATTCCTGTCTTTCCACTTTGCTTTATTCAAATGAACAATTTGAATCAGAAGAAAAGGCTGATGAGCTGCTCAAACGTATCTATAAAAAAATAGAATTAAGAACAAGGATTCAAGAGGGTGACAGAATATTCACCGCTATCATTTCAGAATCTACGGATGACCTTCTTCAAGAACTGGCCAAGTTGGAAAATGCAACATCAACTTACGCAGAAGCGTATCCACTGATGGAATTCGTAATAAATGACTTTATCAATGAAATTGAACGGTACAGATTCGAAGACTTTAAAAAATTTCTCGAAATTTGCAAATTGCAGGATTTTGACCTTATAGAAAAAATACCCGGTGATCAATTAAAACAGTTGACAAATCATCTGATAGAAACCATAAAAACGGATAAATTATACTTCAGCAATGAATTTTATACTCAATTGGTTCTTTTTGGCGGGGAAAAACTGATTAATTATCTTTCTATTCAAATCACTCCGTATATCGATACAGATGATGATGAAAGTTATAAAGAACAATTATCACTATTAAATTCCTATGTAAATATATATCGGATTTATTATAAATCCGATTTTGAGGACAAAATACCTGAACAGAATTATAATTATTATCTGTATCTGAGTCATTATTTTGATTATCTCGAAAATGTAGAAATTCTTTCAAAAAGATTTATTACCGCTGAGGCAACCACACTAAGTGCTTTAAGTGAGCCCTTCAATAATTACCTCAATACTTACAATGACATTCAGATAAAAACAGAGACGCTAAACGAAAAAGTAGAGGAAATGATAAAGAATGCATCCACGAGACTTGTATATGCCAATCCGGCAATCAAGCAGAATTACGAAAAAATTAAAACGATTTCATTAAACAATCAGCAACTACAGGGAACTCTTAATAATTTTAACGTGAATCTACTCGTCGAATCTACTGTAATGGAGAATTCATCTGAAAAATCAAATCTGTTTGATAGAATCAGTGATTATTTAAAAGAATTGAAGATAAATATTTTTATACTGATTGGTTTGCTCATCCTTACATTGACGATGATTTATCTCTTTTTACCGTTGAAAATAAAAGGTATTTTATTAAAAAATATAGGAATGAATGCAAAGGCATTGACAATTCTTCAAAAGGCCTCTATTCAAAAACCCATGGATGCCGACATACATATAAAAACTGCTCAAATATATGAAAAAATGGGAAGAGATGAAGATGCAATTAATGAGTATAAAATAGCTTCAAAAGTAATAGACCTCAAGGGGGATTAAATCTTGACTTTCGGTTTTAGAAAAACAGTTTTTACTTCTTTATTTATCATCATTATTTTTCTTTTTGTTTTATTAATCTTATTGTACAGATATTTTCCGGTTGCCTATATTTGTGAAATAAACAAAGCCTCAAGAGAAAATGAACTGGAACCGGCCCTGGTCGCGGCCACGATAAAAATGGAAAGTGGATTTAATGAAAGAGCCGTTTCTTCTTCCGGCGCATTCGGTTTAATGCAATTGATGCCTGATACGGCAGAATGGCTTTATGAAAAAAATATTATTTCAGGTAACTGGCGAGATCCAGAGCAGAATATCATGATGGGAACCTATTATCTGAAAACGCTTATCAACCGATTTGAAGATCTCGAATTGGCATTAAACGGATATCATAAAGGCCCAAATAAGATTCAGAGAATGATCGATACAGGAGAAGCGTTTGATAAGACCTATAGTGAGAGAATAATGATTTACAGATTGATTTATAACCTGTTGTATCATGATTTTTTTACCGATACGATAACGTATTAAAGGAGGCTGTTGTGATAATAGCAGAAAATCTGAAGAAGATTTATAAAAATGGAAGTATCAGGATAATGGCCTTATCAGGTATCTCACTCCATATAAAAAAAGGAGAAATCGTTTCGATTTTAGGCCCGTCAGGATGTGGAAAGAGTACGTTGTTGAATTGTCTTTCCGCAATTGATGAACCGGATGAGGGGACGATAAAAATCGATAAGTGTACACTAAATAC
Organism: Thermotogae bacterium; assembly: GCA_036743375.1. Lineage (GTDB taxonomy): Bacteria > Thermotogota > Thermotogae > MWEM01 > MWEM01 > DAINPP01. The sequence goes on along the minus strand of DAINPP010000001.1, from coordinate 5,273 downwards.
GATGAATGATAATCAAAAGACAAAGTTCAGGGCAGAAAAGATGGGCTTTATTTTTCAGTCATATAATCTCATTCCAGTACTGAATGCAGTCGAAAATGTAGAGATGGCTTTACTGACTCAAAAGGAAAAAAGAAAAAACACTTTGGAAAAATCTGTTGAAGTTTTAAAACAAGTGGGACTTGGTGAAAGAATTTATCATTATCCAAATCAGATGAGTGGTGGAGAATGTCAGAGAGTTTCCATTGCCAGAGCGCTCGTACATAACCCTGAGATCATATGGGCAGATGAACCGACAGGTGCTTTAGATACGGAAACTGGCTTGAAAATAATGGATTTGATCCTCTATCTGAATAAAGAATTCCAGAAAACTTTCGTTATTGTCACACATGATGAAAGAATTGCGCAATTTTCAAGCAGAATTCTTCGTATGGACAGCGGAAGATTATCTTAAAGGTCGATGTTGCCATGAGTATAATATTTATTATTGTAATTCTTCTGTTATTTATCCTGTTGTTTTTACTGAAGGATAAAAAAATAAGATCCATCGCATTAAAGAACCTCTTCAGAAGAAAAGCCCAAACACTTTTAATAATATTGGGATCTATGGTCGGAACAGCTATGATTACCGGCTCGCTTGGAATTAATGACTCGATGAAATTTATGCTCTTCTCGCAAACTAACAGAAATATAGGGGAAACGGATCTTATAGTATACAAAGGCAATCTACCTTCTCAGACACATGACCCTTTTGAAAAAGGAATAGTTCTCCAGGACTTTTCCTCTGATGATAATTCTAACCTGATACAACGGTTGAAAAGTGAACTTCATACGGATTTTGTCTCGGAAATATACGTCATGGATATTAATATCTTTCACGGAACAAACACAATAAGTAGCATAATAGATCATTCCACGGTAAAGATTATAGCATTCGATTTTAATCACCCGGGAATATTTCCCATAGATAAAGGGATAACTGCCGATGTGATCATAGATAATACCGTTTTTAATCTTAATTCTGGAGACAAATCTGTTATTTCAATATCAAAATCTACGGGAAAGACACTTGAAATATTCAATAAAAAAATCCCCCTGAGCAATTACATTTTTTCTAATGAAGAACTATTACGATTAAATGTTTTTGATTCGCATACGGAACAAAAGAAGTGTGTTTATATGGATCTGGATTATTTTTATCGCCTATTCCCGGAGAAAGAGAATAGACTTAATTCCATACTAATCTCGAATACCGGAGACTGGATGAATGGAAGAGTTCTTTCTGCAAGAAATATCAATCTATTCAATCAAATGAACTTACAAAAAAGAGAGTTCCATATCCTTGATATAAAAAATGAAGAAATCGATGATGCGGGACAGGCAAATATTGGATACGTATTTTTATTCCTGAGCTTTTTCTCTATCTTAGCCGGATTGTTTTTAATTATCAATACCTTTAACATGCTCGCAAAAGAACGTGCCAAGGAACTTGGCATGTTAAGGGCCATTGGTTTTTTAAGAAGAGATATTAATAAACTTTTTTTTCTCGAAGGAATATTTTATACGATATTTTCATCGGGATTGGGAGTCTTATGCGGAATGTTTGTATCAAAATACATTCTTGGAAACATAACTCAATATGCATTCTCGCTCTCAAATAAATTTCTTGATGCGATAGGCAGCGCCGTTATCAATATTACCGATATTCCGGAATTCAAATTCTATATTAGCCCGGATTCAATTCTGATTTCATATATAGCGGGCATTGTCATTTCGATGATAACTATTTATTTTTTCTCCAGAAAAATTTCAAATTTTAATATCGTAAACGCGATTAAGGGAATCGACGAAGAAAAAGAAAAAAAGACAAGATTAAAAAACATATTCATGTACTTATTGTCTATTACCGGCGTTGTATTGACATTGTATGGGAATTTAGCAAATTCGACAAATCTATCTTATCTTGGAATATCGCTGTTTTTACTCACTGTAGCTCTATTATTGTTCTATTTTACTAAAAAACAGAAAATGAATATGATAATTTCCGTTATCTTGTATAATTTTCCCATCATTTTGCTTCTCTACCTGTCTTTTCGAATGAATATAGATCTTGAACTCTTTCCGTTACAATATCTTTTGTTAATAATAGAAAAAAGTCTCAGCATACTTCTTGCCCTTTCATTATTGTGTCTGAATAATCTTGTTTTATTGAGAATACTACTGACAAAAACGCATATTTCAAAATTATTCAAACCGTATGTTTTAAAAATAGGTATCGCTTATCCTGAGAACGAACGGAGAAAAACCGCTTTAATGATAGCGATGTATTCACTGGTTATTTATATCATCGTGCTTGTTTCCGTGATCCCCTACACACAGCAAAAGGGAATTGAGAGAAGTAAAGATACTATTTTTTGGAGTTATAATGCATTCGTACCGGATATCTTCAATTCAACCTCGGACGAACTTAAAAATGAGATAAAGAATCAGTCATTTATAGAAAATGTTAATGAATTATATACGGCTATACTGATTGAAAATACGGATTTACCGCAACAGATATTCATAGCCGATGAACAATTACATATTGATGCCGATATAGGGACATGGTATGGAAAAAAGTCTATCACTTCTGTTGATGACGCACTTGAATCAATGTACCAAAATAAAAATCAGTACATTGTTTTGACAAACGAAACTGCCTTAGAAAAAAGCGACGAACGTGAGATTGAATTGAATAAAGAACTTAACGCTGAACAACTTGGAATTTTTGTGTTCAACAATATTTCTTTTTTTCAAGGAATTGTATCTAACAATAAAGAGTTATTCAAAGATTCAAATATAATAAAATATCTTTTTGTCAAAATAAAGGGAGAAAATCAGTCTGAGATTTCAAAAAATAAAGAATTATTTAAAGCCTATGCTGAAAAACAAAATATATTTGTGATCACAGATGATGATGTTATAGAAATTTCTAACGTAGCGATAATGGGCATGATTCAGATTTTAAACGGATTTCTTTATTTTGGGATGATAATAGGCATTATTGGAATATCAATAACGATGTACAGAGCCTTTCTTGAGCGAAAAAAAGTCATTGGTATGCTAAAGGCGATAGGTTTTACCAGTAAGGAAATATTCAGCACCTTTTTATTTGAAACAACTATCATCGTAGTCATTGGTCTCTTTATAGGAATTCTTTCAGGTATAACGACCTCTTCACTTTTTAATGCCCTACTTTCAGATGTTGGAGCACCAGGCGGAAATATACTTGCAATACCATGGCTTGTTCTCGGAAGAACCGTAATCATTTTTTATATCTGCTCTCTTTTTTCAACATTTATACCAAGTTTCCAGGCATCACGTTTAAACCCTGCAGAAGCTTTAAAATATTATGAATAATAGGAGGTAACACATGAAGATTCAAGAACTGATCGAGATAATCGAAAAAAGGATTCCCCTTTCTATACAGGAAGATTTTGATAATAGCGGAATACAAATTGGACCTTTTGATACCGAAGTAATAAAGCCCATAATAACCCTGGATATTAACGAAGATGTTATAGATAAAGCCATAGACATAGGAAGTAACATGATTATTTCTCATCATCCCTTTTTATTCTCACCAATAAAAAAAATCAATTTACATGAAAAAAAATCAAATCTTATCTACAAGTGTTTAAAAAATCAAATCACGCTTTATTCGATTCATACACCAATGGATATCATTGATGGCGGATTGAACGATTATTTTGCTGAATTGCTGGAATTAACGAATGTGAAAGGCCTGATTAAATCTAAAACGGATCCTGTTTACAAAGTTCAGGTGTTTGTTCCGGAAACACATAAGGACCAAATAGTAGATAAAATAGCTGAACTCGGAGGCGGTTGGATAGGAAATTATTCGGACTGTACTTTTTCAAGTAGGGGTGTTGGGACATTTAAAGCGCATGAAGGAACTAATCCTTTCATAGGAAAGATCAACGAAAGAGAATATGTCAACGAAGTAAAAATCGAGACAGTGATAACACAAAAGAAACTCGTTCCGTTAATCCAGGGTGTAGAAGCCGCACATCCGTATGAAGAGGTAGCGATGGAGGCCTTTATCCTTGATAACCCTGAAAGATATTTTTATATAGGACGAATCGGAACACTCAAACAAGAGATGACCTTAAAAGATTTTCTTAATCAATTAAAGAAGATCACCTCTGAAGCGAGTATTAAATATTCTGGAAATCTCGATGAAAAAATAAAGACTGTAGCCGTATGTACAGGAAGTGGTACTGATTTTATTAAAACTGTTTCAGATACTTCTGCTGATATATATATAACAGGTGATATCGGATATCATGATTTCCAATTCGCCAATGAAAATAACCTGTCCCTTGTAGAAGTGTCACATTTTGATTCAGAACGCATCTTTCCAAAGGTTTTTCTCAACTTGTTTGATTTTTTGAATTTAGATTTTATTGAATATAGTAAATCTTTTTACACTACTTTCTGATTAAAAAGAAAACATAAAATGTAGTATAATGAAAGACAAATAATTTTACTTTTTAAAGGAGGATATTATGGCTGTTTGGATTATTTTAGGAATCGTTTTGATTGTTGTATTTTGGATTATCGCTACCTATAACAAACTTGTTGCTGAAAGAAAGAAGGTACAGAATTCCTGGAGCCAGATCGATGTTCAATTGAAAAGAAGAAGTGACTTAATTCCGAACCTTGTCAATTCGGTTCGTGGTTATATGAAACATGAGAGCGGTACTCTTGAAAAGGTCATGGAAGCGAGAAATAAAGCGATGAATGCCGGTACACCTAATCAGAGAATACAGGCAGAAGGCGAATTAAGCGGTGTCTTAGGTAGGTTGTTTGCCGTTATGGAGAATTATCCTGATTTAAAAGCCAATGAAAATGTAATGTCCTTACAGGGAGAATTGACAAAGACAGAAGATAAGATAGCTTATTCGAGACAATTTTATAATGACATTACCATGAAATATAATACCGCTATTGAAGTCTTTCCAGGGAATATAATAGCGAATATGTTTGGATTTAAGCCATTTGAATTTTTCAGTATCCCTGAATCTGATAAAGAAGCACCAAACGTAAATCTCGAATTTTAAATTGAGTTACCTATTTTTTACTTTGAGTTAATTGACATTTCCTGATATAAGTGGTAGTATATGCACGCTGTTGTTTGATACAGCGTGTTTTTTTGAGGTCATTGAAAAACGGATAACGAAAAATAGACGAACCAGCAAGAGAAGGGTAAG